>JABHEG010000063.1 GCA_018676675.1 Lentisphaerota bacterium
AGTGTGCCCAAAAACGACGGTTCTTGCCATCCCAAGCGCCGCCCCGGGGCAGAAACCGTCCGAAGGCCCAGAAATTAGCTGCAAAGCCCCTCGGGGCGGCCGCTGGAAGCGGGCGGTCCGAGGGGTTTTGCAAGAGCCTCCAAGGACAAAGATGCCTACTGGGAGAATATGGATGCCGTCGTTGCCGAATGCCGGAAGCGAGGCCTGAAGCTTGTCCCCAGCCTGAGCTTGATTGGCACATTCACCGGGTACCATGGCGAGCCGACCCAGGCGATCCTTGACCCCAATTCAAAGGGATATCAACAAACCTACCAGTACGTGGGGGAATTCGTCACCCGCTACCAGGATGACCCGACTATCCTGATGTGGGAGATACACAACGAGCTGATGCTCCATGCGGATGTCAACATGGCGGGAAAGCCGGTTAATGCCGGGGTGTTCACCGATGGCCAGGCGCCCCGCGTTCACCAGACCATCGAAGACTCGCTGAGCTACGACCAGATTGTCAGGATCTACAAGGAGATGACCGCGTTCATCAAATGCATCGACAGGAATCACTTGGTCACCAGCGGCGACGCGTGTGTCCGGCCGGAATGCACCAGCCGGCGGGAGACCTTCCCGGACTTCAAGTACAGGACCGATACACTTGAGGAGTTCATCGCGAACAACATCAGCTCCCAGCCCGAACCGCTGGACGTGTATTCCCTGCACATGTACGACCCGAATGGCGTCGGAGCGAAAGGGGAGGTCAAGCAGATGGGCTGTGCGAACAACATGGCATTGTACGAGACGCTCATTGCCGCCATGCGCGAGACCGGGCGTCCGGTCTTCATCGGCGAGTTCGGGAAGAACTACCAGGACGGGCAAGACACTGATCCCCATGATGTTCTGGACATGATGAGGATGTTCGACAGGAGCGGCGTTTCGCTGATGGGCTTCTGGGCGTGGCACTTCAAATGGCAGCATGCGACGTACAACGCAACCAGCGCGAGTCAGCCGGAGATCGCCAAGCTCGCCAGGGAACTGAGTGGAAACTACGGGCATTAGGAGTCGGGAGAGCAACATGGATTTCTGTTCAGACTGCCGGCTCTTCAAAGCCCTGATGCGGACCGTCGGCCTGTCCATTGCCGTTGGCCTGAGTCTCTGCGGGGCAGCGGGCGCCGAAACGCGGACGACATCTCTGCCGCGTCTGGGTGTGCGGCAGGACAAGGATGGCCGGGGCGAATTCTACAACACCGCCACCGGCGAGGCCGTGCTCTGGCGCGGCACGAACCACTGCCGGTTCATCACGTACCCGGGCGACAAGACATTTGCGGAGCTCTACGATCGAGACGACGTCGAGACGATGTTCCGCAAGATGCGCGCGGCCGGGTACAACGTGGTTCGGGTCTTCCTGCGCAAGGGGAACATCACCGCGACCGACGGCAGTGCCACGCTCAACGAGGCGTACATGGCCAACGTGGTGGACTTCATTCGCCGCGGCGCGTCTCATGGGGTGTATACCTATCTGACCTGTGACTGGGTGCCTGACGCCTACGTGGCAGCAGTGGGCGAGCTGCCGGAGTCGACACCGAAGATACAAGGTACCAACAACCACTACTTCTCGGAACGCTTCATTCGGGCCTACGGCCATTACTGGGGGGATGTGCTGCGGCGGGTCAAGGCGGAGGATCGGGCCCTGCTAACGGCCATTGCCGGAATCGACCTGAAGAACGAGATCTGTTTCGGCTGGAGCGACCCGTTCGACAGGCGAGAAGGCACGCTCACGGTCCCCGGCGTCGGGACCTTCGACCTGGCGTCTGCGGAAGAGCGCCGGCAACTGGCGAATGCCGTCGCCGTGCGATGGGTGCGTGAGATCCGGGTGATGGTCAAAGCCGTCGATCCGGACGCGCTCGTCTCGGTCAGCGCCTTCTTCGTGAGGGATGCCGACGCTCTGCCGGTGGAGCCGCCGATCCGGCACGCTGCCTTGCCCAAGCACATTGCCTTTGGCCTGGCCGCGATCCAGGACATGTGCGACTTCCTCGACACCCATTTCTACGTGGCCCCTTGGAACCAGCCCTACACCAGCTACCAGGACTGGGAGGGAAACAAGCACGCCTCGCGTCTGCGCCTGGACAAGCCCATGGTGATCGGCGAGATCGGTGTGTTCCGCAATGCCGTCGACTACGACCTGGCCAGGGGCATGTCGTTGCTTGCGGACTTCCAGGCCGAGACGTACCAGCACCTGAACGCCCGCGGCTGGTTGCACTGGCTCTGGGATGCCAGGGGCTTCGAGGAGTTCTGGTCGGACCAGTGGCTCATCGAGCGCAATCCGCCCAACTGGATGGGCCCCACCGGCCGTCCCGATCCCGCCGCGCCGCCCCTCGCATACGAGCCGATACCAGAGAGGCCCCCGGACCCGCTACCCGATCCGCTCGGGCCACCGGAGCGTTTCCACACAAGCGAAGGCGCAACACTAACCGCAACGCCATACGGTTATCTGCTGACCGCACCGGAACCGGGCACATCCTCAGCCCGGCGCATGCTCGACACGCCAGGCGTGAAGCGTCTGGACCTGGAAGCCGCGATCCACTATGACCGCGCCAAACACCGCTGCGCCACGCTTCGTTTCGGCGACAGTGTTGCCAATCGCTGGGTTGAGCTCGAGATGATCTGGGACGGTGCCCGGTGCCGCCTCAAAGGCGACGCGGTCGCGCCGAGGGAAGTGCCCGTCCGCCGCCCCCCCATTGCTTACGACGGACACATGTTCAGCAGTTGGATTGCGGTCTCCGCGGATCTGGCGGAGAAGCAGGTCACGCTGACCTTCAACGGCAATGAGACCGTAACCGAAGACCTGCTCGAACTCAAGCGGATCGACGCCATCGAGATCGTGCGGAATCACGATGCCCAGTCCCACGTTGCCATCACGACGGCGACCGTGGACACGCTTCCCCTGCGACTGGCCGGGGTCTTCAGTGATCACGCCGTGCTGCAGCGCGACCGGCCCGTTCCGGTCTGGGGCTGGGCGACGCCGGGTGCAGAAATCACCGTCGAATTCGCGGGGCAAAGCAAGGCCGTCACGGTCGCCGCGGCAGGCAAATGGCAAGTCACCCTCGATCCCATGCCCGCCTCGTCCGAGCCCCGCACGCTGGTGGCAGCAACCCGCAACCCGCATCTCGAATCCCGCGTCTCGGATCTCCTCGTCGGCGACGTCTGGCTCTGTTCGGGGCAATCGAACATGGCGCTTGCACTGGCTGTGTGCGCCCGCACCCATCCGCCCCTGAAACAACGCCTGGACGAGGCCGACAACCCACTGTTGCGGCTGGGAAGCGTGCCTGCGACGTGGCCAGGCGAGCCGTTGACTGACGTCGCCTGCACCTGGCGGGCTGCGGCTCCGGAATCGGCCTACGGATTCTCTGCTATCGGCTATCTATTCGGGGACCGCATCCAGCGGGAGGTGGGTGTCCCGGTCGGCGTGATCAACGCCTCACGCGGCGGAACCTGGATCGAGAACTGGCTCCCGCAGGAGAGCGTGGAGACCCTTCCCTCCTGCGAGCGCTACATCACGGAGTACCGGAAAGCCCTGGCCGAGTACCCTGACGCCAAGGCGCGCTACGACAAGGAACTGGCCGATTTCAACCGTCGCTTTCCCACCCAACGGGCACTCGCTGCCGAGAACGCAGCCCGTAAACAACGCGGCGAGAAGCCGCTTGGGGCTCCCCGTAAGCCGCGCGGGCCGGAAGACTACAACCGGCCCGGCTCACTGTTCAACGGCCTGATCGCGCCGCTGGTTCCCTTTGCCATCAAGGGTGTGCTGTGGTACCAGGGCGAGGGCAATGTCTGGGAGTTCTCGATCTACGATCAGAAGGTGTGTGAGCTGATCCGCTCCTGGCGTGGGCTCTTCAGTCAGCCGGATCTGCCGTTCTTCATGAGTGAACTGGCTCCCCTGGGCGAACATTCCCCGCTGCCTCAGGACAGCGCTCGGAGCCGGTTCGGTGTCGCCCTCGCAAAAGCCGCGGCGGAAGCCGGTAACGCCTGGACGATCACCATCACCGACGGCGGCGAACAGAAGGACATCCACCCTCGATACAAGGAGATTCCCGCCGAGCGCTTCGCCGCCATGGCCCTTGCGAAGGTCTACGGTAAGCCCGGCGTCTGCCACGGTCCGGTATTGGGATCTTGGAGAATGGAAGACGAGAAGGCAATCCTGACCTTTGTATCGGTCGGTGCGGGATTGATGGTCCGGGACGTCACTCTGGACGGGCACGACCTGTCGGTTGAAGAGTTGGTGGGGTTCGAATTGGCTGACAAGAACCGGCGTTTTTTCCGCGCCAAGGCCGAAATCAAGGGCATCGACACCGTGCTTGTTTCCTGCCCCGAAGTGCCTGAACCGGCCGCGGTGCGCTACGCTTGGGGCAATTTCCCGTTGTGCAATCTCTACAACAAGCAGGGCTTTGCCACGTATCCATTTCGGACCGACGACTGGCCTTGGATGACGCCGTCGGCGGAGTAGACGACACTCAAGAAGGGGCTCTGCCTCTGGGAAAGAGAACCCATGCTGAACGAGAAGATCACCAGAAACGAGATCGTTCTTTTGCTCGCGGCAACACTTCTCTCCACGGGCTGTGCTCGTTTGCACAGCCCAATCGATGTATGTCCTCAAGCCACAGCCTATCACGTAAGCCCGAACGGCGCGGATACGAACCCCGGCACTGCGGCGGACACGCCTTTGCGGACCATCCAGGCGGCGGCGGAACGGATGCAGCCGGGCGACGTCTGCATAATCCAGGCCGGAACTTACCGCGAGACGGTCGTTCCTCCGCGGGACGGGACCGCGGCCGCGCCCATCGTGTTCCGGGCGGCCCCCGGCGCGACCGTGGTTCTCTCCGGACTCGATCCAGTCACCGGATGGGAACGGGTGGAGGAGCACACCTTCCGCGCCGCTTTCGACGGGGATCTGGGACCGGGGAGCCAGGTGTTTCGGGACGGCAGGCTGCTGGTCGAGGCCCGCTGGCCGAACCGCGCGGGGGACGATCCCTTCGATCCCGAAGGGACCACGGCACTCTTCGAAGGGAGCGGGATCGACCGCCTGCACTGCCCGGATTTCCCCGCAGGCTGGACGGCGGAGACACTTGCCGGCGCGACCGTCTGGTGCATGGCGCAGTGGCGCTGGTCGAGCTGGACCGCGTCGGTCGTCGGCTACGATCCTGCCACCCGCACCGTCCTCGTCAAGGGGCACGACACCTGGTGGGTCAAGGAGAAACACAACCCCGGCCGGCCGGCGCCGCTGCGCAAGGGGCGGCCGGTCTACCAAGAGGCGGAGTTCTTTATCAGCAATGCCCGCGCCCTGCTCGACGCGCCGGGCGAGTGGTTCCACGACAAGGCGGCAGGGCAGCTCTATCTCGCGGTCGCGGAAGGCGAGGATCCGAACCGCTGGAGCATCGAGGCGAAGCGGCGGCAGACGGCAATCGACCTGACCGGCCGCGCCCACATCCACGTCCACGGCATCCGGATTTTCGGGGCCACCATGACCCTCGGGGATGCGCGCGACTGCCTGGTTTCGGGGATCACCGCCCACTACATCTGCCATACCCGGGGCGGCTCCACCATGTCCCATGTACCCGGCAGCGAGGGGATATTCATCTCTGGCAGCGGCAATATCCTGCGCGACAGCAAGATCGCCTACTCCACAGGTTCCGCGGTGACGCTCCACGGCACCGGCAATGCCATGATCAACTGTCTCATTCACGACACCGACACTATCGGTGCCTACGCCTGCTGCGTGAACCTGGGCGGGGTCGGCAACATGGTCAGTCACAACACCCTGCGCGACACCGGACGGGACTGCATGCGCTTTGCCGGGCCCGGTCATCTGATCCAGTTCAACGACGTCTCCGGCGCCGGGCGCATCTGCCACGACACCGGGGCCATCTACCAGGGCGGGCAGGACGGCGGCGGCACCCAGATCCGCCACAACTGGGTCCACAGTGTCGATACCTCCATGGGAAACGGCATTTATCTGGACAACTACATGCACAACTATCTCGTGCATCACAACGTGCTCTGGAACATCTCGGGCAACGCCATCCAGCTCAACCATCCCGGCCACTACAACATGGTCTTCCACAATACGGTGTACGGCAGCATCGCCAGCACCTATAGTCCGTGGCAGGGCCGGAACACACTGTTCGGGACGACGCTGGCCAACAATCTGCTGCTGCGCGAGCCGCGCATGAAGGCGGATTGCGGCTACCGCGAGGCCGCGACCGTGCTCCACGACGCGCCGCCGCCGTCCGGGGGCTTCGATCCGGCCCGCGACCTCGTCCCCGTCGGCCGCGACCGGGGGGTGCCGCTGCCGGGGATCAACGACGGCTTCACGGGCGCCGCCGCGGATGCAGGCGCCTACGAGGCGGGCAAGCCCCTCTGGCGGGCCGGGCACGACTTTGCCAACCCGCCCCATCCCATCCACGAAGCCACCGCCTCCTTCCACCGCAACTACTTGGTCAACGGCTCCTTCTCCCAGGCATCCCAGGGGCTTCCCGAGGGCTGGACCGTGGTCGGCGGCCAGGCGAAGGTGAGCCATTTCCCCGGCTTCAACGATCCGCCCGCCGATGGCCGGTTCGCGGTGCATGGCAACAGTCTCGCCCTGAGCGGCGAGGGCGACGCCCGCATCGAACAGATCATCGCGGATCTACCGACCGGAGAATTCGTTGTCGCCGCCTATGTCCGCAGCGGAGGGGCGCCGGACGTGGTGCTGAGCGTGCGCACTCCGCAGGGAGAAGTCGCCTCGTCGCGCTACTCGGCGGCCGAGCCGGCCGTCTGGCGGCAGGTGACCACGACCTTCCGGCTCGACGAATCCGGCCCGGTCAACGTAGCCATCCTCAAGGAGGGCGACGGCGATGCCTACGTGGACGATGCCGGTCTGGTACCGGTGTGGCAATGAGTGCCATCTTCTCCGCCTGAAAGGACGGTTCATCCATCTCGCAGCAAGGAATAGCGCATCATGACTCGCCCAGACTTCATCCGGGTCGTATTGACAATCACGGCCGTCGCCGCCGGCGGCTGTCTTCGCCCCGGTTTCACCGCAACGGAGGAGGCGGATAAGAGCAATACGACCGTCTACTACGTCTGCGCGGATGGCGCTGACGCCAACCCCGGCACACGCGAGCAGCCGTTCGCCACGCTCGAGCGTGCCCGGGATGCGATCCGCGAACTGAAGACGCAATCCGGCGGGATGCCTGATGGCGGCGTGACCGTGGTCCTGCGCGGCGGCGTGTACTCGCGCACGGCAACCTTCGAGTTGACCGCGGAGGATTCCGGGACGGCCGACGCGCCGGTCGTGTATGCCTCGGCTCCCAAGGACGGCGAGGAGGCCCTCCTGTGCGGCGGTCTCAGCTTTGCGCTGACCGAGTTCCGGGTTGTGGACGACGCGGCAACACTGGGACGCCTGCCGGAGACGGCCCGGGGCAAGGTGCTGCAGTTTGACCTGAAAGCCATGGGGATCACCGAATTCGGGCAGATGCCGTTGTATGGCCACAGCATGCATGCGCTGTCGGCCTACACCCGCTATCAGGCTGGGCCGCCTGCTCCGGAGCTGTTCTGCAACGGGAAGGTCATGACGCTGGCGCGCTGGCCGAACCAGGATTACGCCCATATCACCGAAGTCGTCGAAATGGGATCGGTCGTGCGGAACTGGGATGACAAGCTCAAAGGCCAGATCCTCAAGTTCGGTGCCGGTGCCGGCACCATGGCGTACATACCGCCCGAGCAGCGGCCCGACCCCCCGCACGGTTTCGCCATCGCTATCGACAGTGACCGTCCGCTGCGTTGGACAGCCGCCGAAGACCCCTGGATGTACGGTTTCTGGTACTGGAATTGGTCCGACCAGGAGCCCGGCTTTGTCGATCCCGCCAACGGCGACTTCGCGCTCCGGTCCGACTCGGTCGTGTACAAGCTGCTCCCAGATTTCCGCCCAGTCCATTTTGACCGAATGGGACTGCTGGACGATCAGGCGCAGAGTCATTCGGCTGGAACCACGGAGAAGCCCCGGTGCCTGCGGCGGAGCGGAAAGGATGCGAGACAATGACCAGACAGCGCAATGCGTTGGCAATATCGGGGGCCGTGCTGCTGGCAGCCTGCGGCTGCACGAGTGACCGTCGGGATGCAGGCGGCCGCGCCCGGCCGGACCGTGCGGTAGTCCGGGAGACGGCAGCCCCTGTCCTCCCCGCCGGGTTCCTGCCGCCGCAGCGGGCCGACTACGCGCACATGTGGTGGGCCGAGGGATTCCCGTCGCATACGCCCGACGCGCCGTGGCTGCGGATCGTCCAGACCGGGCGCTACGCCATGGCGCTTGAGACGGAAACGTTGCGGATTCCGCGCCTGGGGCCGCTTCCGGCTGGCGACCTGAGCTATGCGGAGTGCGCAACCGCGGACAATCGGGCCTGGCAGGCATTACCGTCCGCGGAGCTCGCGCTGACTATCACGGTTGAAGGCAAGGAATTCCACTGCAGAAGCGGCGGCAAGTGGACACGCTTTGCCGGGCCGCGCCTGATCGAGTCGGGGCGCTTCATGCAGCGCGCCGACGTGAGGGATCTGGAGTTTGCAGCGCCGGACGGTGAGCGCCTCAATGTGGAGGCGCGGTTCGAGACCGCGGCATGGCCGGACCGTTTGGCTTTGATCCTCGCGGCCCGGCCCGGAGTGAAGCCCATTCCCGCCGGGGACGCATGCTTTGGGCGGGTCGGCGGGGGATTCGGGCTTGACGGCACCAACCACCTGGAGATCCCGCACAGCCCGGAACTCGAACCGGAACAGCTCACGCTCGAACTGTGGGCCTTTGTTCCGACCGACTGCCAGGTGTCTCAGCGCACTCATCCCTGGCTCGTGTGCAAGAACGGCAACGAATGGGCTGACGGCAACTACGGCTTCATGCTGATCGGCGGCCGGCCGCGCGCCTGGCTGAACATCGGCGGCGGCCGCGAAAACACCTTCCACGTCGATGCCCAGGGCAATCCACCGCTCCACGTCGATCAGTGGAACCACCTGGCCATGACCTACGACGGCGACGCGCTCCGCGTCTACATCAACGGCCGGTCGGCCGGTGACCGCCAGATCGGTCGCAAACGGACTCCGGGCAACGGCCCGCTCGCCTTCGGGCGCCGTCAGGACAATTCAGGCGACGGGTACTACTTCCGTGGGGTTGTGGACGAAATCCGGATCTATGACCGTGCGCTGAGTCCGCAGGCCGTCAAGGCCCGGGCCGCCACACCCGAAGCCGCCGTCGTCGAGACCGAGCCGGTCCGTCAATGGTCCTTCCGCGACGACGGTCTGACCTCGCTTGAGCGCCCGTGCGAAACGTGGCAGGACGCATCCATGGCAATCCGTCTGGCGACGCCCGACGGCGAACTGCAAGACCGCCTGAACTTGCCCAACGGCCGGGCGTGGACCGGAAACGACTGGCAGGAAACCGCTGTCGTCTACCGTCCCCACGTGTCTCCCGGTGCGCCCGAGGCGAGCCCGGTCACCGTCAAGGCCGTGGAAATCCCGAGCGGGGCCGAACGCCCGGCCGAGTTCGACCCGTCTCGCGGCTGGTACCGGATCGACCTTAACGGTATCGAGCCGACGGTCCCGAACGATACCCACGAATCCAGAAACGACGCCGTCGAACGCGTCAGTCTGATGCTCTCGAATCCGGACCGGGTCGAACGCACAGCACGGCTGCTTTTCGACAAGGACGGCAGCGGCATCCGTCAACGCATTGGTGCGGGGATCACCGGTATGTCCGCCGTGCTTCGAGACAGTGACGGCAACCCGACCGGCATCCCGGTCCAGATCAGCAAGAACTGGCACGGCCGCCCGGAAGGCGGCGTGTACAGGGGAACCTGGTTCCACGGTTTCAGTCAGGTGCGGATTCCGCCCGGCGCCGCGGTCGACTTGGAGTTGACGCTCGTCTACGGTCACTGGGGCGGTGTCGCGGCTGCTTCGCACGCCCAACTCTGCCTCATCGGCTGGGGCAGCAACCAACTCTGGGACCAGTCCGCGCTCGGGAGTTGGGGCGAGAGCATCTGCTACGAGCCCGACCAAGCCCAGGCGGCGGCCGCCATCCTCGACGTACGCCCGCTCATGGTCTCGAGCATGAACAGCAACCAGAAGTGGCACTGGACCCACAACGTCGGCGGCGGGGATTTCTTCCGTTTCTTTGACCCGGATGGGAATCGCGTCTTCCCCGCTCGCATGAAGACCGCCTACCTCCGGCAGTGCCCGGTCCTTACCGACGTCCTCTATGCCGGGCACACCGCCAACGGCCGAATCGAGCACCAGGCGAGCGTCAGCCTGCAGCGGTCCGACGACCTTGTCCGCGGCGTCTACCGCCTGCGTATGGATGTGACGGAAGAAACGGACTTCTCACGCTTTGTCATCTTCCAGATCGGTGCCGACACCTACAGCTACACGGGCGAACGGAAGATGGCCCTGGGCAACGAAACCGGAGTGACCCGCGAATGGGACGCACAGTGGGGTGACAACCAGTACAAGACCGAGCCCATCGAGTGCGCCGGACGCACCCCCTGGATCTCGCTGCACGAAGCCGTGTCACGGGCCTCGCGCAAGGACGGAAAGGACATCGGCGCCTGGGCCAACCGCGGCATTGTCATCCGCGCCTGGAAGGCTCGTCTAGGCGGCAGAGACGCCGTTCCCTGGGCCGCCGAACACGGCGTCAACGCACGCGGTGCCGACACCTCCACGATCGACATCCTCCCGCCGCCCGGCGTGACCCGGTTCCTGCCCGGCGACTACGTCGAAGTGACCGTCGAACACGTCGTCATGCCCCAGTTCGCCGCCGACTACTACGGTCCGAACACAGCCCTGCGCGCCGCCCTCGAGGAGCATGGTAATACCTGGCGCATGATCCATCGCGAAGCCGTCGGCAACGATCGTCGGGTCGACGTCGAGACCGGCACGCTGGAACGGTGCTGGCCGGCCGTGCGGATCGCTGCCGAATTGGACCGCGCCGAGTTCGCGATCACCGGCGGCCTCGGTTACGTCCCGATCACCATCTGCGGACTCGGCGACTACCGTGTTCCGCGTCTGGAGTTTCGCTGCAACGGCGGGGCCTGGCGAGCCATCGACCAATCCGTCCACGGACGCGACTTCTGGCAGGTCGACTACTGTGCCAACTCCGCAACCTGGGAAATCACCTTCAGCGTCCCCTGTGACACGCCGAACGACGAACCTGTCCGGCAAGAGTACCGGTTCATGCTGACCCCCGCCCCGGTTACAGCCGCAGGCCCGGGAGCAGGAATTGGGGTCGGCACCGGCGGCGAGAACAAGACGACGCGTGATCCGGCGAAAGTCAGTCTGACGACAGAGGGAGAGATCTGATGCGACTGCAGTGTTTGAGCATTCAAGCCGGAAGAAGAGCCCGCGAAGACAGGACGACAATCAAGTCTCCAGCGATGCTGCCGCACCGACTCTGCTGCCTGGCCAGAGTCGCGCTGGGGTCGGCGCTCGGCGTTCTCGGTGTCATCGAACACGTCGCCCAAGCTGGGGACGCACAACCTGCGGCGGCGCTGGCAAAGCAGCTTTTCGAAAGAGTGGCTCTGGATACGCCAGGGCTGGAGAAGACCCGGGAACTCGTCGCGGACGGGAAAACGGCTGAGGCGCTTGACGCCTATCGTGATGCGTCCCTGGCCCGGGCCGCGAGACTCGAGCTCGGGCAGCCGGTCGAGGGGTGCTGGAGTTGGGCCTACACCAAGGCCGATGACCTGCTCGAGGGCTGGGTGCATACCGGGCACTACGGTGAGCGGGGCACCACTCGCTACAACATCGGGCGCCCCGGTGAGGTCGTGTGGCACGGAATTCCCGAGGACGGGTACGACACCGTCCTGCGTGACCTGTCCACCATGCACTGGGCCAACAAGCTGGCCATCGCCTATCGCGAAACGCGAGACCCCAGGTATCTCAAAGCCTGGTTCGGATACTGGACGGATTTCGCCGCCAATTTCAAGAACAGCTATGCAGTCTGCATGAGCGACCCGGCGCGCAGGGACCGGGTCAACAAGACCATCCCCTGGTCCACCAAGTCGCTCATGTACCACGGTTGCCGTCTGAACAACTTCCTGAGTTGGCTGCCCATGATGGCCGGCGGCGCCATCGATCAGGCCGAGGCCATCGTGTCGGGAGCCGATCTGGCGCACATCCTGCTCTACCTGAGCGGTTGGGAAGTGGGGGACAGTATGTACCGCCTGAAGCACTGGGGCGCTCCGAACCAGGTTTGCCTGTGTGCGCAGGGCGTGATGCGGCTGGCCGTCGCGTTGCCGGATTTCAGGGATGCGGGGCAGTGGTCGGACTCCGCGCTGACCGCGATGCGCCGTTACCTGGATGGCGCCGGATATCTGGCGGACGGTACAGACGCCGAGCAGTCCTTCAACTACAATCCCAGTCTGATCGGGACCTTGGAGGGATTCATCGTCCTGGGTGAGAATCCGCCCTTCGACACCACCCCGGCCGGATGGGTAGCGGAATTCCGCGAGAAGCGCGATTACCGGGAGCGGTTCCTGCCCGCACTCAAGATGCCGGACGGCCGCCTGCCGACAACCGGCTGCGACAATCACTGGGGGTACGACCGCTCGCGAGCCATCGTGACCTACAACGAGCGCAGAGCGAAACTCTCGCCCCTCCAAGCCGCCGTCGACAATCAACTGCTCGGGGACGGCACCGGGAGGCCGCCCGCGTTCACGTCGATCTGCTTTCCGTACGGCGGTTATTGCGCCATGCGCACCGGCTGGGCTGCCGACAGCCTGTATGGCTTCATGAAGAGCAGCCGTCCCGGCGCGGGCCACATGCGCGAGGGCGGCAACGGCCTGCAGTTGTGGGCCTACGGCGACTACCTGCTGGTCAACGCCAACGACAAGGCCTACTCGCAGCGGGGAACCTACAACGGCTATTTCCACAGCACGGTCTCGCAGAATTCCGTATCCGTGGACGGCTACTCGCAACGTCTCCGCGGCAAGCCGGCAACGCCGGAGGTGACGCAGCCGATCCCGGCGCGCTGGCACACCTCGGCACGATTCGACGTCGCCGAGGGCTTCTTCGCCGGAACCTATGGCGGGTTCAATTACCTCACGAACAAGACGGAGAAGGACGTCAGCATCGAGGATGTCCGCCACGAGCGTCAGCTCCTGCTCCTGCGCCGCGAGGGGCTCTGGATCGTGACCGACCGCGTGTTGTCCACCGGTCGACACACATACAGCCAGTCCTGGAACTTCCGTCCGGATTTTGCGGAGTCCGAGGTGACGGCGGACGAGGCGCGCCGTACGATCCATGCTCACCACGACCAGGGCGCGGACCTCGTGCTGCGTCAGTTCGGGCCGCCGCCCGTGACCTACCGGAAGTACTACGGGGTACATACCGAGACAGATACGGTCGGCTGGGCGGCCATCGAGAAAGAGGTGGGCGTGTTCGTGGCGAAAGCTGACGTCCACGCCAGCTGGACCGGTTCGGGCGACCAACTCCTGGTCACGCTGATCGAGCCCGTGCCTCCGGGACGCACCAGCCGGATCACGTCCTGTACGCCGGCAGACAGTGAGGCCGTCACCGGGTTTGACGCCTCCCTGGACGACGGCTGCACGGTTTCCTACCGCACCTCACCGACCCCGGCAGCCCTGGTCGCCGGCGAGTTGAGGATCGTGGCGCGCGCCCTGCTCGTGGTGAGGTCGCCAGAGGGCGGAGGCCGCGGCATTGCGCTGGATGCTGCCGGGGACGAAGGCATGAACCGTCCCCGGGGAGCGTCTCCTCCGGAACAGGCCAACGTGCAGAGCTTCGAGTTTGAATTGACCGGAAAGGCGCTTTCGGTCGTTGCCCCGATTCGCATCCCGACCACCTTCCGTTGGAAAGACGGCCCGGACGGACTGCGACCAGTATATGCCCGATAGGAGATTGCTCCATGACCCAAGGCACGCTCAACTGGCCGGCATTGCAACGCCACGGAGTGCCCGACTGGCTGCGGGACGCCAAGTTCGGCATCTACTTCCACTGGGGGCCCTACGCGGTTCAGGCAACATTTGGTGAGTGGTACACGCACTGCATGTACCAGCCGGGAACACAGCACCATGCGCATCATCTGGCCACCTACGGCGACCTCGCGACCTTCGGCTATAAAGACTTCATCCCGATGTTCACCGGTGAGCACTTCGACGCCGACGACTGGGCGGAACTGTTTGCGCGTGCGGGCGCCCGCTTCACCGGGCCGGTGGCGGAACATGCCGACGGCTTCTCCATGTGGGACAGCAAGCTGACCGACTGGTGCGCCTCGAAGATGGGTCCGAAACGTGACATTGTCGGCGCCATGGAGACGGCAGTCAAGGCCCGTGGGTTGAAGTTTCTGACCACGTTCCATCACCAGTGGCTCTGGGGGTGGTATCCGACCTGGGACAAGAGTGTCGACGCGGGCGACCCTCGCTACAGCGGCCTTTACGGTCCTTACGCGCCCGCTACGGCTTTCAGAAACGGCGGCAACTATCACCAGCCGCTTCCGTACCCGGACGCGGCATTCTGTGACCTCTGGCTGGCCAAGGTCAACGAGGTGGTCGATCGCTACGAGCCCGACATGCTGTATTTCGATTCCCGGATGAACATCATCACCGAGGCGCATCGTCAGCAGATGCTGGCGCATTACTACGGCAAAGAGAACGAATGGGGCAGTGAACTCGCCGTGAGCTACAAGCACAATGATCTGGCCTGGGGCTGCGGCATTCTCAATGCCTTCGAGCGGGGGCGGATGGATAAGCTGGCCGACTTTCCGTTCATCGTCGAAACCTGTATCGACACCAAATCGTGGGCTTATGTGGACGAGCCGGAATACCGGTCAACCACCCAGATCGTGCATGACCTGGTGGACGCGGTGAGCAAGAACGGCTGTCTGCTGCTGGGGATAACACCCAGCGCGCAAGGTGAGATTCCACAGGAGCAACGCGACCGCCTGCTCGCGGTGGGGGACTGGCTGAAACTCAACGCTGAAGCCATCTATGGCACGCGTCCCTGGCGGGTGTTCGGCGACGGCCCCACCAAGGTGGTCGGCGGCGTTTTCCTCGAAGCCAAGACCCAGCCGTTCACGGCTCGAGACATCCGTTTCACCCAAAGTGACGACGCCCTGTTCGTCATCGCCCTGGGCTGGCCCGAAGACGGCAAGATCGTCATCGCCCCTCTCGGGATGGCCGTGGACGCGACGCCCGTCGAGCGGGTGGAACTGCTCGGCCACGACGGCCCGCTGCAATGCGACCGCACCGCGGAAGCGTTGACGGTTCAACTGCCGGACCGGAAGCCATGCGACCATGCGGTCACGTTGCGGATAGGCAGAGCCCGGAAAGAGAATCCATGCTGAAAGAGAAGCTCACGACTCGCGCGCCCGTTATCCTGTTCGCCGCTTTCCTTGGCTGCATGGGGTGTGCCCGGTTGCATGGCCCGGTGGAGCCCTCGAGCACGCAGCTTTTCTATCACGTGAGCCCGAACGGCGCGGACACCAACCCCGGCACCCGCGAACAACCCTTCGCCACGCTCGAATGCGCCCGGGATGCGATCCGGGAGCTGAAGACGCAATCCGGCCACCTGATCGCTGGCTGCGGCGACGCGCCCTTGACCACGAATCGGCACATAAGAAAATCGCATCCCAGATGGACCGTCCTTGAGAGACGTCCTTCCCCCCTGCCCGGAAGCAGGGAGATATCGGAGAGAGCAAGCGGCTGCACCTGACCGGAAATCCGCTTCGCGGCTCCCGGCAGTTGGGCCCGGCGTTCGATGACAAGATATGAAGAAATCCAGAGCAACATGCATAACCAGATGGGCAATACTTGCTGCCCTACTTCCCCTGGTCGTTGGCCTGCCTTACGCTATTGGGTGGGCAGTGCGCCCGACTGAATGGCTGAACACGACATTCGGTCTGCCCTACGCATGTGCTGCGTTGATGCTCTTCTCGATCGCGTTGATCCTGGGCATTGTATCCGCCGTGGCGGCTGGACGCATCACGGGGGGGCTTTTGCTGCTATTGGGGATACAGACCTGCAATGCTGTATTAGGAATCTGGCTTCTCTTCGCGGGGCCAGGTCAGAGCATCAGTGTTTACAGATAGGAAATTGCTTTCCGGCGACGGGAAGATAAACAGATAGGAAATTGCTTTCCGGCGACGGGAAGATAACAGATAGGAAATTGCTTTCCGGCGACGGGAAGATAAACAGATAGGAAATTGCTTTCCGGCGACGGGAAGATAATAGCAGCGGGCGAACTTTGACGCAAGAAATGCGGTGAGGTTTTGCGGGGTGAAGGCCTGGATTGATGCCGGATCGGGTCGGCGCCGACCCGATCCGGCATCAATCCAGGCACATCCGGCCGTTCGGCAGAGAAATGCCCCCCGAATCCGCTGTTTTTGGGCGAGCTTGTCCGTGCCCTTTGGAGTCTGAGGTCAGAGGGCCATAAGGAACTCGTCGGTGTCAACGTACTGAAGTTCGAGCGTGAGCTGTTCGGGCTCTTGCGGCGGCGGGGCGCGCGAGGCCGGCCGGTCCCAGAGGTCGCAGTGCCGCAGAATCCTCTCCACGGCATCGGGCTGGTCGCGGCGCCCAATAAAGGAGACGATTTGCATCTCCCCGCCGCACTTGGGACAGCACAGAGGATTTATCTCGAACACGCGCTTAAGTAGCGCCCCCCAGCGCATTCTCGCCAGCTTACGGTATGGCGTGTCCTCCTCGTCGATGAGGATCTCCTCGGGGGCGTCGGTTGAGTCGTTCCGGGATCGAGCCTGTAGACCTCTTGTCTTGTTGGAATATTGGCCGTAGTACCTGACCAGCTGCATACCTGGGTCTGGGATGTGCTGGGTGATCTCGGCCAGGAACTCGAGCGGGTCGAAGACTTCAAAATTCCGCGAGATGCCACGGAACAATCTGGCGTCGCCGAGGATGGGGAACGGCTGGCACTGGGCCTTTTCCGCTCGATAGACCACCTGGCCGCCGTCGCTGACTGAGACGATGCGGTCGAGGCTGATGGGGCAGCGGACCATGTAGGCGGCCAGGCGTTCGAGTCCGGCGGTGTCGCCGGCGGCGAGGGAAACACTCTTATCGACTGAGAAGCCCGAATGGCGCCAGGAGCGCATCTGGTCGATGACGTCTTGGGTGATCCTGCCTTCGTCGAGCAGGAGCTTGAAGACGTTGTCCTCCCAGATCTTGAGGAACGGCGTGGTGGAGAGGTCGTCGGGAAGCGGGATGAACGTGCCGTCG
>JABHEG010000075.1 GCA_018676675.1 Lentisphaerota bacterium
ACCTTCTATGGTGACACGAAGTTGGGGAAAATATGGGGAAGTCCGAAAGTGACTGGCGCACTCGAAAGGCACAACATGCTGTCAATAAGCATGTTGATGTCGAGTGGAAAGAGGGGTAAATGGTACCGGAGGTGGGACTCGAACCCACACGCCCTTACGGACACAAGATTTTGAGTCTAGCGCGTCTGCCAATTCCGCCACTCCGGCACGGAGGGGTAAGAAGCAGTAAATGTAAACGCTGGCCACGGCCTCCGCAAGTCGAAACGGCGCAATCGGGGCCAGCTCTCCCTCCGTGGTGCGAGCTCCTTTCCGGACCGCCTGACGTCGCTCTCCCGGACTGTGTTTCGTTCGCAGTCAAGAAGTAGTGACTCCCACGCTTTCTCGGCGTGGTTCCGCCGTACCGGACCCAGCATTCCGTGGTTCCCTTCGCACCTGAGCCAGTGTGCGCGCCGCTCGATCTCAGCTTGTCGCGGATCCATGCGCCTTGAGCCAGGTGTCGACCGCGCGCCAGCCGTCGGTGGCGCTGGTGACAATCCCGCCGGCATAGCCACTGCCTTCACCGGCAGGCAGCAGATCCGGCCAGTTCACAGCCGCGCCGTCTGCCTCGCGCAGGATCCGCACCGGTGCGCTGGTTGTGGTTTCTATGCCCAACAGCGTACCGTTCCGCAGCCATCCGTTGAACTTACGATCCAGCCTGCGCAAGCCGTCGCGCAATCGTGCCGCGACCGGCGTCGGCAGAATTCGGCTCAAATCGCTGGGTGCCACTGGCCGCCGGCTCGAGGTCCGGAGCTTACCGGTCGATGCACGCCCGGCAACGAAGTCTGTTGCACGTTGCGCGGGTACCGCAAAGCCTCCGCCGCCAAGGCGGAAGCAGCCGCGTTCCAGCTCCTCGCGCCAGTGCAGCATGCCCGCGGCGTCCTCGGCAAGCTCCTCAGGTGGCACCGGTGTCACCAGCCCCGCGTTCGTGAACGGCGAATCGCGCCGGCTCGCGGACATGCCGTTGACATTGAGCGTGTCCGCCGTGGTCGCGCAGGCGACCACTTCGCCGCCGGGGCAGCAGCAAAAACTGTAGACACTGCCGCGATTCGGCAGTTTGGCGGTCACGTTGTATTGAACATGCCCCAATGCTTCCAGCACACGCGGATCGTTGCCCTGGAACAGCGCGCTGGCAAAGGGCGCCGGATGCTCCAGGCGCACACCGATCGCCAATGGCTTGGGCGCTAGCTCGACACCTGCGTCCAAGAGCAGTCGGTAACTGTCGAATGCGGAATGGCCGCAGGCGAGCACCAGCGGCCGGGCCAGTGTCCACGCGCCGTTCAGTGCCACCTCCAAATGCCCACTCGCCGCTCGACGCAGCCCGTCCAGGCGGGTGTTGAAAGCAAAGCGCGTTCCCAACGTCGCCAAGTGCTTGCGGAACAGCGGCAGCAGTTGTACCAACAGATCGGTGCCGATGTGCGGTTTGGCGTCGTACAAGATCGTTTCGGACGCGCCCAGCGCGACCAGTGTGGTCAGCACCTTGGTGACCAGCGGATCCTTGGAACGTGTATTCAGTTTGCCATCCGAGAACGTGCCGGCACCGCCGGCTCCGAAGAAGACGTTCGAATCTGGATCCAGCGTGCCGTCGGCCCAGAACCGGTTGACATCCACTACTCGCTCGGGAGCGGGCTTGCCGCGTTCGACAACGACTGGCGGCAGGCCCGCCTCGCACAGCGCCAAGGCCGCGAACAGTCCGGCCGGCCCTGCGCCAACGACCACGGGCGCGCTGTCGTCGAGCTGCGTCGCGGTCAACGCGGGCGGTGCGGTTTCGGCCCATTCCCGAAAACCGCCGGGTGCGCGGGCGCTATCGGTCAGGCGCACCGCCAAACGGTATAGGAACTTGACGTTGCGGTGCTGCCGCGCGTCCACGCTGCGGCGCAGCACGCGGAGTTCGGCCACAGCTGCCGGGGGCACGCTCAGTGTCCGTGCCGCTGCCTGACGCAGATCCTGCGGCGCAAGCGCCGGAATCGTGAGGTTTGAAAGCTCAATCCACATCTTGCTCGTTGGGTCTCAGGTTCCGGGTAATGTGGTGGTGGCCGGGGCGGCAGTCGCCACTTCGCACCTGCTCACCATCCGCGACCAGGTAAGGAAGATGCGTCGACGCTTTGGGGATGCAAGTCAGGTGTGTGACCCGGGCGCGCAATTAACGCCGTGTGAGGTTGTTTTCACCGTGACCTCCCATCAGCTTATGCCGGTTGCCCGTTGTCAGCCTGCCCTGAGCGGAGTCGAAGGGCATCCAGTACCGAGCATCCGGAAGCACAGTGGAAAGACGAGGCCCGTACGAGAAAGCAACTGACAGACCTGGGTTGGAACAGCTTCTTTGAGAGGCACTTTGCCGAGCACAAGGACACGTTCATCCCGGCACGCGTGACGCGGCATCTCAAGCACCATTACCAGGTGTGCTGCGAAGAAGGGGAACTGACGGCCAAGATCTCCGGCAACATCCGGCATCGCGCCAAACACAAAGGGATGTTTCCCGCCGTGGGCGACTGGGTCGCGATCAAAGCGCGTGTTGAAGAGGGGACTGCGCGCATTCACGCGATACTCCCGCGACAGACGAAGTTCTCTCGCAAAGTGATCCTCTCCGCGACCGATGAACAGGTGGTGGCGACGAACATCACCACCGTCTTTCTGATGACGAGCGTGTCCGGCGACAGGGAGTTCAGCCTGCGCCGGCTCGAACGCTACCTGACCCTGGCACGCGAGAGCGGCGCCGCGCCGGTCATCCTGCTGAACAAGGTTGACCTGTGCGACGATCCCGAGCATTACACGGAGTTGGTCAGGTCGGTGGCACCAGACATCCCGATTCACGTGATCAGCGCGACTGAAAAGACGGGCACGAAAGAACTCGAACGTTACCTGGGCACCGGGAACACGGTCGCACTTCTCGGTTCATCCGGCGTGGGTAAATCGGCGCTGGTCAATGCACTCGCCGGGGACGAGATCGCGCCAACGGGTGAGGTGCGGGAGTCGGATGGCGCGGGCAGGCACACCACGACGCATCGCGAGCTGTACGGGCTGGAGAACGGTGGTGCCCTGATCGACACCCCGGGCATGCGCGAACTGCAGATGTGGTCCGACGAGCGCAGTTTGTTGGAGAGCTTTCCGGACATTGTCGAGCTCGGCGAGCGCTGTCGCTTTGTCAACTGCCATCATGTGTCTGAGCCCGACTGTGCCGTGAAAGACGCGATCGATTCGGGAACCCTCGACGAAGCGCGCTACCGCAATTTTCTGAAGATCAGGCAGGAACACGACGCCCTGGTCAAGAAGCGTGAACAGATCGCCAAGACACAGCAGAAGATCGACAACCCCAAGCGCCAGACCTGGCGCAAGAAAACGGCAAGAAGGCGGAGATAGCTTCCGGCTGCCGTAGGCAAGTGGCCCAGAGCAGCGGGGGATGCAGACGGGAAGGGCTTGGGCGTGACAGCCGTCAGACGGGCTGAGGAACGAAAGCCAACCCCCAAATGGGGCATCGGAACTGTCCGGATGGGTGGGCTCGAGCGTGGCTGGCCTTTGCCTCAGTTCACCAAGACTCGAAGGTATGGGTGCACAGATCATCAGGCGGGGTGTGCCCTGCCGTCAACACGTCATACAGATCCGGGAGGTCGTCACTCACTATGGCCATACCAGCACGCACGACGCAAGCCACCACGGGGGTCGAAACAGATCCCGCGGCGTTGTCCGCTGTGGAGTCGGGAGTCGAGGAGGCGGTCGTGGAGTCGCTTTCGCTGCCTTCCCAACACCTCAAGCTCATCCAGGTGATGCTTGCAGACACGACCGATCGGCACAATGAACTGGTCCACGAACGAGAATGGTTGCTGCATCCCTCCGACCGGAATCTATCCCTCTCCGGGAACCTCTTTGTGATCGAAGACCTGGCCAATGGTTGTGGGAAGGTGTTGGTCCGGGAGTCTCCGCTTCCGCATGCTCGTCCGGTGTCTCAGAGCAGTGACCTACGCGTTACGGCCCGCAAAGGGAGTGGATTCGATGTTTCGCTTCTCGACACGGCAGGGCTGTCATCCGGCCCGTGGGCTGTTCTTGATTACCAGGGGGGACGAGTGGAGCGGACACGTGTTCTGCACGCTTGGCAACAGCAGCGCCGGCCGGGCACGCCAGGTCATGCATGCCCTCGCTTCCTGAGCAACACTTGGGGAGATCGTTCGCGGGATGGCCGGATTCAGGATGCCTTCATCGAGGCAGAGATCGAGGCGGCCCAGCGTTTGGGGGTGGATGTTGTCCAACTGGACGATGGCTGGCAGCAGGGAACGACCTCCAACTCCGCTTACGCGAAGGAAAAGGGAGGCGTTTGGGAAGGGTTCTGGGCTGCGGATCCCGAGTTCTGGGAGCCCCATCCCGACCGATTGCGGAACGGACTTGAGCCCGTCGTCACCCGGGCAAAGGCCAAAGGAATGGACGTCGGACTGTGGTTCGCTCCCGACTCCTGGAGTGACTACGGCAACTGGCGTAAGGACGCGGAGCGCATCCTGGAATTGTTCAATACCCTTGGCATTGTTCACTTCAAGATCGATGGGGTCAAGGCTCCCACAGCTTTGGCCGCCGAGAACCTGCAGCGGTTCTTCACGATGGTTCTGGATGGCAGTCGAGGCGAGGTCGTGTTCGATCTGGACATCACGGCAGGCATTCGTCCTGGCTATTTTGGGGCCCTGGGAGTCGGACCTCTGTTCCTGGAGAACCGTTACACGGATTGGCACAACTACTGGCCGCACCAAACGCTGCGCAATCTCTGGAAGCTGTCGCATTGGGTGGACCCGAGACGTCTGCGGATGGAGTTTCTCAACAACACCAGGAACCTGGAGAATTACGCGGATGACCCCCTGGCTCCGGTGAACTACGCTGCCGACACCCTCTTTGCCATGGTCATGTTCAGCAACCCGCTGGGGTGGTTCGAGGTGTCGAATCTCCCCAGTGCTTACCTCGAATCGGTTGCGTCCCTGGTCCAGATATGGAAAGCTCATCGTCAGGATCTGTTTTCGGGCACGATCTTTCCCATCGGGGCTGCCCCGGATGGTTTCTCATGTACGGGCTTTGTCTCGCTCTCTGAGGAGTGTGGTTACGCGGTTGTCTTCCGTGGGCTGAGTTCGGAACCACGCTTCTCGCTTGATGCGTCTGACGCGAAGCTCGGAGAGTGTGACTGGGAGGTGCTCGCCCCAGGCGGCGGCATCACGTCCTCCGGACAGCAGATGTCGGTGCATATCCCCGAGCCGTTGGGGTACGTGTTTGGCCGGTTTACCCGGTGCTGATGTCGGGAACGGTGGGGCTGCCTGCCTCACGCGACTGTGTCGCTCTGCAGTCCTGCTGGAGCAGCAGGTCGCTCGGGACTCGCTCTGTGTCCCCAGGGGAAGGTACGGTGGCCGGGAGGAAGCCCTGGAGCTCCGGTCGTCCCGACCGGCTGTCTCTTGCCGGACCGGAAGGCACCGGTTAGGGATAACCGGCCTCCAGGAAGGCGGAAAACCATGCCGAACTGAGGTGGCCCTCGGCGGACCAGAGGACGGCACGGCTCCACAGAGTGTCGCCCTCCAGGAAGACAGAAGGCGGGCCCTCGGCGGACCAGAGGAAGGCACGGCTCCACAGAGTGTCGCCCTCCAGGAAGGCAGAAGGCGGGGCCTCAGCGGCCCCGGGGGAAGACGTTAAGACAGTTGAGGGAGATGTGGTATGACGAGACAACAGAATCATCCGGTGCCGTCCTGGA
The DNA here is from genome assembly GCA_018676675.1 of Lentisphaerota bacterium. Classification (GTDB taxonomy): domain Bacteria; phylum Verrucomicrobiota; class Lentisphaeria; order Oligosphaerales; family JABHEG01; genus JABHEG01. Next base: position 5,747 of record JABHEG010000075.1, read on the forward strand.
TACAACGCGGGAAGCTCCGCTGGGTGTGGGGATTGTGGGAGCCGCTTCGTCTATACCGGCGCTCAGCTCACATGGCCGCTTATTCGCCCGGGAATGCGCACTGGGCGGAGGACTGGTATCTACGGATGCATTCCGAGGAGATGGTCGGGAAACTGGCGGACCTTGGCGTGAATTGCATCTCGACTCACTTCTTCAAGGGGTTCGGGGTGCTCGCTGAGGCGGAGGAAATGGACCGTGCTGCTGCATTCACTGAGCTCTGCCACACTCACGGCATTCGCGTGTTGGGGTACTGCCAATGGGCAACGATCTGCTACGAGACGTTTCTGGATGAGGTCCCGCATGCCCGTGACTGGGTCCAGCGGGATGCGTCAGGCGAACTCCTCCTCTATGGCAAGAGTACCTACTGGCGCTGGCTGGGGTGTCAGCGGCATGAAGACTATGTGGCTTACCTGGAGGCGGTTGTCCGGCGTTGCATCGGCGAGGTCGGGATGGATGGGGTGGAGTGGGATGGGACTGTGTACAAGTGCCACTGCGAGTTGTGCCAGAAGGCGTTCCGCGATTATCTGACGCAGACGTATGATGCTGTCCAGGCGGAAGAGCTCTTCGGGCTCCCCCACTTCCGTCATGTTCGTATCCCCACGACAGAGAGTCGCCGAGATCCGCTGTTCTTGAGCCTTCTCGACTTCCGCCGAGAGTTCATGGTCCAGCGTCTTGGCGTATTCAACAGGGTGATCAAATCCATCAATTCAGAAGCTGCACAGGTCACTTACGATATGGATGCGGGGCCCTGGGGCCCGACGCCTGACATCGATCTCCTGGTGGACGAGAACCACGATCATTCATTCATTGATGCTGCTGGTGTTCTGACCGCAAAATTCCGCGGCCTTAAGCATGCGTTCGCCCTTGACCGTGTCGTCCTGAGCACGGGGTGGATCAGGGCTCCGTCGCAGCGGAGGACGGGACTCGGCGATTCGTTTGAAACGGCGGCAGAAATCGCCGCGTTCGGCGCTCCTGTGGGAGGCCTTCGGCGCCCTGAGACGCCTGCTGAAGTCACGCGGGATCTGGCGGAGTGCGCCATGTTCGGAGGACATATGGTCACGCCGACCTGGGCGACCCGTTCGTGTGGGGGCGATCGGGCTGCGTTCGAACAGACTGACCTGCACGAAGCCCTGCGCCGTTACCTCCACTTCTTCCGTGACCACGAGGCACTGTTCGATGCGGAGGAATCGCTGGCCACGGTCGCGGTCTACCGGGGAGCCCATTCCCTGGCGTGCGACTTCTTCAGCGTTTTTCCCTGTGTGTTCGGGGTCGAGCAGACTTGCTTGCAGTACCAACTCCCGTTTGACATGTTGTTCACCTACCAACTCGACCGGTTATCCAGATACTCTGCTGTCGTTCTGGCAGAACAGACTTGTCTGAGCGACTGTGAAGTCGAGGCGTTTAAGGCGTATGCACGCTCGGGTGGGGGATTGGTTGTCACGGGCAGGACTGGGCTCTATGACGAACGCGGGCGGCACCGGTGCAAGCACCCTCTCAAGGAGCTCTTCGAGTTACCTCATGTGGTGTTTTTTCCCGATGCTCCGGAGCGACTGAGCGCGCCCACACGTGACCATCCCCCTGCTTACCACGACATGCGTCTGCCGCCTCGGGCCGGTGAGATTGCTGAAGGGATTTTGGCGGCGGCCGCCGGTCGCGTTCCCTGCAGTTTGGACGCTGGTCCATACGTGGGTATGGAGGTCTATCGGGCAGGTGGCGGGGAACGGGTGATCCATTTACTCAACTACGACAACGAGACGCCTCTGGACAGTGTTTCCCTGGGGCTGGAGGAGGGGCTGCGGGCGGAATGCGTCCGAGTCCTGTCGCCGGACTGGGATTGCCGGGAGGCGATGGTGACCATGCGTAACGGTCGGGTCGAGTTCGGTCCGCTTGAGACGTATGCTGTTGTGGTTGTCCCGCCGCTCGCGCGACTGACGACACGGTAGACGGAGTCGATCACGTCGTGGTGGACAAGAGGAAGATGGCGGCACCGAGCAGGAGTGGACGGCTTACTCGTGGTCGAAGATCATCTTCTGGACTTCGATGCCTTCGATCGTTCCGAGCTTCCCGGCCAGTTCGAGGCAACGCGCTTCGTCGCCGACGACTTCGAGGATGAGGATGCCGGCGGGGGAGCAGTAATCGGGGCTGACTTCGTGGAGGCCGAGGCGAGTCTTGATATTGCAGCCGTATTCGGTCAGAACGGTTTGCACGTCGCTTGCTTTCTGGAAACGGTCACCGATGTGCACGCCGAGGATGATGTGTTTGTCCATGGCCACAGGGGGTCACTCCTTGTTTCACGCTGGAGGGTGCCAGCCGTTTGGGGGGTAGTGCGCCGAACACGAGCGGCCCGGGGCCGTTTCGCGGCGCATGAAGCCGCTACCATAGAGGTTGGGCTGGACGGAGGCAAGCACTCGTCAGACGGGGAATGCGGTCAGTCTCGTACACTGGCTCAACGGGAGTTTCGCGCCCTCCAGGGAAGCACGGCTGTTGGACCGTCTCGACGGGGCTTGAGAACCTGAACGTCGTCTTTAGTCCTGGGGCTTGGTGTCTGAGCCTGAAAGGGGTGGCGGTGCGGCGGTAGCTGACGGGGCCGCAGCTGACGGGGCTTCGGCTGGCGGTGGCGGCGGTGGCGGCGCGGCAAGAGCTTTGGCCAACTCAGTTATATCTGCACCGAGAGCTTTGGCCTGTTCCAGATCGGCTTTGGCTTTGTCAGAGGCGCCACCGCAGTGATGAGCAAGTGCCCGGTTCATCAGCGCGTTAACCAGTTCCGGTGACCGCTTCAGTGCGCGATCGAAGTCAGCGACGGCCTCCTTGAAGCGCCCCGCTTTCAGGAAGACGACTCCGCGGTTCGCGAAGACATCACCCCGGGTTGGGTCACGTCGGAGTGCTTCGCCATAGTCCTTGGCTGCTTCAGCCAGTTTGCCAAGCGCAAGTTGCGCATTTCCGCGGTTGAAGTAGGCGTCGGGTGATCCCGGGTTCTTCTCCGCCGCGGCGGAGAAATCGGTTACGGCCTTTTCGTTCTCCCCGGCAGCGAGATAGAGCGTCCCGCGGTTGTTGTAGGCGGAAGCCAGGCTCGGGTCGATCTGAAGGCATCGGTCGAAATCGGCGAGAGCTTTCTCCTGTTCGCCCAGGCGGAGGTAGACGTTTCCCCGTCGTCGTCGGATTTCTGCCACGTCCGGGTCTGTCTCGATGATTTTGGTGTAGGCGATGGCGGCCTGGGCGTCGTTGCCCTCCTTCTCATGCTTGCGGGCCTCGTCGACGAAGGGACGGGCCTGAGGTGAGAGGAGCGTGGCGACGGAACGACGTGGCGGCGGAACGCCTCGGGTTCCGCTATTTTCACGCGCCCTTGAGAGCACGACGAAGACGACGATGGCGACGACTATGGCTATCCAGACTGCCGCATTTCCTCCGCCTTCTTCAGGCTCCTGCTCAGGAGCCGTGCTCTGTTCCCTCGTCGCTTCTGTTTCGAGCGGCGCTGCATCCTGCGCGTCCGGTTCCGGGGTTTCGGCTTCGGAGGGGGGGAGCGTGTCTTTTGTGTCGGCCATGTCTATTTCCTCAACCAGGCTGGGGCTTTGTCAGGTTACAGCGCGTCCGGCACCATGGCAGCACAGGTCGCCACGGTGAGGCGTGCAGAGCATACTATCCAAGAGGACGCGCAGATGTCAACGGGAAAGCCTGTTGGCATGTCCGCACAGAGGAAGGCGGGCTTCCGGGCAAGGCGGCTGTTTCCCGCGGTGTGGAGACGTTGTTTGACACCCGGCGTCGGTGCGGTATCGTCGGGCACATCGGGACATCGTTGAATGACTGTTCCACGTGCGCAGATACAGCCTGAAGTACACTGAAGGAGAAATGGTCGCACTATGGCTGAGAAGAAGAAGTCCAATCTGCTGAAGAATCTCGTTTTCCTCGTAATCCTGATTGGTGCCGGTGTTTTTCTGTTCATGCAGTACCAGAAGCGGCAGCTGATCATGCGGGAGAATGCGGCAACGGAGCTGTTCAATCAGGGCAACAACGATGGCGCCCTGGCCGCCTATAAACAGATCCACGGACGTCTGTCGGGGGATGACCGTGCTCGGCTGGGTGGGAAGATTGCGCTCTGCTACACGACCAAAGCCGAGGACCCGGGGTTGTCGGTCAAAGAGCAGGTGGTGCTCTACAAGCAGGCCTTGGAGTACGACAAGTCCTGCGTTACAGATCCGCGGCTGCTCAAGTTGATCGAAGGGACGGAGTGATGGGGGGTAGAGAAGGTCAGTTCGTGAAGCGATAGGTTGTCGGAGGGGTGAGCTTCTGGAATCGGGCCCGTCCTTCCGGGGAGAGGCAGCGGAATGCCTGGGCGGAGAGAGTGACCCCGCGGCGTCCCAGGCGGGCTGCGACATTGACCGCCTTACCAATGACATCGAACCGCTCCGCCCCGGGGACTCCGAAACTCCCCGAGACCACTGAGCCGACGTGGATATTGACGTTGAGGTACGTGTCGAGCCCATATTCCCGGGCGACTGTCCGCGTGGCGTGTGAGTACGCGCAGAGGGCGAATATCGCTTGTTCCGCGACGTCTGTGGGAAACACAGCCAGCCCGGCATCACCCATGAACTTGACAATGCGGGCGCCGACCGGCTCAAGATGCTCAGCAGCCAAGGCGTAGAATGTCTGAAGAAAGCTGGCTACCCGGGCATCATCGTCCGTGGAAGACCACTCTGCGAAGCGCGATAGGTCGAAGAACGTGATGCCCATCGTTTCGGTCTTGGCATCGTCGGGAAGAACATGCGTATGTGACACAGATGGTCTGGCAGGGGCAGGGGACATCGTGCGCGTCCTTGTTCTGGTTGATGCGGTACGTAATCTCGGCGTTCTGGTTGATGCGGCGTGTAACTTCGTCCTCCTCGCGACCAAGGCCCTGAACCAACACCTTTAGGATACCACGGTGTCGCAGGATCGGCCATTTGAGGCAGCGGGCAGGCGCAATGCCTCAGTTACGTGGGGGAGAACTCCAAGGCGGCTCGACGGAGTCTCTCCCTCCAGGGATTCTCTGGGCCATCTGTGTCCGATGGAGGGAGAGACTCCGTCG
>JABHEG010000114.1 GCA_018676675.1 Lentisphaerota bacterium
ACGGAGTGCCATCTGGGGAATCCAGGTTCGCAAGTACGGCCGGGATCCTGAAGAGCTGAACACCGAGTCCCTTGTGAACAGCAGCGACGGCTTCACCGGCAGCGAGATCGAACAGGCCTTCGTGGATGCCTTGTACACCGCCTTCGCAGGCGGGCGGGAGCCCACGGACGAGGATGTGATTCAGGCGCTGGCATCCACTGTGCCCCTCAGTCGACTCATGGCCGATCAGTTGGACGGCCTCCGACAGTGGGCTCAGGGCCGGACACGACCAGCCACAACCCGAAGTACCACCCAGCCCAAGCGCCGCCTGCAATACTGACTCAGGCGCGGCGTCCGATCGAGGAAAGGAGACACCTGCCATGGCGATCTGTCATGCCTGCAGACTTGAGATGAGCGATGAAGGCACGACGACGTGTCCCGCGAATGACTGCGTTCGGATCACCGCACGCAATCACATCCCCACCGTCCGGTACCCGCAGGATGCGGATGGGCGCTGCCCCGACTGCAACGTCGCCCCCGGTGGGCATCACCATCCCGGATGCGACATGGAACGCTGTCCTACCTGTGGTGGGCAGCGGATCTCATGCCGGTGTGGGCGGTAAGGAGGGCTTGAGGAGGAGGGGCGCGCATCCATTGCGGGGCGCCCCTCTCCCTTTTTTTAGCTACGAGTTGAGTTGTGCAATCGACGACTGACCACGAACAACGGCTTCGAACGTAGAACGTCGAATGGAAGCACGCTGGCGCAGCAGTCTGACCCCACACAATCGTGCACCCCACGGCTTTGCCCAGCCGATTCGTTAGCAGGAAAGTCTGCGGAACAGAAAATGCCTGGAAGCTGCACTGGCGATTATCGAGATAAATGCAACCTACGTGAGAGTAAGTAGAAATGACTCAGAAATCCGTATCTGCCCCCGATCTCTACAGCCATCGAGCAGTTCACTCACGAAATCGCCCGCGAAGACCAGCAGGAGGCAAAAAAAGTCCAGGGCGCTTCGGAAAACCCTTTCGGTGCGCCCTTTCATATCAACAGAGACCAGTTATGAAGCACCAACAGAGGATGAGATCAAATGAACATCAGAACCATCAAGACCGACGCCCTGATCGAAGCCGGCAAGCGCACTGCCAAGACCGTTACTCGGACTGCCCAGCGCTGGGGAAAGCGGGGGAAGGCTGTCGCCGATCGTCACCCTGGGATCGTCGCTGGGGCCTCGATCGGCTACCTCGTCGGCCGCTCCATCGAATGGGTACCAGGCATCCCCGGAAAGCTGCCGCGCTACTTCGGGGCTGCCGTCGGGGCCTCGATGGGGTATGTGTTCGAGGTAGCCTATCGCGAAGTTGTGGCTGAAGGGGGCATGGAAAGCACCTCCGCGAACTGACCCAGTGGCCGCAGCACGCTGTTCTCGTGAGACAGGCCTTCTGCCCTCGTGCCAGGAAAGCGTCGCAGACTTTGGAGCGCAACATGATTGACCGTCATGCAGGGATCTTCCCTCGGCACACTGCCCAAGCCACTGCCAGAACCGTCCGCGTAGCGGTGGACTGCGTCAAACCTGCGGTGAGAGCCAGTGTCAGCATGGTGAGCAGGCACCCGGAAGCCTTCGTTGGGGCTCTGGCTGGCTATGCGGTCGGCAAACAACTCGACCGCGTGTGGGGGCTTCGGCACCTGACCGGAGGCCAGGCCAGGTACGTCCTTGCATTCATCGGGGGAGTGTACGGCTATCAGATGGCCTTGCAGCGGCGTCAACTCGATATCCGCGAAGACAAAATCACCTCCCTGTGAGGCTCCATCCGGAAAACAGGTTGATTCCTCCCTTTGAGATAAATGGAAGCCGGAACTTCGGAATTCGGAAAGGTACAAGCATGGAGCGCATCGTGGACATCACCAGCAACATCGACCATTCTGGTACCGACCATGGCGGGACGGTCCACCCGGAATCCGGACCCTCCGATCACCAGCGGCGCACCGTCGCGCGCTCAGGTCGATTCGCTCGCCGCGTTCGGAGCGTCCTCGGCTGGGCTTTGCTGGCTTTGGCAGGGCTGTGTGCCTGGCAGGCTCACCGTATTCTGGCGAATCAGGGCATATCCTCTGCAACGTTTCTCTCACCTGCCAAGCTTCTGAGGAGTGCAGAGCAGCGCCAGGCCGAACGGTTGGCGGAACTGCGACGGCATTTGGAGAAGGCTGTAAGTGAGGCCTTTGACCGCAACGCGGCTGACGCAGAGCAGGTCTACGAACGCTTCTTGAAGGACTTGGAGAAGGCGAACCCGCATTTCGACCGCGCCACCAGCAGTGTGGGTCCGGCGGTTTCTGACCTGTGCAGCATGGATGCCACCAAAGAGATCTGTTTCAGAATGATCCGAGACGCCCTCAAGAAGACGAACTCCACCAGTACGTACCTGCAGGAGAAAACCGACGGCTATGTGACGCATCCTTGCACTGATGGGGTCAAGCAGGTTGAGATCGCCTTGGCCGCGTACCGCGATGCAATGCAGCGTTCCATCACGCAGCTCAATACGGACCTAGCGCAGATTGCGCAACGGTCCGAGTTCGCGCAAGCGGCGGACCTCACGCCGTTACGTGACCTGATCGCACACACCCAGCATTGCGAGAAACTGACCACCGACATCGCCACAGCAAGCACATTTTCCGGCGCAGGTCTGGTTGCTGCCGCCGTCGCCCCCCTGGTCAAGAGAGTCGTCGGAAGCACGATCAGCCCGATTGTGAAGCGGTTCCTGGCGAAAAGCTCCCTCATCTCCTGGTTGCCGATTGCCGATGGCCCGTTCCCGATCGGGGACGCGATCTTCGTCACTCTTGAGGCCGGCTTCATCGCTTGGGACGCCAAGAACCTGTACGACGCACGCTTCACCATGCGCAACAGCCTGACTCAACAGCTTCGAGCTGGCATTGACCGTTGTCGAACAGATTCACGTAACGGAGCGACTGAGCGCGCCGGTCAGATCCGTCGGTTGCTCGAGCAGCATCGACAGGCGATCCAAGGCGACCTGCTGCAAGGAACGAGCGACGCAACTGGGGCGAATACGTCGTCCGAGACATGAGCACGCTCAGGAACTGCCGCAACCTAATAGTCCCTTCACCGTCAAGAGAACGAGTCTACAGAACCCAGGGAGTCCGACCATGAAATGCTCACGCGCAATCCCCCGCCTGTCCGTTCTGATCCTGATCGCATCCATCTTCGCTGCTGCCGTCCCCATTGGCTGGGTGGACGATGCCATTGAGGCCGCAATTCGGGTCAGCAAGTGCAACCTCGACGATGCGGCACGCTTGATCCTGCGCGAATCGCTCGAGGAGGCCGCGAAGCGCTACGGCGATGACGTACTCAAGGCGGTCGCGCGAGGTGGCGTCGAACTGGCCGAAGCGTCAGCGAGGTACGGAGACGACATCTGGCGCTGGAGCAGCAAGTTCCCGGGGGCCACTCGCGCGTTGGCTTTGCATGCGGATGAATTGGTTCCCCTGTGCCGACGCGTCGGCCCCCAAGTCCTCAAGATCGAGGCACACAACCCAGGTTTGGCTGCCCGCGTTGCCAGCAGTTTTGGTGATGACACACTGCGCTTGTTCGCCACGCACGTCGGCCCCGACGACGCGCCTCGCCTGCTTCGTGGTATCGAGAAAGCCAACTCTCCTACGGCCCGTAACGCGCTGCTGAAAGCTTACGAGCGAACCGGCGGGGCGGTCTTGAAGCATCTCGATTGGAAAGCAGTGCTGGCCGGAGGACTTAGTGTCGCCATGATATCCGCCGCTCACGAGACCGCCGATGGAATTCAGGAAGGAATGAAGACCATCGCGTCGGACTCCCCTGAGACGTTCAAGCAGGCCCTCGTCCCCGTGCTGACGCGTGTGACAATGCCAATCTGGCTCGGAGGCAGCGTGTTCACCCTCGCCTTGGCCGGGTTAATGATCCTGAAGGTCAAGCGTCGCTGGGAACCGGGCCCACAAACGCAAACATCGCCTGAGTAGAAGGCGATGGCCGGAGCGATGGCGCCCTGACCAGATCCTGGCGCAAAGCGGCCGCCAAGTTGAGAGCGATTCGCTGTCAAGCCATCGCTTCAGCAACTGCCGCGTCGTGCTCACAAGCTGTCAAGGTATCCCTGATGAGCACGCACACGATACGATCCCAGGCAGTCTCGGAAGAGGAGTCACTCAGGATCGCGTGGAGCAAGCCAAGGTAGCAGCCGTGCAGGAGGAGCAGGGATGTCTTCTTCTTGCCCATCTTTGTAACGAAGGAGTGCAGGTACGCAGCCGGACCGCTCGTGTCGGGTGAGAAGCCCGGTTCATGCTTTGCTACACGCTGCGCAAACACAGCGAACAAAGGATCGAATCGGAGTTCGTCGTGGGTAGCGAATCTGCTCAGGAGTCGACCGATCTTCGCGTCCGGCACTGGGGCGGAGAAGGCGAGCTTCTGAATGCAGAGCATCTGCAGGAGCAGATCGTGTGGCTTCAGAAACGGCGGCATCCCGTGAGCCACCAAGTTCCGCAAGATGCGGCAGACATAGCTTGCGTAAATCCAGGTGGGATCGCTTTGCTGGAGTTGCACCAGTCTTTCGTGCGTGTCGTGTCGCCCGATAAGTCTGTCGCTCGCATGGGACGCCCGGAACATGCACCAGACGCGCACGTCAAGAGGGCCGATCCTGTCGGTGTCGCACGGCTCACGGTGCGCGAACGAGCACGGGCGAAGATGATCCTGGCCTTGCATGGATTTCCAGCTGGCCTCACGCGAGCTGCACTCAATCTTGGCAGAGACGTCAAGACCGTCAGAGTCTGGTACCGGCGGGCAGCCAGCTACAATGCGTGCTTCGCTGAACGGCTTGAGCAGGCACTGAAAGAACCTGGGCACGCTGGCCCCCAAGCCCGAACGTTGAAGCTTGCGCGTGATCTGTTGCAGGACGCGCCGCGATCAGGCAGGCCCCCGATCTATTCGCCACGGCATTACGTGGATATCATGACGGTCGCCCTCGGTGAACCCCGAGAATCTGGTCGTCCAATCACTCACTGGACAGCGAGGGAACTGGCGGACGAAGTGCACAAGCGTGGGATTTGCGCAATCTCGAAACGGCAGATCGGACGCTTCCTGGATGAGATTGATCTGCAACCGCACAAGTTCAGATACTGGCTCAACCCGAAGATTGAGGATGGCCATGACGCCCGTGTCCGCGGTGTCTGCGAAGTCTATGCCATGGCGGGAGGGCATCCAGAAAAGGCACGCGTTGTTTCGGTTGACGAAAAGACCGGCATACAGGCCAAAGAACGAATCTCACCCGACAAGCAGGTGAGATGTGGGGATCCGGCGAAGCTGGAGGCCGAGTATGCCCGACATGGAACGATGTGCCTGACACCAAGTTTCGATGTCGTCACAGGACGAATCGTCGAGTACAGCATCGGCGAGACACGCGACGAGGCAGATTTTGCCCGACACATCGAGCGGACACTTGCCGGTGAACCTGAAGCCGAATGGGTCTTCGTCCTTGACCAGCTTAACACACACAAATCAGAGACACTTGTGAGGATGGTCGCCGGGCACATCGGCTACGAAGGTGACCTGGGGCGTAAAAAGGCACGCGGCATTCTGCGGAGCATGGCAACCCGAAGGGATTTCCTTGAGGATCCGGAGCACAGAATCCGCTTCGTGTATACCCCAAAGCACTGCTCTTGGCTCAATCAGGTCGAGATCTGGTTCAGTATCCTGGTCCGGAAGCTGTTGGCGCGGGGAACCTTCTCCTCGAAGGACGACCTCAGGAGGAAAATCGAGGACTTCATCGACTACTTCAACCGTACGATGGCGAAACCCTACAAGTGGACGTACCAGGGCAAGCCGCTCCGAGCGTGAAAGCCCTCGTTCACCGTTCGTCGACGGATATCGCAATGACCAACCGTCCCCCAAAACACACGCCGTCAACGACACACACCGTGACGGATACGGCAATAGCAAGGAAAGACAGGTCATGACATAGTACGACCGGTGAGTTACCTGCCAAACTCAGCAGG
>JABHEG010000073.1 GCA_018676675.1 Lentisphaerota bacterium
CCGCTTGTACGGCGAGCGGCCCTCCGATCGCCAAGAGGAGATGCCGCCCGGGGGGCCGTGCGGCGTACGAAACAGAGTGGAAGGCGCCTCTGTGCGGCGACCGATCCCCTGTTTCCTCACCTCCCTTGCATACCTCGGATTCCTATGCTACACTTAATACATCGGATCCCGAGGCATAAGTTTGAGTGAGCCCGCAGCCTTGCGCGGCAGGAAAGAGGAGAATGCCATGGAAATCTCGAACGAGATGATCAAAGGGACGGTGGTCCCCATCATTCTGAAGCTCCTGGTCGAGCGCCCCATGTACGGCTACGAGATCATCAAGGTAGTGAACGAGCGTACCCACAACGCATTTGAGTGGAAGGAAGGGACACTCTACCCCTGGCTCCACCGCCTGGAAGGCGACGGCATCATTCGGAGCGAATGGAGCACAGGAGAGACCGGACGGCGCCGGAAGTACTACCATGTTACGCGGGCTGGGACGGCCATGCTCAGGGAGAAAGTCGCGGAGTGGTCCGCGTTTTCAACGGCAGTCAACGCCGTTCTCCTGGGAAGTGCCGTTTGAGCAAGAACACCCCACAGTGGCCACATACGCCACCCTCTCTCTGAGACGTCTCCTTCCCGGAGGACGATGTGCATGAACACACCCGACCAACTCCGTGAGTTCCTCGAAACCGCCACGGCCGGCCTGCGTGATGACCACGAATTGCAGCTGGATATCCGAGCCGAACTCCTGTCCCATCTGGAAGACCGGAGCGCCGAACTTGAGGAGTCCGGAAAGACTCCCGAGGAGGCCCAGCAGCTGGCCCGGAACTCCTTCGGGTCTCCCGTCGACGTGGCCGCCGACTTGACCGCCGCGAACCAGCGCCGCATGCGGTGGCGCAGCCGTGCGCGATTGGCATGTCGTATCCTCCTCGTACCGGGCGCCGTGCTCATCGCCCTGATCTTCAGTGATCTCCCGCAGATTGCAGCTATGAGTCAAAGCATGCGCCGGTTGGGAGATGCCACCCGGCGTCTCCCCTTCGAGTCACTGTTTGCCCGCTTCCACCGCGGAAGCAGGAGGCTGAGCCAGACCGAAAACCTGATCCTCCACGGGGACCCGGAACGCAAGACGCAAGCCGAACGGCAGCGCGCGATCTGGGAAACCTTCCCTCAAAACAGCGTCTTCCTGAACAACTACATCACTCAGCTGGCCTGTGGACTGGGAGCGGATGGCCCTCAGCTCAAACAGGCCCTGGCTGCCCTCGAGGAGATCCTCCCCAAAGCACGGGAAATCGATCCGGGCAACGCTCGTCAGTCATACCTTCACCTCGCCGCTCGCGTGGCCCTGGCCTGCGACGTAAACGAGAAGCTGTCGGCAAAAACGGCCACGGGGAAATCGCTGTGGCTCGGCGAACTGATCATCAAGGACCGACAGGCCCTCGACGAGGCGATGGATGAGTTGACCACTGTCCTCAAGATGCCCGTCTACCGCCGCTACCACGAGGAGATGTTACAGGAGCGTTTGGCGATACTCGGCCGCCCGCAAACAGCCATCGAGAGGGTGCGCCAAATCGCGATGGCCGCCTCAGTGCTCCTCCCCGATCTGCAACTGAGCCGGTCTCTGGTGCGTGTCTCAATCCTCTACGGTGAATGCCTTGCCCACGAAGGCGATCTTGCCCGAGCTACCCCATTCCTGGACGCCTGGGAGCCCCTCGCAATCCACCTGAACAACGACTCATGGACGCTTATCGACTGCCTGGTGGTGCGAGCTCTGATCGAACACGGCCGCGAATCAAGCGCAGAGATCTATGAACGCTTCGGTGACCACGCATCCGCGGAACGGACGCGCAAGAGAGCCGACATCCTCGGTCAGCCAATCAGGAACTGGCACACCACGGTCGAGAATTCAGCGAACGGAACATCTGAGGGTCAGGATGGGGTTAAAGAGCGCGCCGGAACACTCGCGGCGAGCATGCTCGCCTTTGGTGGCATGTGGAAGGACAACAATGTCTCCCCTGACATGCTCACCTACGGTCGGCTGGCCGACTATGTTCTGGCCGAGAAAGCCCTCATTTCACTCACGAGCGCGCTCCTGCTTATCGCGATCTTCGCAAGCCTCGGAATCGGCTGGTGGTGGCGGTTGGTGCTGCCTCCTGGAGAACAGGTTGATTCGGTTCTCTTGATGCCTGATTGGCGGAAGGTAGGACGCGTCCTGGTCCTGGGAGTTCTGGCCCCCGTCATGCTGTACGCGATCTACACACGATGGTTGCCATTCGGGGCACAGCAATACGCCATCGGGCACGCCTGGTCCCGGGCCGTGTCCGAAATGGGCCTCCTCCTGTTCGTGATCCTCGCGACAACGACAACCATGGCCGGCAACGCGGTTCGTGAGCGCTGCCTGCCCCTTGGGTTGGCTGTCCCAACACCAGAACACAGCCGTCTCCGGACAGCTGCGTTCGTGTGCCTCCTCCTGATCCCCGGTGCAACCGCTCTCCTCTACGGCCATGGCTGGCCGAAAGGGACACCGTCCCGAGTCGCCGCAATCGTGCTCGTGGTCACCCTCGGGCAATGGCTCGCCCTCTCCGGGCTCAGATGGCTTTGGAGGGCCTGTCGGGCGAGGAAAGACTACGGGGCCTATTACTCGACGGCCAGCCGTTCCGTCATCCCGTTTCTGGCCGCTGCCATCGCCCTGCTGAGCCTCCTGACCGATCCATACCTCAAGCGCCGCGAGGCGTTCCTCGTGCAAAACGACCCGGTCATGGCCATCTCCCCGGAGCTTCCCAGCTGCACTCGGATCGAGGCCGAACTCGCCCAACGTCTGCGCCGGGAAACCGCAGCAGCAGCCGAGAGACTCGAAGAGCCAGTGTCCGCCACCCCGTAGTGATGGACGCCAGCCGTGAAGGTGGCAGACCCCGTTCGTAGTCAGCAACGTAGGCCTTGCCGGAGTTGCGTTGGTCCGGTGGAGACACCGGACTCCCCAGTCCCTATCCTGGCGCCATTCCCCCGTAGCTGTCGCGCGGACTCACTCAGCCCGAGTATACACACGCACCCAGTCGACCTCCATACCAGCCGGATAATGGGAAGGGTTAGTCGCTCCTTTCCCATTCACCCACTTGCCGCCGATCTGCATGGAGAGAATGAAGTAGAAAGGCTGATCAAAGGGCCACTGTTTCCCGCCAGGTTCCACCACCCGTGGGTAAGTGAGGCTCGGCTTGCCGTTCACGGTGAAAACGATCTTGTCAGCATCCCATTCGCAGCCATACGTGTTCCAGTCATCCCTGTTGATCTTGGCGGTCCCCCCTTTTCTCGGGGTATTTGTTTTGTCAATCTTCACCGTGTACTCAGAATGCACCGTTTGGTAGACTTTGCTGTCGAAGTTCAGGTGCTCCATGAGATCGATCTCGCCGTTGGCAGGCCACCCCTTCTCAGCCCCGAGCATCCAGAGCGCCGGCCACGCTCCCTGAGCAGACTTGAAGCGTGCCCGAATCTGTACCTTGCCGTACTTGAACGTGTACTTCCCCCGGGTGGTCACACCAGCCGTCAGGTAGGGGGCCGGATCGTCCTCGGTCCGGTCGTTGGCGATCCCGCGGAGGTGCAGCATGCCAGCCTCGATCCTGAGGAGCCGCGGGTCATCCGACATCGTGTTCTTCCAGTCGGGTTTGCCACGTTTGCAGCGCGTCCACTTCGCCTCATCGAGCCGGTCTCCGGAGAAGTCGTCCTGCCAAACGAGCTTCCACGTAGCCTGATCCGGGAGCTGCTGGGGGAGGGTCACAGGGCCTTCTCCTGCGTTGACGCCTATCGGCATGCTTGATACCAGCACGAACGAGGCCGCCAGTACGGCGGCTTCCTTGAGTCTTCCAGCCATCGTCTTCTCCTGTCACTTCAGACCGCCAATTGGTTCGGCCGAGATCACCACGTCATCGACGTAGAGTGAGACGGCATCGGAGCCACCATTGTAGGCACTCAAGCCGATCTCAAGATCATTATACACTGCTTCGGCGAACGGGAGCGTCTTCCCGCGTTGATCAACAAGCAAGTCCCCATCCTGCCAAAGCTGAATGATGCCGTCGTCCAGCTCCGAGAGCCCCAGCCGAGCTTGAATGTGCACCCACTGGCCAATCGGGACGAGACGTCTGTCTTCGCTGGATTGCCTGTACACCCGCTTCGGGGGCCACTTCAGCTCCATATCCAGGCATCCCTGGTTGACCCGGATCCGCATGCCGGGCCAGCCGCGTACAAACGTGGTCTCCAAGTCCATCAGGGTAATGAACTCTCCAGCTCTTTCGAAGTAGTACCAAGCCGAGAACCACACATCATCCCCCTTCGTGAAGTGCAGCAGCATCGTGTCCAGAGATGCCTTGGAGCAAACCATGCCGGAAGTCGGCGCCACAGCCAGTGTCCTCAAGCACTGGAGACCAGAGCGAGCGCGTCTGCGGCTCGGCTCCACGACGTTCTCCACAAAGCCGCTTTCACCGCCCAGAATGCGCTTCCGCAGCTTGACGTAATCTCCTATTCCCGGCGCCCCTGGCGACTGGAGGGTGAAACTCGTCCATCCCCGGTCAAGGCCGATGAGATCACGAACACTCGATGCATCCTCAAAACCTTCACTGAAGAACCGCTTGACCGGATAGCGTTCCCCCGCTTCTGAATCCAGGATGTAGATCTGGCCGCCCTCAACCTGGTAGTTCTTGCTGTAAAAGTTCTTGTCATATGGTTTCCAAATGACATTCACCACACGGAATACCCACTGCCGACAGGTGAGCATCAGGACGATGGCCACCACGAAGAAGCCGACGACAGTAACCACCTTCATGATGCTGCGGGGACGACTCTTCACGGGCTGGGTTGCTCCTCGGCTGACGACGAAACTACGCGACACGAAGAGCAGTGAGACGTGGTCAAGCGGGGCTGAATACTCAGTTTTTCACCCTACTCCCCGATGACCTCGTAGAAGCCGCTTCCTGTTCCGGAGAACGTCACGCAGGTGGTCGAGACATTGACTGGGGGGGCTTGGAGGCCGTCGCGACAGAGCACGATTGGCCGGGCCCGAAAAGGAGCCGAGAAGGTGATCGTTTCGCCGGCCGTGGCCTGGCCGATGAGGCGGCGTTCGTTGGCGTGATTGGGACGGCTGTCATAGGCGAAAAGCCCCAGGATAGGCACGGAGCCATCGACGGCCTCCAAACGAACGGTATGCGTGCCGAAGCCGAGTCCCAGGATGCCCTTCCGGTTCTCCATGAAGTGCTCTGCTTCCTCCACATCCACAAAGGGCAGATTGGCAGGCTGTACCAGCTTCTCCACGCCATCCACAAGCACTCGTAGCGTGCCGCCTCCCGCGGTATCGACGTAGGCGAGGGAGAGATCTGTAGCGATCACATCCAGCTCGAACACCGCCCCCGGAGTCAACACGGCCTGTTTTGCCCCGTAGGGTGCCCCCCACTCAGATGCGAACTCCGCAACGGGGACGTCCCCACGCCGCCAAAGCGCATTCTCGATGCCGACGAAACGTCGGTTCGGGCACACCTTTGCGTCCACATGTGTCAGCTTGGCCGCAGGGCCTTTAATCTCAAGTACGTGGCGATCGCCAAGACGGCAACGTCCGTGCCGGAACATGGAATTGCGGACATCGCGACGTGGCGAACTCCGCCTCGACCCCAACTTGACTCCATCCACGTGAGGAACGGGTTTCGCATCGCCCTCAACGGCGCCCCAGCAGTTTACAGCCGTGTCGTCCAGCACGAACTTTCCGCCTATGATGCGCGGGCTGGTGGCATCATACCGGACCATCTCCCCCTCCCAACCGTAGGTATTGGCATGGCTACGTCCGGGCAAGTGCAATTGCGCTTGCCCGGTAGCCGTTGGGCTCCAGCATTCGAAGGCGCGTTCGAGGGTCTTGAACCAAAGATAGTGTGAGGCGGCCTGAGGGTGCCCGTCGCGCGGAACGAAGGCATAGCGATTGCACCACCGCGTCACATCATCCCCAGCTTTCCCGTAGTCCAGGAACGGGATCTGGTAGCGCAGCGCCAAAGCCTGAAGATCCCCGGGATTCGGCGTGTAGCCGCCGCGATTCTGGAACTGGCAGAAGACGAACTCAGTGTCGGGGTAGTGGCTCTGGATCCAACGAATCGTCCCCTCGAAAACAGCGACCTCATCAGGCGTATCCGTCTTCTCATTTGCCCCGCTGCCGAAGATGACCAGATCCGGGCGCGGACCTTCGGGGCGACTGAACAACTCGGGGTGGAGCTCTTCCCAACGTGTGCCGATTTTGTAGCCGTTTGTGTTCTCCTCCGGAGGCAAGGACAGGGAGCAGTACTCCGAAAGACCGGAGTGTGCTTCGCCAACACACGAGCCGTCGCAAGCCATGTAGTTGAGGAGGATTTTGTCGACAGGCAGATTGAACTTCCTCATCAGCTCAAGGCGCAGCCGTCCGGTGTAGCTCCAGTAGTGCTGCCACCAGCCGACATAGCCATCCAGATCCGGCCGGTTGACCTTATCTGCCTCAAAGGCACGATCCGAGAGGGGTTGTTTGAACGTGGCAGATTCGGGGTCCTCATCGTAGGGATACATCGGTGGGTTGGCGCTGCCTCGGTCGATACTGGAACCCATCGCCAGAATGTGCAGGGCTTCCCCTTTCCACAGCTTCTGCATGGTGCGAGGCAAGTGGCGGTAGATCGGCTGCATCGTCCGGGCCGCAGGGAGCTGCGGCAGGGCCTGGGGCGATCGGCTCAGACACGGCCACCACACCCATGCGTCCGCTTTCTCGGAAACGTTGGCCAACTCGACCCGCAAGGCGATGGTGTTGATGTCCGTCGAACGGGACTCATTCTTGTTGAGATCCTGGACTTTTCCCACGATCTCTGCACCATCAATCCGCAGTTCCACAGCGCCGGTCTGGTCTGAAGAGGAGCTGTAACGCTCGGCAACCACCAACTCCCCCCGCGAGTGCCTCGGAAATGTGCGCTTGTCACCACAGCCGAAGTCACTGGGCGTCCAGGTGCCGTCCTCACTGTCCAACTTCAGTACCGCAATCCGGACCTCAAGTGCGCGTGCCTCGGACTGATGCCCGTACGCAAACAGACTCACCTGCTCACCGTGACCCAATCCCAACTCAGGCAAGGTGGCAAACTGCCAGAACACCTTGCCCGGCGCGATCGAGACCATGTTCTGTGTGCTGAAACTCGGACGAATGGCAGCAGGAACGTGCGCCTCACGCTTGACCTCAATGTCTCCCCACTCCGCGCAATTCCAAAACGCCACGTTGCGAGAGGCATAGGCATCAGCCTTCCCGTGCCGGTGATTCGTGAACGCGTGGAACTCGAAGTGTGGGTTCTGAAGAAGGTTCATCGAAGACGCCTCACCTTGGCCAAAGGAATAGCTGCCGACCAAAGCGGCAACTCCCAGGAACGTCCGAGTGACCACCGTTCTACACAAACGTCTACCCAAAACACACCGTCCTTTCGTGAATCGTGGACACGCCCGGTACAATCACGCCCGAAGGCGTCAAGGGCAACCACCCGATTGCCGGAAGCTGTCGGCACGGAGCAGCAGCGCCCATAGCTCTTTGAGCATAGGCGGCTCCGGACGCACGCCGCACGGGGCCCCGGCTACTGCTTGACACGGTTCGGGGCGAGACCGAGGGCGTAGACCGTGCCATCCCAGGAAGCGGCGATGGCTTCGGGGCGGCCATCGCCGTTGAGGTCAGCGAGGCGGAGTTGGTTAACCGGGCCGCCGGTCTGGTAGTGTCCGAGGATGGCACCCGTGCGGTCCAGGACGACGACTCGGCCATCTGCGCAGCCAGCCACGATCTCAGGCCCCACCTGGCCGTTCAGTTCACCCGTTTCCAGCTGAAGCACTTCGTCACCCAGATTCCTCGTCCAAAGCAGCTCCCCATCCGCTTTCAGGGCGTAGACGCAGAAGCTGGATGAACCGGCCAGGATGTCGGGTTTACCGTCGCCATCAAGATCAGCCGTGGTCACTGCGTTAACGGTTGCTCCAGTGTCGTGTCGAACGCGACTCTTCCCAGCATCATCCCAGCGAATCACGCACTGGTTCTTGCTGCCCGCCAGAACGTCCAGCGTGCCGTCCCCGTCCAGGTCGGCGCAGGCCACATCTCCGTAGAACTTGCCTCCGGCTGAACGCCGCCAGAAGTTGCTCCCATCCGCACGCTTGATGTCAACGCATGAATAGCTGGTTCCGAAGACGCACTCCTTACTGCCATCTCCATCGATGTCAGCGATATCAAGAGACTTGGTCCAGTGATGGTACACCTGCGCGTCCCAGAGCACCTTGCCGGTCGCGCTCAGAGCGTGGACCATCGAGTTGAACGTCCCAACAACGACCTCTTTGATGCCATCCCCGTCCAGATCAGCCGGACGCAGCACGGTCACGTGCCCAGGCCTGAAGTAGAAGCGGAACGAGGTCTCCCATTTCTCTTTGCCGGCCGGATCGAAACAGCGAGTGGTGGCATCTTCACTGCCGGTGAGCATCTCAAATGAACCATCGCCTTCCAGATCAGCTAAGGCGACGTCATTGATCGGCGCGGTGAACGTCTTGTCCAGGATAGGAACCCCTTTGGCGTTCAGCAGCACGAGTCGGCCTTTCTGGGTCCCCAGCAACACTTCAGCCGCACCATCCGCGTTGGTGTCGCGAGCATCCAGTCCGGCGATCTGTACGCCACCGGTGGCCTCCGATGCCGGGGCCACACCCTTGGGGTCGACCCCGAGCACCGTGATCTCCCGAATCATCAGCGCAGCGCCGGTGCGAGGCTCGCACCTGATCATGAGTCTTGCCGTGGTCACATCCCTGGTCTTGATCAGATAGACCAGATCGCTCTTCCCATCCAACGCTTTCTCCTGGACAGCCTCGCCCAAGACACGCCCATCCGCGGCCATGGCTGTGAAGCGCAGCGGCTGCACGGGTAAATCGTGATCTGACACGTGGCTCCAGTACCCCTTGATCGTGATCTCGTTGACGTGGACCTCATGCCCGAAGTCAAAGGTCAGCGTCGGGCTCACATCCCGCGGCCAGATGGCGAAATCCTTGGTCTCGTCTGTAATGTGGGACAGACGGACGGGGTGCGTCGCGACCCACGGACTGCTCGTGCATGGCGGGACATCGCTGCTGAGGTGCGTTGCTGCAGAGCGAGAGAGTACGCCCTTCTTCTCGAAGGTCGATGCGGCAAAGCGCCAGAGCTCGACCAGCTGCGGCGTGGGCGCATCTGTTGTTGAGACGGCGCTGTCCTCGCCGCCAGCTCGTGTCCAGAGCTTCTTCAGCTGCCGCCCCCGGGAAGAGCGACTGCCCGGAATCCGGCCAATACCAATGGTGTGGCGGCCCGGCGGAACCGAGAACACGTTGCCGACCTCCCGGCCATCGAGCGTGGCGACCCGCGACGTGGTGACATCAGTCTCCGTACCGACCTCAATGACTCCCTCACACGTGCTCAGATCAATCTCGATGCTGATCGGTGCCGAGGCCGTGAAGATCTGCTTCGGCCAGGCGAGGCTTGTGGCCCCGGCCAACGCAACCCGGTCGGGTCCAAGCCAAAGCATCTCGGCCTGTACGGACAGATCACCAAACTCGCGGCCTTCGCCAGCCAGTCCAGCCAGAGCAAGCGTTCCCGCACGCCGAACCAGAGCAACCTGACGAGCCACCTTCCGAATCTCGGTTGGAATCGCCTGCCCAGGGGCATCGGTGTGCAGCAAGTTGAGAAACGTGTGGTTCTCCCCGGCGCCGAGCCGTACGCTGGCGATCTGGTGCAGCTTGGTGACCTCACCCCGGCCTCGTTCAACGTCGATCCCGAACACATCATGAGACAGCCGCAGCCGGTCTGCGGAGTCCGCATTCCGGACATGGAACACGGCTCCCTCACGGCTCCGATTGAGCATCTGCGAATCCTGGAGTACAGCTTGCCCCAAGGTGCGCCACAAGCATTGGAAGCTGTACTCACCGTCCTCCTTTGTGCGCAACTCATCAGCGACCAAAAAGTACTCACCTTTCAGCCACAGGATGTTCCGGTACCAACCCACACCGTTGTACTTATCGAGCAGGCTCTGTACGAATCCGGTCGTGGGAAGATCGGCAGTAACCAGTTTCTGAGCGAACAGCGGGAACGTGGCCCCCTGGCCATCGCGGACAACGGTCACAGAATTGTGGTAAAGCGGGCTGCGGTTCGTGTAATGCGCGTCCAGCAGGCAGATCATGCCCTTGTCAGTCATGCGAATGATGGAATTTGCGTCTTCATGATGGTGGTATCCACGGCCCAGCCCGTCCAGAAGCAGGTACTCATCCCCAGCTTCAAGCCCACCGCGCAGGGACAGCTTGTGGTACGTGTAGGCCACGGGTACGTCACTCAGTTCACGTGGGACACCGGTGAAAGCGCGAGCGTAGTCATAGAAACCCGGGGTCAAGTCCACGCTGCGGACGCCGCAGATGTCGGGCGGCCGAGCATCGGTGAACGTGCTCGCATAGCGGCCTCCGGCGCGCTGGTGTTTGTCCGGCAACCAGGCAAGCGAGGGCGTGTTCGTTGCCAGGGCCACGGTCCGGAGCAGATTCGCCTGCATGGGTGTGCGTGCCCCGCCGGCATCGCCGAACTGGGATTCGCAGCCAAGGTTGTCGGTCACGGTCAGGCTCAGCCGCGCGAAATCGAGCGCACTGCCGCTCTCGAATACAGCATGCTGTCCGGAGGCCAATGCCCAGTGCATGGCGTGTTCCGGCACATGCCGCAGGTAGCCCCCGGCATCTTCCTGCGGTTGTGCTGACAGGACCTGACGCCCGAACACGACATCAGTCACCCACATCCACTCCCGGGCCGCGCTGTCGCCATAGTGATCCACAAAGTAACGCCCCCCAACCCAGCTTGAGAGCAGCGGGAAGGACATGTGATTGTGGATCACCGGTACCGGCTTCCCCGGCCAGGTGGTGCACATGCTCCCGCAGTAGTGCGAAATCGAGTAAACCAGATTGGTCACAAACCGACGGTCCTCTTCACTGAGCACCCCGGCATCTTCGACATTGTCCAGGCCAACAGGCATCCACCAGGCTGTCGAGTCGATGAAGTCATCCGTGTCGCCGTGTGCATGCCCTTCCTTGGCCAGATACTCGAGGTAACGTCGCGCCGCGCCGCCAAGACGCGCAACGTTCCCCGGGGCCCCCGACTGATGGAAACGAAAACCATGCCTCCCCACCGCGGCGGTCACCCCGCGTCCCCCACGCTTGGAGACCATGGCAGCGATGTCCTTCGCCCCGCTTTCAACCATTAGCTCGAGCGCTTCGGGAGACGTGTCGAACGGCTTCGGCTCCACGGACCCAACATGCAGGATCGGGAGCACAATATCCGGCCCGGGAGGGAGCAAGCCGATGAACCTCTCAACAGCGGCCCGGGCAGTCTCGACGCCAGCGGCTGCGAGCACGATGCTGCTGTGCTCTCCCCCGAACGGAGTGGCAACCGTATGAACCATGTAGCTGCCCGCCAAAGTGGCCGAATCCGCACTCACCAGGTAGTTGGCGTGTAGCAGGAGCGTGGCTGGATTGTTCGTGATGTTGCCGAGGAGGATGAGGTTACGAGTGCGGAACGTCTCCGCGCTGACCGACGCGGCTTTCAGGAACGGGATATCTGCGCCGCAGCGCTCGCGAATCGCCGCCTGCAACCGTGTGCCGAGGTCTCGGTACGCCGGGCTGTCTGGCAATACCAAGGCCGTCCGGACCTTGCCGCCACTGACCAAAGCGGTGTTCCTGACGATTGGTTTGAGCATGCGGGCAGGCAAAGGCTGAATGGTCGAGGCCGGGGCGCGCTGGCCCGGTTGCACCGGCCCCTCTCTAGGAGCGGCAAGGGTCAGAACGCCACAATCCTCTGGATGCCATTGATTGATCGCCTCGTAGATGCCGCCGGGGGCAAGGGTTGCTGTCCGCCAGTTGACCGCATACGGTCGTTCGGACTTGACTGGATGACCAGGGTCTCGATCAAGGAGAAGGACTTCGAGCCCGACCTCCATGCCCGGTACAGCTTTGGCCCCACCAAGCGCAAGGCCGAAGGGAATGAACGCCTCGATGACATAGCCGCCAGTGCAGGGCTGCGCCGCTGCCTTCACCTCGGGAATGGGCTGGACCTCGTCCGTCACCTCCGTCACAAGTCGGTATGGTGTCACCTCCCCTTCAGCCCCCTTCGGCAAGGGCAACTCGATCCACGGACGATACCAACGACGTAGCTTGTGCTTTCCTTCCCGCGTCAGACCGATCCGGACGCCATCGGACGTGCCGACCTCACCCCAGGCCAACTCGTCGTCACTGACCCTGACTGCAACACTCAATCCCTCCGGTCGCCAAGCTACATAGGCCAGACCGCTGATGTCGGCGGTCGGCGGTGTGGGGGCGATGAACGAAATCCAGTCCGTGATGTTCGGGAACTCATTGACTGGGATTCCGCCGATCTGCAGTTCGCAAACGGCCGGCACTGTCGGCCAATCGCTAAGATCGCCATCGACGGTGATGGGAGCGGCAAGCTGTGCAGCAGAGGCATGCCTGGGTTTTCGAGCAACCGGACGCAAGGAGAGATCATCAATCCGCAGCCGCGTGCGCCCCTCAACCTGGGCCGCCACCACTCGTGCAGAGTGCGCACCGGGCGGAGACCATGCCCGCAGCACGAGCCGCTGCCACTCACGCGTCGCGCACACGGGCATCGCATATTCCTGGATGCCGCTGCCCTGAGGCGTGAACACCAGCTTTGCCAACGCGGGCCACTCCGGCCACTCGCCCTCAACTTTGACCCACAGACTCAGCTCATACTGCACGAAGGGCTCCACCTCGACCGAGAGGGTCAACGAGGCCTTTCCCCTATCATGGGAGGCCAGCAAAGCAGTTGCACCGCGACGCCGTTCCCCCGGGGCCATTCTGATACTGTCAAGCGTACTGGTCCAGTTGTCCGGCAAACCGTCGTCATCCTCATCCGCTTCGAGGACGACATCGGTCAAGGGCACTTTGGGGAGAACGACCTCACGGATCGTAATGTCGTCGAAGAACGCTTCGCCGGTGTTCTGGTTCCCAAAGGCAGCGGCCTCCAGGTCGAGCCTAACACCATCTGCTCCCTTGACGAGGCGGAATGCCGCCGTGCCTCGCTGCCACTCCTGGTTCCCCGCATCGAAGTGGTGCTGGACAAACAGAATGCCGCCGCCGGCCGGCTTGAACAGCGTGGTGCCTCTCGTCTGAATCGCGGTGAAGCGGATCGTCGACGTCGTCTGCCTGGGCCTGCACCAGACTGAGATCAGGTATTCCTTCCCGGCCTCGAGCGGAATCGGCGCGCGCTGCGCCTGTTCATAGCGCGTCGCGCTCTCATCGCGCACACGTAGACACGCCTCGCCCGACCTGGCGCTTCCCGAGTCCACACCGAACCCAATCCCCTGCCATCCCGTCGGCGGTTCCTCGAATCCCTCGGAGAAGACAAGTCCCTCGCCCCCCCATGCGGACACTGCAAACGCAATCGTCAGCAGACTGGCACGCAACGCCGTTCGCGTCCCCAAATGCAACACCATCAGCGGTCCTCCTGCATACACCACTTCCTAGGTGCACTGTAGCCCGGAACAGTCCCTTGGTGTCACGAATGCGGTGGCTACAGCATCATCACCAGCCAGGGAACAGTCAGACTGCGCGTTGCTGCTGACAAGGAACGCCTCTTCCTTTCGGAAGGACAATCGCTCCTGCCGTTGCTCCATGTTGCGGGAACGGCTCTCCGTGAACCAGAACTGCCCTGCCTCCGTACGCCGCACGGCCCTCCGGGCGGCATCTAGGGGATGACGGTCGGGGGCCGCCCGCCCTACAAGAGCAGACCATACTCCCAACCCGCCGTCACCCGACTACTCCTCGCGTTCACGGCTCTTGTGCCCGCCCTCACGCTCACGGCTCTTGTGCCCGCCTTCACGTTCACGATCGCCTTCACGTTCCCTGCCGCCGCCTTCACGATCGCCTTCACGCTCGCCCTCGCGTTCACGGCCTCTCCGGTCTCCCTCACGTTCACCGTCGCTCTCCCGGTCGCCGTCACGTTCACGGCGGCCTCGCCCTCTCTCTCGGTCACCCTCGCGTTCACGGCGTTCGTCACCATCCCGGTCGCCGTCACGACGGTGGTGTCGGTCGTCATCATCATCGCTGTCTCGATCGTCCCGGTCGTCATCGTCGTCCCGACCGCCTCTGCGGTGGTGCCGGTCGTCATCGTCATCGTCATCGTCCCAGTCGTCATCGTCGTCGTCCCGGATGACCTTGCCGTCTCCACTCCGCATGTTGACCTCACGAGACCTTCCTCGTTTGTCCTTGTAGTTGATCTCATAGATCACTTGTGGGGTCGCCAACGGGGTCAGTTTCCCCGCCACCGGAACACTGCGGATCTCCTCCCGGACGACGCGCGAAACGCGCCCGCCGCCGGACGCTCGACGAATATGCTTCAGATCGCCTTCCGAAAGCTCACTTGCCTTCACCGAAGATTCAACGCTGGCGATCGTTCCATCAGCACTGACCTCGAGCTCCACGCGCCGCCCCTTGGCCGCGGCCTCGATCTCAAACAGATCCATGCCGTCTTCACGTTCTCTTTCGACCTCGAGAATGCTTGCCCCCGGGAAGGCCTTCTGTACTGCCCGGGACACGGCTTCAGGAAGCCGTGTTTCGCCCTCCCAATCCTGGGCCCATGTCCCGCTGAGCGCGATGGCGATGCAGAGCAGCGCAATTCGAGCCGTCCATTCTGTCATGACCAGTCTCCTTTCGGTATCCCGAATGTCCATAGAGAGTTCCGGCAGTCTGATTCCACACAACGATACCGGTTCCCGGATCTTGCGCAAGTGTCAAGCGTCGGCCGGTGATGAGTCTGACATCCCCTGTTGGCACCTTGAGGAAGCAGTTGCCGGGCGGCTCAGTTCGCCGCGATGAAGTCCCGGACCCAACGAGCCTGTTCTTCGTGCAGATCGATCAGGAATCCCCCGAGGATCGAGTATCCGGCGATCACACCATTGCGCGTGTACTCCAGCACTTTGTTCCACTGGAACTCCAGCCGATCCATGGGCATGCCCTCAAGGATAGTGAAATCACGTAGATAGCATCCGAGGATGATCGGCTTCCCGGGGAAAATCGCGCGACACGTCTCCACGGTCGCGTCGAGTTCGAACACACCGGCCGAATCCCAGACCCACAGGCTGACGACATCAATGCAGTCCTGGAAGCCGTCCCAGCTCGCCGGTTCCAGTTCACTCGCGTAGACAACAGCCCATAGTTTCAGGTCCGGGTTGTGCTTACGGGCTGCCTCTCGGACTCGCGCATACTCCCGGGGAGTGATCTTCTCGTTCTTGATCTTGCCCAGCAAGTCATCGTCGTAGACCGCCGTGACGTTAGGGTAGGCCAAGGAAAGGCGCCCCACCTTGTCGGCCTCTGCAATCTTCCGCGCCATCTGCCCATCGTGCACCATCCGCAGGGGTGCACCCAGTCCGGGGTAATCGGGATGCTCAACCCGCTCGTTGTCCCACTTGGAGATTTCGCAGACGACCTCGTCCAGGTCCGCGAGCTTCTCCATGGCAAGGGCGTTATTGCGGTGGAACATATGGCAACAGCGTCGAAGCCCAAACCAGCGCGTGCCTTCACCTGCGCCGAAAATGGAGAGACTCCATTGGCCGTTGATTGCCTGCCCGTCCCACACCCAGCCGGTGTCTGCCAGCCGTCTGCCGTCGGTCATCTGTCAATCTCCTCAGCTAAGGGCCATCTCGACCACGAGAGCAGCTCCCGGCCCGAGGGTGAACGCCTTGGGTTTGCGTTCCGTGGCATTGCAGGCGTGCCATATGCTGACCGGCGGGGCAGGGAGCGAAACGACGCGTTCTGCGTCGGCCACGTTGAAGATGAACCACACCTCGCCGGATTCGCCACGACGGCGGCGAATCCAGACATCCCGAGCCCGACCGTCCTGCGGATGAGGCACTCCCACGTCGTGGAGCAACCATTCGAACACGCCAAAGGCAGGATCCTGCCACTCCCCGGAGAAAGAAAGGGAGACGTTCACCCCCAGAGCATACACACTTCCCTTCCCCAGTTTCCGGCGGGTTGCGGCAACGCTGCCGTCGTTCCAATAGGCAATGGGATCGGCGTCTTCCGGGGCCAGGCGGATGCGCCACCCCTGAGCACGGATCTGTCGCCCCTGGGGGAAGGTCGCGATGTCCGGCGGATCACTGACCGTCACCTCACGGCTCAGCTCGCGACACCCCGTCAGCTCGTGTAGCCCGTACCCAGGACGAAGTGTGTGGATCCAGGTCCGTTCGTCACGGGCGGCGAACGGGAACTCCGCAACCAGCACGCCTCCTGCCATGACATACGCCCGAAGACTCTCAGCCGTCTTCTCATCGATCAGTTCACAGCAGGTTACGTGCAGAACACCGATTCCCGATAGATCCCCCCCCCCAGAGACAAAATCGACATCCTGCCCGGCTCCGGTGTAGAGCAGGTGGGCTCCGCGAAGGGCGTGCTTGTAGCCATAGTCAACATCCGGACGCATCCCCTCGGCATCCCCCATCCAGGTCTTCATCTTGGTGAGTCGCTGAAGCAGGTCAGAGTCTTTGCTGAACAGCAGGGCGATCTTGGCCGGCACACGCTGGGCGGACGCGAGCATTGCACTGTGGTCTCGCACGACGCCGGCGATGGCATCGCAGACCTCGCTACGCTCAGTCGGTCCCCCGTCGATTTCCCGGATACCAAAACCATTTGCCCGAATTCCCATGCGGACGGACCGGTACTCCCAGAACGTCAACGCGCTGCAGCCTCCCGCAATCGCCATCCAGATGTGTCGCGCGAGGGTCGAGGGCTTGGTTGATCGGCACCAGTCAGACGAGTTCGGGTAGAGCTCGTGACACCAGTAGAAGGGATCCACCGACCGCAGCCAGGCGGCCTGGAACTCCGCCGAGTCATGGTGGTGTGGGTCTGTCGGCCAATGCAGGAGGTTGCAGGAGAATCCGTAGCGATCGGCGTGCCGGGCGTTGAGTGGATCGTCACACGAGTCACACGCGGGGTCCCGGAGCACATCGCAGCAACCAGCGTGGACCAGAACGGGGGCTTTGGGATCCTCCTCGCGAATGATGTCGCAGACGAAGCGAACTTGCTCAGAGACGGCCCAACCAGCCCACTTACGCCACAGAAACATCTCCACAATGTCATTGTTTGACGCGGTCGGGATGAGCGTATCGTAGGACGCCCAACGCTTGTGGAGAGCCGCATTGAGCTCGTCGATCGTCCCATAGGCCTCCCGCAACCAGTTGCGGTAGGAGACAACAGAGTGGTCACACAGGCACTGGGCCATCGGGCGACTGCGCGGTTCGTTCCAGGCATCGTAGTACCACAGGGCAGGGTGCTCACGGTACCGCTGGATCAGGAGGCGGAGGAAAACCCCGGCCGCTTCGAGCACATCCGGGTTGTCAAAACACGGCATGAACCCGCCGACGTAGTACGCCGAATTCATGGCAAAGCGCGTAATCGGCACACCATGAAAACCGATCCGTGTCCCATCGAGTTCGGTGAAGACGTAGTCCGGAGCATTCTCCAACATGGGCTTCAGGACAACCCGCAGGCCGTGCTTGTGGGCCAGGTCAAAGATGCGATCCAGATCGTCCCAAACGAACTCGCCTCGTCGGCATTCGTGCCAACGCCAGAGCGTCCGGAACTGGACGTGGGTGTAGCCGGCCGCCGACAGCTCACCAAAATCATACTCCCAGTCTTCCGGCAGCGGAGTAGGTGGGCAGTAATAGTGCGTCCCGTACGGGAAGAAATCGTAGTCCTTCGACAAGAGGGTCATGCCATCACTCCTCATAGCCAGGCTATTCGCTGACCTCGAAGACCGTCTTCGCTTCGGGGCGCCGCGCCTTGGCGGACAAGTCCTTGCCGTCAAGGATCAGGTTGTCACCATCGATGATCACAGCGGGGCGAACACGATCTCTGCGATCACGCGTCACCAGAGCCAGGCGAGCGTCCCCGGCGAAGCCTTCAGCTGAGACGGCGGCTCCCTGCTCCTGCAGCAAGAGCCAGTGCGTGCTCTGGAAGTGATGCACATTGTCGAACTCGGTCCTGACTCGAACGAGGGTGGTGTCATCATTGTCCACCAGGAACTCAATCCAGTCGGCGTAGGGCCTCACGTCGAAAGCAGGGCCGTGCGGAAGCAGGACTGACGTGAAGGTGAATGTCTGCCCAGGGGTGGCAATGCCTGTCCAGCTTTGGCGTAGCTGAGTCGGGCTGGGGCGATAGGGATTGTCTCCAAAACGATCGGAAACACTCAGCTCACAGTCCTCCCGAGGAGCGAACCTGACGAGTAGATCCCAGGCAGGATTGCGGTAGGCATGGACCCCTTTCCCCAGGCCCAGCCCGGTGAAGTAGATGTATTCATAGTACGTATTGAACCAGTCAGCGCCGCACTGGGGGCCAAGGTCGCGTGTCTGCCAGCAAGGGCCAAACCGAACGCGCATTGTAGCTCGGAAGGTGACACGGTCTTTGACCAACACGAACGCATTCTTGACGAACACGATCTCGCGTTCGTAATCAACCGGCATCTGGTTGTAGCGTTGGGCCCGGATTCGGGCGTAAGTCAGAGCCGAATCCTCCACAAAACGCGGGACCTCAGTTCGCATGGGGCGAGGATCCGCGGCGATGCCGTCCATGTCTTCGATCCACAGGGTGTTGTTGAAGTCAGCCGATCGCTCGTAGTACCCCTGACCAGCCAGGAGCGCAGCGTCATGCTGAGTCAACGCCGCAATGTGACCGGGCAGGCGTCCACAGTGTCCGCCCTTGTCGATGAGCTCAACGAGCCCCCACAGGTGCGACGGGTCTTTCCCGCTTGAGAGGACCAGCTTGTCCGGGACCTGCTCCTCGATCATCTTGGTGGGGCAGAGCCCCGGTTGGGCAGTGCGCTCTGCCTCGGTCGTGCTCACGCAGCGCGTCCGGAATGTAATCGCGCTCTTTGTCTTCCTGGGAACAGGCGCAACCGAGTCATCAGAAAACAGCCAGGCTCGACAGAATCCGCCCGCGATGAAATCACGAGGGCCATGGTACTGGTCATGCCGTGGCCAGAAGTGGTTATAGAGGTACTCGGCGATGCGGTGCGCCTGCCAGCGGAACCGTCCGTCCCGGGTGACCCGCCCCATCATCTCATAGTAGGCCATGGCCTGTCCGGCTCCAGTGCCCCAGCCGCTGGTATCACCGAAATTCGGCAGCGCCCCGGAGGGGGAGCTGTAGAGACGCCACCGTTGCAGGGCATCAACCCACCCTTTGTTGTCGGCGAGAGACTCCAAATCGTCTACCGCCTGAGCGAAGTAGGCGGGATAGCGGAAGCCGACCCAGTGATACCCCGACGAGTTGTCCGTGGCAGCACCAAACGCATCCAGGATTGGGTCGTGGAACGCCATGTACTTCTCGGCCTCGGCCGTCACAGGTTTGCCCAGTTGACGGGCAAAATGAGAGGCGATCTTGAGTAGGTAATGGCGGTGGTAGCAGCGATTGTGATATCCCCATTCAGCGAACATCCAACCTTTGTCATACTCACTGGCGGCCCGGGCCCAGAGGGTCTGGAAGCGCTCCTCCGCATCGGGCGGCGCCAGCCCGCCGTCCGGATCGTGAAGCCAGGCATGGTAACGAACCTGAGTCAGCCCGAACAGACGATCCGCTTTGAGCGTCTTCTCCTGCAGGTCAAGGGCCAGCTCGATCGCGTCACGAGCCCAGTTCATGTACCGTTCGTCTTTGGTCAGTCGGTACAGCGTGACGCATTTGAGCGCGTACCCGCTGATGTGAGGGGTCTTGCGCTTGAGGGCCCCCTCCATCTGGGCGTCGACGTACGCTTTGACATGGGTCAACAGGTAACGCTCGTAGCCGGACCGATCAGTCACGAAGTCGTGGCGAACAATCCCGCGCCGGTGATCCTCGTAGGCTGAGTGGGCGACCCGGTCCGGCCGGTGGTGGTGGAGTTCCCCGGGAGGATTGGACACCAGCGGCGCGGGGGGACGTCCGGGAGCGACCTCCAACGCCTCGGAGCAAAGCGGCACGGACTCCTGCCCAATCGCCGCAACCAGGCGGACCTCCGCCGGGCCGATTTCGAGGCTTACCTTGTCGACAACAACCACGTCTTTCGCGGTCTGTCCTTTGGGCACGGACACATTGATCGGGAACCGCTGCTCGCCCCCATCGCTTCCCTTCACCACGAGCGCCCTGGCCGTCACGTCGGCCGTCCTCGCATCGATCTGCCAACTGACCGACCAGCGTCTGCCGCTCTCCGGGCGACGACTCGACAGGGATAGCGTGCCAGTCGCTTCCGGACGCCGAACCAGGCGGAATGTTGCCGTCGCCTTTGTTTCGCCGCTGAACCAACGCCCAAGCTGATTCAGCTTCTCCCCCTCGTCAATATCAGCCAACAGGAACCCACAGAAGAGCGGCTCACCCGCCTGCGGGCGGAACGCGAGAGAAGCCCATGGGACAGCCGCCTCGACGTGATAGCCGTCAGTCGTCTCCCGAGAGGCAAGAATGGAGCCTTCGGGCAGCTTCCAGTACGTTGTGGTCTTCTCAAGCTGCCCTTTGGCGTTGTTGACCAGGTTGCCGCGGCCGTCGGCAGGCTTTTCGTAGCGTAAGGCCATGAACGGGGTCGGCGTGAATGGGCTGTTTGTCTTGAGGGGTTGGCGGAAGCTGTGGATACGGAACATCACACTGTCGCAGGCCCAGCCTGAAGGACCGACATTGTGCGGAGTGTCGGGCTTGATTCCGCGCAGATCGTCATCGCGCACGATCCCCGCGATGTAGAGGTTCTGGTCGTCCCAAGTCACGGCGACGTGCGCGCTCAGGTCGGCTGCGCCCTTGAACGCATTGGCGGGATCGTTCAGATGGAGACTGATAGTCGGGTCCTTCCCCGCCTTCTCGGGGTCGATGGTCGCAAGCGCTGCCTGGGGCAGCCCCCAGTCGGCGAGGTCGCCGTCAATCGTCCGGCTTGCGAACGGGACGGGGACCTCCCATGGCGAAGGGCCAAGCTCCAGGCCAGTGGCAAGTGTGGTGATACATGCCAGGCAAAGGACAGGAAAACGGGTGATCTGCTGTTGGGTCATGGGCTTAGCGCCTTTCTCTTGGTCGCCGCAGCAAGTTTGCCCACACCCCGAGGTGGCGGACGTTCCTGCCGGTTGCCTATCCTGGTTGCGGGCATCTCAGTCCACTGCGTGGCGCCAGGCGTTGAGTAACAGACTCCCTCGCCTGGACTGACAACGCGCGGTAACGCGCAGTGGCACGTCATCACTCTCCGGGCCCAGCGGCACGGTCCATTCGCTCGGTTTCCCTGCGGGTCCTGGAGTCAACGGTGTCATCGCTCCCGCCCCCGCGGTTACACACCAGCTCCCGGACTCTATCGCGCCGCGAAGAACAACGGCGTTTCCGGCGCCGGGGTGATCGGGGGTGAACAGAAGGAACGTACTCTCGCTCTCTGCCGTCGTCGCGGCCAGTTGCAGGCCCCCCCAACTATGAAAATCCGGTCGACCGGACGGCATTGGGATGACCTGAAGCGTCCGGCGATCCCCGGCCTCCTTCACTCCCTCCCAGCTGTTCCATCCGGGTGGAACGACCGGCGCGGCGTCTATCCCGAGCTGATCGATGGCCAGCAGGTACCCACGGCTGTTGCCGGGCTTGCTGGCACAGACGAAACGCAGCCGGCCACGCGTTCCAGGGGCAGGGTTGTGCATGATCGGCATCTGGAAACGGTAGGCTTGCCGGTGCGGCCAAACGCCGTGGCAGTCGATAGATGCCCGCCCTGCCCGCAGCCCGAGAACGCGCGTTCTGAAATCTGTGGGAGACCTGGCCAGTTCAAGTTCGGGAACAGGCTCGTCCATTGCTGCGAGTTGGATCTTGAACACACCGCCAGCCGGGAACTGAAGGCGGTGGTACCAGAGGCGCACGTACCGGGTGGGCGGCAGATCCACCAACAGATCCAGCGTGTCGCCCGGTTCAACGGCGTTCCAAGCCAGGTAGGCCCCGGCAGAGGCGAAGGCGTCCGCCGCCCCAACGGTCTCGGCACGTGCGTGTCCGACGGTTGCCTCTGCGGAGTCCGCGAACGTCTCCGCCTCCGCCCACCAGCCATCTGGATTCGATGGCACGCGCGGCTGTCCATGGTGCGGTGGGGGAAGCTCTCCGGCCCGCGGTCTGATCTCGTCGAGCGCCTCGGGAGGCGGCTGATCTCCCATATGGTACCAGAGCACACTGGCCGTCCCACGGTCCGGCGCGTCTGCGCCCGAGAGAGAGAGGACAAGGTGCTCACGACCGGCCACTGGCAGAGGATCGAGCCAGAAGTGTCGACCAGCTCCACATCGGTTGACCGGCTCCAGGCTGTTGTGATTCCAGGTCATGGCCCCGAAAACGATATTCCCACTTACCCCCTGGAGAGCGAAGGGAAGCAATCCGGGCCCCGAGAAGATGGTGTTCCCGACAGAACTGGCCAACCGGACGTGGCTGTTCCGGCGCCAAGCCCAGTCCCGACCATGGCCCGTCGTAAAGAGGCCGGTCCCTACCAAACGCCCCGAGCTCGCGGGAAACGTGTGCAGAACGTTTCGGCCATCCTGCAGGGCGACGCGGTGGCTCGCGCCGCACAGGACCGCCAGGGGAGCTCGAGTATCCTGCAGCGGCGCCAGCACAAACTGTCCACGGACGATGATCGGCAACTGGTCGGATCGGTTGGTGAGGGAGACGCGCAGCTCTGAGGCGAAGGGGATGGGCAGTTTGGCATAGACAACCACCTGGCGCTGCACGCGGCCGCCGCTTCGCCGGTAGGGGTGAATGATGCCCGCCGCCCAGTCACCCGCCATGGGTGCCCAGGCATGCGGCCACGGGTGACTGGCACCAACAAAATCCACCAGAGGCATGCGGATCGTGGACACGCCGTCGATTGTCACGCCGATGACCAACTCACGGAGCAGGTTCAGAGCCCCGGGGTAGACGTGCAGGCGCATCGCCACCAACTCACCGGGTCCGGCAAACTCCGCAATGAGCTCCGTGGATTCCGTGCGACACTCGACGGTGGATTCATGGGTCTCAGCGTCCGCGATCACCGGGAGTGTGTCCTTGCGTCTGAGCAGACCAGCCTGAACAGCCCGCAGACCGACAACATACGCGCTCACCGGGTCCGTTGAGAACACTGTCTCCGGGGCCTGAGCCGGGCGTTGGGCCATGAGCCAGACGCCCTTCCTCCCCTTCGGTCGTTCAACGACAAGTCTGCTCTTGAACGGGATCGGCAGAAGGCAGTGTGCAAAGAGCCCGGCCTGATGGACAAGCGGGAACGCAAACGGGAGGACGCCGCGTTCGTCGGGCTTTGGGGCGACATAGACGCGTGGCCAACTCTGGTGCGGATCGCCGCGGAACACCTCTGCGCCGTCAACCCTGATCCGCAGTTCAGGGCCCGGAGCACACATCAGGTGCTGCAGAACACCGGGGCCGGTGATATCGGCCACCACGCCTCCAGCCTCGACGCGGTCCGGTCCATCCGGGAACGTGTCGACCACAATGGTCTGTCCGGAAGGAGGACGGGCAAGCCATCGCAGATCGGTCAGTCGCCGCGGATCACCCGGAGCAGGGATGCCAGTGCCCGAAAAACAGTGAAGCGGGACGCTCAGGAGAATGCTGAGGAAGAAAACGGGACGGGAGAGAAGAACGCGATGCGAGCGGCACAGGAAGAGAAAGAGCGAGTGGCAGCGTGACGATGGGCGCACGTCGACGTTTCCCTCTCTGAGCTGGATGGACTCCCTGGCGGAGAGCCGAGAGTCGCGTTGGGCCACACCAACCAAGAATCAATGCTTCTCGATATCCTTGTTATGGCCGGTGGTTATCTTGTCCAGCTTCTTCTTGCTGTGCTGCTTCGCTTTGAACTGGGTATAGCCTACACCGTACTCCATCACCGACTGAACGGCCCCCTTCTCTTCCCGGGGAGCCGGCTTCTGCGTCGTGCTTGAACGCATCTCAGGGGGACGCTTTGTCGGAGCCTTCCGGGTCCGCTTGACCGGCTCTGGAGGCGGCGCGCCAGTGTCAATGATCCCCAGTTTCGCCAAGACGACCAGAACGACCAGGAACAGGAAGCCGAATATCAGGAACTTCTTCATGGGAGCCATCTCCATGCGAACGAATCAAATCTGTCTGTTGACGGGCGGTTGCCACGCTTCGCCTGTCCGTTCTAATGGAATACTAGCCTGAGGGTTAGGATATTGCAAGATGGATCTGAGGGGTAGGTAGCCACGACGCAGTTGGGGGCGGGGGCTGGAAGGAAGTGAGGGCCCAGCTATTGTGATGGACTACAAATGTGGTGCGGGCAAATGTCCCCGCTTGACGTCAGTTCGGGAGATAAGCGTATGGAACCGCGGGCGCGGTGTTCTGTCTGGGTTTGGCGATGGCTGGTGGTGAGCCTGTGGCTCGTACCACTGGCCTGCCTGGCCCTGCGCCCCCCCGAACGGATCATTCGCGGCGTGAACTGCCATCCAGAGGGAACCCTGGACAACGCGGAACGTGACGCCTTCTTCGCGAAGCTCGCCGCCCTGAAGTGCAATGCGTTCCAGTTCAGCCAACGTGCCGCGTGGGACGTGACAATGCTGGATCCCTCCCTCCAGCAACAGCAGACGGAGCGGGAGAAGCTCACGCGCGATTTCGTTCAGGCCGCGCACAAAAAGGGCCTCAAGGCGTGGCTGACAGTGGGTGAAGCCATGCCGCCATTGCGGGATGCGAACGACCCGGAATTCCCTTTCTATGGGTGCGTGAACAACCGCTGGGGCAAAGCTTACACCAAAGCGGTAGCCCGCTTTGCCCAAACCACCGGTGTGGACGCGATTGGTGTTGCTCCGGACGAGTGGGTCTACACGAACGGCAGGGTGAGGCACCACTACGAACGCAGAACGGATCCTGAGCTAGCCACGTTCTACAAGGAACTGTCCGACTACTGCGACTGCGATGTCTGCCGCCGAGAGTTCGTGGATAACTATGGTGTGCCATACCCCGAAGTGACGGATCTCTGGTCCAGCGACCACCCCATGTGGGGATTCTTCGTGCAGTTCCGTATCGAATCGACATCACGCTGGATGCAACGGACGATCGAGGCAGTCAAGAGCGTGGCTCCGACAACGCTGACCAAAACCGTAGTTTCGGGGCTCCCAATCTGCAGTGACGGGCGCCTTCAGACGGGAACGGCCTGGGACGATATCGGGCGAAAAACAGACCTTGACTGTCTCCAGACAGCCCCCTCTCTGCTGCTACACAACGACCTCGGAGACTCAACCCACTACTGTGCAAGCGAAACAGCCCTGCACCTCGCTGCAGCCAACTGGGATGGCTGGGCCGGGATTAGGCTGGAAGCCTGCCGCCCGCGAGACACCTACCGCAGCAAAGACCCGGCCGAAGTCTACGGAACTGCCCTCTCCTGCCTCATGCACGGGGCCCGCGAGTTCTTCTGGTGGAACCTGAGCTACCTACAGGGGAAGCACGCGTTCGTTGATCCGACCCCCCCCTCGCAACGCGTGGCTGCAGCGCACAGCGTCATGAAGGCGATGGAGCCATATGTGCTGGACGCTGCCCCCCCCGGCGATGTGGCAGTGCTCTATTCACGGCGTTCGGAAGACGCCTGGGACTGGCTGGGCCGCAAAGGGAACCTCCCAAAGAACGTGCTTGAAGGAGCAAACCCAAAGCAAGGATTCATCGCTCACCGAGACGTGTTGTACTACCTGATGCGTCGCGGAATCCCGTTTGGCATGACGTTCTTGGAGAACCCGGATCCGGCGGTGTTGGAAGCTGCCCGTGTGTTGATAGCGCCCTTCCCTTTCTCATTGTCCAAAGACGAGGCCAGACTGTTCTTTGACCTGGTCGATGAAGGTAAGACAATTCTGCTCATGTCGCAGATGGGAGCGGTGGATGAGTTCGGACAGTATCTGGAGGAACGACGGTTGCGGGACCTCTTCCGCCGCGGACGCTCCCGGCGAGGCTACCGTAGTAGTGGGCGGGTAGTCTGGGTCAACAATGATGCGGCAGCAGACCTGTTCGCCGAACAGCAGCCGGTCAAGACACCGACAGAACGAGTCCCCCTGCCGCCGTTTGGAGAGGAGGGAGGCGAATTGCTCGGGCGTTATCTGCAGTCGTACCTGCGGAGAGCCCCATCTCTCTTTGCCACCCAACCCCAACAGGATATTGAAGTGGTCGCCGCAGACGGCTCCAAGGGACGCGTCCTGCTCGTGATCAACTGGGACGTGGAACACACCGCGACTGTACGACTGGCGCCGCGGAACATCGGCCGTTTCACTGCGGCAAAGGGGTACGCGATTATGGCGGATGCAACGGTCAAAAGCCTGAATCTGCCCCCTGCAGACGTATTCACGATGCGCCTGGCGCCACAAGAGGCCCGCCTGCTGCATCTTCAGAAGTAGTGTCCGGCTCAGCAACAGGGAAGGAAGAGACGATGGACATGCCCTATCCTGGGAAGGTAATGGAGTTCTTCGTTTCCCCACTTGGACGGGACACGTGGTCGGGGACTCTCAAAGAGCCCAGTGCTGACGAGACAGACGGCCCGTTTGCCTCAATCAAGGGGGCACAGACGCGCCTTCGCTACCTGAAGACGCGTCCACCCCAGTTGGCCACTCCACATACGGTAGGCGGCATTGCCGGACCGATTGTCGTCTGGCTCCGCGGGGGGCGCTACCCGGTCCAGGAACCTGTCGTCTTCGGACCGGAAGACTCCTTACCGGTAACCTATGCAGCCTACCCGGGCGAGACGCCGATCATCGACGGGGGAGTGAGAATCACAGGCTGGGAAACCACTGAAGTCAACGGCAGAACGGCCTGGGTAGCGGCACTCCCCGAGGTTGCGGAAGGGACGTGGCACTTCAGACAGCTCTTTGTGGACGGGAAACGGCGATCACGCCCGCGCTTTCCCCGTGAAGGACTCTTCCGCATGGCAGATGTCCCGGGCATGCCGCTTCCGGCGGGATGGCAAGGCGGCGGATACACCCAATTCGCCTGCGCGGACGGTGACGTGGCTCCTTACCGAAACCTCTCAGACATCGAAGTGGTGTACGTGCATTTCTGGATTGAGGAACGCTCCCCGATCGCCTCATTTGAGGCCGAGACAAACATGGTCACGATGGCTCGGGAGAGCCGAACCTGCCTGGTGGGATCCCATGGCAGCCAGTTGGCCGACTACTATCTCGACAATGTCTTCGAAGCGATGACCGAACCGGGAGATTGGTACCTGGACCGGGAGAAAGGCGACCTCTACTACCTGCCGCTTCCGGGCGAAACCCCGGAGACAACCGAGGTGTTTGCCCCGCGCGCCCTGCAGCTTCTGCGCCTCTCAGGGCGACCGGAACGCGATGAGTTCGTGGAGCATGTGCGTTTCCATGGATTGACCTTCCAGCACACAGATTGGCGACATCCCGGCGAGAACGAAGCCGCCAGCTTGGACGCCTTTACGCTTCCTTCGGGCATGCGCCTGAGTCGAGGAAACCACGCGGCAGCGGGACAAGCCGCCTCCGATGTGCCCGGAATCGTGAATCTCCGCGGGGGGCGGAACTGTGCGTTCGAGGATTGCGTGGTCCGCAACGGTGGTTGGTACGGAGTCGTGATCAGTGAAGGGTGTTCGGGTATTCGAGTTGTGGGGAACGAACTGGTTGATCTGGGTGCAGGAGGCGTCAAGATGAACGGCGCGGCAGCCGGTGAACCCGATGTGCTGCGGACCCGACTCAACCGCGTCACCGACAACCATATCCACAAGGCCGGGCGTGTATTCCACAGCGCCGTCGGTGTGCTGGCCATGAACACAGCAGAGAATGTAATCGCGCACAATCACATCCATGATCTCTACTACAGCGGCATCTCGAGTGGATGGGTGTGGGGATATGCGGCCAGCACCAGCCACGATAACATCATCGAGAAGAATCACATCCACCACATCGGGCAGGGACTGCTCTCCGACATGGGTGGCGTCTATCTCCTCAGTGTCCAACCAGGCACAGTCGTCCGGGGCAATCTCATCCACGACGTCGAGAAGGCTCACTACGGCGGCTGGGCCCTGTACACGGACGAGGGATCAAGCCATATCATCCTGGAGAACAACGTCTGCTACAACACGAACGGGCACCTGTTCCATCAGCATTACGGACGAGAGAATGTCGTCCGCAACAACATTCTGGTGTTTGGCGACGAAGCGATGGCAGCCTACACACGCATCGAGCCCCACATCGGCTTGACCTACATGAGGAACATCGTGGTGAGTCGAGGAGCGCCCATGTTTCACCATGGCTATGGAGAGAACGAGCGCCGAATTCTTAGCGACCTCAACCTCTACTGGGACGTGTCCCGGACCAGCCCGGTGCTGAACGCCGACGGCAAGGGAGAGAATGCTCGGGACCTGGCGTCCTGGAGGGCGCTCGGGCATGACCCGAACTCTGTGGTGGCTGACCCCAAATTCGCAGATCTGGAGAACCGGGACTTCACGCTCGCAGAAGACTCCCCTGCACTCGCTCTCGGCTTCGTTCCCATCGACCTGTCAGATGTCGGTCCACGGCCACCCGAAGACCGGGAGTGATCGCTAACGATGCCCTGCCCCTCCCTTCCGCCCCCTGACCAACGGGAGGGGGCCTCACAACGTGGGAGAGCCGCCGTGCTCCGATTGACCCCATGTTCAGGATTGCTCAGGAGATCGGCGGATGGCACTGCCTCCCAGTCGCCCCCATTCCTTCTACCCTCGACGCTGTCCCGTCCCCCGGATCAGGAGCCAAAGGAAGAAAGGCCCCCCGAGCAGCGAGGTGATGACGCCGACGGGGATCTCCGCCGGAGCGATAACCGTCCGGGCAAGCGTGTCACAGAGGGTCAGGAACGTTCCCCCGAACAGGAACGATGCGGGCAGCAGATAACGGTGATCCGGCCCCACAAGCAGACGGCAAATGTGGGGGACCATCATGCCAACGAAGCCGATTGGCCCGCACACGGCAACCACGCCGCCGACCGTCAGTGAAGAGGCAAAGAAGAGCGCTCTCTTGGTGCGCCGAACATCAACTCCCCGGCTCATGGCCAAATCATCTCCTGTGCTCAACAGATTGAGCTCATGCGTGGTCGCGAAGAGGATCAGTGCCCCAATCCCCGTGAGTGGGAGGAGGCTCAGGACACTCTCGTACCCCATCACTTCGACGCCCCCCATCAACCAGCGCACGATCCGGAAAGAATCGGTGAAGTCGCTCAAGTACTGAATGGTCAGGATCAAGCTGGAGAAGAAGAGGCTCACAGCCACCCCGGCCAGAAGCATGGTTGACGTCGAGAAGCCCTGGCGCAGGCGGGTCAGGCCGTAAACGAGGCAGACGGAGCCGAGAGCCCCGACAAAGGCGGCCAAACTCACGCCGTGGATGCCAAGGAACACGAAGGTCAAGCCCAGGCGTACAGCGATCGCCGCCCCCAGGGAAGCGCCACTCGCCACGCCCAGCGTGAATGGCGTTGCCAGCGGATTCCTGAACATGGCCTGGAACGCCATACCACACACCGCCAGCCCCGCACCAGCCAGGAAACCGGCCAGGACACGCGGAACGCGAATCTGCCAGAAAATCGTGTGTGGCGCGGTGTCGGCCGCCTGACTGAGGACGTCGGTGAAGGCCAGGCGTTGCATGCCGATCCACGGGCAGACGCACAGTGCCGCCAAAGCCCCCAGAAAAAAGACCACCAGGCAAACCTGTTTGCGCCGTTTCCCGTTCATTCCCCCTCCCTCTTCCCCTGCCCTGCATTCAGAGCATCGGGTAGAACCATGCGTTGCTGGGTGACCGGATGGTGGGTAAAGGTGAACGGCTTGCCAAAGATACTCTGAAGCGTTCCGGGCTCCATCAACTCGCCGGGAGCGCCGGCAAAGACGATCTCCCCCATGCGAAGTGCGATCACTCTGTCACTTGTCAGCACGGCACTGTTGATGTCGTGAGTCACGGACAAGACCGCGACCCCTTCCTCCTGGTGAACACGGTGGAGAATGTCCAGGATCTCCTGCTCATGATAGGGGTCCAGGAAAGTCGTTGCTTCATCCAGGAGGAGCAGCGGAGCGCGCTGGGCAATGGCAGCAGCGATGAAGACTTTCTGCCGTTCGCCGCCGCTCAGCGTCCCGTGGATCCTCTCGGAAAAGCCGCGTATTCCGGTGGTCTCGAGCGCGTGCCAGACGACTGCCACATCGTCCGGCTTGACGGCTGAGAAGGGGCTCAGGTACGGGTAACGGGCCATGAGAACGAACTCGAAAACGGTGAAATCGAAGTGGCGCCCTTCTGCCTGTGGAACGTAGGCCATCTCCTGGGCGAGCTCAGCCTGCGAACAGTCCTTCAGGGGGCGCCCTCGGACGGCGATCTCACCCCGCCCGCCCGGCAAGATGCGGTTCAGGCACTTGAGGAGAGTAGTCTTGCCCGCACCATTGGGGCCAATCACAGAAACATAGTCGCCGGCAGCCACGCTGAAGGAAACATCGCGCAGGATGGGAGTGGCCCCGATATCGTAAGAAAGGCCTCTGACATCAAGTACGGGCGTACTCATGGGGCATTCCAGTCGGCCTCCGGATGCAGGGCTCGTGCCAGAGCTTCGAGGAGCAGATGGAACCGCGGACCGGGAAGCGAGGCGAAGCTCTCCGAAAACACATGGACGCGTTTGGCCTTGACGGCCCCAACGTCACCAAGCGGCTCCCAGTCCTTCGTCACAGCGTCCACGGTGAGGCCGCGTTCCTCCAGAGATGCAATGACCTCAATGACGACATCCGGATTCATACTCAATATGCCCTCCGCGGACACACACGGGAAGGCGACATCCCCCTCATACGCGTTGGCGCCCCCCGCGAGTTGAACAAGTCGGCTGAAGTAGCCGTCAGCCCCGGCAATATAGGCCTTGTCGACCTTGCCGGCACCAAGTGTCCGGTCAACCACGATCAGGGCACGGACAGCCGGGGCTCCCTCGAGGAGGGAATTGATGCGCTCAAGAGCAGCACGAATGTCGGCCACGAGTTCCTTCCCTGCTTCCTCCGCCCCGCACCGTTGCCCGAGGGCACCGATCGATGCAAGGATGTCTTCGGGCGTCTTGTGCTTGACCGTGAGAAACGCGCAGCCGGAGCCGCCCAGTTTCTCACGCAACGCACCGTGTTCCGGAAACGTCAGAATGAGATCTGGTTTGAGCGCGGCAATGGCCTCGTAATTGGGATCGAGGAAGCCCCCGATTTGGGGTTTGCTCTGAGCTTCATCCGGGTACTTGCAGTAGCGCGTCACCCCAACGAGACGGCTCTCCAGCCCAAGAGCAAACAAGGTCTCAGTCAGACTGGGGGCCATCGAGATGACCCGTTCTGGGAAGACTGGAGACGGGGAGGCAACGGGCGCCGGAGTAGCCTGTCGTCGGTTCAGACGATGGCCGGCGTAGCTGATGATCAGCAGTCCCAGGGCTGCGCTCGCGATAAACAGCGGGCGTTTCATGCTTGGCTCCAGAATCAGACAACAGAAAACCGACGTTCCCCCGATTCAGAGGAGACGCCGGCCAAAGATCGATCACCCGTCCCAACGGCGATCATCGGCCGGCCATCCCGAACGCGAGGAGGACCGTATGTCAGGGTGTTCTGACTTGCGGGCAATTGCTGCCTACTTCCCGGCCTTCCCGCTCATACCGAGCGAACTCGGGATGCGTGGTGGCATGTCGGGGTTCGTTCCCGCTTACAGCGGCGCGACCGTTCCGGACTCTCACCGGATTCCCCTGGCTGCGATGGCGTTTACTGTAGTCGGGCAAGGGTCGGACGCAAGCCTCCGGGCAGACACGTCCTGGCCAGCCGAGCCATGGCGCAAAGGAGAGTAAGATCGATTGCGCTGTGCGCGGCTCGGAACCGACACGCACCCTTCTTTCAGAGCCGTGACTATCGGGAGCGGTTTCGGTGTGTTCGGCTTCGTGGTGTGTGTCCGCTCCCGTAAGTCGCGGCTCGGCCGGGCAGGAATACCGCTTACGCTGTGCGCGGCTCGGCTCAGGCAGCGCCCTGACCAACGGGAGGGGGAGAAGACCGCTTACGCTGTGCGCGGCTCGGCTCCGGCAGAGCCCTGACCAACGGGAGGGGGAGAATACCGCTTACGCTGTGCGCGGCTCGGCTCAGGCAGCGCCCTGACCAACGGGAGGGGACTCCTACACCGACCGAAAAAAGAGCGGCCCCCTGTCGCGTCCATGCGACAGGGGGCCGTCAGAGTCTGTGTCCCAGGCAACTGGTCCCGATGGGGAAGGCTGCCTGCGTGTGACACATCAGACTTACATCATGTCGCCCGCGTCGCCCGCGTCAGCGGCGTCATCTTCGGGAAGCTCAGAAACGGCAC
This sequence comes from Lentisphaerota bacterium, assembly GCA_018676675.1. Lineage (GTDB taxonomy): Bacteria > Verrucomicrobiota > Lentisphaeria > Oligosphaerales > JABHEG01 > JABHEG01. The sequence goes on from JABHEG010000073.1 coordinate 32,307, forward strand.
ACTCGGTCGTGATGAGCAGGCCGGCCACTGAAGACGCGTTTTGCAGGGCTGTACGTTCGACCTTTGTGGGGTCGATGATGCCGGCTTCGAGCAAGTCGACGTAGACATCGTTCTGCGCGTCGTAGCCCATCGCTCCTTCACTGGTCTTAACCTGCTGCAGGACGATCGCGCCTTCCACTGCGGCGTTGGCAGCGATCTGACGGAGGGGTTCCTCAACCGCGCGCTTGATGATGTTGACGCCAATCGCCTCATCGGCGTCTTCAAGGGCGAGATCGTTCAGCACGGCACTGCTGCGGAGCAGGGCCACACCACCACCGGGCACGATACCCTCCTCGACGGCCGCACGGGTGGCGTGCAGGGCGTCTTCGACGCGCGCCTTCTTCTCCTTCATCTCACTCTCAGTCGCAGCCCCAACGTTGATGACAGCCACGCCGCCGGCGAGCTTCGCGAGGCGCTCCTGGAGCTTCTCACGGTCATAGTCGGAGGTCGTCTCTTCGATCTGGCGCTTGATCTGGTTCACGCGACCGGCGATCGCGCTGGCCTGACCACCACCCTCGACCATCGTGGTGTTCTCTTTATCGATGTTGACGCGCTTGGCGCTGCCGAGTTGATCAACAGTCACGCTCTCGAGCTTGATGCCGAGGTCTTCAGTGATGCACTGGCCACCGGTCAGGACGGCAATATCCTCGAGCATGGCTGTGCGACGGTCGCCGAATCCCGGAGCCTTGACAGCGCAGCAATTGAGCGTGCCACGCAGCTTGTTGACCACGAGAGCGGCCAACGCTTCGCCTTCGATATCTTCAGCAATGATCAGGAAAGGCTTGCCCTGTTCCGCGATCTTCTGAAGAATGGGGAGCAAGTCCTGAAGACTGCTGATCTTCTTCTCATGGATCAGGATGAGACAGTCCTCAAGCGCACAGTCCATGGCTTCCTTGTCGGTCGCGAAGTAAGGGCTGAGGTAACCCTTGTCGAACTGCATGCCTTCGACGACGTCGAGCGTGGTGTCAGTCGTCTTAGCTTCCTCGACAGTGATCGTGCCATCCTTGCCGACCTTGTCCATGGCATCGGCAATGATGTCACCGAAAACCGCATCGCCGTTCGCGGAGATGGTAGCAACCTGGGAGATCTGGGCGCGGTCCTCAACGGGAACACTCATGGCCCCGAGCTGATCGATTACAGCAGCGACGGCCTTGTCAATGCCGCGCTTGAGCGCCATCGGGTTTGCGCCGGACGTCACGTTTTTCAGCCCTTCGCGGAAGATGATCTCGGCCAGCACGGTGGCCGTGGTGGTGCCGTCACCCGCGACGTCGGACGTCTTGCTGGCAACTTCGCGCACCATGCGGGCGCCGATGTTCTCGAAGCTGTCGGCCAACTCGACTTCTTTGGCGACGGTAACGCCGTCCTTCGTGACGGTGGGCGCGCCCCACTTCTTGTCGAGCATGACATTGCGGCCTTTGGGGCCCAATGTGACTTTCACGGCGTCGGTGAGTTTCTTGACGCCGTCAAGCAGTGCTTGTCTGGCGGTGGTGTCAAAGACCAACTGTTTGGCTGGCATGGTGGTGTGCTCCTATGTCCTCTGTGGTTCGCGTAAGGTTGTCTGTGTTACCCGACGATCGCGAGTATGTCACTGGAATTGAGAATCTTGTACTCTTTGTCGTTGACCTTGACTTCCGTCCCGCCGTACTTGCTCATCAAGACGGTGTCACCAACGCTGACCTCGAACGGGACGTCATTGCCGTCATCGTCCTTTTTGCCCGTACCCAAGGCCACCACGGTCGCTTCCTGCGGCTTCTCTTTCGCGCTGTCGGGAATGACGATTCCGCCCTTGACGACTTCTGTCTCTTCGACCGCTTCCACGAGGACACGATCTCCCAGGGGCCTGATTCCAAGTGCTGCCATTGCTCAATCCTCCATTGGTTCTAACGAACGTACGTTTCTTCTGATACGGGGCTTCCGGCGGGTCACTTCGCCGCAGAAGCCATGAGATCACTGATCCGTCTCGTAAAGGCGACGGGATCCTCAATGGGCAGGCCGGCGGTCAGCAACGCCTGATCATGGAGGAGTTCTGCGTATTCTTTGATCGTGGGATTCTCGCCATCGGCTTCGACGAGTTCCTGCATCTTCTCAATAAGGGGATGGGTTGGGTTGAGCTCAAGGATCCGTTTGGTGGTCGGCATCTCCTGGTTCATGGCCTTCATGATGCGCTCCATGTGCACACCCATCGCATGTTCCTCTGAAACCAGGCAGCAGGCACTTTCGGTCAAGCGCTGTGACAAGCGGACATCTTTGAGCTTGTCGCCCAATGCCTCACGCACGGCGTCGACCACCTCTTTGCGCTCCTCCTCAAGCTTCTCGCGCTCTTCCTTGCTCTCGTCTTCGTCGCCTTCAGACAAGTCTACATCCCCTTTGGAGATGGACTTCAGCGGTTTGTCCTTGTAGGTGGTGATTCCCTGGACGACCCACTCGTCGATGGGGTCAGTCAGGAAGAGGACCTCAATGTCCCGGCTCCGGAACGCCTCGAGGTGCGGAGAGGACTCGAGCGTCTTGCGGTCATCGCCGGTGAGGTAGTAAATTGCTTTCTGCTCTTCGGGCATCCGCTCGGCGTACTCCTCCAGAGCCGAGTAGGCCCCCGCATCCGTCTTCGTGGTTTCGCAGAGGATGAGTTCCTGGAGTTTCTCGCGGTTCTCGAAGTCGATGTGGACCCCTTCCTTGAGAACGGAACCAAACTCCTCCCAGAACTCCACATACTTCTCGCGGTTCTTTGCCTTCATATCCGCGAAGGTGTCCAGGACCTTCTTGACCAGATTCCGTCTGATAAGCCGGATCAGACGATCTTCCTGGAGCATCTCCCGGGAGATATTGAGCGGCAGGTCGGAGGAGTCCACGACTCCTTTGACGAATCTCAGATAGGGGGGGAGCAGATCTTCGCAGTCGTCGGTAATGAACACGCGTTTGACGTACAGATGCACACCGCGCTTGCGTCCCTCAGGCATGTAGAAGTCCATGGGGGCCTTCTGCGGGATGTACAACAGGGCCCGGAACTCAGTCGTTCCTTCAACGTTCCAGTGGATGACCTCGTTCGGATCCTGGAAGTCATGGCTGATGTGCTTGTAGAACTCGTTGTACTCCTCGTCCGTGACATCCTCTTTCGGACGCTGCCACAGAGCCTTCTGGGAGTTCAGGGTTTCTTCCTCGACGCTAATCGTGGTCTCGGCACCCTCAATGGCCTTGCCTTCCTCGTCGCGGGGCGTCTCCTCGCGGGTGATGTCCATGGTGACGGGATGCTCAACGAAGTCGGAGAACTGTTTGACGATCTTGCGGATCTTCCACTCCTCCAGATACTCGGCCATGTCCTCCTTGAGGTGGAGCGTCACATCCGTCCCGCGTCGCTCTTTGGTGACCTGCTCGAGAGTGTAACTGCCGGCCCCCGCGGACAGCCAGCGTGTCCCCTCATCAACCGGGCCCGCTGTCCGGGTCACCACCGTCACTTTGTCGGCGACCATGAATGCGGCGTAGAAACCAACCCCGAACTGGCCAATGAGCTCCGGGGGAAGCGAACCCTTCTGCTCCTGCAGCTGCTCAAGGAACTTCCGCGTACCGGAGTTGGCGATCGTGCCGATGTTCCGGTCGACCTCCTCGGCGGTCATGCCCACGCCGTTGTCCGAGACCGTGATCGTCATCTCGTCCTTGTCAACGTAGAGCTTGACCTTCCAGTCGGGATCGTCTTCAAGCACATCCTCGTCCGACAGCGACAGGAATCGGGCACGATCGATCGCGTCGGACGCGTTGGAAATGAGCTCCCGCAGGAAGATGTCTTTGTTTGAGTAGAGGGAATGGATGACCAGGTCCAGGAGTTGCTGTACCTCGGTCTTGAACTTGCGCCGTTTCACTGCCATTGAGTCGTTCCTCTAGATTCCTGCGCCGGCCGATTCCCTGCCCGGGAGCCTTGCTCCGCCGCCATACGGCATGGTGCCGCAATGTCATGATTCATTCCTGAAGTGTGACGGCGTCGAGCCCTGTCACACCAACCCATAGTGACCCACAAAGACCTGCCAAGCACATGGAGTGCCGATGGCAGCCTCGCCAATCGTAACATGCTGCCCACAAGCAGCCTAGACGCGTACTGACTCGATCGACTCACGGGGGGAAAACTGTGCCTCTGACAGGGCCGTCGCGGCACACTGTGCCAAACTGGCACAACGACGAAGAGGACAAGGGAGAAAGGGGCGGCAGCGTCAGGCCACGCCCCGGTCTATCGAACACGTATCTGATGTTGCCTTAGCTTCCTCTTGAAGCAGGTCCAACACCTCCCGGCGACGGCGACCGGCGCAGCGGAGCTTCGGAAGGTACACGCCAAGAGCTGCGATAGTCCGACCGTCAGGAACGCGGACCGGGGCGGCCAGTGACTGGATTTCCCCGTCGTCCGAGAGACGCTCAGCCCACCCTTGTTGACGAATCGCCGCACATTGGGCCTCCAAATCCTCGAGCGAGCGAACCTGCGACCAGCGCTCCTCTGGAAGTCCAAGCCGATCGACCAGACGGGAACGCCGAGCGGAGGAAGCAAAGGCAACCAGCAATCGACCAGTTGCCCACTCAAAGGGACAGGCAGAACGAACAACGGTGTCACCCACTAGAAGCCCCCGCTCAGGCTTTGCCGAGGCGATGACCCGGACGCATGTATCAGCCAGATTGGCCGCAATCACCGGCTCACAGAGCGCGGAAGACAGACGCTCCACATGCGGCAGAACCAGCTTGGTCAGGCGCTCAACATCAGGCTCGTTTGACGCAAGCCGCGCAAGTTGCGGCCCAAGTTCGTAGAAGCCGCCTCGACTGCCAGTCAAGACGCCCAGGTTCTCAAGGGTCTTGAGGATATTGCATAGCGTGGTCTTTCGCAGCCCTGTGCGAAGAGCAATCTCACGAAGCGGCAGCGGCTGCTCCTCATGGAGCACGGCTAGGACACTGAATGTACGCTTGACAACCTGAATCATATGCTGTATCCTTGAACGGTCAAATACTCGCGTCCATTATTATGGAACGCGCAACCCGGACTGTCAAGCAGGAACCTGGTCTCTGTGCCGCCTCCGGCAACTGACCGGATTGCTTCCCCTTCCCCCCCTCAAAGCTGATATGGAGGACAAACCGATGTCTCTGACCAGTGAACAGGTGAAGAGAGCCGCGAAAGAACTGGGTGCTGACTTGTGCGGAATCGCCTCGATGGATCGCTTCGAGGGAGCCCCCAAGCAGCAGGATCCGCGATACATCTTCCCGGCTGCGCAAGCATGTATCGTGTTGGGGTTCCGGATTCCCCGAGGTTACTTTCGTGGCATTGAGGAAGGGACATACTTCGCGGCCTACACGGCCTTGGGATATGGTGGAATGAACTTGGTCTACATGCCGATTGTGCAACGGGAATTGACGTGTTTCATCGAGGACCACGAGTACGAAGCCGCCCCCATCCCGAACATCTACGCGGGTGCAACAATCTCCTTCGACACGCAGGAGCACAATCCGGATCGCAGCCGTCCCGTTCGCGAGGGTCTTCCGAGCCCGGACGTCATGGTGGACTTCCGGATCGCTGCTTTTGCTGCAGGATTGGGTGAGTTCGGCTACAGCAAAGTCTTCCTCAATCCCGAATATGGCCCAGCCGTGCGCTATGTCGCCATTCTGACGGATGCTCCGCTTGAGCCGGACCCCCTGTTCGACGGCGAGATCTGTGACCATTGTATGGCCTGCGTGAAAGAGTGCAGTGCCGGCGCGATTTCAGCGACCGAGACCGAAAGCATCACGATCGCTGGAAAACGCGTGGAATGGGCCAAACTGGACACCCAGAAGTGTTCCATCGGCTATTGCGGCGGCAGCCCGGAAACGAACCCCTTCATGCGACCCGGAGCGGATCCTGCGGACTACGAAGGCAAGTACTGCGGTGGCAGCGAACTGAGCAAGGTCGTGGGCTACCCCAGAGTATACCAGCACAACGCCGCACTGGAGGGAGCCAAGGGGTGCATCCGAGCCTGCATGGCTCACCTTCAGGACAAAGGTGCTTTGGAGAAGCGGTTCAAGAACAAGTTCCGCACGGGGCGCCCCTGGAAGATGGCATTCGCCCCCCCGGAGGCGTAGCACTGCTGATCCGGCAGCTGTTCGGCTTGCGTCTGTAGAGGCGAAGCCCAAGTATCGAGTTCCAGGCTCGGATTTCTGGCACCTGCCGCCCTACCCTCAGCTCCCCTTGCCGAGCTCAATAGACCGGTCCCTGGCCGCCCGGATGACATCCGCAATCATCCCGCGGAAGTTCGCTTCCTCCAACACGGCCAGCCCTGCAGCCGTCGTCCCACCGGGTGAGGTTACGGCAATGCGCAAGTCCTCCGGAGTTCCGAGCCGGCGCTGGACCATCTCCGCCGCGCCGGCAACGGTCTGTGCGGCCAACTCCAAGGCTATGTCCGCCGGCAGGTCCACCGCGACTGCGGCATCAATCAGCGCCTGGATCATCTCGAAAACATAGGCCGGGCCACTGCCGCTGAGAGCCGTAACAGCGTCGATCGCCTGCTCAGGCAGTTCGTGGGCAATGCCCAGCGTGCCGAAGATGGTCTGGACGAATGCCTTGTCCTCGTCACTGACATCGGCAGCGCAGGCATAGACGCTGGCCCCCTTCTCCACCATCAGGGGGGTGTTCGGCATTACCCGGACAACACGTTGGGAGCCGAACCAATCGCCAAGGCGAGCCAAAGGCAGCCCCGCGGCTATCGAGACAATGAGTTTGTCGGCGCACGTTGCAGCAATTGAAGAAACCGCACCGGCGGCGTACTGCGGCTTGACAGCCAGTAATACAACATCTGACTGCAGGAGTGCTTCCGAGGCGTCTTTGGAGCAAGCAACTCCGGTTGCTGCAGTGAATGCAGCTCGGGCATCCGGGGAGATGTCCACCGCCCGCATCTCATCGACGGCCAGGACGCCCCGGTTCACCAAGCCCGCGGCCATGGCCGTAGCCATCTTGCCTGCCCCAACAAAACACATCTTCATCGGTCGACTCCTTGGTCGTCCCAACCCTCCGGCCGGGCTTCTGTACGTCTCGCTCACATCAGATCACATGGTAAAACGCAGTCACGCACCTGTCAACGCAGCGCGGAAGGGAAACGTCTCCCACGCTGTAGGGTGGAGATCAGCGGAGGAGCGCTGAACGCGGCCCAGTGGCGTCGGGCGCGAATAGCGAGCCCACCCCCGGGTCAGTCTTCGATGAGGCTTCGTCCGGACCGGCGAAAGGCGATGCCGAGTATCGTCGTTGGCGGCCCGGCCGGAGAATCGCGAAGAATGGTCCGCCCGTAGGGGTTGCCAGGAAACAGAAAGGCCTCATTCGTCGAGTGATGAACGCCGAGCCAAGAAACAGTGCCCGGCCTACGGCTTACCGATCCCTGGCGCGGGAGCATTCCGGTCTCCTCGGTACGTACGTCTGTACGCACCAAGGTGCCCGAAACACTTCCACATCCAGGCATCAGCAAGGGGTGGGCCCGCTATTCGCGCCCGCGCCACCAGGCTCTCAGCCGTTTCCGAACACGACCTGCCCTGTGGCGTCACCGTTTGCCCCGGGCGTGACCTTGATCTTTGTGGGGCGGGAGTTAGTTTCTCTGTTGCAGACACTTCAACCTAGCACGACTGCGTTCGGGGCGGAGCGCTTGCACCACTGGTGCCCGGGAGACATTTCGCGACGAATCACCGCACCGCAGTCGTTTGAAGACAGATTCGCAGGAGCTTTGCTGACCCATGGAACTCGCAGGCTGTTTTACCGCCATCGTCACGCCATTCCGGGAAGGGCGTGTCGATTTCACCGCCCTGGGCACGCTGCTGGATGAGCAGCTGGCCGCCGGGATCGACGGCATTGTCCCAGTGGGGACAACCGGTGAGTCACCGACGCTGGATTTCTCCGAGCACAAAAAGGTCGTCGAGTTCGTGGCTGAACGCGTTGCCGGGCAATGCAAGATCATCGCCGGGACAGGCGGAAATGCAACGCGTGAGGCAATCTACCTGACCCAGCATGCGGCAAGCGTGGGCGTCGATGCTACGCTCCAGGTCACACCGTATTACAACAAGCCCATGCCTGAGGGCCTCTATCGCCACTTCGCGACTGTCGCCGATGAGGGCGGACTCCCTATCGTCATCTACAACGTCCCGGGGCGAACCAGCCGGGAAGTCGACATCCCGACCATCGCACGACTGGCAGAGCACCCGGGAGTGGTTGCAGTCAAGGAAGCTGGTGGAAGTGTTGAGCGCGTGAGCGCGATCCTGGATGCGTGCGACATTGCCGTTTTGAGTGGGGATGACTCACTCACACTGCCCATGATGGTCGTGGGTGCCGTGGGAGTCATCAGCGTCGCCTCCAACGTCCTGCCCGGGGCGATGTGCAGCCTCGTCCACGCGGCCCTGGACGGGCGCTGGGCGGAAGCGCAGGAGTTGCACCGCAAGCTCTATCCCCTCTTCCGTGATCTTTTCGTCGAGACGAATCCCATCCCGGTCAAAGCAGGTCTCGCCATGCTCGGGAAAATCGAGGAAGAGTACCGATTGCCGCTCACAGCAATCGCCGACGGGAGCCGGGACGTCCTTCGCGCAAGTATGGCAGCGGCAGGGCTGGACCTCGGCTGAGTCGTCCGCAAGGCGGGTCAGTCCAGCATCCGCCGGACTTGAGACAGGTAACGCTCGACGTACGGACGACGACGGATCTCCAGGGACTGCTCAAGAAGCATCACCGCCCGTTCGTACTGCTCCTGGTCGACCGCAATCTGGGCTTGACGCACCAACGCCGGTGCCTGGAACTCCCTGTTCGCCCGCCCCGCCCGCTCGTAGCAGTGCAACGCCTCGCCCGTATCCCCTGCCCGTTGGTGAAGCCGGCCCATGGCCATGAGTACGCGTCCGTCCAGAGGCGCTTCGCCGAGCAGCGTCGTGTAGAGTGCCAGTGCCTGTTGGTCATCGCCGGTCACCCCCAAGACTTGCGCCTTGGCCAACGTCATGCGTGTCCGCTGGTCGTCGGTTAGAGTGCCACCTGACTCCTCAATGCGGGCCAGGAGGGACTGTGCCTCATCGGTCTGCCCGAGTACGACAAAACTCTCGATTGCCCTGAGCAACCTGCTGACCGCTCCGGGACCATCGGTCTCGGCAGCCAGGTAGCGCTTCAACGCGGTCGCCGGCAGCCCCTGCTCGACCATGAGGTCCCCCAGGGTGAGCAGTGATTCATCATCGCTCACCCCGATTCTCCTGGCCGATTCCAGCCCCACAACCGCCTCCTCCTCACGCTCTGCAATGAGGTCAACATTGACCAGAAGACGCCAGAGCTCGGGACGGAACGGGTCGTGCTCAATCAACCGGCGGATGATCGGCCTGGCCCGTTGCTGCTCCCCCTGATCCATCATGGCCTTCACCAGCCCGAGGCGGAGCTCTTCTGAGTCGGGGCTATAGCGCAGAGCCTGGCGGTAGGCGTATTCGGCCATGTCAGGGTGACTCAGGCATCGGAAGGCAAAGGCGAGAACCGCCCACGCCTCGCCTTTGCGGTCACCTGCACCATCGATCCAGGCGTTCAGTTCAGGGATAGCGTCAGCGTACTGTTGCTGTTGCATCAGAGCGTTCGCGAGATTCCGCCTGGCGTCGTGTCGATCCGGAGCTCGTCTGAGGAGATCCCGGAGCTCGCGCATCGCGGCTTCTTCCTCCCCCCGCTGCATATACAGCCCTGCCAGGCTCTCACGGGCATCGTGTTGGTTCGGGTCCAATGTCGTGAGTGTGGACAGCTGCTGAACGGCCATATCCAGGTCCTCCAGCTGGATATGGATGTTCGCCAGGGTCAAGCGAACGTCGTGCAGATCGGGTTGGTCTCTGAGCAGCGCCTCAAGTTCGCGAACGGCTTCGGGATAACGCTCGGCGTCTATGTGGAGACCGGCCAGCGTTCGGCGTGAAGCATGGTCGTCTGGAGCATGCTTGAGCAAGAGCCCGAGCTCAACAGCTGCCGCTTCCCGCTTCTCCTGCAGGATGAGGATCCCCGCGAGGTTCCGTCGCGCCTGTACGTTGGCGGGATGACGGGCCAACAGGGCGCGAAACGCCCGGATCGCACCGTCGTGATCCTCCTGCAACAGGTGAGTATTGGCCATCAGCGACCGTACCGCTTCAGAGTCGTGGCCAGCCCGAAGAAGCTCCTTCAGTTCAGAGATCGCCTCCTCGTGCCTGCCGGACCTTGCCAGGACGCCTGCCAGCCCCAGCCGCACGGGGTGCCTGTCAGGGGCTTGGGCGAGCACGGCCCGCATCTCCCGGGCCGCGTCGGTGTACTTCTCCTGCTGAGCCAGGACACTGGCCAAATTCTGGCGAGCCCGCAGGAAGTTCGGCCCGTGAGCCAGCGCCTCAGCGAACATGCCTTCGGCTGCGGCCAATTGTCCGGTCTTGGCGTGCAGGGCACCCAAGGCAAAGAGGAGAGCGGGGGATGCCTCAGGGCGTAACCCCTGCCGGATCCTCCCGATGGCGGCCTGCGGGTCCGTCTCAGCCAGGGCTCTGACCTCTTCCAGCAAGGCTGCCTGTTCTGCGGTCACCCGAGGCTCACCGTGATCCGGGGGGGCCTCCTGGCCCCGAACAGAGCTCACGAGAACAAGGACGGCGACCGCGGACCACAGCACATGGGCAGGCCTCCGAGTTTCAGAAAACCGCTTTGTCAGCCATGAGGTGTGGCGCATGAGGTGTCTCATTTGAGCTTGAACCTGAGTTTGACCTGCATCCTGACCGCAACAGGTTCGCCCTTGCGGATTCCGGGCTCGAAACGCCACCGGGACACCGCTCGGCGAGCCGCATCGACAAATGTCTCTCCCGGGACGGCTTCGACGATCTCAATGTCGATAACCGTCCCCTCGCGGGTCAGGGTAAAGCCGACGTCGACATGGCCCTCGATGTTGCGGGCTCTGGCCCGGTAGGGATAGACAGGCGGCACCTGAAGGCTCGGCCGTGGGGGGCGATCCAGATCGGCGACACCGAAGATCGACCGCGTGTCTTCCGGCATGGCAACCACATCATCCGGCGGCGGCTCGGGTTCCAGGGCGAAATCAAGCGCCAGGTCAGTTCCGAATCCGGTCTCAAGGGGGCCGGTCGCGACCAGGCCGCCCTGCGGTGCCAAATAACCGCCCAGACTGACCGCGAAGTCGCCTTTGAAGTCGGCCCGCGGCACATCCAGCGTTACCGGGAGTTGCAGTCGAGGGCGCTGGGGGCGCTGCGGTGTTTCGAGCTTCGGCTTCGGCCGATTGCGTGGCTTCGGCTTCTCATTCCGCACGGGGGAAGGCGGTGTGATGGGGATGATCCTGGGAGCTTCAAGCGGCGGAGGGGTGACGTCCACCTGGCGCAAACCAAGCGTCTTGGGAGCAGGGGTCTTGAGGATCTCGGTGAACGGCAGCAGGACGAACATGCCAATGGTGAACGCGCTGGCCGCAAGCACAGAACGCCAGCCGTTGCGGGTCTCGCCGCGTCCGCTATAAACGGCGATCTCACCGGCCAATTGGTTGCTGTCCGTCTGGCTCATTCGCGCTGTGCCGCAATACTCACGTTACCCGCCCCGCCCAACTTGCACTCGTCGATGACGTCAACGACGACGCCTGCCAAGGCAGCCTGGTCAGTAAGCAAAATGACGGGCAGGTCATGCTCCTTGAGAAGTCGGGCGACCAGGCCCCGGACGCCGTTGACGCCGATCTGGCGCCCTCCATAGACGACCTTCCCTTCCTCGGTGATGGCGATCAGGATGCTGTTCTTCTCAAGCTGCTGGGCACTCGCAGCTGACGGTTTCTGGACCTCAACCCCCGTTTCCTCGACAAACACCGTGGTAACCATAAAGAAGATCAGCAACAGGAAAACCATGTCGATCAGGGGGGACAAATTTATGTCCGCCCCTTCGTTGGCCTCAACCGGGATGTTAGCAAGGGAACGCATGTGGTTTGCAGATCCGTCCGGGGACGCTACTCCATTCGTTCTACGACCATGAACAGATGGCTCTGGCAGCGGTCGATCTCGTTCGTCAGACGCTGATAAAGGCGGTGTAGGTGAGCCAGTCCGAATGTTCCCGGAAGCGCGGCGACCAAGCCGACCTGTGTCGTGATCAGCGCCTGACTTATGCCTCCGGCAACAAGGTCGGTGGTCTGCCCGGAGCGCAGTGCGACGCCGTGGAACGTATCAATCATGCCGAAAACCGTTCCGAGCAATCCCAACAGTGGAGCCGCCGCGACGAGCGCACCCATCACGTAGAACGCATGCTGATACTGCCCCATCTCGCCAGCTCGACACTGCCGGAACGCTTCGTGGAAACTGAGTCCGGCTTCCATGCGTGCAAGAACATGGCGGGCGATGCGCGGGACGGCGCCCGGAAGTGTGGCCAGCCAGTCGTGAACAGAACCAATGGCGTTCCCGGTCGACAGACGGTTCTCAAGTGCATCCACACACTCTTCCGGTGCGGAGAGAGCCGTCTGGAGCCGCCGGTGCAGGGAGAAGTAGCGTTGCAGAATAAGAAACGCGACAGCGGCCAGGGGGACCATCAGCCATCCCCCGGCTCGCCAATAGCGCCAGATGACCTCCAGGCTCTGTCGGAGGCGTTCGGGATCGCTCAGTTTGCGCAGAAATGGAGGCATGTGGTGCGTCGTGTGTTAAAAGAATGGCGGCTGTGCGGAAGGGGCTTGCGCTGTGCGCCACCACTCCTTCGTTACTCGGCCGGCCGGCCGGCTTCCGGATGCTGCTTGAGTTTGAGGCCGTTGACGAACATGATGGCGGCCTGCTGAGTTGCCGCGATAGTTTTCCGAACACGGCGAGACAAATAGGCATGCACCAATAGCGTCGGGATCGCGATGATGAGCCCGAATTCAGTGGTAATGAGGGCCTCTGAGATGCCGGCCGAGAGGAGCTTGGCATCTCCCGTGCCAAACACGGTGATCAGGTGGAACGTGTGGATCATGCCGGTGACCGTCCCGAGAAGCCCGAGAAGCGGGGCAGCACTGGCGCAGACTGCCAGCGGGGCAAGAAAACGCTCAAGAGCCGGCAGTTGGTACAGGACGCGTTCGTACATGATCTCTTCGATGTGCTCTTTGGGGGCATCACAGTGCGTGATCCCCTCGTGGATCACCGGGCCGAGAGGAGGGCGTAGTCGGTCGGCATCGGCCAGTGCCTCTTGCACGTGCCCTGCCTGGAGAGCAGCGACGATGGCGCTGATCCGCGCTTCCGTCCCCCGGTAGCTCACCCGGGACAGGGATAGCAGCTTGTAGAGCGCGATGAAGGCACAAGTCGCGGCGAGCGCAAGCAAAGGGATCATGACGATTCCGCCCTTCCGCATGTGCTCAAGAAGCGAGTCCTTCGTCTGCCGGAGCTTGATAGCAGACCCGAGGGTTACATCCAGGGGAACAGCCCCACGCCCCGTCTGGCAGAGAGCGTGGATCTGCGGGAAGGCTTCGGGTGCTGCGAAATCCGTAAAGAGACCGGGGCTGGCGCTGTTCAGGCGCTGAACGACGAGTCCCGAGACGCTGGCATCGGCAGCCGCGAAGTAGCTGATCGGGCCTATTTCGGCAAACGTCCCGTCGACAACGACACCATCCGGATCAACCACGGTTCCGCCAAATGAGGTCCCCCCGAGCTGGTCCGAAAGCTGCTCCTCAATCAGTTTCAGGAGGGTGGGAGAAGCCTCCAGGCGGTCAGTCGGTGTTGAACCGTCCAAGGCACTGTCGATGGCGACAAGAGCAGCATCACGCCGCTGTCGCTCAGGCGTGCTGATCCGCGTCTCAAAGGCGCGCCTGGACTCCGCGACCACTGAGTCTGCGAAGGCGATCACGCTCTCGAGGTGAGCGATATCAGCCTGGATTTCGCCCATCTGCCTCTCTGCTTCTCCGGCCTTCCCAGCCTGTGTCTCGAACGTCTTCTCCAGGGAAACCACATCCCGGCGACATGCCCCCAAGTCGCGGGCCATGGCCACGCGCTTTGCCCGGGTCGCCTCCTGGAATGCTGCCAACTCCTTACGGACAGCAGCAAGGTCAGCATTCAAACGCTCCCGCGCAGACTCTACTCGCGCAGACGGCTTACCGTTGGAAGCTGTCTCCGTCTGAGCGAGAACCGCTGGGAAGATGGCAGACAAGACAAGCGCCGCCATTGCGACCTTCGCCAATGGCCCGCGCATGGCAGGTGAGAACATTCGTCGCGTGGTCCGGTCGTGAGCGAACCCGTTCATGGCGTCTCCCCGTTCAACCGAATGGGGACACTGACGAAGGCGGCAGGGCTCTCCTTACGGTAACAGGCAAAAAGCTGTCGAACGGCGGGGGCCACTCCATTCTGCCACTCCCACGACCAGCCCTCCCTGCCCGAACGGCCTACGGCTGCCTGGGAGTCGTCCGCCGACACCGCATAGGCTGCCCCCAGGCCGATGAACATGACGTCCATCTCAATCTGCCGACCATCCGGCGCGGCCAGGACCATTCGCCCGACATGAACACTGCGCGTGAGCTGCTGCAGTTGAGCGTAAATCCCGAACACCAGCTGCAGGCGCTCGGCTAGAGCTGCGGGAGCCGCCGAAGCCCCATCCGGCAAGGGCAGCTTACGGAAGGAGTCTTGGAGGGGCCCCACGAGGAGGGGGGGAAGTCTTTCGCTCCACGCCCGGAGGTCTTTCTCAGCGGCCTCTACCACACCAGACAAAGAGGCTACTGTCTTACTCAAGGCCCGGCGGCGCCCCTGCAAGCCGGCAAACCCCTTTCCTGAGCCTTTGGCCAGTTCATCCTGCCTGGCGAGCCGCTTCTTGAGCACATCCCTTCGCTTCTCGAGAAGACGCATCTCATCAGTGAGGAGAGCTTGGTGTTCCTGCCACTCGGTTTGGCTGCGAGCAAGCTCCTGCTTCAACGCGATCCACTGACGCACCATGGTCTGGATCTCTTCGACATCAGAGCCTTCGCCACGAGCCCAGATGAACGAGATGCAGATGCCGATGAGGAAGCACCTGGCTATCCCCTTCGCAACCCGCATGTTGTGTGTTCCTGTATACATCATCAGCTTTGCGGAAGAGCGCCCCTGCCGGTGAAGGGGATGAAGCGATCCGCCCCTTCGGTGAATCTCAATCGGATGAGACTTGAGAAACACAGGCCTTGCCTGCATCCCAATTCGTTCTGTGTCGTGCAAGCTGTTACTTTAGTGCTGAGTTGGTCCGCGGACCAATGGCACGCGTGAGAGCCCGGGAAGTCAATCCCGAATGGCCCAACTGCCGAATCAACGAATCGACGAACTACCGACCGAAGGGAGAACGCACCGTGGCTCTTCGAGCTGGCAGCGCGAGTACCGACATCACCCCTGCATTGGGGTGTCATCTCTGCGGCTACTTCACCGATCGGGTTGCCGATCACATCCACGACCCGTTGAGTGCCAAAGCTCTTGTACTCGGCAACGACGAGAAGACGATCGGGATTGTCGTCTGCGATGTCATTGATGTCCCGACCGAGGTCGTGACCGGGGCAAAGGAACGGATCCAGGCCCAGACAGGTGTGCCACCCGAATGCATCATGATTTCGGC
The DNA here is from genome assembly GCA_018676675.1 of Lentisphaerota bacterium. GTDB lineage: Bacteria > Verrucomicrobiota > Lentisphaeria > Oligosphaerales > JABHEG01 > JABHEG01. The sequence continues at coordinate 47,836 of JABHEG010000073.1, forward strand.
TACCCACACGCATACGGGACCGAGTATCGTGGGAGGATTGGGAACACCAAAAGACGACGCCTACGGGGCTGCCATCATCCCGAAAATAGCAGATGCCTTCACGCTGGCCTACAACGCCCTCCAACCTGCCGAACTCGCCGTGACCTCCGGGCTGTGTGCTGAAGAGGTGCACAATCGCCGCTGGCATATGCGCGACGGGAGCGTTCGCATGAATCCCGGGCATGACAATCCGGATCGGGCGCGCCCTGCCGGCCCAAGCGATCCTGAACTGGGGCTCGTCGTGGTGCGGACACCGCAACGCCAGCCGATTGCCGTGTTGGCCAACCTGCCGCTGCACTATGTGGGGTCCCCGAAAGGCACATGGGTGTCAGCCGATTACTTCGCAGAATTCGGACGAGCCCTCCAGCGCTGCGCCGGCTCGGAGTTTGTGGCCATCATGTCCAACGGGTGCCAGGGCAACATCAACAATCTCGATTTCACCCGGGCTCCCCGTGAGCACCCGGATCCCTACTTCCAGATCCGGCGTGTGGCCAATGTGGTGGCTGCAGAAGCATGGAAGCAGTGGAGCCTCCTTCGGGAAGACGACTTCACGGCGAATGCGGTTCTGGATTCTCGGCTCGAGCACGTCCCATTCAGAGCCCGCACAGCTACAGCCGACGAACTGGCGGATGCGCGCCGTCTGCTCGCAGGCGATGAGAATCCAACGGATCAGGAGTGGGTGTATGCACGCGAAGTCGTCTTGCTGAGCGAGGGTCCGTCGGACTGGGAGGTGGTTCTGCAGGCTCTGCGCATTGGTGATGCCGGTATCGCCTCACTCCCCGGTGAGGTCTTCTGCGAAATAGGCCTGGATATCAAGGCCGGTTCCCCATTTGAGCGTACCTTTGTAGTTGGTATTGCCAACGGTTCCGTCGGCTACATTGCCACTGACGAGGCCCTCGCCCAAGGCAGCTACGAAACGCGCCTCTGCCGCCACGTCCGAGCCCCGGCAGGCACCGCCGGCCTGTGGACCAACGCCGCCGTCAGCCTGCTGAAAGAGATGGCCTGAAGGCATGGCGGAATGCTGGGAAGGGGAGGGGCTCTTCAGGGCCGCAACTTCTTCCCGGAGGGGACCGCTTACGCTGTGCGCGGCTCGGTTCCGGCAGAGCCCTGACCAACGGGAGGAGACCGCTTACGCTGTGCGCGGCTCGGTTCCGGCAGAGCCCTGACCAACGGGAGGGGACCGCTTACGCTGTGCGCGGCTCGGTTCCGGCAGAGCCCTGACCAACGGGAGGGGACCGCTTACGCTGTGCGCGGCTCGGTTAAGAACGCAGCTGCGGGAAGAAGAGCTGAACCCTTACAGATCCCCGGCAGTGACGGCAGCGATCACCTTCTCGAGGGTATCTTGGTGCTTCCATTGGCGGAAGCGCCACCACTCGCTCATATCATCCGGTGGCGGAAGCTCTGCGAGGATCGCAGCCGGGGCAAGCCCGTTCGTGCACAGACGCCGTACACTCCCGATGAGTTCGTCGAAGTAGACCACCCAACGTCGAAGCTCGGCGCTCGAACAGACTGGACCGTGACCAGGGACAACGCAGTCTGCCTCGAAGGCGATGAGCCGCTCGTAGGACGCCTTCAGGCACTCCGCCTTCGCCCTATTCAGGCCCTTCTCCCACGGAATCAGGCCCCATCCGAAAATGTCCCCGGTGAACAGGACTCTGTCCTCGGGACACCAGACAACGCAGTCTTCCGACGTGTGGCAATCAGGCATCGGCAGGAAGAGGGCACGCCGGTCCTGGCCTTCGAACCAGAGCCCCTCAGCGGGGACGGCCGTGGTGCGGGCGTTGACGATCGTGGCCCCGAACCGCTCCTCAAAGACAGGATTCAGTACGATGTGGTCGTAGTGTGTGTGCGTGTTGAGCACCGTTCTGACGGGTTTGGCCTGCGTGGTCTCGTGAATGGCCGCCAAAACACTCGCCTCGTTCTCGGCTTGCTCGAGCGCATCGACGATGAGAACATGGTCGCCCATGTCGACCCAACCCATGTTGTCGATTTCCTGGCGCACCGTCACGGCCGGGGTGGGGTGCAGCAGCTTCGGAGCATCGGGATTCTCAGGCAGCGAAAATGGTGACATGGGGTCGCTCAGGGGTAGCTTCATCCATCCTCGCTCAACGAGCTTTGGCGGACGAGTGGCGGTTCACGGTTCAACAAGACGACGGCATGGGCGGCAATTGCTTCGCTCTGTCCGATCTCGCCGATTCCTTCCATGGTCGTCGCTTTGACCGAAACACGGTCGGCGGGAATGCTCAGGATCCGGGCGATGGACTCCCGCATGGTTGGGATGTGAGGCGCGAGCTTCGGACGTTCAGCCAGAATAGTAGCGTCAAGATTGGCGACGTCCCAGCCCTGCAAGCGTGGATCACGCATGACAGCCCTGAGCAGGGCAGCGCTGTCGGCCCCACGGAAGCGTTCATCGGTATCAGGGAACCACTGACCAATGTCGCCCAGAGCCAACGCTCCGAGGATGCCGTCAATTGCAGCGTGCAGGAGGACATCGGCGTCGGAATGGCCCAGCAGCCCCGTATCCCAGGGAATGATGACACCGCCAAGTACGAGCACTCGCTCCGGAGCAAGCCGGTGGATGTCGAAGCCATGGCCTATTCGAATCATGGCCATCCTCAGCCATTCGCTGTTACCAGGCTTCGGTCACTGAAGCAGTCATGCGGATAGCGGCGTCATTGGCCGCCATCTGCAGGCCTTCCTGGCGGGACACGTTGAGGTCGGGAAAACGCGACAGATCAGCATAGCCCGTAGTCCGGCGTGCCGTGAGCACTGGATCCTCGCTACCGGGACGAGTCAACTGGAATTCAACGGTCACGCGTGCGCGCCAAATAGCAGGTTGATAGGCGTCCGAATCTCTGTCCCGGTTCGCCTTCGCTCTGATCTTGGACGACGCCAGCTGGTTGATCTGGTAAGAAACGATCTTCCCTTGCAGGATGGCATCCGCGCTGTTGCCCACGACGAGCTTGACCGACCCGTCCACCATGAGGTGTTCGGCAGCTTTCGCTTGAATGAGTGGCCCAAGACGCGGCTCATCGGTGTCATTGGCGAAACGACCAACTGCAATCGAGTTGATCTGGGGATGCATCAGGCTCCCCATCTGGTAACACCGGCATCCAACACTGCCGACAAGCAGGGCCACCGCAAGCAGGGCCACGCCTGAGCGGCTCGTCCTAGACAGGTTGCAGGCAACCGACGGGCGCGTGGCGGGATCGAGAAACTCGCCTTTGCGAATGGTCATTTGGCGTCATCTCCCGTTACAGGCTGGTTCAGGTCGCTGAGAGGCACAAGCCACTTCTTTGGGTTCTGGCTCTCGCCTAGAGGCTTATAGGTTTTCGGTGCCGACCGCCGCTCCGGCGTCATGTCCTCGGGCCGAGGAAGAACTGTCCTCGAACGGGGCGCCTTCGGTCCTGAAGCCTTCGGCCGAGCAACGAGCGGGGCCGGGGCTTCCTCCTCAGACTGATCCACCTGTTCAAGGAGCAGCCGGGCCAGGACGGCGTATGTGGTATCCGGGTACTCGTGCAGCACGTCATGGAGGTACTTGCGAGATGCAGGTGCTCTGCGGTGGGCGTCGCGCTGGTAGAACTCGCCAAGCTCGTAGAGCGACCGGGCCTGTCTTTCAGAGATAATCGCCAACAGGAGGTCTGCCTCGCCCCGCCGTTCATGCTTCGGGTTGTGGCGAATGAAGGCTTCCAGCTGACTCCGGGCCTGCCGGGCAAGGGTGCCATCGCCGTCACCACGGCCGGAGACTTCCAGCAGGAGACGTCCCAGTGCCAGTCGTGCGTCGGCGACCTCTTTGGCCCGGGGGAATGCTTTGAGGAGCTGCCGGTAGGTGAACACGGCATCGTCGGGGGTCCCCATCGCGGTTTGAAGCTCAGCCAGCCGCAACGTGTCACCGGCCGCCCGCTGCCCAGTCGGGGCCCGCTCTAGGATCCCTTCATAGATATCCGCGGCCAAGGCTCTGTTCCGTACGGCCAGGAACGTTCCTTCGCCACGGGCAAACCGTTCCGCCAGATCCCGGAGCCGCTGAAGGATGTCGGCGAAGGGAGCATGGAGCGGGTGCTTCTCGAGCAACTCTTCGTACACTTCGTAGGCGTCATGAAGTTCTCCGGCCCGGAAGAGGCATTCGGCCTGCCTGAACGTGAACTGGGCGGCATCGCCCCTGCTCTCGACCTCACTTGCCAATACGCCGAATCTCTTAGCTGCCGCCTTGAACCGTCCGAGGCGTTCAAGGCTTTCGGCACGTTCAAGCTGAGCTGCCGGCGTCCGCGGGCGGGCTGTCGCCTCAACAGCCACCAGTCCGGTTACCAAGCCCCAGAGCACGACGGCCTGAGCTGCACGTCTGATTGGCACTCGCTTCGTCATCATTGCCCCATTCCCTATTTGGTTGCACGGGCACACGGCCCTGTCACCCGTCTGGTCATCGGAATTCCGCTCCCGTCCCTTGCCGGCCCGGCTCGGCCGAAGAAAGCAAAAGGACAGAGTGCCTTAAGTTACCCGCTTGTCGGTGGCTCTGCCAGCGGGTTTTCGCCCAGTGAGAGCACCAAGCGATCAAGTCAGGGATGTAAGATGGGGAGAGCTCCTCTTGATAAGGCTGGTTGACAGGGCTTCCCGGAGGCCCAAACCGGGCCGAATCCCAGGCCTTCCAACGCCTCATCTGGGCAGGGGAACTGTGCCCCCGAAAATCCTGCCCCCCAGTTGTAAACGATTTGCTCAGAACTATAGTGAGTGTACTATTTTAGTCATGCCGATTATCTGAAGTGGGCACGGCCCGCTTTTTTCGTTTAGGGGCTAGACGCCGTTGGCGGCACCGCGTTGGTGGTGCTTCCCGGCGTTTTCTGCTGCCTTGTGACCGATCCGAGCGGGCATTTTTGCCTGGCATGTAGTTGGGAACGCACGGTCCATGAACAACGAACTCATTGCAGTTCTCGAATACTTGGAGCACGAACGCGGCATCGACCGTGAGACTCTGATGGAGCTGGTGGAAGAGTCTCTGGTTTCGGCGGCTCACAAAGCCGTTCGGTCGGCCCAGGACGTGAGCGTCAAGATCAACCGCGAGACGGGCGACATCCAAGCATGGGCTCGACTAACCGTAGTGGACGAGGTCGAGAACTCCGAGCTTGAGATCCTCGTTGAGGACGCCCGGGATCGAATGCCGGACGTGTCTGTCGGGGATGTGGTTGAATGGGAAGTGACACCGGCCAATTTCGGCCGTATCGCAGCTCAGACTGCCAAGCAAGCGATCATGTACCGTCTGCGTCAGGCAGAGAAGGTGCAGATCTGCGAAGCCTTCCAGGACCAACTCGACCAACTGGTCACCGGCGTCGTTCGCCGGGTGGAACGCGGCGAAGTCTATATCGATTTTTCTCGGGCTGAAGGCGCGATGCGCTATCCGGACCGGATCCCCGGCGAGGATTACCAGTCGGGCGATCATATCACCGCTCTTCTGGTGGAAATCAATGCTGACCGTCCTGGCCCCAGCCTGTATGTATCCCGGTCCAACCCGGGTCTGGTCAAGCGCCTCTTCGAGCGTGAAGTCACCGAGATCGCTGAAGGTCTCGTGGAGATCAAGGCCGTTGCCCGCGAAGCCGGATACCGGACTAAGATCGCGGTCACCTCGAACGATTCACGCGTTGACCCTGTCGGGGCCTGCGTCGGGCTGCGAGGCAACCGAGTGAAGACAGTGGTCCGCGAACTGGGCGGCGAGAAAGTGGACATTATCCGTTGGGATGGTGACGTCCGCACCTATGTGGGGAACGCGCTGCAGCCGGCAAAACTGTCCGGTGTGGAGATCGATGAGGAAGCCCACTGTGTCCAAGTTACCGTTCCTGAAGATCAGCTTTCCCTGGCTATCGGCAAGAAGGGGCAGAATGCCCGCCTGGCTGCCAAGCTGACTGAATGGCGAATTGATATCAACAAGCATGAGCAGCAGGACAAGCTCGTCTTTGAGAGCAAGGTTCAGCAGGCCATCAAGGCGCTTGCGCTGATTCCTGGCGTCGATGAGGCTGCTCCTCTTCTGGTCCAGCACGGTTTCCTCTCCCTTGAGGGAGTTCTGGCCGCTGATGTTGAGGACCTTGCAGCTATCGAAGGACTGGGTCCGGACCGAGCTGCTGCGATTATGAAGGCTGCCCGGGAACAAATGGGCGGGTAAACGCCGGGATCTGAGCAGCATGTGGGAGATAGGACACGTATGAGCGGTCGGATAAGAGTTTATGATCTGGCCAGAGAGCTGGGTCTGACGAGTAAAGAGCTGATTGCTCTGCTCAAAGAAGAAGGACTCGACGTATCGAGCCACGCCAGCGCGATCGACGACGACTTCGCCGATCTCGTGCGGGAGCACGTGATCGCTGAGCGTGAGGGCAAGACAGCCTCAGTCGAAGCCGAGCAAGCCGAGCTGTCCGCGCAGCTGGATCCGGACGACGACGACGACGAAGAGTACGACGACGACGAAGACGAAGAGTACGATGACGACGAAGAGGGGGGCGAGACGCCGGACGAGATCCACCTCAAGCCCCCCATCATCGTGAGAGACTTGGCCGTAGCATTGGGTAAGAAGCCCAATGAGCTCATCGGTGAGTTGATGACGATGAACGTCTTCGCCGCGATCAACCAGGTTCTTGACGTCGAGTTGGTTGAGCAGGTCTGCGAGCGCCATGATGTTACGTTCGTGCGGACACGTCGCGAACGGGCCGCAAAGGGCAAGGCCCAGGGCGGGAAGCCAACGGCGCCTGAGCCCGAGCCGCAGGTCGTTTCCGGGAAGTCTCTTCCCCGACCCCCCGTTGTCGCATTCCTTGGGCATGTGGATCATGGCAAGACATCCCTCCAGGATTACATCCGGGATTCCCGCGTGGCTGCCGGTGAGGCCGGCGGAATCACTCAGCACATTGGTGCGAGTGTAATCGAGCACGAAGGACAGCGGATCACCTTCCTCGACACGCCCGGCCACGAAGCCTTCACTGCAATGCGTGCACGCGGAGCCAACGCGACCGATATCGTTGTTCTCGTCGTGGCCGCGGATGACGGCGTGATGCCGCAGACGGTCGAGGCCATCAACCATGCCCGGGCTGCGGGAACGCCGATCGTTGTGGCGATGAACAAGATGGATCTCCCCGGGGCGAATCCCGACAAGCTTCTGCTGCAACTCCAACAGAACGAAGTCGCGACCGAAGACTGGGGAGGCGATGTGGGCGTGGCGCGCGTCTCGGCCATAACCGGCGAGGGAATCGACGGCTTGCTCGAACGCCTTCTCCTCGAATCGGAGATGATGGAGCTCAAGGGCAATCCGGACATGGCCTGTGACGGCATTGTCATTGAGGCCCAGCTGGAAAGCGGCATGGGCTCTACAGCTCACGTTCTGGTTCGGAATGGTACACTGAAGGTCGGTGACGCGATTCTGAGCGGATCATGCCATGGTCGGGCCAAGGCCCTCATTGATGACCGTGGCAAGCGGATCAAATCAGCCGGCCCCAGCACGCCGGTCAAGGTGCTTGGACTTTCGGGAGTTCCCGAAGCCGGTGAGCGGTTCATGGCGTGCCGGAACGAGCGCGAAGCCAAGTCAATTGCCGAGGCCCGAGCGGTTGAGGCCCGGAACGACGACCTGTCGGTCGCCCGTGACACGAGCATCGAGGAGATGTTCTCGCGGCTTGCGGCCGACTCGCTGACAGACCTGAAAGTCGTTCTCAAAGCTGATGTGCAGGGCTCCTTGGAAGCCATCAGTGAATCACTCGACAAGATCGAGTCAGAGAAGATCACCCTCAAGGTCATCCATAGCGCTGTGGGCGAGATCACTGAAAATGATGTGTCTCTCGCGGCGGCCTCAGAGGCGCTGATCATCGGCTTCAACGTTCGCGCGATGCCCAAGATCAACAAGGTCGCCCGACAGAAGGGCGTAGATGTGCGCCTGTACAGTGTCATCTACGAGCTCTTCTCCGAAGTCGAGGATGTCATGCGCGGTCGTCTCCAGCCGGAGTACCGTGAGACACCGATTGGCGAAGCTCAGATCCTGCAGGTGTTCGAGACGAGTCAGGCCGGACGGATATGCGGCTGCAATGTTATGGGCGGAATCATCCGAGTCGGAGCCACCGCGAAAGTGACGCGCGACGATGAGGTCATCTACCGAGGGCTGATACAGTCGCTGCGTCGTTTCAAGGACGATGTTCGGGAAGTCCGTGCCGGACTGGAGTGCGGCATTCGCTTGTCCAACTTCCAGGAGTTCGAGGTCAGCGACCTGATCGAGGTCTCTGAGCTGACCCAGATAACCGCCGAGCTCTGATAGCTTCCCAGCTGTCGCCCCTGCCGCCACCGGAACCCGTTCGTCCGGGACCTCCGACGCGTTGTCGGAGGTCGTTCCGAGCAGATTCGCTTCCACTCCATTCCCCGCAGCGAAGGGAATCCCTGCAATGCCCACGAACCGGATGCTTCGAGTCAACGAACTGATCCATCGCGAAGTCAGCAATCTCATTGAGCGAGAGCTCGGCGGCTTGGTGGATGGCTTGGTGACCGTCACCCGAGTTGAGACCTCCAGCGACCTGCGCCACGCACGCGTCCACGTTAGTGTGTATGGGGAGGAATCAGCAAAGAGCGAAGCCATGCGTATGCTCGCCCGTCTGCGTAAACGCTTCCAAGGCGAAATCGGCCGCAGAATCGAGCTGAAGTATACGCCTGTCCTGACTTTTAAGCTGGACGAAAGTCTTGAAGCTGCCGACAGAGTCCTCTCACTCATGAATGATCTGGATCTGGACGGCGAGCCGGACGAGGCCCCCATGGACGCCATGCTGGAGGATGGGCTTCCCGATGACGCGTCGCTGGATGGACTTGAGGAGGGTGTATGAACGCCGGTCAGACCGCCGGGGAAGACGTGCTGGCCTGGCTGCGGGCCCACCCACGTGTGCTGCTGACCGCGCATGAGCGACCCGATGGCGACGCCTTCGGAACGCTGTTCGGGTTGCAGGCCGCTCTCGCAGGCCTGGGCCGGGAAGCAGCTGTTTACATACGCGGTTCCGTTCCGCGCAAGTACGAACGCCTTCTGCCCAGCAACGCCAAAGTGTGGCAAGGCCCTGGGCAGGACGACGACAGCTTCGATGGAGTCGTCTGCCTGGATGTGACCGAGGAAGCTCGGGTCGATCTGCCCGACGACACCAGGCTTGAGCAGATTTCAGACAGCATCTGCGTTGTCGACCATCACCCTGACAACCAACGTTTTGGGGCCGTCAACTGGATTGGCCCGGACATGGCTGCAACGGCCCAGATGGTCGCGATGATGTGGCGGACGTCCGGGCAGCCCATTTGTCCCCCCGCCGCGACGGCCCTGTTGACCGGTCTTGTGGCCGACACTGGCGGATTCCGGTTCCAGAACACCACCCCTGATGCCCTGAAGACCGCGGCATGGCTGGTCGAATCGGGAGCCGACTACCGCGGAATCATGGACGCGCTTTTCATGTCCGAGCCCCGCGCCCGCCGTGTGCTTGAGGCACGCCTCCTGGAACACGCCGTGTTCTGCTTTAACGACTCCCTCGTTTACAGTGTCCTCACTGACGAACTTCTGGATGAAATCGGTGTCGATAAAGAGGATACAGAGGGGCTGATCGACACCTTGAAAGTGATCGAGGGAGTTGATGTGGCTTGCTTGTTGCAGCCCGGGGATGGGCGTGTGCGCGTCTCCATGCGCTCACGACGAGGGGAGTTTCCCGTGAACGAACTGGCCCATGTCCTGGGCGGAGGCGGTCATCCGTTGGCCGCCGGGGCCTGGATTGAGAACGCAACACTCTCCGAAGCAGTCGAGACGCTGCTGACGACGACCCAAAGGATGTTCTACGATGGTTGACCCGAAGGACGCAGCAGAGAGCGGCATTCTGCTGGTCGACAAGCCCACCGACTGGACCAGTCATGATGTGGTAAACCTGGTGCGACGACGCTTCAAAGTGCGCAAGGTTGGTCACTGTGGAACGCTGGACCCCGCGGCAACCGGATTGCTCATTCTCGTGCTTGGGCGAGCAACCAAAATCTCATCGCGACTGATGACACAGGACAAGGTCTACGCCGGGACGATGCGTCTTGGGGCTGAGACCAACACGGAAGACAGCGCGGGCGAGATCACGGCGACAGCCGACCCGTCGGGAGTGACCGAAAAAGCCGTGCGACGCGTTGCAGAGACCTTTGTCGGTGACATCATGCAAATCCCACCAATGGTGTCGGCGATCAAGAAGGATGGCCAGCCGCTCTACAAGCTGGCTCGTAAAGGGAAGGAAGTCGAGCGGGATCCCCGGCCAATCACGATCCACTCCCTTGAAATCGGGAAGGTCGCCGTGCCTGATGTCGATTTTGAGGTCCAATGCTCAAAGGGAACGTATGTTCGGACCCTCTGTGCTGATATGGGGCGTGAGCTTGGTTGCGGAGGACACCTCTTGGCCTTGCGCCGTCTGAACAGTGGAAGATTCTCGGTCGAAGACTCCTACGATATTGAGACAATCAAGTCCTGGGAACGGGACCAACTGCTGGACGCAATCACCCCATTAGGGCAGGTTCTGGTCGAGCTTCTATGAAGACGGTTTCGCATCTTGCTGAACTGCGGCAGCGGGGCTTTGGCCACGTGGTCGTTGCCTGTGGCGTCTTTGACGGTGTACACCGCGGACACCAGAGCATCCTGTCCTCGTTGGGCGAACTGGCCGAGGAGTGTGGCTGTGATCCCGTGGTGGTGACATTCCATCCTCACCCGCGCTCCCTCCTCCAGCCGGGGTGCGCTCCTGCGTTGCTGACGACCTCCGAGCAGAAGACTGAGCAACTGCTGAAGCATGGTGCGGCCGCCGTAGTTGCGCTCCCGTTCTCACGCGAACTGGCTTCTCTCTCTCCTCGCGCTTTCCTGACCGGGCACCTTCTCTCGGATGCCGTCCGTGTTGCCGGGGTCTGTGTCGGTGCTGCGTGGCGGTTCGGCGCCCGTGGCTCGGGCACTACAACAACGCTGCGCGAACTGGGACAGGAGCTTGGCTTCCGGGTCGTCAGCGTGTCGGAAGGCCAGTTCTACGGGAAAGCGATCAGCAGCACGCGCATCCGCCGGGCGCTCGATTCGGGCAGGGTCCACTTTGCTCGGCGTCTGCTCGGCCGCCCGCACACAGTCCGGGGAGTCGTCGAACACGGCAAGGGAATCGGGGGGACGCGCCTGAACTACCCCACAGCCAATCTCCAGATTGGTGAGCAGATCCTTCTACCCCGCGATGGCGTGTACGCCGCGAGAGCCCGCTTTGGCAGAGACAGCGCAGACAAAAAGGCCGCGGGGGGTATCGCCTACGTAGGGACAGCCCCGACCGTCCCCACGGGGCTTGGCGAAGGAGAACGGCGGCGTGTGTTCGAATTCCACCGGTTCGACTTCGATGGCAATCTCTATGGGCGAAGCCTCGACGTGGAGTTGATCGATTTCATCCGAGGCGATGAGACGTTTGCCGACCTGGAAGCCCTGCGAGAGCAGATTAGTCAGGACGTCATCCAGGCCAAGTCCATCCTCAAGCACCTGCCGTAGGGCGACGCTGGACCGAGCCGGTCCGCTCGTGACAGTCGCGGCTCTGCCGGACAAAGTTACTGTTGATCAGGGGACAACGTCCTTGCCGCATCTCAGCGTCACCTCCCCCACACTCAGTGCGCTGGCAAGGGTCGACGCAGGAGAGTACTTGCCGAGGTAAACGGCCTGAGCCTTGACCGACTCCGTGTAGGCTGGATTGAGAGCCATAACGGGGTTCCCTCGCCACCTGATCGCCCCCCAATCCATGCCCTCCCTTCGAACCCGACACCCCACGTTGGCGTGCGGTCCGCGGGAGGCATCGTAGAGCACCTGGAGATCCCATACCGCACCGGGAACAAGGTCGAGCCCCGGGAACGGTGTGTTGGCCTTTGCGGCGGTCTTTCCGTCCGAATCGATCCCCCACAGGACGAGCGAAACAGTCCCTGCCCCAAGTGTAGGATTGGCTTGGGCGGACACAAAGAACAGGCTTCCGGGCCCGAAGCCGTTCTCGATCGACCCCGCAACGATGTGGTTTCGGGGCCGATCAAAGCGGAGGCCCGCGAACGTCCAGGCGAATGCTGTCGCCCCGCTGAGCTCAGTGATCTTCCCGAACTCCACGAAGCTGTCGTCCTTCACCCCCGCCGGTTTGCCGATCGTTCCCCCATCCGTGACCACAACCCGTCCGTCTCTGGCAATCGCCCCGCCCCGCGCGACCGCGTCGCAGGTCCCCGGTTTTACCCGGTTTTGCAGCGGATCGGGACCGCTCCACGTCCACCGGGCCAAAGGCCGTTCCTCAAGGACATCGGCCGTGTCCGAACGTGAATTGAGCGGCGACACCCGAGTCACTTCTACTCCATTGAGCACGGGGGCACTCGCAGCCGTCATCGCAGTGCTGTCGGGCCGGAGTTCGACGGTCAGCAGGTCCGACGCCACAACCCCTTTCAGGACGTGGCGACGTCCACTCTGAGAACTACCTGCCTGGCCGGCAAGCGTCAGTCGGCTGCAGACAACGTTGCTCTGGACGACAACATCGAATACCCGCGTGCGGGCCACAGCTGGCGCGGGGGAGGCAAAGTGAAGAACCACATCAAAACGACCTGGTGCACTTCCTTTGGCCTGGAGCGGGATGGAGAGCTTCCGCAGGCCTGTGCAGCCTGAGGAGTAGACCCACGCCAGACCGCCCTCGAAGGGATGTCCGTCCGGAGCTCCTCTGTAGAAGCCCATTCCCTCATTGAACTCGCAGTCAAGACTGAACCGGAAACCACGTGGATGGAAGGGGCGTGGGTAGCCAAACCACAGCTTACCGGTCTCATCACGACGGTCCCCGGGAGCCCCCAGGTTGACCGCCAGGTGCTTCACAGGGGTTGGCGGCCCGCTCAGGGAGATGAACGACCAATGGCGTTCCCGAGCTGACGGTCGCAAGGCAAGGGAGGCCTTGATCGGGTATGGGCACGTGCAGCCGCGGGTCTGGTCAGGCGCCACGAGTAGACCGTTGGCCGGAATTACGTTGATCCAGCATCCGGGCCGAACACCCCCGAAGTTAGTGATCCCCTGATCGGAGTCCAGATCAAAATAGGACAGTACACTCGAACGGAAGAAGAGCGCTCGGGCGCTGGCGGAGGAACCGCCGCAGCCGTAGGAACGATTGTAGGTCCAGTTCCCCATCTCGCCCGTGATCGGGTGTTTCCTCTGGAGCGGCTTCCCACTGTGCAGGTCATAGGCAAACCTATCTGTGTAGACTGCCTGTCCGACGACCATGCTGCGCCGCCGGTAGTAGTAGTTGTACCGGACTGGATGAGACCACAGCAGGGCGCCGTCGGCCGCAGAGAGCGCGAACAGATTCTGCCCGCCCCACACTTCGCCCAGCACGACCACGCCGTCACGGTAGGCGAGTGAGAGGCACTCAGCACTGTCCACCAGCACGCGATGAGGAGGACGATGCAGGATCGGGCCTGGCTTACAGTACGTGGTCAGATCGACATCAGTGGCCCAGAGCCTGGTGCCGGTCTCCGCATCGAGGGCGACGAGATGCTTGGTGGTCTTCCCGTCCGGCGCCTCCCGACCTTCGACAACAAACACATTGCCGTCGCCTATCGCCACGGAAGCGTGGCAGATGTAGCGCCCGGGCCCAGGCACGAACACCCAGCGAGGAGTACCGGACGTGCGCTCAAGGGCATGAAGGGAACGACTCGAGACTCCGGCCAACTGCCGCAGGATGCGTCCCTTGTACACAGCGAGTCTGTCGGGGGGGATCGCTTCGCCCGGCCCGCCCTCAAGTTCTTCCAGCCATGTGTCCATCTGCCGAATCAACCAATGCGGCGAGCTGTGCAAGGCCACCCGCCCTCTGGCCTGGGTCAGCTTGCGCGTGATTGCGAGTTGCGCAAAGTCCTCTTTCAGCGGAGCGTCCGCCGACTCGAGACGGAACTGAGAGAGGGCCGTCCCAAAAACCGTGTCCCCTTCCACCGCCAGGATTCCCCAGAGGTCCGCGGTGCCGAGAGAGGCGGATTCCGGGAGTCTGAACGTACCCGTGGTCTCTCCGCTTGCTGCCGACACTCGAGTACACTCGCTCCCGTTCTGGCGGGTGACGTACAGGCTGTCGCCTCCAGCCGCGACGAAAGAGGCATCGCGGATCGCGGATTCCCAGAGAGGGGTCCCGTTGTAGGCATCGTAAGCTTGCAGTGGGCTGCGAGCAATGAGTAGACGGCCGTCGACCACTAAGGGACTGACCGAGCCTTTGATACTCTTGGTCGGCCCCGGCTCACCGAACCACAGCAGTTCAAACGGCCCGTGCGCAAGCTGGTCCTCCGAACAGGCCGTCGCTGCTGCGGATCCATACTGGTGGCTCCAATCCGCGGTGCCGGGGAGAGCGCCTCGGACGGCCCGCAACCATCTGCCGTTCTCGCCAGCGCGTTCGAGAACGACGCCCGTTGAGCCCCGGGCCCAGGCTTCCAGCACCTCAATACCAGGAGTCGGCTCCCCCTCCCTCCGGACCAGAACCGTTCCTCCACAGGGGCGCAGGATCCGCGAGATTTCCTGCATGGTGGCTGGTCCTGCCGCGAATGCGACAGAAATATCGTGGACGATCAGGTTCGCACAGAGGTCAGGTACGGGCCACGAACGGCTCCCTGAAGACGGGTGGTCGACCGTCAATCGCGTGCCATACACCGACGTCCGGCTCAGGACGCGCCGCAACGCCACCGTCTCTGCGGCGTTCGCCGTGAGACAAAGAACCCTGAGCTCGCTCCGTTCAGCAAGCTGGTGGGCCAGCCTGCCGTTGCCTCCGCTGAGGACGACGCAATACCCCTTTCTCACGCCCGAAAGCCGGAGGAGTTCGTCAGCTTCGACGTCGTAACGCAGAGACACGTCGTCTGGTGGGAAGGGCTTTTGCACGGCGGTCACAGTCTGCTCAACGCACTCCACTTTGCGCGTGCCGAAGCAATGAATGGACCCCGTGTCTGTGCTCACGAAAAGGTACCCATTCGCGACCGCAAGGCCGCCAACCACCCCCTCGACAGCGCCCTCCCATGTCTGCGTACCCGAGTGCGTGTCCACGGCGATTACCCGGCCGACCCCGCCGGCGAAGAGCGTGGTGTCTGCTAGAACCATCGTGTGCAGGCCCTCGGAATCCAGCCGCCATTTCGCCCCCGCTTCCCCCTTGCGGTGTCGAGCCAGATGCCCGCGAAGATCGCTCAGCTTGGTCTCCTCATGGGGAGTGCGCTTCTTGTACCAGGATTCGAGCCCGTTGATTTCGACCTGCAGATCCATCTCGCCGCGAAACGCTTTCCTTTCCACAGCCCGGATTCCTGACGTGGAAAGGAGGAAGTACGTATCGAGGGTGGCCACGGCCTGCTTCTCGCGGAAACGCATGACCACCTTCCCTGTTTCCGGATCATAGGCGGTAGCATACGCGCTGACGGAGGGGTTCCCGGGGCTGGCGACGAGAGCGCCATCAAGAAGCGACAGGGCCGCACCCCCGAACTTGAGAGCCGCGCCCTGCCAGGACTCGGCATGCTGCCAGTAAAGCAACTCCCCGGAGTCTTTGGCGAAGGCGGCGGGGACCGATCTGCCCGCCGGAATGAACAGACGGTCGCGGTCCACCACCATGGGCCCTTGAGGGGGAACGCCGCTGAACCCATCACAGCCCGGATGCGGGTGCTGAGTGTAAGCGGAGCCGGAACTGTCGTTCGTCCAGATTGGCCTCCCGGTGTCAGCATCCAGTGCATGGATGTAGACTCCTTCCGCAGGGAAAAGCCCGGCGGCCACATAGGCCACACCGGCATCCACCAACACACCGGTCCGGACGGGCCAGAGAGAGATGACCTTCCCGTGGCCAATCACGCGAGTGTCCTGAGGGGCAACGCGAGCAGCCCAGATTTCATTGCCCTCGCGAGCGTCCAGACAACGTACCCAGCCATCATCAGCGCCCACGTAGAGCTTGCCTTCCCGGTAGGCTGGAGCCACTCGCACGGCCGCCCCGCCGCAGAACGTCCATCGTGTGGCTCCGGTGTCCGCTTCCAGCGCGGTAACAGTGCCATCGGCTGAGGAGGGGACGAAAACCAGGCCTTGCGTAGCGATAGCATGATTGGCCACGTCGAACGTGGCCTTGGCTTCGTTCCACTGGTCTTTTGGCCACGAGGGGGCGGGAGGCCGGAGGGACCGGTACACCCAGGCTGGATGGAGAGGGAGTGTGAGTTGTTCGGGGCTGACACCGCTGCGTGCATTGTCATGGCGATACGTCGGCCAGTCCGCAGCCTCAACCGGAAACGTGCAAGCGACGATCCACAGCACTGCCATCCGGAGCCGGGAGTATGGGACGTTGGATGACATGGTACAGCTCCGGTTAAGCAGGAGGAAGACGCCACGCAGTTTCCGTTGACCGACCAAAGGCAGCAGGAGGAACGCAAGAAAAAGCCAAGGCAAAGACGATCTTCGCCGCCGGCCACCACATCATTACTGCTCGACTACACTCGAAGGCTGACTGTGTCGCCTCTGTGCAGTGTTCCAGGCTCGCCCAACGCGACCTCGCCGACATCGTCGACGATGAATCGGCCCAGGGCCAACTCACCGTACAGCACGCTCAACTCAACCTGCGTGCACCCCGCTGTCTTGCGGACCTCGCAAGTTCCCCAGGCATGACCGGTGGACCAGAAGGAACGTCCGTCCCGGTCGGCAGCGGTCATGCTTCCGCCTCCGGTACCGTCATAGTGGAACCCGGTGATAGCGAGAACAGCAGTCCAGGCGGCCATTGCGCGTGCGTAGTGGTGCCCGCATTCGGCTTCGTTGAACGGGTTTCGTCGCCATCCATCGTAGCGAGCGCGAATGGCAGCGATGGCGGTCAACCCTTCGTCAGTGAGCCCTTCATAGAGCATGTGGGTTGCGGCGCAGTACTCAAAGCCGGTCATGACCTCATTGAAGTAGGGGAAGGGAGACTCCGGCCTCCCGCCACGTGGATAGCTGGCCATCAATAGGGCGGCCTCGTCATTGAGGGCATAGCTCCGCATGTTGTTGAAGTGGCCGTGGAGGGACTCACGGAAGTTGTACCGCATGATCGCAGCCAGAGTTTCCTTCACATGCTCCGGGTCCAACACGTAGCCGAGGCCGCAGACGTGCGCCATGTACTGGCCCACCAGTTGGTCAACGAGACAGCCGGGCCCGAGCTGAAGATCCGGATTGCTCAAATCACTGGCCCCCATGTGAAGGCGCGTCTGCGAGGCCACGGCCTCGGGCGACTTCGGAGGCCAGACCTGATGCTCGTAGTACTCACCATTGAAGAGATTGCCGTCCACCCAGGCTCTGCCGCGCTCCAGCAGGTCTGTGCAGCGTTCTGCGAATGCCGCATCGTCGATGGCACGGGCCATGTCGGCAGCCGCCGCCAAGGCCCCGAGGTACCAGGCGCCCATCTGCGGGTTCGGTCCGTAGTACTCCACATCCATGGTATTGTGCTGGCACCCCTCCATCACACCGTCCTGGTCGGCGTCCCATCCACCAGGGATCCAGCAGAACTCAAGTGCCTTTCTGATCCTCGGCCAGAGCCTGCGCAGCCAAGCGGTATCGCCACTGAGCTTCCACTCCCGATGGGCCTTCATGATGCAGCCCATCTGGCCATCGGCCGCCGCTTTCCCCTCGCCTTTCTCACGCTCAATCGGGAGCTGAACCCGGAAGCTCATGCATCCCGTCTCAGGATGGGTCGCATGGAGGAATTCGACATCACGCATGGTTCGGGCCAGGTCTCCGTAGAGGAAGGCGGTGGTGGTTTCGTAGTTCCACACGTGCGTGCAGCTTCCGTTGCAGCACCCTGAACCATCACAACAGCCTTCCCAACCATAGAGGTTGCCGTCCGGCGTGCGAAAACAGGTTTCCGTGCGGAGTGTGCTGAGATTGAACAAGGCCGCTTCCTTGACCACGTCCGGCAAATCGCTGTCGCAGAAGGCACCCACAAAGGCGAGTGTGTCCGCCTCCAGCATCGGCAACTCCCGGACCGTATGCCGGGCCACCCCCCAGGCATCTTCGAACTGCTCAGTGTACCAGTTCCCGATACGGTCGTCGGGGTTGAGTCGAGCGTCCCCGCAATCGCAGTCGACGGTCTTTGGGGCCCAGTTGTAGCGGTTCGGGAAATGCCAACTCACCAGGAATGTGACCGAGGTCTCCTCTCCGGGAGCCACGGTCACGTGAGCGGCGAGGGAGGCATAGCCGGCAGGAGCATCGGGGGGAGGGACTACGTCATCCAGCCGCCCGTCGTCGACCAGGTCATCCCAGAAGTGGAGGAGCGAACGGCGCCAGCTCTCGCGGGGCCAGTGACATTTGCGGCTCACGTCATCGGCCGTGGTAGTCAGAGCCAGAGATCCCCAGTCTCGAGCCAGGGAATCACCCTCGACCGAACGCATCAGGATTCCGCGGACACCGTTTTCATCTCTGAACGCCGTCTCCCGTCTTGAGCCTCCCGTCAGGTTCATGAGTGAACCGCAGACGGTGGCCGAGACCGGTCGGTCCGTCTTCGAAGTGAGCACATAGCGCAGCACGGCGACCGGGATTCCGCTCCGGTCAGCGGCCCCCGGGACGAGGGGATTGAATGCTTCGACGCGAACTGAGAGAGGCATGTCCGCGTCATCGAGCGCAACCTGGCCCAGCGGGTAGGCCGCGTGGAACGTGCAGTCCCGGAAGCGTGGTACGCCGTGGAAACCGGCGACCGAGCCGTGTGATCCCTCATAAGGAGGGCGTAGAACACCCTCTAAGCCGCGAACGACCGGTTCCGCAGCTCCGTCCTCACGCGCATAGAGTACAAAAAGGGAGGCCGCACCGTAGTCCTTGAGGCCGAAATTCTGGGCTGCGTCACTGTTCTTCTTGGGGCGGTTGTGGATTTCCCAGTCAAACAGGTTGCCGCGCCCCCCCAGGGAGATAGTCCCCGTCCCAATGCCCCCCAAAGGTAGACCTATCTGGGCAAGGCGGTCTTGGTCATAGCTCTTGAGCACGGGCCAGTGGGGGTTGAGTGGGGACATGCTGGCTCTCCGTTCTGTTTCGCATCCATCGATAACGGGAAAAGTCGGGACACTATACAATGGCTAACGTCGGGTTCCCCCTACGCCAACGAACGTGAGTGCGCTGCGGAGCTCGCGGGAGAAAGACGCTGGTCAAGCCGGTTCCCGTGGAGAACAACCAGCCGCACCGAGACGGCAAAGCGTGTACGTTCCGGCGATGGCTGCGATCGAGGACAGCGCTGCGAGAACGATGATGATCCCATGAACGAGGATGGGAAGCATCATCGGTCGAGCTGCCCGGCGTTCATCGGCCCGGGTGACAGTCATGGCATCTCTCTCCTCGGCCGAGATAGATGGAGGCGTGAAAGCGACATCGCGGCCATGCGTCTTGATGTGTCGTTCCCGGTGGAACTCCACGAGTCGCTCACGGGTCTGCCTATACCGCCTGGCGACCTCCACTCTAGCCTGTGCCCTGCGGATGCCGGTCAAGTCCATGTCTCCTCCCAGGAGAAAGGCGGTCACGTTCAGCATGATGAGGGGAATCAGGAGTAGACCGAGCACGGCGAGGAGCGTTCCGCTGTAGCGCTGGGGGGCTTGCCGGATAGCGCGAATTCCCAGAACACCGAACAGGAGGGCCAGGCACCCGAGCACAATCAGCACGACTGCGCCGGCCGATTCCCCCCGGGGACCGAGCGGGGTCAGCATCAGGACGAACCCAACCGGTGGTACGAGGAGCGAACACAGTGCGAAAGGATGGACTCCACGGGCAGCAAGCAGGGGTTGCTGTTCCGCTTTCCCTCCCTCGGCCCCCTCCATGTAGGCAGCGGGATCGTCCATCTCCGCCAACACCATGCGCATATGTTCGGGCCCGGGCTCAGCGTCCGCGCGCTGCCTCGCGATTTCCCAGGCTTGGCCCTCGACCTCCTCGCAGATGCTCTGACGTTCGGAGCGCGACACGCCGGTCTCCTGTAGAACGCGCTCGACAGCGTCCAGATGCTCATCGAGAAGGCTCCGAGCATCAGGCGCTTCTGATGTCTGCTGATCGCTCATGGCGTTTCTTCCTTCTGCAGTTGTCGTACCGCCTCGGCCACCGCGTCCCATTCCTGCATCATCGCTTCGAGACGGCGAATCCCTGCCTGTGTGAGAGCGTAATAGCGGCGAGGGGGGCCCGAGGGAGATGGAGCAGCGCGGACGCCGACCAGGCCGTCTCGCTTCAGGCGGGCGAGAAGAGGGTACACGGTCGATTCGGTCAACGAGAGTCCATCGTGCCGGTTGATGCGTTGCAGCAACTCATAGCCGTATGCCTCCTCGTGCTGCAGAGCGGTCAGAACAACCAGTTCCGTGACGCCCTTTCTGAGTTGACTGACCCAGCTGCGCATGTCCTGCTCCGTCCCAACCACTGCATCGCATTACGCTATATTCTATACCGAGGTAGTGGTTATGTCAACGTGTTCTGCTGTAGAAGCCGGGAATATAGGACTGGAATGTGCTGGTCTGGAGACGCCCGGGAACGCCGATGTCGGTGCAGGCCCGTGCCCTGCCCGAATCAACAGCATCCTGGTCCCGGGCTCAACCGCGACAGGCCGGCGGCGCTCCTGGGAGAGCAGCCCTATTCTCAGACAGCGTGCAGGAACTTGCTGCTGAAGTTGGGATCACAGGTGAGATTCACGCCCAACCGCCGCAAGCCAGCCTCGTCACCGGGGGTGGGCATATGCGTCATGTGCATGTCGCAGCCCTGTAGCCGTTGGATGCATTCGAGTGCCGCTTGAGCTGTCGGGTTTGACGCGGCGCTGACGCTCAGAGCGATCAACGTCTCATCCAGGTTCAGACTGACTTCGCCACTGCGCAGAATATCTGACTTCATCGTCCCGACGGACTGCAACACTTGGGCGGACAGCAGATGTATCGGGTCCGGGATGCCGGCGAGGATCTTGACGGCGTTCAGCACACACGCCGATGCGGCGTGCAGCAGCGCTGAGTTCTTACCGGTTACCAGCGAACCATCGGCCAACTCAATGGCTGCCCCGCAGAAGATCCCGTCGTGTCCCACGCCTTGCTCACACGCCTTGCTGGCGGCCTCACGGGCCGGTGTCACCACGGTGCGTCCCGCTTCGTGGCAATCAAGCTCATCCATCAGCACTTTTACGCGGTCGACCGTCGCGGCTTCCGTAAGCCCCATCTTGTACTCGCATTGGTAGCGGAAGAACCGCCGGATCACCTCTTGTACTGAGGCTTCGCGCACGACATCATCGTCACAGATCGCGAATCCAGCTCGATTCACGCCCATGTCAGTTGGAGACTTATAAACGTGTTCATCCCCCATGATACGGCGCAAAATGTGCTTGACCACGGGAAAGACCTCAACGTCACGATTGTAGTTGACGGCCGTCTCACCGTAGGCTTCAAGGTGGAACGGATCGAATTGGTTGAAGTCGCCGATGTCGGCCGTCGCAGCTTCGTAGGCGACGTTCACAGGGTGCTTCAAAGGCAGATTCCAGATAGGGAAGGTCTCAAACTTGGCGTATCCTGCCTGGACACCACGCTGATGGTCGTGGTAGACCTGGCTCAGACAAGTTGCCATCTTCCCGCTGCCCGGGCCCGGAGCGGTGACAACGACAATCGGGCGAACCGTCTCGATATAATCGTTGGCTCCGTAGCCATTCTCACTGACAATCCTCTCGACGTCCACCGGGTAGCCGCGGATGGCGCGGTGCCGATACACACGGATGTCATGTTGCTCCAGCCGGCGGATGAACGTGTCGGCCGATGGCTGTTCCTCGTAGCGGGTCACAACCACACTGCTTACGAGAATGTCCCGACTTCTCAAGTCATCAATCAGGCGCAAGACATCGACGTCATACGTGATCCCGAAATCCGCCCGGGTTTTCCGACGCTCGATATCTCCTGCATAGACACAGATCAGGATCTCAGCATCGTCCTTCAGGCGTTCAAGAAGGCGGATCTTGGCATTGGGGTGAAACCCCGGGAGAATCCTGGCCGCGTGGAAATCATAGATGAGCTTCCCACCAAACTCGAGATAGAGCTTGTTGTCAAACAGACGAGAGCGATCAATGATGTACGATGATTGCTCTTCCAGATACTTAGCGTTGTCAAAACCCAGCTTGCCCATAGTGTCTCTCCGATGCCCTTGTGTGACTACTCTAAGGGTGCCTCAACCCGCGCGTAAATCAACCGACCTCAAGGTGATTCTGCAGGAAACCGGCTATGTCGTTCAGAAACTCCGGATTGCACGTCGCGCCTGAGGGATTCCGGCGCGTGCTCAGAGCGTCCTCCCGACGGCCCTCAACGCCTTGGTTCCAGTGGCATAGTTGTCCCCTCCGCGCATATTTAGGTCTACTCGACTGAACATGCGCATCGAAGTCCGTTCCTGACGTGGAGAGCCTTGTGATGAACCGACTTGAACTGATGGCCCTGACGCTAGTCGCATCAATGATCGCGGGGGGCGCGTCTGCACAGGTCGCACCTGACACAGACGGCGACGGTATGCCCGACCTGCTGGAGGAGCGGCTCGGCACGCATCCTGACTCGGCGGAGACGTTCTCCCGCGCCCTCGACGAAGGTGTCGAGAGCGAAGCAAAACGTCAAAGCGACGTCTACCTCGCGGCACTGGATGTGGTGACCGTTGATACCGCTCACAGCGGCGATGACCGCTTCGTGTGGCGGGTGACGTTCGCTGAAACACCACGCCCCGAAGACACGGTCCTGCACCTCTACGTAGACGCTGATCTCAATCGGGAGACGGGGCGTAAGACAGATGCACGGTCGTCGATGGAAGGGGTGGAGTTGATGGTCACCATGGCGGGAGCCCAGGGTCGTCCGACGCTCTACCTGCCGGATGGCACGCGCGGCAACTCAGGCCCCATCCGTTGGGGCGTTCACGAGAAGGCCCTGTACCTCTGCGCAGACGCGGATCTGGCGCGGACCGCCGAGGGCGCAGCCTATGAGCTGTTCGTGCTGTGCCACCTCACGGGTAACGCAAAGAAGCGCGGGGAGTTGCCCGACATGAGCGACAGCAGCGGGCGAGTCAGAGTTGGAAACGTACCCCTGACGACGCGCAAGAAGCTGTTCCAGGTCTCCGATCTTGTGGCCACGGAAAACACAGATCGCGCCTGCGGCATGGAAACGATGCGTAGAACGTTTTCGCGCCCTGATGCGGTGGTCAAGCAACACGATGAGCTGGAACTGGACGGTTTTGAGGTAGACGACTTCACGTCGCGGCGCTACGGCCATGTGAAGCGGATTCGCCCGGGGGGACTGGTCCGCACGACAGCTCCGGCCGGCCGCTATCATGTCGCGTTCGCCATGTACGACGACAGTCGCCCTGAGCGAGTTGTCTTCCGCATCGACGGCGATGTGGCAGGAGTGGCCAATGCAGATTGCGGCAACTACCGCCACTGGGTGTTCTGGCTTGAGTCAGCTCGTCAGTTCAAGGGTGGGGAGGCGGTAGAACTGATCGCCACCGGAACGGAAGGTAAGCATGGCATCTGCGCCGTCATGTTCCTGCCAACCCCACCCCCGAAGACGTCGTTCGCCTACGAAGCCCGGCATCTGGCTGCGTTCACGCCGCACGGAGAAGAGGGCACCGTCCTACTCTCCTGGACGACCAAAATGCCGTCGCGCACACTCCTTGAATACGGCACAGAGGGACGTCACGACCTCACCAGCGGGGAGGCCGGCTCAAGGCTCGTCCACCGGGTCAGACTCACCGGGCTGGATCCCGAAGTCCAGTACAACGCCCGTGCGGTTGGATTCCGGCCCGACGAAACACGCTACGAGAGTGGGGGGCTGACCTTCCGTCCGGCAGCTCCTCCCGCACCGCCTACGGTTCAGGAGACAAGAACAGTCCCTCTGACCGTGCGGAATCCGCACGAGAAGGCGGCAGCAGGATGGCCGGTCACCAATGGCGTTCCGTTCCCGCAGGGCGTCTTGGCTTCGGGCAGTGAAATCCGCCTGCTGAAAGGTGACCGGGAAGTTCTGGCCCAGATACGGGTGACGGCACGCTGGTTGGACAACAGCGTGAAGTGGATTCTCGTCTCATTCCTGGCCGATGTGCCGGCAGACGGCAAGACCGAATACACGCTCGAGTACGGAAGGACGGTCCAGCGCCTCCTGAAAGGCGACGAACTGGTGACGCGGAACGGCGAGTCTCTTGAATTGAGGGCCGGTCCCAGCCTCCTCAGAGTGGGTCCCGGAGGCGAGCTCATTCTGCCGGGAGGAAAGCCCTGCAGAACCACGATCAGAGGAACAAGTGCAACGATTCACACCGGGGGTGAGGCAACGGTCACGATCGAGGAGAACGGTCCGGTGCGGGCAGTGGTCAAGACGGTCTCCGAACTGGCCGGGCCGGAGGGTTCTCCCAGCTACGCCGTTGAGCAACGCATCGAGGTCTTCCGCGGCAACCCGTTTGCCCGGGTTCACCACACGTTTGTGGTCTCGGGCAGCAGGGAGTTCTCCGAGATCGAGGAGATGGACGTCGCAATCCCTATTTCATCTCCCTTCTGGAGTTTGACACGCTCAGAGGGGAAGGCCGTGACGCTGCCCGGAGGAGACACGATCAGGCAGCGTGTTGACGATGAGTTCGTGTGCAGGGATCAGGTCACCAAAGGGCGGCTGACGGGAGCGGTCCTGGGAGACGGAGGACTCGTCTGCCTACGCAATGCGTGGCAGAACTACCCCAAAGCCTTCACCTCAACTGCCGGCGAGCTCCATATGCAGCTGTGTCCCGATTTCGAGCCCGGTTTCTACGATGCGTTCCCCTTCGAGAAGGAAGGGCACCACCTGTATTTCTACCTACTGAACGGGCGCTACAAGTTCCGGCAGGGCATGGCCAAAACGCACGAACTGCTCATTTGCCCCACCCCTCTGGCGAACGCCCCAACCTATGCAGCGTTGTTTCAGCGCCCGCTCCTGGCGATGGCGCCACCGGAGTGGATGTGCGCAACGCAGACCTTCTATGACGTGGTGCCGCGGGACACCACGCGGTTCCGTTTCTATGAAGAAGGCATCGACGACAGCGTCAAGCAGGCCTCCGTCTGCCGGGAAATGCTACGGGACTATGGGTTGATGAACTTCGGAGATACGTATGGTGAGCGGGGCACGAACTGGACCAATATCGAGTACGACCTGCAGCACGCCCTTCTCATGCAGTACATCCGTTCGGGTGATGAGGAGGCCTTCTTCCGGGCGGACGAGACAGAGAAGCACAACCGAGACATTGACACCTGCCAACGCTCCGGGCGCTTCCATAAGCGTGGGTTCGTGTATATCCACCAGATCGGCCACGTCGGTGGCTATTATGACAAGCCTGTTCCCGGGGCGCTAGGCTGGGCAAAAGCGGGTGGCTCGGTCACACACGCCTGGGCCGAAGGACACTTCAACCACTACTTCGTGACCGGGGACCGACGTTCGTACGAGACGGGGCTTGCCGTGGCCGACTACCACATTGCCGCTTACCTCAGCCGCCCCTATGAGTTCACGAGCTGTCGCATGCCAGGGTGGCACCTGATCATGAACGCCATCGCCTACGCCTCGACCTCTGACCCGTATTACCTGAATGCCTCCCGTGTCATCGTGGACCGAGTCCTGGAGACGCAAGACCGGGATCCCCGCCCCCTGCCGGCCCACCAATGTGAACCGGGGCGCACACATCAACTCGGCACGTGGTCCCGAATGATGGTGCCGGGACACTGTCACTGCCTGCCGCGCCATCAGGGCAACGCCGGATTCATGGTTGCCATCCTGCTCAGCGGTCTGAAATACTATCACGATGTGACCGGTGAAGAGGCGGTGAAACAGGCCATCATTGCCGGCGCTCGGGGCCTGGTCACGGAGTGCTACTCGACCGAATCGCACGGGTTCCGCTACACGTCCTGCCCGAAAACAAGCTTCAGCACGGGCTCGAGCCCGTTGATGCTTGAGGGAATCGCCCGGGCGTATCGCTGGACACAGGACCCGGACCTGCGCGACCCTCTCTTGTTTGTACGCCAATACGGACGTGGTTGGCGGGCATGGGGCAAGGGGTTCGCGTCTCACTACCGGGTCGCGCCGCGACTCCTGGCAGACCTGGCAGCGTGCGGCATCACCATCAACGAGATGTCCACGGCGACCATCAAGCGCAAGCCCTTCATCGCCCCTGGCTGGATGAAAGGGGACAAAGGCAAGCGTGTGATCGTCGTCCAGGCTGAGGATTTCGCTGCAGAAGGAGACGGGCAGTGCCAGAAGCGCCGTGACCGGAATGGCATCATGGGACAGATCATCACGTACTGGCACCAGGAATTGGGCCACTGGCTCGAGTGGCGCATCAATGTCCCCGCATCCGGCCCGTATCTGGTCCGCTTGCACTACGCGACCGACTGCCACAAGACCCGCCGGGCTCTGCTGATCGACGGGGCATCGCCGACACCCGAGGCTGACGACATGGCATTTCCGCGCACCGGAGGCTTTGGTGGGCTCTCCTCACACTGGGCATTCCGGGGCCTCCTTGACGCAACCGGGGAAGAAATTCCGGTCAACCTGGCAGCAGGCCAACACACGTTGCGCATGAGCAATCTGGCCGACGGTCTCGCGCTGGATTTCATTGCCCTGGTGCCGCAAGGCGGGAAATAGCATTGGCGAAGCAACCCCCACGACCAAAGGAACTGGAGCCAAAGCGCGAAGCTTGGTAAGAACGCTCAGTAGATCGTGGGCACGAAAGGGACGATTCTGGCCAATGGGTCGGGAGGCGGGCCGCGCTTGCTCCCGGAGTCGCGGATGAAGGAGTTTCTCAAGAAGCGTCCTCCGAAGACGTTGCCGCGAGTGAAGGGGGGGCACTATTGGGACTGGATCCAATCCTGCAAAGCAGACGGCCGGCCGGCCTCGTCAAGCTTCGGGATCGCCGGCCCTCTGACAGAAGCGGTACTCCTGGGGAACGTCGCCATCCGGACGGGCAAACGCATTGAATGGGATAGCGAGACCATGCGCGTGACCAATCTGCCTGAGGCAAACCAGTATATCCGTTCCCCTCAGCGCGAGTTCTGAGCTCCCAGGACTGTGCCCTCACTGCTCTCCGCCGAGGCACACGACGGTCCCGTTCGTGAGCGACGCGTAGATTCGCCCATACGCGGCGATCATGCCATCGAACACGGGCGGCGCGCTCAGCGCGATCTCGCTTCCCTTCTTGCCGTCTCGTGCGGACACCACAACCAGAACTGCGCCACCTCTGCCCTCGAATGCCGCGAACGGGTCCTCGTCATCCAGCACATCCGGGGGACCGGCGACGAACAGGGCGTCGCCTGCCTTCACCATGGCACGGACCCGCACCGGTAACCACAGCGTCCACAGAGGGGGTTCCGCCCGAGTGTAGCCAATCAGTTTGTCTTTGCCGAACGATGGCGTGTCCAGCTTACGGACAACATCCCCTTTGCCCCAATGATAGTCCGATTGAGGGAGCCAGCGCAGGGGTGGCTTCGCACCGTCCTCCCCAACGATCTGTGGCTCGTTCGTGCTCTTGTCAGCAAAGAGGAGGTAGCCTTCACGGCCCGGGAAGAACATCGGGCTGTGTACGTTCCGGCGGTAGAACACCCTCAGAGCGTAGGTGGTGTCCTCATCAACCACGATCAGTTGTCCGGCCTTCGGTGCCTGATTGGCCAGTTGAAAGCCCGGCCAGCGCTTCGAGTACATCCAAAACGTGCGGTTGTACCAGGATCCGTCGAGGAACCCTGAGGTGGCAAACACGTGCAGCCCGACGTTCATCTCCCCTTTGCTCGAGAGGATCTCCTCCGGCACATTCTCGAGATCGCGCGTAAATGTCTTCTGCCGCATGAAAATGGAATCACCTTCGCTCACGAGGACGTCGGAATTGGCGCCTCGGATGTAGAACGCGACGTCACGATCCTTGCTCAGCGGCGGGTGCGGTCCTTCCACCAATCCTCGGTGAAGCAGGCGTCCACTTTCCGGAGCCAGCGCATACACATGAATTCCCCCGTCCAGATAGCTGGAGCGCCCGGCCGTCACGTAAGCCACTCCGCCGGTGACGAGCACGCTGCCGTGGACAGGCCAAACAGACTCGAACTGATCCATGGCGAGGACGCGCCGATCCACGGGGGCAGCCAGGAACCGCCAGATCAGGCTTCCGTCATCGGCCCGGAGGCAGGTGACGCGGCCATCGGCGGCCCCAAAGAGCACGAGGCCCCGGTAGACTGTTGGCGGCGAATCGATCCGGCCACCTGCGGTGAACTGCCAACTCAGTCGGCCGGTGTCCGCTTCGTATGCACGGATCGTGTGCGCTTCGGTGTCTGCCACGACAAGCTTCCCACCGGCAGCAACCGGGGCGGTCAGTTTGCCGCCCACGTCGATCTGCCACATCGACTTCAGAGGGAACGGTACGGTGGTCGGGGTACTACCGTGTCGGGCAGCGTCATGACGAAACGTCGGCCACTCGTTGACCGGATCCGCTTCCGTGGACATCGCCCTGTGCCCGTAGGCAGGGCCCCGTTCCAGGCGATGGTCGTCGGGGATGGCGGCGGGATGAGGAACGGCGGCGGACCGGACTGCGGCATAGCCTAACAGCTTCGCACCAGGCTGGCAGAAGCACTGGTCCGGTGGGACGTAAAGCATCCCGTTCGCCGGCATGACTCCCTGCTTGCAGGCTCCACGCAGCCAATTGTTCTGCGAATGCCCCTCCCCGGTCAGATCCAGGAACTCGGCCCCCTCAAAGCCGCTGATCATGAATCGACTCGTGGCCTTGTTTCGGTAACACCGATGATGGTGCTCCGGGCTTCGCAGATGGTCAACCACGACCTTCCGTCTCTCCACCCCCGTCCGGATGTCGTAGCCCACGGCCAGGGCACGAGCGCTCTTCTTCGTTGCCTTGAGCGACGCGTCGACTGAGGTCATCCCCGGCCAGACGAGTCCGTCGACAACGAAAAGATCAACGCTTTCTGCACCGTGACTCCTGGGGATGTCGTGGTGCCAGAGAAACTCCCCCGACGACGCGTCTCGCCCCTCCAGACGGTTACCCCCCAGGATCAGCACGGTCTCTTCGGCCAGCACCAGAGATCTGCCGCGCTTTATCTTCGGCTCCGCCTGCCACAGATGCGCCCCGGTGTTGAGGTCCAGGCACCGGAGTCTGTTGCCTTCCTGGCAGACCACACGCCCGGCGTCAATCGCGGCGAGAAGTCCGCGCACGGTGCCCGTCTTCTTCTCCCACAGCAGGGAACCACTGTCGCCTCGGAAGGCGACCAATGCCCTTTCAGCCGCAGTGACAGTTCCGCGACGCTTCCCTTGATCGTCCGAACCTGCGGCGCGGCTCACAACGGCCACAACCGTGCCTTCGCTGGCGAGAATCTCGACCGCGCCCCGCGTTTCGGGTACCATCTTCACGACGTCGCCTGTTGCGGCATCAATGATGGCCACTGGCCCCCGGTAGCCCAACGTCGCGTAGAGGCGGTCCCCATCGGCCACAAGCCGTCGATTCGTCTGGGTTGGAGCCGATACCCGCGCGGCCCGCAGCTTGGTCCAGTCTTTGTCCTCGAACCGCTTGCGCTGCCACTGTCGCCATCCCCAGTCCGGCATGGGGCGCTTCCACAGGAGCTTCCCGTTGAAAGCATCCCGACACACGATCGACCAGCGCTCGGGCAGGCGCTCGTCAGTGATACCGACCACCCCCTCGTCAAAGATGTAAAAGAGCCGTCCTCCAGACGTTATTTGAGCCTGGACACCTGAGGCTGTCTCGTGGCTGCGCAGCCACACGGGGGACGCCAGCCACTGAAGGTGACGGGGAGGACCGACCTGCGTATCGTTGGCAACAGCATTGTTGCTCGCATCATGCAGAAAATGGGACCAATCGTCGATGTCAGGAGGGCGACGCTTGCGCACGGTGTCGATCGCCATTTCTTCGCCGATTGAGGTCAGAAAGACAGCCGAGCCGCCGGGACACAGGATTCGCATGATCTCGGCGTGGAGAGGCGAATTCGGCCGGGCCCGGGATGACCAGTCTTGACTCACCACCACCACGTTCACCAGGTTGTCAGCGTAGGGCAATGCCTTGCCGTCGAAGAGTCCGGCAGACACCGATCCACCGCATCGTGCGGTTTGGATCGCAGACTGGGTTTGCCGAACGTCCTCCTCGCGTGTCGACAGGCCTTGCACCACGTAAGCGCTGCTGCCTCGCAGCGCGATGGTCAGATTGCCATCTCCACAGCCGATGTGCACGACCGCGCCGCCGCGCACAGCCGCTGCGGCCAACACGCGCCCGGCTAATTCGGCATCGTTCGCCGACACTCCGGCAGCAATCCCGAGAAGGCCTGTGCAAAGTAGAGCAAAGTAGCGTTGCCCCGTCGCTGTCTGCCAACATCTCATCGTCTTCACTCCACGACTCTGTCCGGTGTCGGTCTGAGTACGTACCAGGGAGGCCGGGATGCTGCCGCGCCAGGGATCGGTAAGCCGTAGGCCGGGCACGATTTCTCGGGTGGGGCTTCACCATTTGACAAATGAGACCGTCCCTTGTTTCTCGGGCAACCCTAACGGGCGGACCATTCTCCGCGAGTCTACGCCCGGGCCGCCAACGACGATGCTCGGCATCGCCTTTTGCCATCCCGGACGAAGCCTCATCGAAGACTGGCCCGGGGATGGGCTCGCTATTCGCGCCCGACGCCACTAGCGGTAGTTTACTGTAGATTAGGTCCGTAGTACACCTTTCCACCCCGAGCGCGCGCCCCAAACTCCTGTCCCCCATAGCCTTCCGAGATTGTCCTTTTCTACTACTAGCGTATTACCCTATTGCCCCCCCCCCCCTCCCTTCTGGCAGCGTGCGGCGACACCGGCTGTACTTTCGCTTTCCATTGGCTTGCTATTGTCGGCACTCAGTATTACCCTATTCAAAAGAGGAGCGTGGGTGATGGTTCGCAGCAAGGAGTGATGGCAATGGGAACGATCATCAGCAAGCGCAAGGGAAAGAACGGCAACCTGTACTGGTACTACGTGGAGTCCGGTCGGGTTGACGGGAAGCCGCGGATTGTCAACCAGGTCTACCTTGGGACCGCGGCCAAGGTCGCTGAGCTTGTCACTGAGGGCAGTCGGCCCACTCCCCTTTCTGCGACGGCGCGCGCGTGGGGGCTTCCCGGTGCCGCATGGCTCGCCGCGATTGACTCAGGCCTATGGGACTGCCTGTTGGATATCTGGCCCGAGAAACAAAGGAGCGGCCCCGGGGTAGCCCACTACCTGCTACTCAGCGCGATTCATCGGCTATGCAGCCCTGGCCCGAAGACCGAAGTAGCG
>JABHEG010000185.1 GCA_018676675.1 Lentisphaerota bacterium
AAGCAGGTCGACACGATGAGTGGCCGCCCGGGTGCTCTGCTGCAGCGCCAGTGCCTCAGCAGAAGGAGGAAGAACACGAGCCTCGTGCCCGTTCACGAGCACCTGACCGTAGCGCACCACCGACTCAACCGGCCCGAGAGGAATCACCCCGTCCGACAGATCCACGCCCAACGCGCTCGCCTCGTGCGGGACGTTGAGTCGGTAGGAGTAGGCACCCTCAGCATAGGCGGCAAGGCGTGCCTGCAGCACCATTTCAGCGCCATCGGCCCCGCGCAACGTCCACACAAGATCGCCCGTACTCAGTACGTAATCCCGCCCACTGGTGGGATTGACAATGCGCCCATACAGAATGGTATCGGGCTCGGGGATCTCAGCGAGAGTGGTCGGAGTCCCAAGCAGGGCCACCAATACACAGAGGAAGGGCAAAGCGCGAAGCCGGTTTGTCGCATTCATTGGCATTCTCACGTCTCTCAGATGTCGGGGATTAGGCATGGAAGCAGTCCCGTTATCGTCCTTGCCGGCTCATCCGCCGGAATGGCTGTAAGTCTGGAAGAACAGCTTGATGTCGTTAACGCCATTCAGATCCCGGACCTTTACCGGATCACCATCGACAGGCATTCCCGGAAGGCGTTTGCCGTAAATGAAGCTCTCCATACCATCCTTGGGATCAGCCAGGAAGGTGCTTCCGGGAATGATCAACACCCACTTGGTGTTCCACACCGAGCGTCCGACCAACCGACTGCAGTAGGTCATTTCGTCCTCGTCGAAATGGCCAGTGTCGTGGTAGGCGCGGAAACGCGAGTAGCGCACAATGCGATCGTAGGCGTTGTTGAGGCTGTCCGTGGCGGGGTGCCAATGCGGTTCGGCCAAATCGGAGTCGGAGATGACGTAGGGCGCCGGGATGCGTTGATTCACGATGTGCCATTCACGGGTAGCCAACTCATCGCTCGTCGGCACGAGCATCACGTCACTACCGGCTGGAACCAAGTACACACGCGGCGTTTCGGCCATGACCGCGTTGTTGTAGTTCTTGAACCAGACCCCCACCGAGCGGACCTTGGTGGCAAAGCTGCTTGGGTCATAGGTATGGTCTCCGGCAGCCAGGAGCTGACCAAAGAAGTTCGTCCCCTCGATGACCTGCGTCTCGAACGGGATGACGAAGCCAGGCTGCGCCCCTGCCGTATGTGGGGCAAACGGCCGGCAGTAGTACCTGAACTCGGGGACCTTCCACAGGTCGTCGATACGATGCTGCTCGAGCGCGTGGCGCCACAGCACGTCACCCGCCGCATCGCTCTTGATTCGGAACAACTCGTAACGCAGCGAAAAACGTCCGGCCTCGGTGCGCGGGTTATTGAGCCCCATCTGCCCTCGGAGGACGCGGAAGTTCTCCATGATCAACTCCATGTGCTCGGCGAGTCCGCCGGCGCCGATCACTGGGGCCCCGTCGACCCAAGCACCCAGTGCACGCTCCTGAACGATAGCCGAGAGCAAGCCCTGTGCGGCGGCCGGATCACTCTCCGGCAGGTTGATCTCATAGTCATAGGCCTTGGCCGCCAGATAGACATACTTCGCAGCCAGGTTGAACGTGTCGCGGTACTTGCGCAGTGCGTCATTGTGCGAAGCGCGCAAGGCCATGTCGGCGTAGCGATTCGTCTGGACGCGGGCGGAGAGGCTCGTGTGCCAGTTGGCACGTTCCTGCAACAAGCGTTGCCCCTTCTTCAGCGTCGTCGTGTAGTCGCCCGCGAGGAGAGCCAGGCTCTCGGCAGTCTTCAGGATCTCGACGGCCTCGAGCATCTCGTCGCCGAGGGAGCCGAGGAGCTCTGCCAGCTGATCGGCAAGGTCCTCACCTGTCTCCCACTTGATGCCGTCCAACTCCAGCTTCATCTCTTGCACGTCAGCCCCATACTCGAGCCAGGCCTCGGCTTGTTCCATGGCAACCCCCCCGCCTTTTACCGCCAGGTACAGGACCTGGTTGGCAGTGAGGAGTGGGGCTTTCACAGCAGGCCTAATGGGTACCGATACGGCCAACCCGCCTATCTGCTTGTCGGGCACGGCCTCAGAGATGATCTCCACGGTGTTCTCGAAAGACTCATACAGGACATCAGCCACCGCGATGTAGTTGTTGATGGCATTGACAGCCGCCCCGGTGCCGATCAAGTATTTATTGAGCTTGTTCTGGGCATCGTGATTCAGCTCGGCGAAACGAATCTTGGCCTGGATCAGCTCCCACATGGTGTTCAGGCCGGTGATCGCCATCTGGTAAGCTTTGATGTCGGCATCGAGCTGGGCTTCGGTCAGGACCATGTCCGCGATGGTGTTCTGCAGCGCGCCGCTCTCGAGACGCGAACCCCAGCTCCCGTCGGCCGGGACTTGGTAAGCGTAGCTGCGTGCTGTGTAAGGTACATACAGCTTCGTCGTGTCTGCCGTATCGTCGCTCTTGTCGGTCAGGTGACTCAACTCACCTATCACGGTGAGGAACTGGGAATCGGTGGAGGCCCCGTCCAGCGTCCGCATCTTCTCGCCTTTGTCAGCATAGAAGCGGAACAGTTCCCCGTCTGAGTCCCTGAGTTCCTTGACCCACGGCGGAAGTATGTCCTCGAGATTGACATGGCTCGGCTGGCTGACTTCCAGGTTATCGGTCTCGATCTGCGTGTTGTCCACGTACATGTAGAGCATCAAATCCGGTCCCACATACCCCGCCGGGTAGGCTTTCCCAGCCCCGATTTGACCGGTGTAGGGGGCGCCGAAAATCTCGATGAGTGCATCGCGGTAGGCAAGATCCTGCTCAACCGCCTCGCCAACGTGAGAAGCGGTCGATGTGGCGACCTGGCGCAACCGGATCCGGTCGGACTCAGCGTTGGCGAACGCCACCCGGGCATTGGCTAACGCCTGCCCCGCGCGGTACCAGACCTGCTCGAAGTGCGTGTGGGCGTCAAACCCGGAATCACGATCGAGAACCACGGGATCGATATCGAACGGGACGGCGTCAGCATGCACCCCGAGCGGGTTCAGTCCCCCGTTCGCCTGGTCAACCGTGCCCTCGATCGCCAGCAACTGCGCAGAAATCTCGCCAACATCGGACATGGTGCCGCGGTCCACGTGCTCGATGCCCTCCTTGTAGTCCGGGGCTTCGACCGGCAGGATGGCGTTCACAGTCATCCAATCGAAGAGAGCCCCTTGCCCCGCGCGGCGGCCCCAGTCCTCGACGCCCCAAGCCCGGTCCTCGTTGGGATCTGTGTAGCCCTGCCATTGACCGTCTGGATCTTCAGTATACTTCGAGCGATAAGTCAAGCTGGTGATCTGCGCCCCGGCTCTAGCTTTGGCGGATGCCGCCCGGGCAAAACGGCGTTCATCCAGGAAGTCCACCTCAAGAACAATGTCCATCAGGTTGTACAGTTCGGAGCGTGACTGCCAGTTGAAGAAGGGGTGGCGCAACAGATCGTAGTGCATCTTGACGGCGGTCAGGTAATGCCCCCAGGCGTCGCCATGGCCTTGCGGGTAGCGCTTCATCGCGTCGTGTTCATTGATGAAACCATCGCCGGTCACGTCGTCGATCTGGTAGTTCATGGCGTAGGCCGCTTCGCCCTGGCTCTTGGTGAAATTCCAGAACAGCCGGTTATAGACCGGTCGTGCAAAGGTGTCGTCCACGCCACGCAGCAAGGCGAGCTCCTCGGCGATGAGCGACGGCATCTGATTCTGGAAGGCGGTGATCGTGGTTCCAAGCGCCCCAGCATCGAGCACATCGTTGGCCATGCCGATAGTCGGGTCCATGGAATCCGAATAGGCCTCGTCGCCGAGAAGCATGTAGAAGTCCGAGATGCGCGTTGCGGCAAGCAGGATCGCGTTGAGCACGCCGGGCGTGTTCGCAGGCTGACTCAAGTCGATGCTCAGTGCTTTCGCGCGGTTTAGCACGGTCGTGTAGAGCTCGATGAGACCGTGGTTCTCGATGACGTCCTTGTCCGGGTTCAAGGCCACGGCGCCCTCGTGACGCGGCCCGGCCTGCTGGATCATGGACGAATAGGTCGCGGGACTCGTGTTGTTGGTGAAGTCCTTGATGCGTGCGTATGCGTTCACGGGGCAAACGCGAGTGCCAATGACACACCCACGTTACCCCTGAGAACAACCCAAGGAACTGACCACGGATTACACTGATTCCACGGATACCGGAAAGAGGGATTGGGAG
>JABHEG010000139.1 GCA_018676675.1 Lentisphaerota bacterium
GGTGTATTCCAATAGGGTAATACGATAGCAATAGAAAAGGACAATCGCGGAAGGCTATGGGGGACAGGAGTTTGGCGCGCGCGCTCGGGGCGGAAAGGTGTACTACGGACCCAATCTACAGTAAACTACCGCTAGCGGTCGGGTGCGCTCCGCAGCCCCGGGAACCGGTGCCCGTGTGGCCGAGCTGAGCGCTTCGCTGGAGCGGATGTCGAAGGAATTGCAGAGGGCACAGGATACGTTCGGGACCTTTGTGGCCGAAGCCCAGGAGAATATTGCAGCGTTGAATGAGTCGCTGGAAGCGGCTCGGGTTGAGTTGGCTGCCGGGCGAGGCGTCTCCCCAGCGGGTGAGGGGGTGGCGCCTGAAGCGGCCACTTCCGTTTCGCCAGCGGTTATCCTCGGGGCCGGCGAGGACGTGCCGGAAGAGACGGAGATGGAACGCCTCCGGGCCAGAATGGCTGTCTTGCGCGAGAAGGCGACCGCGGCCCGGGCCCGGGCTAATCAGTTGGCGCGGTCCGCAGCTCGCTATGAGAGCAATTCTGCGGAGTAGGCGCCCATATCTGTATCGACATTTGGGCGGAGTTGAGTTCGGCTTCCTCCGGGAGCCGGTGTGAATGAGAATGCCCTGGCGACGGGGCCGGGCCGCGATTGTGCGGATACACAGCGAGTGAGGAGAGAACATGGCCACGCATGGTGCTGTCAAGGAAGGGAACAGGCTCTGCTGTAGCGGTGGTAGGGCTGTCCTGTTCACGTTGTGGGTCGCGTATGCGGCCGTGGCTCAGCCATCCATGGAGAGCGCGGTGCTTGAAGCGGCGCGTCTGGCAGAAGTGGCCGCCCAGCAGGCGGAGGACGCTCTGAAACGGGCCGAGGAGGCCCTGAAGCAGGCCGAGGAGGCGGCCCGGAAGGCTGAGGAGGCGGCTCGGCAGGCAGAGACAAAGGGGGCCGAGTTCGCGCATCGCTCTGTGCCCCGCCGGGGGCAGGGCACGCACGACGTCGTCGCTGTGGTGGTCATCGGTGACCGTGAGCAGGTCCATGCGCTTGACCACTGGGCGGATTACGAGAGCAGTATCCTCAGCGGGAAGCTGTCCGATGAGGATTTGGAGACTGTTCGGGGCCACATCCTGGCTGGACTCCAGGAGAAGGGGTATGTGCTTGCCAAAGTCGATCTCAATCGGCAGGCGCTCTCCGCCGGTTTCCTCGCCTACGAGGTGGATGCCGGCGACGTGGGCACCGTGTCCGTGGCGGGAAATAAGGCGTACACGACCCGTCAGATTGCCGACGCGATGAAGGTCGAAAGCGGCCAGAAGTTCAACTACCAGGACCTGTACTCGAACCTCTTTGCGCTCAACGTCAAGCCTGATGTAGAGGTGGATGTCACCCTGAATCCGGGGAAGGATGCGGGAGGGAAACGCGTTGTCGACGTTGATCTTCAGGTCCGGGACCGAACACCTGTCCACGGGGCCTTGATGCTGAGCAATACGGGCTCGAAAACGACCAGTGACTGGCGGACGCGCGCCACATTGCAGCACCTGAACCTGACCAAGTCGGGCGATGTTCTGAGTGGTGAGTGGCTCACGGATCCGAATGAACTTGAGGCCGTCAATGCGCTTGCCTTGAGCTACACGCGTCCACTTCGCTCTGGCTCGACCCTCTCCCTCTTCGGCGGGTGGTCCGAATCCGACTTGGATGATGTCCTCACCGATTTGGATGTCTATGGACAAGGCCACTTTGCCGGCATCCGTTTTGGCCGCACCCTCAAATCGACCGAACGCTACACCTTGGAAGGGGCGCTCGGGTGGATCTATCAGGACGTCGAGACCGGCCTGGATCTCGCGAACGTGGCCTTCGACAAGAAGAGCGTCCGGCTGAGTATGCCCACCTTCGAGCTTCTCTATTCCGAGACGCAATCCGATCGCTTCGGTGGACGAAACTACCTGGCCA
Source organism: Lentisphaerota bacterium (assembly GCA_018676675.1). Lineage (GTDB taxonomy): Bacteria > Verrucomicrobiota > Lentisphaeria > Oligosphaerales > JABHEG01 > JABHEG01. The sequence goes on from JABHEG010000139.1 coordinate 1,939, forward strand.
ACACAGTGTGGCTCAACGACGGTGAGGACTGGGGGAGCTCGGACGCTGATACCTTTGAGCGCCACCTGGCCAATGCTGACGCAAATGTCTTCATCAACCGAACGCGCCTGGCTCGGTTCCAGAGGGTGCCCAGGTCCAACTGGACCGTATTCGCCAAGCTGGACGGGCAGTATTCCTCGGATGTTCTCATTCCGGCCCTTCAGAAGACCGTTGGCGGGGCAGACAGTGTGCGCGGCTATCGGGAGCGGGAAGTGGGCGGCGATTCTGGTGTGACCGGCACACTTGAGTTGCGCACTCCGCTGCTTGAGAATGTCCTGCCCGGGCTCGTCCGTGACCCGGCTGTGCTGGCGGAATCCCCTGATCCCCGGGCCGGCCATCGACTTCAGCTCGTGACCTTCTTTGATTTCGGCTACATCCGCCGCAATGACCCCACGCCTGGCCTCCAAAGCAACGAGTCCTACAACAGTGTTGGATTGGGACTTCGGCTGAGCCTGGGCAAGCACTCTCAGTTCCGCTTTGACTACGGGGTTCCTTTCCAGGAGACCGAGGACACCGGCAGGGATGGTCGCGGTCATCTGATGCTGCAGCTTCAGTTTTAGACAACAAAAATTGCTGGCGATGGTGCCACTGCACCGTGGCCGAGATGTAAACAGAACAGCGCGCTTCAACCAGCGGGGTGTGGGTTATGGATAAGGCCAATTGCAGAAGAAAGGGCAGGAGCATGAGGGCAACACTACGCGGCTTCACCACGGGGAGGCCACTGACCGCGTCCGTCAGTTGGCTGGTCAGCTTGTGCGTCATGCTCGGGCCTGTGGTTTCGGCCGGTGACCTGCCGACGGGTGCACAGGTCGTCCATGGACAAGTAGGGATCATGGTCAATGGAACACTGATGCAGATTGACCAGGCGACTCAGAATGCGATCCTCAACTGGGAATCGTTCAGCATAGGTTCCGGGTACGGCGTTCACGTGAACCAGCCCTCGGCGTCTTCGGCGATGCTCAGCCGCGTGATCGGGGCAGACCAGAGCCGCATTCTCGGTGCCCTCCAGGCAAACGGGATATTCTACCTGGTGAACCGGAACGGGGTCTTCTTCGGACCTGACTCCACCGTTGATGTCGGTGCTTTGATCGCGTCTACCCTCGACATTACCGATGAGGATTTCCTGGCCGCGAAGCAGGTGTTCCAGGGCGATTCGTCCGCCAGCATTATGAGCAACGGTCGCATCAGCGCGGAGAAGTTCGCCGTATTGCTGGCCCGGAGCCTGACCAATAGCGGGAGCATAGCCGCTCCGCACGTGGAGATGGCAAGCGCCGGGAGGATGGTAGTTGATCGGGTTGCCGGTGGCCGGATTATGGTCGATTTTTCGCGTCTGATGGGGGACGTGGTGAACGAGGGAGCAGTTGATGTCTCGGGCAAGGTTGGCGGCAAGGCAGCCTTGATTGGCAAGCGCGTTGCGCAGCTTGGTAGAGTCAGTGCCGATGGCTCCGTGGGCGGCGGCGGATCGGTCCGCATACACGCAGATGACGTTATTGATATCGGCGCAGACAGCAAGACCAGTGCGAATGCCGGCTCTGTTGGCGATGGTGGGCAGGTGATCGCGTTTTCGCCGGAGATGGCTCTATTTCGGAAGGGGGCAGTGATTGAGGCCAAGGGGGGGGCAACCGCCGGGGATGGCGGCTTTGTCGAGGTTTCCGGGCAACAGCACGTTGAGATTGACGGGCGCGTGGACGCGGGAGCTTCCAACGGGGAAGCCGGGACGTTTCTCATCGACCCGACCGACATCCAGATCATATCCGCAGTCGGTGATCTCCCGCCGGACCTGGCGGTCAACCCTCAGACGTTCACGCCCGACAAGGACACCAACACGGTGCAGGCCGACACGATTGAGGGATACCTGGAGTCAGGGACGAGCGTGACGTTGGACACCACCGCTGCCGCCTATAGCGGGCCTCTAGGCGGTGCAATCACACAGGACGCCGACGCTCCCATCAAACCTGGTGCCGGTGTCGTGCCCGTGACACTTACACTCAACGCGCGTGATCATATTGAGTTGAACGGGGGAGTCGACGGCTCCGACCTCGGTCAGACCCTTGCGGTGGAGCTTAATGCCGCTGACCCGGCGCAGAGCCCAGTGGCAGGGACAGGGCTGGTGGACATCAATGCCGCAATCGACACGAACGGGGGATCTCTCACCATCACGGGGGACGATTTTGACAACACCGGCACGATCTCAACCGGCGATGGACCGATTACCCTCGACTTGTCAAACAATGTCACTGTCAACGCCGCGATTGACACGAATCTGCTGATCCAGATCGAGGCCGATTCGAGCATTGCGGTGGCCGACAACATCACCAGCCGGAACAGCAATATCATTCTCGACGCCGGCAATACCGCAGGGAAGACCGTGCAGTCCACCGGGTCTGCTGTTATCGAGGCGACAAATGGTTATGTGAGCGTAGACGCGTATGACGTGAACCTGTTGCAGGTCAAGGCCAGTGGTCAGGTTCCCGGCGACACCTATGGGATCCGTGTCATCGCGAACAACGACGTCACGGTCAGTGCCCCGTGGATCACCGACACAACTGACAACGTAAATCAACAGGGCGACATCCAGGTGACAGCCGGGAATGAGATCACCGTTTCGGCGACGGTGACGGCAGAAGACGCTATTGCGTTTACGGCGACAGCCAGTGATATCAATCTCGACGCTGCGTTGACGGCCGGCACGACGGTCGACGTCATCGCCGGTGATGACATCCTGAATTCCTCCGGGAATCCCCTCGCTGCGCAGACCGGCAATATCGAACTCGACGCGGGGAACGTCGAAGCCGTCGCTGAAGTGAATCTCCAGAGCACGGTCACGGCTGGCGGCGACATCCTCATCGGGCAGACTGTGCCGGGCAAAGACGTGAATACGTCGTCGTCGTCGACGCTGACGGCAGACGACAACGTGCGCATCGCCGGTCGCAACGTGAACATCGCGGCCAGCGTGACGTCAGGCAACGACGGAGGCGAGGATGACATTGTCATCAACGCGACCGCCCCCATCGCACAGACCGCCGGGACGATTGATGCCAACGACGGCTCCGTTTCCATTATCAGTACAGGAACGAGTGGACTTGGTGGAACCGTTAGCCTTGTTGACATCGACGCGACCGGAGACAATCAGGTTGTTGGCGTTTCGACATCCGCCGTCGCCGGGTTGCAGTTTGTCTCGATCCAGGTCCGCGGTCTCGGAGATGTGACGGTTGCCGGCATCGATGCTACCGGCACCGCGGTCGATCCGAATACTCAGACCAGCAATGTCGAGATCATCTCTGATACGGGGAACGTCCTTCTGGGCGACGTCGATGCGGTCAACACGGTTTTCGTCCAAGCCGCTTCCGGGACGATCACCGACAACAACGCAGGCAGCACCAACGTGATGGCGACCAAGCTCGACGCCCGGGCACAGGATCTGGTCGGAGATGCTGCCGATAGCGTCCTCAACAATCCGGGTGCAACGGGTTTCGATGCGCTTGAGACGGCCGTTGGGGACATTTCCGCGGTGACAACGGGAGCGAACGCCGATGTTGCGATCGACAACGTTGGCGCGGTCACGGTGAGCAACATCGAGCCTTCGGCCGGCCAGCCCGCGGCATTGTGGATCCGCAGCACAGACAGCATCACGGTCACTGCACTTGCGGGTCTGGGCAGCGCGGCGGAGAATGACAGTGTCGCCCTGATTGCCACCTCGGGCAACGTGACGCTGCCCGATTCGGGCGACGCCGCTACCACCGGTGCGGCTGACATTGAGACGACCGGAACCGTGCGCCTTGAAGCAGCTGCCGGTCAAGTGGCAGTCAGTGGCGGGACCATATTTGCTGTCATGGCAGGCGATGTTCTGCTCAAAGCTCAGAACGCCCAGACGATAGCCACTGCGATCACCAACCTGGATGCCACGGTGACGGGCTCAGGAAACGCCCTCACCATACAGGAGGCTGCCACGGCTGCCGGACTTACTCTCACCGATCTGGATGGTGACAACAGCAGCATTCAGACGAACGGGGGCGACATTGCGGTGACCGTCAATGACACAGACAGCAATCTGGTTGTGGATGGATCGGTTACGCCGGGAACGGATCCCAATTTCATTGTTGACGCGCGTGGCGCGGACATCTCGCTCACGGTAGCGGGAGCTGGAAGTGGCGCGATACAGATTGAGAACGGATCGACCGTGACCACCGACAGCACCGACGCCCAGAACTTCGGCACGCTGAGCTTGGGGGGACGTCTTGTCGTCGACGGCGACCTGCATGCGACCAGCGGTCGGACCCTCGCACTCAGCGCTCCTGCAGCGGCCATGGCCCTGAACGCCGGAGCACTTGCCGCCGGCGGCGATGTGACATTGGACGGGAAGGGCGCCAACCTGACCATCCCGAACGGCGCGGAGTTACGCATCAGCGCCGGCGGAGGGAAGCTCGGCAACTTGACCGTGCAGAACGCGGGGACAGTCGATCTCGCGACCCCCGTTGCGATGGATGGCAGCTTCACGGTTTCTGCTGTAACCGGCACACTGACACTCGACGATGTCGAGTTCGACGCAAACCGCGACGGGACCGGGGCGCTGAGTATCACCACGGACGACACCGCGGCAACATTCCTCGGCGATCTTGTGCTCAATGGAACCATTGATGGCAATGGACAGACAGCGACGTTCTCCATAGACGGCTCTGTCACTGCGGGGGCGAACGGTTTGATCACGGACGTTGGCGGCCTGATCATTACGGCTGCGGAGAACATCGGCACGGCCGCGCGCTCAATCCCGATCGGCACAACGCAGATCGACGTCGAGACGACCGAGGCCAACCAGCTCATCGCGCTCTACAACACGCCGGGCGCCGATGTGACCGCGTTCGAGGCAACCACAGCCGGCGGAGACGTGACCTACTCACAGAACGGTGATGGCTTGGCAATCACTGGGAACGGTGTCGTCACCTCCGGCGGCGCGTTGTCCATCGACCCTCCTGATGATGTTGCCGTCAACGCGGCCATCAACTTGGGAACCGGCCGTTACCAGCAGACGAACACAGGCAGCTACACGGTCGCTGCCGGGATCTCGATCACGGCCGGAGACATCGACATTGTTGCCGATAGTGACCATGACGGCCTGGCCGCTGACGGCGTGAGCGTGGCCGGCTTTGTCCAGACTGACGGGGCCGGGCAGATTCTGTCCAGTTCGAGTGTGGGCATCGAGGCGGCGAACATCGAGGTCAACGACATTCAGGCCACGACCGGCGCGATCACGTTACGGGCAACCGGAAACGGTCCGGCCACGGGCACCATTGCCGAGAACGGCGGCGCGGCGGCCGGTGCGGACCTTCAGGCGCAGACTGTCAACCTGATCAGCGGGGCGACGATCGATGCCGATGTGGACGTTACCATGGCCTTGAACGTGACCAGCGGCGGGGCTGTCAACGTCGAGGATACCGCAGGAGGCCTGCCCATCGGCAGCATCAGTGCCAATGCCGGCGCGGCCAACGTCATCCTCGTCTCTGCCGACGGCGTCTCTGATGCGGCAGCTGATGTAGAGGCCGACATCACGGCGGCTGACCTGAACGTGACTGCTGCCGGTGCGGTGGACGTGGACACTGATGTGGCGACCCTCACCGTCGACGTCGCGGCCGGCGACATCACCATCGACGAAACAGATGAAATCACGCTCACCAGCCTCGATACCGACGCCGGGGCCATCGCGGTCAATGCGACCGGGGCTGTGGAGGTTAATGTCGTGGCGGCCACCGGTGCGGTAGCCGTCAACGCTCAGAATGGCGCCATCACCGACACAGGCGGGAACTCCGACGTCGATGGCGCTACCATTAGCCTGGTTGCAGGCAACGGCGATATCGGTGCTGCGGGACAGGCGATTGCCGTGGACGCGACTGCGATGGTGAATGCGAACGCTTCACAGAACAACGGTAGCATCTGGTTGGCGAATAGCGCCGGCGTCTTTCCTGCCGGCCTCATCGACGCGGGCAGCGGCGACATCGCCACCACGGCTCAGGCGGGATTCACCGACGGGAACGGCGCGCTCACGAATCTGCATGGCAATGACGCGACAGTCACCATTGCTGCTCCGGGCGCGTTTGATGCTGACACCGACCTTGACACGATCACGATCGCAGGTGCGACGACGGTCAACGTAGATGGGGTTGACGGGTTAACTGTCAACAGCATAGCCGCTACCGGGCAGGTTGATGTCACGTTGGCCACCGGTGGCCTGGTCCTGACTGACGGTGCTGTCGCCGCGGCCGGGCAGACCGTCAACTTGACGGCCGACTGGATTGACTCGCCCATCGCAGCCAACGGTACCGTCGAGGTCGCCGGGGCCACGATCACGATGCTCGCAAACGATGGCGGCATTGGCGCAGTCAACGCCATCGAGTTGACGGGCAGCACAGTGGTCAACGCGAACAGTTCGGCCGCGAGTGGTGATGTGAAACTCACGTCTATCGGCGCCGCTGCGGACCTGCCGTTGGGCAACGTTAACGCAGGTAGCGGCGACATCGTCCTGGTGTCTGGCCGCCATGTGCTTGACGCGAATGCCCTCGCGGCCAATCTGACCGGGAGTGCCGTGGAGATCACGGCCACGGGAACGGTCGGGACGGCCGCGGAGGGGCTTGAGACCAGCATCGCAGCTCTGGACGTCAATACCGGAGCCACCAGTGTCGACATCGAGGAGTCCGGCGGCATTAATCTTGTTGATATTGACGCGTCCGGGATCGTGGATGTGGATGCGGCTGCCGGTGACATCATCGCGACGGATGTTGCCTCCGGGGGTAACGCGATCGACCTCAACGCCGCGTCCGGGAGTGTTCTTGTCGATGTGATCAACGCCGGCGCGGCAACGGTGGCGGTGACCGCGACCGGTGGTGCCATTGTCGAAGCAGACGGCGATGTAGATGTGGACATCACGGGGACCACGGCGACTCTGACGGCGACGGGTGGCGGCATCGGTGCGGGCAACGCGATTGAGACCGAGTTGACCGGGGTCGTCTTTGCCGCTGCCGGTGCGGTTGGCATCAGCGAGGTGGCGGCCGGGACGGCGCTGGCTGTCCAAGGCACGTCCGGAGGAGGAGACATCAGCGCAGAGACTGCCGCCGGTGATATCACCCTCACCGGAGCGGTTGACGCCGGGGCCGGGGATGTCGTGCTGGCGGCGAACGGCGGGGCTCTCACCGGGAACGACAACCTGATCACGGGTAACGCCCTCGCCGCAACCGCAGCCAATGCCATCGGTATTGATACGACTGTCGCCACGGTGACTGCTGCTTCCGCCACCGCAGGTGTCGACATTGACGAGACCGACGCACTGACCGTGGGGCAGATCACCGCAGCCACCACCGTGGTCATTGATGCGGATGCCGGCGGAGTGGCTGCCGCGCTGGATGGCACGGCAGATGTCATCGCTCCCACCAGCCTCACGGTCACGGCTGCCGGGGCCATCTCCCTCGAAACGGATTCGCCGGTCCTGACCTTCACAACGGATGACCCGGTCGACGCCACAGCCAGCGATATCACCATCACCAGCCTGGATGCGGATCCGGTGGCCATGGACGCGACGACGGCCGAAGGCAGCATCGATGTCACGGCCACCGCAGCTCTGAACTCAGGCACCGTCACCGCAGGCACGGACGGGGATGTCGTGTTGACGACGCGCGCAGGAGCCTTGACCCTCACCGGCGTGACGACAGCAATCGGGAATACGGTGGCTCTGAACTCCGCGGCGGGCCTCGCCGACACCTATGCCGGCGGAACAGGTGAAGCGGTCGTGGCAGACACATTGAGCGCGACTGCTGCCGGGGCTGTCGATCTTGACACGGTCGTCAACACGGCAAGTGCCACCACCAGCGCCGCCGGAACGATCACGCTCGACAACACCGGTGCATTGACCGTGACCAACGTAACCAGCAATGACGGAACGGTCGACATATCGGCTGGTGGCACACTGACCGTGCAGCGACTCGTGGCCGGCGACGTCGGGGCCAGTGGTGACGACGATGTGCTGCTTGACACCACGGCCGGGGACATCAGCGTCGGCACGATCACGTCTGCGGACGACATCACAATCAACGCGGCCGGAGCCATCACTGACGCGGCCGGCGTTGTTACAGGGGATCTGCTCACCATGGACGCAGGCGGGGCCATTGGCGCGGCTGGAACACCGCTGACAACCGCCGTGGCCACTATCGATGCCGAGACCTCCGCTGCGGGAGCCATCGTGATCGACGAGTTCGATGGCGTGGTCCTTCAAGACGTGGACACCGCTGACGGCGACATCACTGTGAGCGCCGGAGGCGGCATTGTCATCACCACCATCGACGGGGACGACGACACGGTGAACCTGACCAGCGGCGGCACGATCACTGACAATGACGACACCGTGACAGACATCACCGCTGGGACCGCCAACTTGGTTGCTGAGACCGGTGTCGGTGGCCCAGCCGATCCGCTGGATCTCATCGTGACGAACATCTCCGCGCACACCACTGCCGGCGTTGTGAACCTGGCAAACGCGCCGACAGCCGCGGCCCAGATTGATGGTCTCAGCACTGGTGATGCGTCAGATATCACCTACGCACAAAGCGCCTTGGGTCTCACAGTCGCCGGCGATATCAGCAGCGCGGGAGGCAACGTACTGATCGATTCTCCGGCAGGTCTCGCGATCAATGCGGATGTGGGCACGATCGAGTCGGGCACACTCACTCTCGAGGCAGCCGTGGGTGGTGTTGTCACGCAGAGCGCGGGCGCGATTATCAGTACCGATGCGGGGGCTCTGACCATCAGCGGCGATGCCGGGGGAAGTGCCGCGAGTTTCACCATGAGCGACGATAGCACCGTCGGTTCCACCTCCGGGCTCATCACAATCATCGCCGACGCCATGACGTTGGATAACGTCACCACCGCCGGCGATGTCGTTCTGGACGCGGACAACGCGGACGGCAATCTGATCACGATTCCGCCGACCAACCCAGCCAACGGCTTGATCACTGCCGACCACCTGCAGATCCGGGTCACCAATAACGACACGATCGACATTGCTATGAAGGTGTGGAAGCTCAGCATCAGCGGCGGGAAAGTCATCAAGATTACGCAGCATGGGCACTTGGTCATTGGCGACATCACCTCAGGCCCGGATGCAGACGTAAGCCTCACATCAGTCACTGAGGGCATCACCGAAGACGACGACGCGGCCGCGGACATCACGATTCCGTTTGCGACCACTGGCGGGTTACTCACGCTCAATGCGGCCACCGTCCTGGACATGGACACGAACGTCACGAATTTCGCGTTCGCCGTTGACAACATCGCCGCCCCGGGGGCCTCGAATGTGAACATCGATGAACTCGCGATCGGCGGCGCCCTGAACGTGCACGGCACCATGGTTGGGGGCGACGTTGACATCAGCACGGAAGACGGCTCGATCACGGTAGACGGGGCCCTCGGTGCGAGCGGCGGTGGCAGGCTGCGCCTGGACGCGAACGAAACCGCGGCTGCAACTGTAGCCAATGTGGTCGTGGACGCCGGTGCCGTCGATGCCGGCAGCGGCGAGCTCACGCTTGAGGCAGCCGATTCTGTGACCCTGACGGCCGGAGGCACCAACACGCTGACCACTACCGGGGTTGCCGCCTTGACCGCAACCAGCGGAGCGATCACCGGAAACGACAACCTGATCGCTGCGGGCACGCTCAATGCCGCCGCAGACGGTGCGATCGCGGTGGACACGACCGTCGGGACGGTCAACGCGACGTCCACAACAGCCGGCATCGATATTGATGAAACCGATGCGTTATCCGTCGGACTGATCACGGCGGCAACGACTGTGATCATCGATGCAGATGCAGGCGGTGTGACCTCCGCAGGCATGGACGGCGTCGCTGATATCGTGGCCCCGACCGGCATCACCGTGACTGCAGCCGGCGGCATTGCCCTTGAGACCGACTCTCCCGTGCTGGGCTTGACCACCGACGCGGCCGGGAATGTCGATGTGATCAATGTCACGTCCGGCGCGCCGGAGTCACTCACACTGAATGCAACGGTTCTCAGCGGAACGTTAAGCGTCGAGACCGACGATGACCTGGCCGTTGGAGATGTAATCGGCGGCGGCGCTTCCGGCGCGGGGCTTACACGTGCCTCTCTGAGCTCAACGGGCGGCGCGATCACAGACTCTGACGCGGGGCCGGGCATGGACGTGACCGCCGACAGCATCGTCTTCAGCGCGCTGGACGGAATTGGCGATGGTAACGCGATCGAGGTCACCAACAGTGCGGCGCCGGGCACAGCCAGCAGCCTTGCAGGCAATACGACGAATGGTGACATTGAGCTCAGCGCGACAGGCGCGTTGACCGTTACCACTGTGGGCGGGGTTGCGGGGCTGATCGCGGGGGGTGACATCACGGTTGATGCCGGAACGACTCTCGCAGTCGCAGAGGACATCACGGCGCTCGGCATCGTGGACCTGAGCGCGCTGAACGGCTCTATCGCTACGACCCCGGGCTCTCTGATCACAGCCGCTGCACTGAACGCCGATGCCAACGCCAATGCTGCTGATGGCATCACGCTCAACACCACGGTCACCGATGCCGTCCTGGATGTTGGGGTGGCAGGAACTGCGACGCTCGTCGAGACCGATGCCATCAATGTGGTCGACGCCAATGGTCAGACTCTCAACCTGACGGCCGGAGGCGCCATCACCGGGACGATCACGGTGGATACTCTCACCGCGATCACCACCGACGGTTCAATTACCCTTACTGACGATGCCGGTGGGCTGGTGGCGACATCCGTGATCGCCGGCGGCGATGCCCGAGATGTCACGCTCCTTTCTCAGGCAGGCACGCTGACCGTTGGTTACATCGAAGCGGCTGATGATACCGTGACCCTCACCGCGACAGTGGGTGACGTATCCGAAGCGGCACTGACAGATGCGGGTGTGGATGTGTTCGCGGAGACGCTCGTTGTGACGGCAGACAACGCTGCTGCCGCTACCGTCATTGCCTTGGATACCGAGATCGAGGCCCTGACCGCGGACGCCGATGGGCACGCCGACAGCGATATCACAATTGATGAGATCGACAGCATCCTTCTGACCAGTGTGACCGCGGGAGACGATGTCACCATCAGCGCCGGGGACGCTCCATCGGTTGCGGGGCGAATCACGGTCATGAGCGTGACAGCCGGAGGAACTGCGACTCTCGATGCACGGGCCGAAATCCTCGATGATGTGGACGCCGGCACCGACGTGGCAGCCAGTGATGTCGTGCTGATTGCGGGAACGGGTATCGGCTCGGGGCGGATGGGGGATGCGGCTGATCTTGACGTCAATGCGGGAACACTCACCGCAACCGTCACTGCCAAGGGTGACATCAACATTGAGGAAGCCGACAGCGCAACGGTTACCGCAACCACCGCCGATGGCAATGTCGACATCCAGGCCGCGTCGGGCAGTTTGGCGGTCGCTGTGATCGACGCGGATCAGTTCTCGGACAATGCCGTCTCTCTCTTCGCGCGTGATGATATTCTGGATCATGCGCCGGACACGATCACCGACATCTTCTCGGGGGCGAACACCAACCTGACTGTGGTCGACGGCGACATTGGGAACAAGACCAATCCTTTGGAAATTCAGGCGGGGGCCAAGCTCAATTTCTCGGCCATGAACCCGGCTGCACGGGGTGGCTTCTGGGTTGTCGGGACAGGTTTGGCCGGCGGTTCGGACACAACTCGCCACGTCCGCTTCGCTGGCGTCGGCAAGGCGCCGCCAGGTATGATTTTCTGGAATGGCAGCATCATCGGGGGCACCGAGGGGGACCTGCGTGACCTCTTCAACGCGCTACGCCAGGGCAGCTTCTACACGATTCTGGCTGACCGCCTTGGCAGTTCATCGATTTTCGTTGTTCCGTCGTTCTTCATTCACGACAATGTGGCGGTTCAGGAACACGATGATGTCCCGCTGATTCAATTCCTCCAGCGTGGCGTTGGACGTGTTGCCGGGCTGCCCGACGGAGGCGAGACCATGAACATTCAGTGGTTGACTGATTCCCCGTACTCCGGGGGATGGCCCTGGGATGGTGTTGCTTCTGAACGTGTGGAAGAGTGAGTGTGGTGACTAGGCGCCTCTGCGATTGACAAGATGTCCCGTTTCGGGGTGACCCAAGCGTGGATGCATGGAGTCTGTGACATGGTACCCAAAGCATTCCTGACTGTTCGCCGAGTGATCGCGATGGCTGTCGCGGGGGCTGTTGTCGGTCCATGGCTGGCGTCCGCCAGCGGCGTAACCCGCACGCAAACCGTGGAGCTTCACGAAGGGTGGAACGCCGTGTTCCTCGCGGTCACGCCGGAGAATCGTGATCCGGATGTCGTGTTCGCCGACTGTCCGGTAGACATTGTGGCCACATACTGGCCGGTTCTGACCCCTGTTCAGTTTATCGATGATCCGAATGAGGAACCGTGGAAGAAGCCGGGATGGGGCGTGTGGTACGCCGCTGCTCGACCGGATGCTTTTCTCACGACCCTCGGGGCCGTCTTCGGCAACAAGGCGTATCTGGTGCACGCGACGGCAGACTACCTCTGGCAGGTAACTGGCACGGTTGTCTGTCGCCCACCTGTGTGGCAGCCCAACTCGTTCAATCTTGTCGGCTTCTGCCTGGACGGAATGACCCCTGCCACATTCGGGGAGTTCTTTGCCGGTGACGATGCGTTTGCCGGCAGACGTTTCTATCGCTTGGTCGATGACAAGTGGGTACTGGTGACGGACCCCGACGGGACCCCCATGCGCGATGGTGAAGCGTACTGGGTGTACAGCCGAGGGAATTCGACCCATGCCGGTCCGGTGACGGTGGCCTTTCCCGGAGGAGAGGCGGTCGACTTCGGCACGGTTGGTGATGATGCGGAGATTGCGTTCTCCAACCTCCTTTCGGACTCGGTCAGCGTGACCGTCGAAACCATGTCCGCTGCTGGCGTGCTGCCTTTGGCCCGGGCCCTTCGCGATGCGGACAATCCACTACTCTACCGTTACGAGGCCATGCCGGCGGCGTTGGCTCTGGATGTCCCCTCCGGGACGAGCAGTACAGCCCTGCGCTTGAACGTGCGCAGGGAGCAGATGAATGAAACTGAGCAGAGGACACTGCTCAGGATTACCACTGGTGCAGGCACCGTCGTTTGGCTGCCGGTCAGTGCGCGACGCGAAGATGTGACCGGGGAGACGGGCGGTCAGTGACTGCGGCCGAGCTCCCCACTGGCGCTATTGCCTGATCCGGACGGGGCATGTGTCTCGTCCTTCTGGCGAGAAGAAAGAAGCGGGTGAATCCATGAGAAACACGCGTATGATCCGCGGCCTTTCCCGTTGCCGGGATCGCCTTTTCAGAACAAGCGGCGCGTTGGCCGTTCTGGTTGTGGGGCTCTGCATATCCGCTCGCGGCGCTCCGGAGCATGCGTTGGTGTTCCAGGGGACAAAGCCTCACGTCGAGATCGCTGAAGAGGCGGCCTTTGACCTGACGCAGGCGCTCACGGTCGAGGCGTGGGTCTGGTTTGATCCTGTGCCGGCGAACCAGTTTGCCCCGAAGTGGCAGGCGATCGTGACCAAAGGCGATGCTTGGGGACTGACCCGCCATTCGAATGTGAAGCGAATTGCCTTCCGTACCCATGATGGGACCTCGATTCACAGTCTGACCACCCCCGCCGATTTTGAGGCCGAGACGTGGTACCACGTCGCCGGTGTCTTCGATGGGACCACCAAGTCACTCTATGTCAACGGGATTCTGGTCAACAGTGCCCCGTGGACGGGGCCCATCGCGACCAACATGTATCATGTGCTGATCGGTGGGAACGAGGAGTTTGCCACCCGGGCGTTTGCCGGGCGGATCGATACGGTCAGGATTTGGTCTGTAGCGCGGAGTAGCTCTGACGTGGCCGCCGTGATGCAGCGTCATGTGCTTGGTTCGGAAGAGGGCCTGCTTGGGGCCTGGCGCTTTGACGAAGCACCTCAGACAGCTGCTGTTCCCGACACGTCGCGCAATGCCTATGACGGCCAGCTCAGAGCGATGGCCTACACTCCGGACCGGGTGCCCGGCATCACCTTTGGTTCGCCTCCGACAGCCAATCGGTCTTTGTCCTTCTCCGGGACCGATGAGTATGTGGAGCTGGCGCGCGAGCAGCTGTTCGATTTCACCACGGCCATGGCCGTAGAGGCATGGGTCTACTCCCGACCATCCGCGGCGGCTGTTCTGCTGGTCGAGGACAGATCGCAGACGGCGTGGACCGATGTCACGGTTTCTGGCTCTGAGCAGACGGCCAATGACACGCGACCGTTCGGCAGTATTGCCGCCGACACCGATGATGCATTCTACATCGGGGCGCAGAGCGCGTATGAGAGGCTGTTGGTGGTCTACAGCACGGTTGGGGAAGCGGCCAATGCCGCTCCTCCGCAGCCGGTGTGGGAGTACTGGAATGGGGCGGCTTGGACCGCACTGACCGTAACTGATCCCAGCAGCGCGTTCACGGCCACAGCGGGTTCGTATTCACTCACATGGACTGCGCCCGGGAACTGGGCGACAACCACTCTGGACGGGAAAGGCCCTTTCTTCTACGTGCGTCTGCGTTCGACCGGTAGCGGCGTCTATGACAACCAGCTCCCTGTGCTCGATGAGATCATGTTGCCCAAGGCAGCGGCGCTGGTGTCCAAAGGCAGTTCGGCTTGGGAACTGGGGCTTGACGCGAGCGGCAAGGCGGTGTTCACCACGGCCGGTGTCGGGGGCGGGACGCTGACAGGAGGCACTGAGCTAGCGCCGAGGACATGGACTCACGTGGCGGGGGTGTGGGATGGAACCACCAAGTGGATTTTCGTCAACGGAGAGTTGGACGGCTCGGCCTCGGGTTTGTCCGGTTCCATTGCACTGAATGACTTGGCTGTTCGCCTTGGAGGGAGTCCAACAGCGGCCGTCGCCGGCTTTGCCGGACGACTGGATGAGGTCCGGATTTGGTCTGGCGCGCGAAGTAAGGAGCTGATTGCCGCCGATGCCGGTCGTGCCCTGACCGGGCACGAGCCGCAACTTGCGGCGTGGTTCAGCTTCGATCACGATAACGGCCAGGCTGTTACGGACCGAAAGACCCCAGTCAACACGAACCCGCTGGTCACCATTGACTTCGAACATCCCGATCTCCAGCATGACGACAATCAGACCAAAAGGCTACCGGACAACGGGACCTACAACAACGGCAAGCGGTACGAAGAGGATGCGTTCAGACTGGATAACCTCAGCGCTGTCTCTGTGTTCTACACTGTGGGCACAAAGCACCATGACTACCCGGGATCTTCTGCGCTTTACACCAATGACCAGAATGGCGCCACTCGTCTGACGGCCATCGATGGTGGACTTTTCCGTCTGCGCTCGATCACTTTGCACGACTTCGATAACCGGCCCACCGGGGCCATCATCCCTTTCACCGTCACGCTTGAGAATGATCTGATGATTCAGCGAACCCTCACCTTTACCGGCGGAGGGAAGCCGGAGACTTTCACCTTTCCGGATCTCCTCCGGATCAAGGCCGTTGAGTGGAAACAGGCTGGTGGGTTCTACCAGTTCGACGACATCATCATCCAGCGGTCCGTGGCTGAGGTCGAGTCGCGTCTGGCGACCGGGAAGCTGGTCAACATGACAGACAGAGGTCTCGACGACG
Organism: Lentisphaerota bacterium; assembly: GCA_018676675.1. Classification (GTDB taxonomy): domain Bacteria; phylum Verrucomicrobiota; class Lentisphaeria; order Oligosphaerales; family JABHEG01; genus JABHEG01. The sequence goes on from JABHEG010000139.1 coordinate 17,659, forward strand.
GGGTCAGCCTTGGTGACGCGGCTCCGGCCGAGTACGCGCTGCGTTTCAATGGCGTGGACCACTACGTTGAGGTCCCTCACGCCGCGACTCTGGATCTGAGCAGTTTTACCATCGAGGCGTGGGTGCGCCCTGAAGCCAACGGGACGACGTTTCGGAACATCCTGATGAAGGGGCAGGATGGTTACGGCCTGGCTCTGGATCAGTATGGCCTACTGCGTTACTGGGTCAGCGGGAATTCAGCCGACGCGCTCGCTTGCACGACGATCACGACAGCCGTGGCTGTTGACGCCGCTGCTGGAACGAATGTGGCTGTACAGGTCGCTGATGTGACTGGCCTCGGCATTGGCACCGTGGTTAGCATTGGCGACGAGACCAATCTCACCATCGGAGCTGTTGATCCCACGGCCAAGACCGTGACGGTTACCCTCGCCGCTCCCAAGGCGTCCGGCGAGGTGGTGCGAGTCACCCCTGTGAGTGATGGGAACTGGCACCATGTGGCTGTCTCGGTCGATCAGACGACTAACACGACGAAACTCTACGTCGATGGTCAGCCGGCCGGCGAACATGAGCAGCGGACGATGAACAACAACGCGGGGGCGCTGGTCATCGGCCGGCAGGGCATCAACACGGCAGCAGGTTACTTCAAGGGCGACTTGAACGAGCTGCGAATCTGGGACCACGTGCGTTCCGATGCGGAGATCGCGCTGTTGGCAGGCCGGCAACTGGTCCCGGGAATGACCGGGCTGATCGGCTACTGGAATCTCAATGACGGCGTCGGCCTCGCAGCCCAGGATACGTCCGGCAATTCCCATGACGCAGCACTCACGGGCTCAGCTTCCGAGTGGGAATGGGTGTATGGGCCTCAGACCCCCTATCGGACGGGCATGTACGCTCTGACGCTCGATGGCGTTGATGACTACCTGCACGTCCCTCACAACGCGGTCCTCGACGCGACCGATGTGACCATCGAGGCCTGGATCTACCCATTGGCCAACACAACGACGGACGGCTACCGAACGGTCGTGTTCAAAGGCGAGGACGGATACAACCTGGCCATCGACGCGAGCGGCTTCATCAGCTACTGGGCCGATGTGACTGCGCCGACCGTGCTCAAATCCCAACGGGCCGTGGCCGACGGGAGGTGGCAGCACGTCGCGGTGGTTGTGGACGCGACCAATTCAGCGACATCGTTCTACATCGACGGTCAGCCGGCCGGTTCGGTGGCCGGAGCGGTCACAGTGGATGCCAACACCGATCCGCTGGTCATTGGTCGCCAGGGGCTCACCAGCGCGACGGCCAAGAACCATTTCAAGGGCGTTATCGACGAGTTGCGTGTGTGGGGCGCGGCCCGGACGGCTGCGGAGATCGCGAGTCTGGCGTCGCGTGAGTTGGCCTCCACCGTGACCGGCCTGCTCGCCTACTGGCGCCTCAACGAAGGTGAAGGCCTCACGGCCACGAGCTTGGTCAACGACCTAGCCGCAACCCTGTTCAACACGGATGTGTCTGCCTGGAGCACCGGTCAATCGAGGGTTGATACGGATGGGGGGTTCTGGGACACGAGCTCTGTCGGGGCAGGCCAGAACTTCTCGCGGCAGACGAGCTCGAACGGGCTGTGGATCGGCCGGGTTGTGCTCAACGCGGTGAACGAAGTGCAGAAAGCGACGCCGACCGATGCGGGTACGCCTGCAGCGACCGCTGACACGGCGTCGTTCCGTGTGGTTGTTCATGTGGACAGCAAGGGAATTGTGCGATTGCTCAAGCATGTGACGTTGATGCAGAGGATCGCCGGCCAGACCGCGAATACGGTCGATGAGAGCGGGATCCTGGACTCCGTTACACGCGAGATCGTGTTGGTCAGTGACGACACGAAGTTGCCCGAGTTCCAAGGCCTGATCAAACGCCGGGGGAAGCTCATCGGCAAACGTATCAGTACGGTGGGCTATGACTTCGCCGGCAATGAAACCGAACTTGTCGGTGGTCTGGGAGGCGGTCTGTCGTTGACCGGGAGCATTGTTCTCCCCAGGCTGCACCCGACCAACCCGTTCCGGCACAAGTACCATCCCGAGCATCGGAATGTGAACCCTGATAACGAGAGTTACGGGTATGAGATCGTGCGTGATGTGACGTTTTCCTTCGCGCGGCCGAGCGGCAGCGTGTTCGAGAGCGGCGGTTACGGCATCGACCGCCTGATTGGGATCTACTACGAGGAGGTCATCGGTCTCCACAAAGTTCCGGTCCGTGTATCCGGCACTGTAACCCTCGACCGTATCAGTACGGTCGCGGCGTTGAATGAGTGATAGCGATCGGTGAGCAGCGACAGCTGAGCACCGACACCTGATATCGGACGACTGACAACTGACACCTGCAAACCAGGATCCGACCATGAGCTACGAACTCAACTACCGGTTCCGTCACCTGAGGCGCCTTGCTCTCGGGATTGGCCTTCTCTGCCTGTTCGTCCTCCCGGGCGTCCATGCCGGCGAGAGCTTTCTGCTCGGGCTCTCCGGCTATGAATTCATGGACAACACCGTGGGCCGGGACGGCACGATCTATGTGCTCTGCCGCAAGAACGGCCAGGCGTTCTTCATGAGGTACAGCAGATACGGCGTGCCCCTTGGCTCACCCAGATACATCGATTCGCGATACCCGCACGACATTGACTATGGCCAGCACGCGACCAATCCAGGCGAGGACGCGGTATACGTCTGCGTCAACGACCAAGACGGCCCCTGGAAGGATGGCACGGCGGGGATCCTCAAGTTCTCGCCGTCCGGGACGCTGCTGTCCAACGTCAATGTAACGACGCTGCAGAGCGCACTCATGCTGCACTATTCAACCGCGACGCACAAGGTTTACATAGGTGGCATAACGCAGAAAAGCGTGCAGCAGGATCCACAGAAGGCAAGAATGTACGAGATCGATGCCGCCCAGATGAGTTTAGCCAGCTACATCGATTTCAGCGAGATCGACACGTCCTCAGCGCTCGATGTGGTGGCCTCGGACTCCGGGGGCGCTGTCTATGGTGTGGGGCACGCGGTCCACAAGACTCGGCACAACTGGTGGCGGATTGACAGCGACTTCACGCAGATTACGCATCAGAACAAATGGGATTCCGGCGGGGGATCCGGATGGGCCAATTCGGCCGTCTATACGAATGACTATCTGTACATGGCCATCGCGCACGTGGAGGATGGCTCGCCAGTTGACTACAACAAGCGCGATGCATACATCCACGCTCACACCCCGAACCAAGCCGGATCCACCGACCATTTCGACACGGCATCGATCGAGGGAGGGAACCCGTCAGACGTTCACCAGCTGGCCGCTGACGAGGAGCACAACATTTACGCCGCGGGGATTCTCAATCAGGGGGCCCATGATTTCAAGCACAACCCTGGGGTAAACGGCACGGGAGTCACTTGGGACAAGCGCGCAAGCACAACCAAGGAGGGACTGTTCGTCGCGAAGCTCAGCCGGGAAGTTGATTGGAAATGGGTCCTGCAACCGCACACCAACGCACCCGACGAGGGAGTTGCGAGCCCCAGCGTCAGCTGGAACGAGCAGACCGGGATGCTCATTGTCACCGGTTCCTTCGGCCACGCAAAAACGGTGAGCGGGGTTACGGTGCAGAAGGGGGGCAAACTGCAGCTCGGAAACACCGTGCTGGAAACACCCGACGGCACGCCAATGGGATTCTTAGCCGTGGTCGAACCCGATGGCGACATGGCCGAGAAGGTGGAGCTCTCGGTTGATGCGGATGTCGAGCGCATTGGTGACGATCCCGACGATGTGGATCGCCGCAACCGTATCAAGAACCAACTCAGCGGCATTTTGCCCAACGGCGGGACCACCCAGACCATGATCAAAGGGACGGATGTGGAGCTCTCCGTGCCGGAGAAGGTGTTCCTGGACGGGAACGGCAACCTGCTGCGCAATGCCACCGAAGCCGAAATCCGAGATCGTGCGAAGACCCGGCTGATCTCCGCCGGCTATTCGGTTGAGGATTCGCCTGTTAAGGGGTCGGCATCCACCTACGAGTTCGGACTTGAGAAAGATGTGCACGTCACATTTCACTGGGTAGTCGAGTTCGCCTTGGAGATCGAGAGTGATTTCGCCGGCGTCGGCCTCGAGTCCGGGGCCGCCGGCAACCCGGACCCGGTGGTGCAGAAGCACTGGATTCCTGCGAAGGAGTTGATCACCGCGAGGATCGACGGCTACGTGAGCGATGCGAGCACTGCAGGGACGCGGCACATCCCGTTCGGCTACTGGGCCGGAGGCGCGGTCGATGCGGCCGGCAAGAGCAAAGGCACAGGCACGATCAATGGTCTTTCGCTACCGCATTCAATTCAACCTGCCGGGGGCACACCAGGCGCTTACGCGTCCCTGACTCTACCTTCTTCCGCTCAGACCAACGACCGGCTGGTGTTCACATCTACCTCCAGCGATGCGTCGTTTAACAACCGCACGGTGCGCTATGACCCAGCGGGAAGCGGCGGTCCCGGCAACGCCGCTTGGGACGGCACGACGCTCAAGATTCCAGTTACCGACGGAGGGACCGCCGCCGCCGATGTAACGAGTACGCTCAAGTTGGGGTTAGGCGTGAATGCAGCGAACGTCACGGGGAGCGATGGCACGGCCGTACTCAACCTTCACGGTGCGACGCAGTCAGCGACGTTCTCGGGCGGTGTCGACCCCATCCAGGCCAAACTCAAAGCACCGTTTGGCTATGCCGTTCCCGTGGACATCGTTGAGCACAACGGCCAGGATGGGGACGGTGCGGGCATTCGTTTCCAGGCCGTGGGAGGGAATCCTCGGGCCGAGTACGACGACACGGGCCGCGTCCTCACGATCAGCGTTGTCCTTGGTACGACCACGGTGGATCAGGCCGTCGGTTACACTCAGAGCATCGGCAACATGCCGTTCTCCCTGTCTGTGTCAGGGAATAGCGGCAACGTGATCAAGACACTCCCACCGGACACGACGCTCCCAGGAGACAGCCTGACCGTCGCATCCGGGGGGGCCACATTGACGCTGACGGAGACGGGTTCCCAAGACGCCGGCGGGATCTTCGTCAACTGGGGGACTGACGCGGCCAATCCGCGTGCCGTCTTCACCGGCACGGACATCTGGATCTATGTCAATCAGGGCACGACCACTTGGAATGATGTCGTCGGCTACCTCAACGCTATCGGCGGCCTTCCGTTGACAGCCTCGGTCAGTGGCAGTGGAGGCTCGACAATCACCGTGCTCCCGGGCGGAAGGCGCGTGTCCAGCAACACGACGGTGACGGTCTACGAGGGCTACGCGGTTGACTTGACCGTCAAGCCGAGTATCGCCACGGGGGCTGCGAGTAACGGTGGATTCCAGTTTCAATACCACTCCTCTCCGGCCGAGCCGACCGTCACCCACGATGCCCCTTCCAAGACTCTCACTGTCATCTATGGCGACACGTCCACCGAGCAGCAGATCGTTGATGCGGTCAACGCGGTGAACACGACCAACAGCGGCACGTTGCCATACACAGCGGCGCGTATGTGGGGGAGCGATCCTGTCAACGGTCCCCTGAGTGTGGAATTGACCACGACCGGCGCTGGGGGCTTGAGCGGAGTGGATTTCATGCACACGCCTCCCGCCATTGGGGTTCCGACGGCGGCCATCAGGATTGAGGCCACTGAATCGGGTGTGGCCCTGGACGGGTACAAGCTGAACATCACCAACGGCGCGTCACTCACGGTTACCCGGAATGTCAAGAACATCGATCTGCAGTATCCTGCCGACGGCGGGAGCACGATCCAGCAGGTGGTCACAGAGCTCAATGATCTTTTCACTGCCGACTCTCTCAAGCTCAGCGCCCGAGCGCTGACGGATCCAGACTACCATCTCCGCACGGCATCACAGAACCAGTTCGTGACATCGGGGGGCGTCGATTCCGGTACATCGGTCATCACCGTCCGCAACGGCGGAACCGACTTCATGACCCTCACTGCCGATAGCGCGGGGGCCGCCGGTGACACGCTTAAGCTGGTCTTTCAGAGCTGGGATGTCGCCCCGTCCTACACGGCCTCCACCAACGCTCTGAGCGTGCCCTACAACCAGGGCATGACACTCAGACGCTTTGTGCAGGGGTTTGCTTACCCCGCCGGTGATGCCTTCCCATACGCCGTGACCGAGAGCGGCGGCGTCGCTGGTGCCACCCCGCTCGATCAGGCGTTGACGTTCAGCACGGTGCCCGGAACGGACGGCACGGCGTCCACGGTCACGATCCAACACAATACGGGAATGGCGACGGATGCCATTGTGGTTACGGCCGATCGTGCCGCCGTTGTCCTCAACAACCTGACCATAGAGGGCAGTGGCCAGGCCGGGGCCACAATCAGCAGCGCCTACTCGTCGTTCGGACCGCGGGTGCTGGTCGTCTATGATCCGGGGGTATCCACGATCCAGCAGGTCGTGGACGAGCTGGACCTCCGTTTCAACACTGAATCACTGCCGTATACCGCCACGGTCGCGGCCGGTGCCACCGCCGGCGACCCGATCCAGGCGTTCCAACCCGCCAGTGTCCAGACTGCCGGTGGCGTGGACGCCACCCTCGAGGCGACGACTCTCAGCTACAACGGGACCCACGCAGCCAGGATTACGGCCAGGGCCGCGGGAGCCAAGTCTCCGGCCCTGACGCCAACGTTCGCCTCTCCTGCTCCCGGCCCGCCTCTGAGTGTGGTTTACAGTGTCCCTCTGCTGTCTGCGACCATCACCCCCACAGTCCACACACCGCAGCACCTGATCGCCGCGATCAATGCACTGGGGACCTCGCCGTTCGACGCGATCGCACCAGCCGGGACGGACGTAACCAGACCGATCACAGCCACTGTTCCAGGGACGTTCGTTGCCACAGGCGGCGAGGACGGGGTGGCCGCAACTGCTACGTTGACGATCAACCACTCGCAGCACTCCGTCCTGGTCCTCGAATCCAAGGAACAGGCGGCCAGTGTCACCGTGGCCAACAGCACCGTTGAACTGAACGATGTAAGCGTGACGTTCAGGGGCAATCGCTCGGACGGGAACGCCGCGGTTTCGACCTATGACGCGGCAACCAAGACCATCACCGTCGACGTCCAGGCTGGTACAACCGCCCTGCAAAAGGTCATTGATGCCATCAATGGCCATGCGGATGCTAATCAAGTTTGGACCGCGCTGGCTTTGTCGGGTAGCGACGCCAAAGGTCCAGTAACAGTTGCGAGCGGCAGGACAGCCGGTGGTCTGACCGGGGTCCCGGACGAGGCCGTGCTGCAGCTTGAGCGGACCACATCGGTGGAGTTCGCCACCAGGGCAAATGAGGTCGACCAGATCCGCTTCGCCTCCGGGGGGACGGATGGCTTCGACCCGAGCACGAAGGTCGTCACCCTTGCGGTGACCCCCGGCACAACCACATTGGCAGCGCTGAAGACTAAGGCCACCACTCTCACGCATAGCAACCGGAACGTGTTCACGGCAGTCGCCGTAACTGGAGACGACACGAAAGCGGCCTTCTCGACTCTCAGCAGCACGCCTGTGCAACTCGCCGACGGCAGCGCGAGTACTCGTGCTTATGTCCTGTTCGACCCGCCCGGCGAGAACAACGAACTCACGTTCTTGGCCGAGAGCATCGGAGTCGCCGGCAACAACCTAGAGGTCGTGTTTGTGGAGAACAGCGGCGCATCGTCTGCCAGCGCCGTTTTCAGCGGCGTCACGTTGACCGTCACCGTGCCCACCAGCGGGGCAACGGCAAACCAAGTCGAGAACGCGGTGAATGGACTGTCCAACTCCGGGATCCGTGTGTCCCCGGAACGTTTCTACCCCTTCGGGACGATTGAGGAGCGGCAACAGGTACCGCAGTTCGTGATGGACCGTCCCGGCTCCATAACCTATCCCTGGAAGACGCAGCATCTGCTGGAGATCGGCGCGGCCCCGGCAAAGGCCGAGGGACTGCCCTACGTCAAGATCGACATGACCAAGGCCGGCACGCCGGCCCAGACCGATCAACCCGGAGTCGGCAGTCACTGGTTCGACGAGAACACGCCGGTCAGAATTGGCACGACTGGCGAGAACGCGGCGACGAATCTCGTCCTCAAGGGATGGCTCTATGCAAATGGACATTTCCCTTACATCCAGATCCCCGACGAGACCTACGCTCGCATTGAGGAGATCGTGGGTCCGGCATCCATTGTCAAGAAGGTGGACAGCACCGGGGCCATCTACACGGGAACAGGTACTTTCTACTATGAAGTCGCCGTCAATCTCACTGAGCCGACACGGGTGACTTGGGACTACACCAACAACATGTCCTACCGGAATGTGGCTCTGGGGCTCTGGTCCGAAAGGCCATCGGGGACGACAGGCACTCCACTTTCTCAGATCGTGTCCGGACCGGCCGGGTCTGCTATCGCTGATATGCGGATCTGGGATGAGGTCGCCGGTAAGTACTTGCCGCTCCGTCCCGGCGCCACGCTCCTGACGTGGACCAAGCAGAGCGGAGGCGAGATATACGAGAAGATCACGGCCGGCTTCCCCGGCGACAACATTGAGGACTACTACGGCAACCCCGACCGCGTGGCCAATCCCGGAGCAGGCGTTCATCCAGGTGGTACCTTCGCCACCCTAGCCGCCGGTGCCACGTATCACTACCGGCACGTCGCCGGGACGCGAGCAGTGGTTCTTGACCCATCGGCGACGGACAGTCGTTTCCCGGTCTCTGACAGGTTCTACTTCGAGCGGGCAAGCGGTGCCGTGCTTCTGGATCAGGACAGCGGACAAGCAGGTGGCGCGATCGAGGCAGGGAATGCTGTGCAGGACGCCGGGGTTGGCAGCGGCGATGGGGCCATCGATGACTCGGGTGAGTTCACGGCATTGCTTGAGGGACGATCTGTCTTCCTTTTCAGCCACTCTACTACGCCCGGCGTGGCGGCGACAGGTGATTTGACCACTGAGACAGTTTCCGTCAAGATCGCCAAGACCAAGCCTTACATGGCCACGACCGATTGGACGGGGGCGGCTCAGCCCCTGCTCGAACGTAAGACGGCGGCAGTGGATGCGCTGACCATCGGTGGCAAACTCACCAGTGCTCACGATACGGCCGGCATTGGCACGGGCTACCTGTTGTTTGCGGGACGCGACGACTATGCCGGGAACTACAATGCGGGGGCCTACGACCGCGGAGCCACCCCGGATGAGTTCGGGCCGGTCATCCCTGTGAACCGTGTCTACTACCAAGATCCCAACGCGACGGCGATCAACCCCGCCAAGGACCTCATCGTCGTTTGGTACGAGAAAGTGGACGACATCTTCTGGCCCTGGCAACCGGCCCTCTACCGGCAGTTCAAGTGGCCGACGTCCGGGCCGCATATTGTCGTAGCCAGTCGGCTTGGGTCGGACGGTTTGGACGCAGCTGGGAATGCACAGTTGTCCTACGACTCCGCCCTGTACGCCGACGTCAAGATCTACAATCAGGCGGACCGCACCAAAGCGGGATACAACCCCAACGAGGAGCATGCGCTCATCGCCCCCTCCTTTGCCTACCTCTCGTCACCATCTCCGCCCCCCGCTGCCTACGCCCTCCGCAACGACCTCAACGTCACCACCTGGGGCACGACGTACACGTCGGATCCTCGCGTGCTGGTGCAGTACACTGACATCGCCACCGCTGAAGTTCGAATGAGCGTATACGAGATTGCGCTCTTCGACAACAGCGTGAGTGATGCCCGGGTTAAGCAGGCTCTGGACCCTGCAGAGGAGACGAATAAGGCCAGCCACTACGAGTTCAAGTACTGGACCAAGGCCGGCGAGCCGATTTTCGCGCCATATCCGCTGAATCTGGTCATCGATGTCAACGTGCACAACAACACCAGCGGCACGTGGGCTGCCCCGGACGGCTCGATCTACCGCGACCGAGACCTGCCGAGCCAGTACGACAAGTATGAGCAGCGCACGTGGTGGCTGGATCATCGCGGTCAAGGCTGGGTCGTGTCCGGTAACGACGACGAACATCTGGCCAAGTGGGAGTCCACCAATGCGGTGGAGGCCAAATTCCACTACGGGTTGCTGCCCGAGTTCTGGCATGCGACCAAGACGACAGGAGATGCCGTTGCCTGGCAAGGCACCGATCCAGCGCCGACAACCGGCCCGATTGTCACGACCTACCCCACAGTCTGGCCCGACGAAGTTGCTACCCTCAAGGCCGGAGAGAGTTTGACGTACTCAGGCGGTGAGTACCGCATGGACAACCCTGCCGCGCCCGGCTTGCCCGGAGTCATCGGCTGGGCGGCTGGGGAGAAGGTGTTCGATTCACGCAACCCGAGGATGAAGAACTTGATTGACGCAACCACGGTCAATGGTGACTGGACTGTGCGTATTGTCTCACCGTTGGAGGACCGGCGGGTGAAGATCGAGAAGGCTACCGTTGGTACAGGTGGGAACGCCACCGTCTTGGCCGCGGACCTGCCCGATGAGCTGTTGCCGGCAGGGGGGCGCGTCACGCTCGTGGGGGTCGAGTACCGTTTCAAGGACCTTTCCGCGTCGCTGCAACGCCGTGTCTTCTATGACTCACTACTCAAGGAGCTCGGGATCCGCGGCTATGTCAACGACCGGACGTTGGGAGATTCCGACCTGACTGCGGCGCCGCCGGCCGTCTACGTCCTGGAACCGAACATCCTGACGGGGGACGAACTGGTCGAGATGCTCGCCGTATCGAGTGATCTGCGTTGGACCACTGCGGTCAATAAGCTCTACGCCCTCACCCGCAATCCGGAGGCCCTCAGCGCGCCGGCCGTGGCCCCACCGTTCGGCGCTGACGCGTTCCTGGTCGGTGTCTCACCCGCAACGCGGGATGATGTCGGCAAGCCGTTGATGACTGCTGATGCCACCGGCACGCTGGTGCCGACTCCCGATGTCACCAAAGCCATGCCGGCCACGGGGCTCGGCCCGGGCCTCGCCGTGATACCGAATCAAGCCTTCCTCAATCCTCAGGTCGATATCAATGGAGATGGCACGGTAGACGCCAAGGACGACGCCTATCAAGCCTACGTCACCCTCGCTGAGAACAACCACGAGGATCTTGGGGCCGCGCCGGTGTCTCTGCACATCATGAAGGTGCGGCGGAATCTGCGCTACCGTGGTGCTGTGAAAGTGATTCTCTCGGACAACGCGTTCGAAGAGAAAGCCATCTTGCGGCATACGGGTGATTTCGGCACCCACACCAATGACTTGGTGTACCAGTGGTTCATCCGCGAAGAAGACGGTACAGAACAACCTGTTCCCCAGGCGATGTCGCCCGACCCGTGGCAGTACTTTTCCAAGAGCGGCTTGGGCAAGTTCCAGGTGTCGCTTGAGGGGACCGGCCCGGTCATTCTGCGCGACAACCTTGTGTTCGTCCGCTACCGGCACGTGAGCGAAATTGGCTACCTTGCAGCCCAGGATCGGGCGACCAGCACGGGAGGCTACGCAAGCAAGAATGTCAATGACGTCAAGTGGGCCGAGCCCTCCGGCAAGACCAGATGGGACAGCTACTACACTGACAAAACGTCTTCGACCATTGACGGCCGTGGCTACAAAGCAACCGGCGAGTGGGCTGGGGCGGGAAACTCGCCCGATGTTGACGGCAAGTTCCGGCCGCAGTTGGTCATGGGCTGGGTCAAACGTATTCTGGACGCGATCAATCCCTACGAAGCACGCATGTAGCCGTTCACGGGGGTGAGGTCAAGCCCGATTTCACGTTGTTGTGAAAGAAGCGCGACTTTCTTTCGGGAGACGGCTGGGATCTAACACACCTCGCCGTTATAGTGGCGGCCATGAAC
>JABHEG010000182.1 GCA_018676675.1 Lentisphaerota bacterium
GAACGGACTAACGCCGAAATCACTTCAGCAAGACCAATCAGACTGGAGTTGATCTCCGGTCCCCTCGACGTATGAAGCTAACCGCGAAACATGGCGTTCAACTTTACAGAACCCCAAGCTCAAAACACTGAGCTCTGGTGAACATAGCCATGCCGAAAGCCAACGATACTGTCAACGTCGCCATCGTCGGGGCCGGGGGAATGGGGCGAGGCGTCGCCCGTTGCCTCATGCCATTTGCCGATGTCCGTATCATCGCGGTGGCGGATCCGGCGGGAGCCTACGAGGACGACTTCTTCTACAAGAAACCAGTCGGGAGGCTGCCGCTCAAGGCTGAGATAGAGACTCACTATGGGGCAACGCTTCCGGGCTTCACCTGCACGGCCTACAAGGACTTCCGGGTCATGCTCGAGCGCGAGCCGGAGATCGACGCCATTGTCTGCGCGACCCCGGACCATTTGCACGCCTACGTATCGGTCACCGCCATGCGGATGGGCAAGCACGTCTATTGCGAGAAACCCCTCGCTCACAACATATGGGAAGCACGTCTCATGGCCCGGGTGGCGGAGGAGATGGGCGTCGCAACGCAGATGGGCAACCTCGGCCATGCCCGTGACGGGATGCGTGATACTTGTGAATGGCTGTGGGATGGGGCCATTGGCGTGGTCCGGGAGGTCCATGCCTGGGCTGGAGCCACCCGCTGGAATAAGGGGATGATCGCCCCGCCCGTTGATGCCCCGCCGGTTCCGGAGGACCTGGATTGGGACTTGTGGCTTGGCCCTCGCGAGCCGCGCCCGTACCATCCCGCCTACTTCCCGGTCAGATGGCGCGACTTCTGGACCTTTGGCCTGGGACCGATTGGCGACTTCGTATGCCACGATCTGGACGCGGCCTGTTGGGCGCTGGATTTGCAGGATCCGCTGACTGTCGAAGCCTACCATGCCGGCAGACCGCACCCCGAGATGACCGCCCACGGGGAGATCTGCTACTATGAGTACGGGCAACGCGGCAACCGTCCGCCGGTTGCGGTCACCTGGTACGACGGGGGATTACGCCCCAGGACACCGGCAGACTGGCCGGGCGACGAGCCTCTTCCCGGGCGTGGCGTTCTCTTCGTCGGGGACAAGGGATCCATGCTTTGCGCCGGGACGGTGGGTGCCCCGCCTCGTTTGTATCCCGATGCCTTGATGGAAGCCTACACGCCCCCGCCCGAGAGCCTGCCCAGGTCCCCGGGGCACCACCGTGAATGGATCGATGCCATCAAAGGAGGGCCTGCCACCGGCAGTCACTTCGGCTACGCTGCAAAACTGACCGAACTGGCGCTTCTGGGAGTCTTGGCATTGCGCCTTGGGAAAAAGGTCATCTGGAATGCTGCCGAGATGCGGGTCGAGAATGCCCCCGAAGCCGACGCGATCATCCGCACTGCGTACCGGGCAGGCTGGGAGCTCGACGCGCAGTAACGGGGAGCCGTGACCCGCTGAACTGCTGCCCCGCTGAACCGTGTGTCGAGATCGCAACTGCGGGCAGCATGTTGTGCGGCTGGGGCTGGTCCTGAATGGCGTTGAGTTAAGCGGCGGGAAGTGCATCCAGGAAGAGGTCGCCGGATGGCACCGCCTCCCACATTGAGGTCGGGTGCAGTCGACGTGAGGGGCTGTTATGCCCCGATTGCCTTTATCTCAACCCTATTTGGGGCCGGTCTTCGTTCGTCCATGGGGTAGCACGACGTTGGGTGGAGAGTAAGTTGCAGGGCATCGCCTTTGGCGAAAGCCTCGTTCCGTCCCGGTGAGGCGTCAAAGAGCTATGTATTGTCACTCAAGGAGCAGTTATATGCGACCTTCATTTCTGCGGCTTCAGTCCCCTTATCTCGCGGCCATCGTCGGGGAGGTGACGCCCGAACAGACCATCAACAGCATTCTGACCTGCGAGCGTGATGGCGCCGAAGCGTTCGTGGTGGACCTGGCAGCCTGGGAACGCGACAAATTCACGCGTGACGTGCTCGCCAGCGTCTTCCATTGCAGCGGACGCCCGATGATGCCTTTGTGCTACCGTTCACGGAACCTCTCTGCCGAGAACATGGACGACGAGGCGCGTGCGGAACTGATGCTCCTGACCATCGATGCCGGTGCGGCTGCTTGCGATATCATGGGCGATATGTACGATCCCTCGCCCCGCGAGCGCACGCGTGACGAGAAGGCCATCAGGAAGCAGAAGTGCCTCATCGATCGCGTCCACGCCAAGGGGGCCGAGGTGCTCATGTCTTCGCACGCCCAGAGCGAGTTCATTCCCGCTGAGGATGTGCTTGAGCACTTGGCTGACTTCGTGTCGCGCGGCGTGGACATCCCCAAGATAGTCGTGCGGGCAGACAATCAGGATGAGCTGCTCGAGGCATTCCGCACGACCGTGCTCCTCAAGAAAGAGCTCACAGCGCCTTTCGTGCATTTGTGCTGCGGGAAGTGTGGTCGCCTGCAACGCTACGTTGCGCCGACGCTGGGGGCGGCACTGACCTTCGGGGTGCGCAATCCGGGGCAAGGACCGCAGCCGCTCGTGAGTGCAGCCAGAAGCGTCCTGAACGAGTTGAACTGGCACCACGACTACCCGGAAGCCGACTGATCTCGCGGTGCCGTGCAACAGGGGGCGAGGCAACCTGTTCCCCGGGAAGATATGGTCGGAGAGATCGGGTTCGGCTGCGAATTGAGGACCGCATCGCCGTGTTACTCCAGCATCCCAGTATTCCAGCATTCGGGCATTGAGTGCGAGACGACCTGTGCGTGAATAGGTCAGATCAGCACAACCAAGACGGAGAGTTCATGGAAGCCATCAAGTTCGGAGTCTGTGGTGTTGGTCGGATTGGCAGACAGCATTGCCGGGTCTTCTCGCAGGACCGGGAGAAGTATGAGCTGGTTGCGCTGGGCGACATTGATTCGGCCCGGGTCGCCGCCATGGCGGGGGAATTCGGCGGGAGAGGCTATTCCGAGTTCGCGGAATTCCTGGCCGACCCGGAGATGGAACTGGCGATCATCGCGACCCCTTCGCTGGATCACGCCGCAAACGCTGAGCAGGCTCTCGCCGCGGGTAAGACCGTTCTGTTGGAGAAGCCGATTGGGGTGACGGCGGAAGACTACCAGCTCCTGCAGCGGCTCGACAGAGCATATCCGGGCAAACTCTATTTCGGCCACAACCACCGTTTCGAGCCCGCCTTTTCGAACACGCAGGACATCATCGCCGCAGGGTTGCTGGGGAATATCGATGTGGTGAAGCTTTGTAAGCATCACCAGTTCATGCGGCGGAACGATTGGCAGATGCGGCTCGACTGCGGTGGCGGCCAGCTCAGCGTGTGGGCGCCTCATCTCATTGATCAGGGCCTGCAACTTCTCGGCGGCCCGGTGAGGGAGGTCCGGAGTTATCTCCGGCGCATCCTTACCCCAGGTGATGCCGACGACCACGTCAGAATCACCCTCGTTGGCGAGAACGATGTGGTCGCCGAGGTGGAGATCAGCAACTCGGTGGCCATAGCCGGGCCCTATTGCACGATTTACGGAGACCGAGGCACGCTTGTTTACGGACAGGATCAGGAGACGATCCGTCTGAAGTACCTGGATCCGGAGTTCCACTGGCCGGGAGCCACCGCCGATGCAGGGGCTCCGGTGTCGGGGAAACCCATGAACGCCGATGCGGAACTCCCGTGGATTGAAGAAACCCGCAAGGTTGAACCGGACATCAACATGTGGGAATATGTCGAAGTCGAGATAGCCAGACATCTGCATAACACCCTCCGCAAGAGCATCCCCTTTCCCGTCAAGAGTTCCGATGCGCTGGAGGTCGTCCGGGTCACCGAAGTTGTGAAGAAGCAGAATCCGCAATTCAAGTGGATTGGGTAGGAACTACGGAGTCGAGACAAGATGAAGAAGATCAAGATTGGTCAGATCGGTGTCTGTCACGAGCATGCCTCGGGTAAGATCGGGGCGTTGCGGAAGCTGCCCGACGTCTACGAAATCGTGGGTGTGGTTGACGACCGCGACACCGCCGCGGCCCGGTTTGCCGGCGACAACCTGGCGCCCTACGAGGGCCTGACCTGGATGACCGAGGAGGAGTTGTTCGCCACACCCGGTCTCCAGGCGGTGGCCGTCGAGACGCCGAACCTGGACCTGGTTCCCACGGCGCTCCGCTGCATGGAACGTGGGTTACACATGCACATGGACAAGCCCGCGGGCGACGACATGGCTCTTTTCGAGAAACTACTCGACGGCTGCCGCGAGAAGGGCCTGGCCCTGCAGTTGGGCTACATGCTTCGCACGAATCCCCCTATGATGCTCTGCGAGCAGGCGGTCCGGGAAGGCTGGCTCGGAGACATCCTGCAGATCCAGGTCGACATGAATCACAACTATGGCGGAGAGGCCTACCCTGACTACATGGGCAGCTTCACAGGCGGCATCATGTTCAATCTGGGGTGCCATCCCATCGACTGGATCGTCTCCCTCCTCGGGCGTCCCGACAACGTGACCCCCTTTCCCAAAGCGGTGCCCGGAATCGACTCCTGCATCAACATCAACGGTCTGGCGATCATTGAGTATCCTCACACGCACGTCACCGTACGCGTCTGCAGCGCGACCGCAGAAAGCACGGGGCAGCGACGCCTGACCGTCTGCGGCACCAAGGGAACCTTCGATCTCTGTCCCCTGGAGAAGTATGACGGCAAGCCCATGGCGGCCAGATTGACCCTGGCTGAAGGCAATGGACAGTACGACGCAGGTACGCACACTGTGGAATTCGAGGGCGTGAGCGATCGCTACATGGCCCAAATGCAGGAACTTGCCCACGTCATCAACGGCGAAATCGAGAACCCATATTCCTACGACCATGATCGGCTGGCGCACGACGTCATCCTGGCCGCCTCCGGTTACACTCGGTGGGACGCAGGAAACGGTGCCTGATGGGGCAGGGGCGATCGTGACAAGACCAGCTCAGCAGTTTTGGGGTAACGGTCACCCGAGTTCACGCATGGTTCGACCCGTTGCATCGTTGCTCCTGGTCGTGCTTCTGCCCGCAAGTCGGGCGGATGTTCCGGGAACAGTGATCTGCCACTCGCCACTCCGGACCGGTCGCTATATCGGCTCCCCGTCTCTCACGGCTCTGCGGGGGGGAGAGCTCATTGCCTCTCACGACTTTTTCGGCCCGAGGTCGAACGAGCGGACATGCGGCATCACTCGGGTATACGCATCGGTTGACGGCGGGCGGAGCTGGGGGCTGCGGAGCGAGGTGGACCGCGCGTCTCATTCGCGCGTGTTCGTCCACGGCAATGCACTTTACCTGTTGGGTGGACGATGCTTCCGGAAGAGTCGGTTCCGGCATCTGCCCGGGAGCCTGGCCAGGGGATTTCGCGCCATCGGATTCAAGGACTACCCGCCGAACCAGTTGCTGATTCGGCGTTCGACCGACGGTGGACGGACGTGGACCGATCCGGTGAGTCCCACCACCGGCCTGCTACGGACCGGGGCCGGCGGGGGAGCCCCCACGCCGCCGGTTCAGGCCGCGGGGAAGCTCTGGTTGGCTGCGGGGGCCATGTACAGTGTTGGTATGGAGGCGGATCTGCTGAAGGCAGACAACTGGTCGCGCCAGCCCAAACCGCCATTCGATCGCAGCTGGTTGGGTGGGAAGGCGGAAGGATACTTCGAAGGAGGGGCGGTGGTGACGCCAGAGGGGAAACCGGCCATCATCAGCAAGGTCCGGTACTTCGTGCCCGGTGACGACCGGGCCGCTTTGATCACCTTTGGGGTTGCCGGCGGCAAGGGACGTTTTGATCCCGACCAGGACTTCATCGCCATGCCGGGCGCGCGCCTCAAGTTCAGCGTTCGGCACGATGGGGTCTCGGACCGATACTGGGCTTTGACTTCGTACCTGCCGGAGGAGAACTACGGGCCTCGCACGGACCTGAGGCGGAACACCATCGCGTTGGTGAGTTCGCCGGACCTGAGGACATGGACGAATCACTGCATTGTGCTGCATCATCCGGACACCGAAAAGCACGGGTTCCAGTACGTGGACTTCCTGTTCGAAGGTCCTGATCTGATCGCGGTCTGTCGCACGGCCTGGCCGGATGGTGCCGGCGGACCAAAACGCCAGCACGATGCCAATTACCTCACGTTTCACCGGTGGCGTGACTTCCGGGAGTTGACGCCGGACGACTCTTCGCCAGAGGCACACAAGCACCTGAGTCAGACGCTGGATTCGTTTCGCCGACAGGGCGGGGGAGCAGCGGCAGGCTCTGAGGGGGACGAATAGCCCGCATTGTTACCCCAGCCGTTTCGCGCCTTGGGGATGCCCTGTTCTCAAGCGGGTGTGTAGCGACACGCGTTTTGAGCACGAAATGAAGGGTTGGAGGTGCCGCATCTCCGCATGCGGCCAGGCCGGTTACGGAGAACCGGCGCTCCATACGTCTGGAGGCAAATTACGCCCTCTGAGATGTTGGCCGGACCTTTGGCGAAGGACGAAATGGTTCGGTTGCTCAATTTGCCGGCTGATCCGAGCTCTGAAGCTCAATTTCTGTTATTGAGAAGTCGTCAAACCAGAACTTCGTTCCCACCGGGGCGCTCTCAGCCGAAAGGAAGCTGTAGATCCTGTCAACGTCCTCCCAAGCCCCCTCCGGCACGCTGAAGGTGATGGCGATTTGCCTCCACGCCGCCATGTCTTCAGCCTCGAGCTTGTGCCTTTCCCTGAACCTGAGGGCTCCCTTAGAGCCCCTCACGCTCCCGAACAGGCCCGTTTCTGTATGGAGCCAGATGTTCAACGAGACTCTCTCATTGCCGGGGACTGGGCGATCGATCTTGTACCACCCTGAGAAGGTGTAGGTCTTGCCCCGTTCCAGCATCGGGAAGTTCATTGTGAACGACAGACCGGACGGGGCTGAGGAGTCCTTGTTGTGGAAGAGGAGGCAGCCGGTCCCGTTTCTCCCTTCATCGCTGACGGGCGAAGCCACTGCCGAGCTTGTGTCCCGCTTCCAGGGCTGCCACCCCTGGAACTCGGGGTTCTTCCCCGGGAGCGGACCATCGAAGTCATAGGCGTGCAGCACTCTCCTGACCACTGTTTCGGGCTTGTCTCTACTGATTTGAGCATAGGACATATAGGGACGGTAGTAGTCCCTTGCCGCCATGGTGCAGTAATCGTGGAAGAACTGCGCCCGCTTCTTCTGCTGGTCGGTCTCCGCCAGCTTGACCGTCTGCTCGAGCAACGCCTCTGCTGTGGCTACGTCGTCCTGCTTCAGGCCGTTCATGTACCCGCAGAATCTTCTGTCCAGGTAGGGCGCCACGAAACTCCCGTCAACGCGTTCCCTGTACCATTCGGTCTTCGGGACGTGCGTGGTCCAGTAGGTCTCCCAGAGCCTGAAATATCGGGCCATAGACGGGGCTGCTTGTTTCCCGACAGCCAGTTCGTACCATTCATTGAGCAGGTCATCCGCGTCCAGAGTGATGTCCCACAGCAGCCTGCGTTTCATGTACTCCTGGGGGGCGTTTCTGAAGTACTTGCCCGGATGCAGTTCATCGAAGTAGAACCGAAGGCCCTGTTTGTGCAGGGACTTCAGCGTGTCAGCCACATGGTGTGCCGAGAACGCGGGGATGAGGTAGGAGCCCTCGAACGTGTAATCCCACCAGCCCAGGGTGCCGGCAGTTCTATTCCACTTACCGACGTGAGCTTCGGACTTGAGTCTTGCGGCGGGATCGTCGAAATATCTCAGATCCCAGGCCAGAACGGGCACGATGTGATCGTCCAGATTAAGACCTTCCGGAGGGATGCTGACCCGGGCGTAGCCCAGCAGGCCGAAGTACCTGTCGGGGTACTTCGTTCTCACCTTCCTCACGACGTTGTTGACCCACTCGTAGTAGGTCTGGGAATGGTATCGATGCACGAAGCGGGGATCGTCCGGGGCGAGGCCTTGATTCTCCGGAATCTGTTGGTTGATCGGCAGGTTCTTGCCTCGGCACGTGCTGCACTCGCAGATCCGTGCACCGTCGTTTACTCCGAGTGAGAACGTGTATGTGTCAGGGCTGTCGTCAAACGCCTTGGTAATTTGCCGGGCTGCCTCGTCGACGATGTGTTCGGCCGTGTAGCATGGCTCCCAGCCATGGACGTACCCCTTCCGCTGTTTCATCTCCGGCCCCGGAACGAACCGTTTGCCGTCCAGAATTGGGAAAAACTCAGGATGCGTATCCCGGTAGGTGTCCGGATCGACGATATTGCCGACGTTGTGGTTGAACTTCAGGACCACTGAGTGCGTGCCCCCGGTTCGCATGTCCCAGTAGATCCCGGCCCACCTGTCTTTGTCGCGGGGGCCATAGACTTTTCCCCAGCCCGAGGCGCTGCGCAGTGGGAAGTCGGGGACTTCGCGCACGTCTTCGGTCGGGATGGCAAGCGTATCGAGGGGCGGGACATGTTCACCCAGTTCACCGGGGAACAGCCACCGGATGCCCAGGTGTCGCCGGAGGAAGTCGTGTACCGCGTACATGGTGTTGTAGTCTTTGCCCTGGATCTGCCTGCCTGCGATGACAATGTTGTTCTTGTCGGGGAACGTGACGATGAATCCGTGCGGTCTGGGAAGGTCAAGATCCAGCGTCCGGGCATAGTCTGTCATGCCCAGGTGAATGCTGACGAGGCCATCGCCCGCTGCCTGCGACGGGGGCATCCCGGCGGGGTCGGTGATCACGTCAATCTCAGCTCCGGTGCTCTTGTGTATGTAGGACGCAAGATCGTGCGCAGCCAGGTGCAACCAGCAGTCCGGTAGCTTCGCATGCCATTTTTCGGGCGTGTATTTCCTGCCCGGACGGTCAGCGACGAGGATCCTGCAACGGGCCTTATGGTTCTTCACCAGAACGACTTCCCCGGGCGTTCGCTCCGTCTTCTGAGCAAAGCTCCCGGGAAGCACGATCATGAAGGATGTCAGACCGATGGTGAGCGCCTTACGCAGGTCCATAAGAGGTCTCCCGTCTGCCCCTGCCAGGGGAGCATGTATGCCTTTGGTGTGATCTTGCCGGCTGTGCACATGGCATGCGGCCTTTGAGCGAAGCATAGTGTTGAGACACCCCCGAGACAACACGGACGGAAGACGACCATGGCTGACTTGGAGTTCCGGAAAGATATCGCTGAGGTGAGGCAGAGCTGGCAGGCATTCTGGGCCGGAACGCTGAACCGCCCGATCCTGTTGGCTACGCCTCCGAAAGCGGGTGTAGAGCCAGTTGCCAAACCCGCATGGGGCGCCGCGTTTTCGCGTCCGTACGACGAGGTTGTTGATCAGGCGCTTCGTTGGGCGGAGACCCATGAGTTCCTTGGCGATGCCGTCCCGTTCTTCACTCCGTCTCTCATCATCGATTTGATGCCGGCGTTCCTGGGGGCTGAGATCACCCAGATCAGGGAGTCCTGGGGCACGGACACGCATGCCGAGCCCTGCATCGAGGATCTGAGTTCGGCAGACATACGGTTCCGCCGGAGCTCTGTTTGGTGGGAGAAATGGGTCCGGCTCGCCGAACGCATCAAGCGCAAATGTGCCGGCCGCCTGATTTTCGGGTCCGCGGCTCCGTTCTACAACAATCTTGACACGTTGGCTGCGCTTCGCGGCAACGTCGAGTTGATGACCGATTTCTACGATAATCCCGCCGGTGTCCATCGAGCCATGGAGCAGATCATGGTCGCCTATGGGGAGGTCACGGACGAGGTGTCCCGGATTCTGGAAATAGGCACGTATGGCAGCGTCACCGGACACGGATTCTATGCCGAGGGTAGAGCGGCGACACCGCAGTGCGATTTTGGTTTCAATATTGGGAAGGAGCACTTTGACGAATTCGCACTGCCGTACCTCCGCCAGGAATTCGACCATCTGGATGCCGTCGAGTACCATCTTGATGGTCCGGGGAACATCGTCCATGCTGAGTCCATCTGTGGCATCGAGAAGGTCAAGGTCATCCAGTGGGTACCGGGGGCCGGAGAGAGTCAGACGCAAGACTGGACCTGGCTCTATGAGAAGATCAATGCTCTTGGCAAGGGACTGTGGCTGCATGCGGGATCGCCGGAAGCAGCCGTGACGCTGTGGGAGAAGTACAACCGCTCCGGGCGGATGATCCTGCACATCAACGCCGGTGATCGTGACGCGGTCGGGCGTTATCTTGACGCCTTTGACAGTGTGGGTGACGTGCGATCTCCGCATCGACCTGCTGCCTCGAAGCCCGTGTACTGTGGCGAACTGGCAGGGCTGGCGTCCGCGGAGTTTGCTGAGCGTTACGTCCCCCGGGACGCTCCAGTTCTCTGTCTGAGAGCGGCGGATTTCCTCGCCGGGAACACGCCTTCCGAGGCCATCGAGGCGGCCATTGCGTCCGCCAGGAACTCAGGATCGCTCGCGGCGGTTGTTCTTGACACGCAGGACTGGCTCATCGACAGGGCGGTTCTGCTGCCGTCAAACATGGAGTTGGTCATCGACGGCTGCACCCTCAAGCTCGCTGATGGCGTGTTCGACAACATCATTCGGAGTGCCGGGATCGAGCCGGATCCGGCCGCCCCCAATGGCGTGTGCGCAACGATAGAGCCCACCGAGAACATACGGATCACGGGCCGCAACAACGCGGTGATCGAGGGCGCCGACAACCCATACCGGGCGGCAAACCCCAAGACAGGCGTTGTCGAGGAATGGACGGGCGACTACTTCGGTTGGCGGACAGTCGGTATCCTGTTGTCGAGGGCCAGCCGTTACGAGATATCCGGCTTCACGATGCGGAAAACGCATTGTTGGGCGATATCTCAGGACCAGTGCTCGCACGGCTATTTGCACGATATCGTGTTCAATACCAACGTGAAGAATGGCGATGGTATTGATTTCAGAAACGGGTGTTCGTTCTGCCTCGTCGACGCGATATCGGGCACCACCAGCGACGACACGGTTGCCTGCACGGCACTGAACGGCAGCTACATCACTCCCGAGTCAAACTACGTCTATCCGATGCAACCGATGGGGCTGGAATACGCGGGGGATGCGGCCGATATCCACGATATGGTCATACGGAACATCCGTACGGGCGGGAAACACCACGGGGTCATCTGTCTTGCGACAGCCCCGTCAGTCTACAACATCTCGATTGAGAACGTGCTGGAGGAAGCCCCGTCGGTGCGCGAATCCTGCGTCAGAATCTACACAGGATACGGCAGCGGTTACGGGAAGGGGAATCTGCGGAACATCTCCGTCACGAACGTGGTCTCCCGAGGGGCTCGCTTTGCTGTTATCGTCAAGGCCGATGTCAAGGATGTGCAGTTCGCGGGAGTCCGGCAGTTGCGGGAAGACGGCGCGACGCATCTGTTCGAAGGTGAGTCTGAGAATCTCACGATGGAGTGAGGGGAGTCCAGTGCTCACCTGGGAACGAGACTGGATATCTCCCCCGTGACCGGAAGCGTGATTCCGTCTCAGTCCTGGTCAGACGGGGGGGAGAGAGCTCGTGAGACCTGTCCCAAATTCTACGCTCTCCTTCATGTCTTCTTCGGTTGTCTTCCGGACCCGGCATCTTAGACTACTCCAGTGGAACGCGCAGATTGAGTAGGGATGGAACAAGAGAGGTCCATTGACCATGGAAGTGAGTTACGTCAGCTTTGACGGTTTGAAGACGGTGTCGCTGAGGACCGTAGAGGAGCGCGATTCGCCGGGCCCCGGAGAAGTCCTGGTGAAATCCGACTATTCCGCCGTCAGCGCCGGAACGGAGTGCGCTAACCTGCTTGCCCTTCCCAACACTCACGGGAGCTTCCCCTGGCTTCCGGGCTACAGCAGTTCGGGGCGGGTGCTGCGTGTGGGTGAGGGCGTTACCGATTTCGAGCCCGGGAACCGGGTTATCGTTCCCTGGGCCGGACATCGCTCCCACTTCCTCAGACCGGCGAGCAGGCTGGTGAGAATCAACGACGGCGTTGATCAGCTTGACGCGTCCTTTGCCCACATCGCTGCATTCCCGTTCCTGGGCGTGCGGAAGTTGAGGGTCGAGATAGGTCAGTCGGTGATGGTGATCGGGATGGGCATCCTCGGGCAGTTCGCGGCACAGATCGCCCGGCTGTCGGGAGCAATACCCGTCATCGTTTCAGACATGTCTCCTGGACGGCGTGAGCTGGCTTTGAGGCTTGGCAGTGACCATGCGCTTTCGCCGGCTGACGGTGACATCGCGGAGAAGGTGAAGGAGTTGACCGGAGGCAAAGGGGTTGACAGTATCGTTGAGGTAACAGGCAAGTCCATTGCCCTGCAACAGGCCCTCGAATGTGTCGCCGAACAAGGACGCATCTCGCTTCTCGGCTGCACCCGGATCTCAGACACGCCCATCGATTTCTACCAGTACGTGCATCGCCGCGGCGTCTCGCTGATTGGTGCACACACGTTCAGCCGGGCCAAGGTCGAATCCCATACCGGTGCCTGGACGGAGAAGGATGATTACGCGACGTTCTTTAGACTGGTTGCGGCGGGAAGGCTGGACGTCCGGTCCATCGTCTCTGAAATCGTTTCTCCCGCAATGGCTTCGGAGATATATGGTCGTCTTGTCGAGGAAGAGAATCCGCCGGTGGGCGTCGTCCTGGACTGGCAGCAGCTCGCATAGCCAGAGCCGTCGCGAAAAGTGTCTCGCGTCTTCACGGGGTGGGACTGTGACAATGGAAAGGGTTATCTGCT
The DNA here is from genome assembly GCA_018676675.1 of Lentisphaerota bacterium. Taxonomy (GTDB): domain Bacteria; phylum Verrucomicrobiota; class Lentisphaeria; order Oligosphaerales; family JABHEG01; genus JABHEG01. Next base: position 12,668 of record JABHEG010000182.1, read on the forward strand.
GTGGAAAACAGAGAGTCTTCACTGCGTATTGGTTGGGCCTCGCGTGATGTTACCCCGTACGGCCGGAAAGTAGATCTCGCGGGACAGTTCAGGATGCGGATTACCGACGTAGTCAACGATCCGTTGACGGTGACCGCATTGACCATTTCCTCCGGCGACACAGCGGCGGATACAGTCGTCTTCATCTCGTGTGACATATCTGTGATCCCGGTTTACCTCATCGAGGAAGCCCAGGAGAATATCAGAGACCGCTCACCCTCGTTCCCGCTGGATTCGTTGATTTTCAACGCAACGCATACGCACGCGGCCCCGAACATTCGGGATGCGATCCACGACTATGATGCGCTGCCGCCGACGGAACGTGAGAACCTGATGGTGCCTGCGGAGTACCGCGCCTTCCTTGCCGCGCACATTGCCGACGCAGCGTTGGAGAGCTGGGAAGGACGGACGGCTGGCCGGCTCGCCTGGGGCTTTGGGCACGCCGTTGTGGGACACAACCGCCGGACGAGCTACCTGGAAGACTTCGCAGAGCAGGAGTTCCCCGGCCAGAAGATCGAGCGGAACGCCCGCATGTACGGCAAGACGGACGATCCCTCATTCAGCCATGTGGAAGGGCACGAAGACCACTCGGTCCAATTCCTCTACACGTTCGATCCGGATGGCAGGCTGACCGGAGCCATTATCAATGTCCCCTGTCCATCCCAGGTCACCGAATCCTGGAGTCGCATGTCGGCTGATTACTGGCACGATACCCGGGAGGCGATCCGCAAGGTGCATGGCGAGGACGTTTTCCTGTTGCCCCAATGCTCGGCGGCGGGAGACCAGTCTCCACACCTTCAACTCCACAAGGCCGCTGAGGCCCGGATGCTGGCTCTGAAGGAGGAGGGCCGAGGCGAGGAGTTCGACTTCAACCTTGCCCAGCGTAGAGAGATTGGGCGACGGATTGAGGCGGCCTTTTCTGAAGTGTTGCCCTGGGCCCGGAAGGACATGCGGGACGATGCAGCAGTCAGGCACGTCACCAAGACCGCCGATCTCACACGACGTATGGTGAGCAAAGAGGAACACGCCAGAAACGTGAGTTGGATGGCGATGCTGAAGGCGAAGGACGACTCCCACTCAGAGACGCTCCTGAACCGGTGTCAAGCAGTGGTCGATAAGTACGAGGAACAGGATGAGGCGCCCACGTTTGCCATGGAAAATCATGTTGTCCGTCTCGGAGACATCGCGTTCGTGACGAACCCGTTTGAACTGTTCCTCGACTACGGGGTGCGAGTGCGAGCTCGCGGCCCGGCCATTCAGACATTCGTCATGCAGCTCGTGGGGAGCAGGACGGGAACGAAAGACGACCATCCCGGACGCTTCCCCCGCAGAGGCGGCACCTATCTCCCAACCGCTCGGGCTGAGGCCGGGGGTGGTTACAGCGCCTGTGTCTACTGCAATCAGGTGGGACACCAGGGAGGCCAGGAATGGGTAGACGCAACGCTTCGGGAACTGCAGCAGCTGTTCCGGTAGAGCCGAATGGAACGAATTTCCCCCGGTCAAACCGGGGCAGGCCGAGACACCGAGCGCTATGGACGCAGCGGGAGACTGGGACGCATGATGCTCGCCTTCGCTGAAGAGGATGGGGGTCTTGAGTTGCCCATCCGCGTTTTCTCCTGTTCTTGCCAGTACAAGCGCAAGCGCAACTTCATCAAGTACGTCGAACGGAGGAGGCGGGGGAAATGAGCGAGCAGAACAAGATCCGGATACGGAACAGCACCGCGGAGTTCCTGATCTTCACCGCCCAAAGTGGAGAGCAGAGCATTGAGGCGCGCTACGAAGCCGAAACCATTTGGCTGACTCAGAAGCTGATGGCGACGCTTTTTGAGGTGGATGTCCGCACTGTAAGCGAGCATCTCGGGAATATCTATGACCAGGGGGAAATCGTGCGTGCGGCAACTATCCGGAAATTCCGGACAGTTCGCCGCGAAGGCAATCGAGATGTCACCCGTAACTTGGACTTCTACAATCTCGACGCCATCATCTCGGTCGGCTATCGGGTCAATTCCGTGCGGGCAACCCAGTTCCGGCAGTGGGCAACGCGTGTCCTCCGAGATTTCGCCATCCGCGGATATGTCTTGGATCGGGAAAGGCTCGAGAACGGTGCGTTCTTGGGAGAAGACTACTACGAGCGTTTGCTCGAGGAAATCCGGGAGATTCGCCTCAGCGAACGCCGCTTCTACCAGAAAATCGCCGATATCTATGCAACCAGCATGGACTACAACAAAGACGCGCCAGCCACCCGTGAGTTTTTTGCCACCGTCCAGAACAAACTGCACTTCGCCATCCACGGACATACTGCCGCAGAACTCATCGCGGAACGCGCCGACAGCAACAAGCCGAACATGGGCCTCACGTCCTGGAACAGGGGGCCTGACGGCAAGATCCTGAAGACTGATGTCGCAGTCGCCAAGAACTACCTGAGCAAGGACGAGATTGAGTCGCTTGGCCGTATCATCAATGCCTACTTGGAGCTTGCCGAAGACCGTGCGCGCCGCCGGGTTCCCATGACCATGGAAGACTGGGCCAAACGTCTTGACCGGTTCCTGGAGTTCGACGAAAGAGACATCCTCCAGGACAAAGGCCGGATCTCACACCAGATCGCCCAAGTCCACGCCGAATCCGAATTCGAGACGTTCCGTATCGTCCAAGATCAACTCTACGTGTCCGACTTGGACCGCGACATCAAGCGTCTGGAAGCCGCGGCCAGAGAGATTGAGGGAACCACGAAAGGCACGGAATGACGGAGAAGGGGAAACAGGTGAGTTCCGGCCTCGCCCAGCTTAGCAACCCAGCCTCCACCGGAGGCCGGGGGGGCCATTTCGAGGCCCATGTGCAAGCATCATTTGTCACTCTGATGCTAACAGGCGGCTGTGCACCGTGCTTTCCTGGCTGGCCGATTCGGGAGATCAAGCTACAGGGGAAAGTCGATGGCTATGACACGGATGACCTTATCGTCTTCCTGGAACGAACAGGCGGGGACGGACGGAAGCTCTTGGCCCAGATCAAGCAAGCCCCCAGGATAACGAAGGACAACCGGCTGTTCCGTGAGATCATCCAGCGCGCCTGGACTGACTTCAACAAGCCGTCGCTCTTCACTCAACGGAAAGACGTCATCGCGGCAATGACCGGGCCGCTGAGCTACACGGACACTCAGGATGCCTGCTGGCTGCTTGACTATGCGCGTTGCACGAAGGACGAGGGCGAGTTCTTCCGCAACGTCGCCAAAGCGAAGTTCAGCAGCACGGCCAAGCAGAAGAAGTTGGGCGCTTTCCGGCACCAATTGCGGCTTGCCAATGATGGGAAGGCTCTCTCGCCCTGCCAAGTCCATGATTTCCTCTGCTGTTTCCACTTGCTCGGATACGACCTGGGACGCGAGACAGGGGTCGCTTTGGCCTTGCTCCATTCCCACATCTCTCAGTTCGATGCCGGAGCTCCCCAGATGGTCTGGGGCAGGATTGTTGATGTCGTTCAGACGTGGAACCAGAATGCGGGGACCATCACGCGTGGCAATCTGCCTGAAGATCTACTCAACCTATTCAGGAAGCGGGTTACGTCGACGATACCGGCCGAGATCATTCGAGGGGGGGCGACCTCACCCGCGAGTGCCATTCCGGCGATGGGCTACGGGCGGAGTCTGAGCCAGGCATTCCTTCTTGGTGGCTGGGATGAGGCCTGCGAAGGCGATCGCGCGCTGGTGGCTCGGCTTGCAGGGGAGACGTATGAAGAGTGGATACCAGCCGTACGGGAAGCCCTCGAATCCCCCGCCAAACCCATAGGTCTGCGCAATGGCGTGTGGGCGGCAAAGAGCGACAGGGAGCTGTGGGAAGCGCTCGCACGCAAACTCTTCGATGCTGATCTCGATGCGCTGAAGGCTGCCGCCGTGGCCGTCTTGCGCGAACCCAACCCATCCTTCGAGCTTCCCGCAGAGGAACGCTACCTGGCCAACATCATGGGGAAAGTCCCGAGCCATTCCCATGCACTCCGCAAAGGTCTTGCGGATGCTCTGGCCGTCATGGGCAGCATGCCGGGGGTCTTTGCCAACTGCTCCGATGGCAGAAGCGAGACGGTTGCTGCACTCGTTGTGCGGCACGTCCTGGACGAGGCCGACTGGATGCTCTGGGGCAGCCTCAACAATCTGTTGCCGTTGCTCGCGGAAGCGGCGCCGGGGGAGTTCTTGTCAGCCGTTGAGAATGCTATGGGACGCGAACCATGTCCATTCAGCGCGCTGTTTGCTGAGGAAGGCAGTGGCATGATGGGGAGCAACTACCTCACCGGTCTGCTATGGGCACTGGAATCGCTTGCCTGGGATAAGGAGCACTTGACCCGGGTTACGGTCGTTTTCGGTGAGCTTGCTGAGATCGATCCGGGCGGAAATTGGGCCAATCGCCCAGCCAACTCGCTGACAACCATCTTCCTGCCCTGGCTTCCACAGACCACGGCGTCTAAGGAAAGACGTCTGGTTGCTGTCCGTACACTGGTGAGGGAGGCACCCAAAAGCGCGTGGCGCCTCTTGCTGGGGCTCCTCCCGGACCAACACCAAACGTCCATGGGCAGTCACAAACCCCGCTGGCGGATGACGCTGCCCGAAGACAATGACGGTGTTACGCAGCAGGAGTACTGGGACCAAGTCTCAAACTACGCGGACATCACCGTCGGCATAGCAGAGGGCGACATTGAACGCCTCGCGGTTCTTGTCCGTCACCTGGACCATTTGCCTGCCGTTGCACGTGACAGCTTCCTGGATCACTTGGCGTCGCCTACCATCACCGACCTGCCGGAAGAGAAGAGGACAGAGCTTTGGTCAGCCCTGCAAGGCTTCGTTGCCAGGCATCGACGTTACGCGGATGCTGAGTGGTCGCTTGACGAAGAGCCCTTGGCCCGGATCGAACGTGTGTCCCTCTTGCTTGCTCCCGAGGCCCCCAGGAATCGTTACCGCAGGATCTTCGGCGCTAGAGACCACGATCTCTACGAGGAGCATGGTGATTGGCGGGAGGAAGAGAGGAAGCTGCGCGCACGTCGTGAGGCAGCAATCAAAGAGATCCTGTCGTTCGGCGATGTTCATGACGTCGTGGAGTTCGCGGGGATGGTTGAGTCACCGACGCAGGTGGGGACAGCATTTGGCGCAATCGCGGATGACGGACACGACCGATCACTGTTGCCGGCACTGTTTGGCGACGAATCAGAACCAGTCGTTCAGTTCATCGCCAGCTATGTGCGTGCGAGACACTGGAAGGAGGGATGGAAATGGGTAGACGCAGTACTGTTTGAGGACTGGGATGTGACGCAGCTGGGGTGCTTCCTGCGAAGTCTCCCGTTCTGTCCCGAAACATGGACCAGAGCATCGCAGTTGCTTGGCGGGCATGAATCCGCGTATTGGGAGAGCGTCGGCGTCAATCCCTACCAAGCAGATACGGGCCTTGAAATTGCCATCGACAAGCTCCTTGAGCATGGCCGGTCGAACGCCGCTATTGACTGTGTCAGCGTGTCGCTTCACAAAGAGAACCCTCTGGACCATGTTCGTGCTGTCCGGGCACTACTCGCGGCAGCGACGACCAAAGAGCCGGCCCAGTCGATGGACGTGCACAATGCCGTCGAGGTCATCAAAGCCTTGCAGGATGATGACGGGGTGGATGGCGACGATCTCTTCCAAGTGGAGTGGGCGTACCTGGGTGCTCTGGACGGGCATTGGGGAACACGCCCCAAGCTCCTCGAGCAACGCCTGGCGTCAGATTCGGCCTTCTTCTGCGAGCTCATTCGCCTCGCCTTCTGTTCTCGTGATGACGAAGGTGAGAAGAAGGAGCCGACAGAGCAGGAGCAGAGAGTAGCCCATCAGGCCTACCGCTTGCTGCACGAATGGCAGACTCCCCCTGGAACGCTTGCCGAAGGCGGCTTCTGCGCCGATGCCTTCCACGAGTGGCTCGCGGCTGTCAGAACGAGTTGCGAAGAAACGGGGCATCTTGAGGTGGCACTGTCTCAGCTCGGAGAGGCGCTCATCCATGCACCTGCTGATCCTCGCGGATTGTGGATCGATGAGTCAGTCGCGAGTGCGCTGAACGCGAGGGATTCCGAAGAAATGCGCTCCGGCTTCCGCACCGGTATCTATAACTCCCGCGGAGCCCATTGCGTTGACCCCACCGGCAAGCCTGAGAAGGAGTTGGCGGCGAAGTATCGTGCGCAGGCAGATGACGCAGAAACCACCGGCTTCCACCGTCTTGCCACAACGATGAGGAAGTTGTCCGACTCCTATCTCAGGGACGTCGAGCGGATCATCGCCAAATATGGCGCGAAGAGCGATGAAGACTAACGAGCTGTATTGGCTGCGGCGGGAAAGACTGTGTTCGGTGCACCCGGCAGGCTGAAACGGATTTCAACCGAATCATCTTCCCAGACCGGCACTTGCTTGCCGTGCAGTTGGTCCTTGAAGGCGTGCTCCTGGTTGCTGCCCGGGTCCAGCGCGTAGGCGGCCATGCGACAGCCGAAGTACAGAGCCTGTTCATCGTGTCCCAGGAAGCAGGTAGTCTGTTCTCGGGCCAGGCGGCTGCCGTCCAGCAGCACGAAGTCGCCGATCTGAGCGGCTCCCTGCCACTCCGAATCGCCCAACCTCCCATCGACGGCTGGCGCGGCCATTCGCGGGATAGCGACGAAAGGGAGATCACTTGCTTCTGATTTCACGGCTCCTATCCCTTCCATCGTACAGCAGGCAACGGTGACAACGAGCACCGGGATGCATGTCCTGGTGTGTGCCATGCTTTGGCTTTCCTGTCTTGTGCATCAGATGACGAGGGGTGACTTCCCTCGGGGCGCAGGCTTCGCTACTCGGCGCGCAGGACGCGGAGGTCGCACGGCGGGATGCGTAGTTTGATTGTCGATCCTGGCGCGATGGCCGTGCCGGACTCGGCATCGCACCACGTCAGCTGCGCGAGCTCGGGGGGAAGTTCGATGGTGGCGTCCGTCACCGCTGTTGACCAGTTGGCTGCAGCCAGGAGATACGCTGGCCTGGCGTTCTTCCGCCAGTAGCTGACTCGGATACACTCCGGCTTTGCGCGCACGACATTTCGCCAATAGGGGTGGAACACGGCGTCGTCCATGCCGAACGGGATCTCGACGGCCCGCCAGAAGTCGTAGACGGGGCCTGAAGGTATGTAAGCGGGCCAGAGCAGGTTGTTGTGGAGGAAGGTCCAGGACAGGTGCTCGCGACTGTGTTCCGGGAGCAGCAGCTCTCTGCGGTAGCCGTACTGCGGGAGGTACATCACGGGGAGTCCGAATTGCGCTCCGTTGGCGGCCCGGTATGCCACAGCGTCGAAGCTCCGCGGCGCATCCGCGGCTGCCGGCGCGGCGATCGGGTTCCCTTTGAGCTGCTTCTGGGTGAACAGCGCTGTGGCTTCGAGCTTGCGTCGCGGTTTGACGCCCTCACCGTGGAAGTTGATGTCCCAGAACGAGCTGATAGGGCAGTGTGAAGGGGAGCCGTGTCCCAGAATGTATGGCTTCCGAGCAGGCCCCCGGAGTTCGTCGAAGACATGATAGAGTCGTTTGTAGAGGTCACGGGCCGCGAAATACTCCCTGGTGCCTTCGGAGACGCCATCGCGGGTTGTGTAGGACAGTCCTTTGCCTTCGTCGTAGTTGAGGCGTGGGGATGCCAGGTCGAAGTAGAAGCCGTCTACGTCACTCTTGCTCAGGATCTCGTGCACGTTGCCCACCAGATAGTCGGCCCAGGAGCTGCTCGGACTGACGCAAGCCATCTGGGTCGTCTCCCGGGCTGAGCCGTCGCCGGTAAAACGCGGCGGCCCCAGGTTCCAGTCTGCGGCGTAGTACCAGTAGGGCTCAATGCGTCGGGAATCTTTGATCTGATGAGTGATGGCGCCGTCCGGGGCCTTTTGGCCGGGCAACAGGTATGGCAGATCGCGTCGGATCATGTCGTACATGGAGATTGAGAACGGGGTCAGGTAGGGATAGACGGTCTGGTCATACTTCCGGGCGTAGGCGACCATCTGTGTCACAGCCGTCCAGTTCCGTGGGGTGGGCACCGAGTAGCTGGACATCCACGCCGTGGGGCCGGCCATGTAGAGAGACGTTGGGGGCTTCGTCCAGCCCCATCCTTGCGGCCTGAGTGCGCGCCAACCGGGGAAGAAAGGCTTGATGGGCGTCGGGTGCAGACCAAATGTGACGGCCATCGGTTTGAGCATTTCACAGGGCTCGTTCACCAGGAGCAGGCGCACGGTCGTCACCCCATCGCGCCGGGTCAGGGTGACGCGCGGTTTGGTCGATGAGATCAGCCAGCCCTTGCAGCTTTCGGCGAAGAAGGCGCACCCGACGTCATCGTTTCCGAGCCAGATGTGTGGCAGTATCGTCCACTGTGCATCGGCCACTTCCCCGTGTGTCCATGCCCCAGGCTGGGTTACGTACATGAAGTGTGGGTCGCGGAACGGCAGTTCCACCCAAAGGCGCTTGACCGGCGTTGGCCTGGTTGGCGTGAACTCGAGGTCCAGGCGGTCCATTCCGTCGAACTCAATCTGGTGGCGCACGTTCAGGGCGATGCCAGCTCCGGTCCCGGACTGCGCAACCAGAACCCGTCCGCGTCGTTCCTCGGTAATCAACGGCTTGGAGATCTCGAAACGGTGTTTGCCTGTCGCCGTTTCAACCACAATTTCCGCACCGGACGCGAGCATCTCAACGTTCTGGCTTTTCATGCCGGCCAGCAAGCTCGGTGCTGCGAACGTGAATGTTCTGCCCCACAGCGAAACTGTGCTGTTCCGGACGGCCAACGGCGTCCAGGGCGCAGGTACCCAGTCAGGGGCCAGCGCTCCCAGACCTCGCCTGTTTGCGAGCCAGTGTGGCGTCGCCTGCTTGTTGAACATGGCTTCCCGGGCTGCAACCACCTTGCCCGATCGGTCCCGGGCGGAAACGTGAACGTTGTAGGAACCGGGACCCAACTGCCGCATCGGCACCACTTCAGTCTGACTCTTGCCGAGGACGGGGTGTTCGGCCGTCCATACCCTCTGTTGACCTGCATCGGTGAGGGTGAGCTCCACGGCATCGAGACGATCGGGGTCGAGGCCGCAGAACGACAGTGTCACGTCGAGTTCCTGAGCACTCGGGCGAGGTCGGACGTCAACGTCCAGAGGCGGCGAGACCGCGAAAGGCCGGACAAGCCGCCAGAGCACGTTGTCGTCTTGGGTCAGGACCGTGGTCAACATGTAGGTGCCGGGATCGGGGAGGTCCCAGCGCTTACCGGCTTCAGCACGTGTTGACGGACTGATCTGAAGTTCCTCGGACCACTGGTGCACCGTTTCTCGGGCGGTGACCTCAATTCTCTCGCCAAACGTCTGGTCGACGACCATACCTGCGGCCGTCTGCCTAATGCTCGGCAACGCAATGTCGATCGTTGCACGGCAGGCCGCTGGTTCCTGAGTCGGGTTGTGTACGCTGAAACGAGCAGCGACGTTCCCCCAACCCAGTCCTGAGAGGCCGCAGTTGACGCTGAGGTCCGTGAAGATGGCCCGGGAGAATGCCTGGTGGTGGTCGAACCAGATGGGGTGATCCTGGAGCGTGGCGCGCAGATTGCCGAGCTTGAAGCCCGCCGACACCGAGAAGGCGTGCTTCTCCTCAAGGCCAAGGGCAGTGCGGGGTAGGCGGAGCTCTACCGTCCAGTCGGTCGCGGACACCATGCTGCGGATGTCCAGGTCGATATCGGTGCCTGTGTCGCGTGTACAGCTCATCTTGCCCCAGTCAATCGATTCGGTGGCATCGTACACGTTGCCGTTTGGCGAGACGGTGATGTAGGTGCCGGTATATGCCGTCGCTGTCACATCTGCGTCTGCACGTATGAACATGCAGAACAGGTCACCTTTCGCGACTTGGGCCGGGCTGTCGCGGACGGCGGCGATGGATGTGGGCGTGTGTCCTTCGGGCAGGGCGATTCTGGCCGCTGCGTACAGCCAGGTGTCATCGGCGGCGAAGCACGTCTGAGCGGGTTCCGGGTAGAGCAGATGCCGGTCCGCAGCGATGAGGCCCGGCACGACGGTCGCGTATTCGTACTCGTCTATGACTCCGTCGACCTGCGGCGGCACATGGGCCGACCCTATCGGGAGGATGGTGGGAGGATTGGGGGCAGGGGGGGGCGGACCGGCCTCCTGACGTTTCGCCGGGGCGATCTTTGGCGGGTCCTGTGCGAGCAGGGCGATCTCGGTGTCGGAGATGGGGGATGCGCTGACGTGCAGGTCTCGCACGATGCTCTGGGTCTTGCCGCCCATGCCTCGGACACGGCCCCCTTGGCCGAATGTGATTCCAGCCATGCTTTCGGGGAAGTAGAATTCTCCTTTGGCTGTGTTGGTCAGTACTCCGTCCATGAAGAGCTTGGCTACGGTGCCACACTTCCAGACGAAGGCCAGGTGATGCCACTGACCACGTTTCCATGCCGTGAGACCGTCGTATGCGAAGTTGACTCGGACTCGGTCCCTTTTCGGGCCGGTCTCTAGGGCGCTGTAGAACCAGAGCTTGTCGCTGTTGATGTATTTGTAGATCAGGAAGCTCCCGTTCACGGCGTCCACAGGTTTGATGAACACGACGTGCTCCTGCGTCGTTGCGTCCCAATCGACCGCCTTCACCCAGAATGCGACCGTGCCCTGTCTGCCGGTCCAATCGGGGAGTTTGATCATCGGGGCTCGGGCGCCGCGCCCCACCACAACGCCCTCGGGTTCCAGTCGGATGTCGCTGCTGTTTGCCACGGGACCGTTTTTCGGGGCTACTCCGAGCGGATGTTCGCCATAGAACGGAACGTGGTGGACCTGCACTGCGCCCATAGCACAGCAGACCCAGAACAGGTGGATAGAGAACATGAAGCGATGTCGACGGAGCATGGCATTGTGTCCGGTGCGTTTACGTGGTGTTGGTCGCATGCTCAAGGGAGCAGAACATCAGTCAGAACGTGACTCTGGGGCTGTTTCAGAAGTGGAACAAGCCGTGGTTTCGAGCCCTAAGAGGATATGTACAACGTAGCCTAGGCCAGCGGTTTGGGTAAAGGAGCAGCACAATCACGCGCGCTGAAGGTGCGCTCAAACTCATTGAAAACCAAGCTGTTGAAGTGCCCTGTCAGGGCACTCCCCACTGCTTCGCTCATACCCAGGGCAATTTGCCCTGGGCTACGATGAATCAGCCCCGTTGGGGCACAAATGACGGCCTAAAACCACTGCTTGGCTCATACCCAGGGCAATTGCCCTGGGCTACGATGGATCAGCCCCGTTGGGGCACAAATGATGGCCCTAAACCACTCTTGGAACAACCCCTGGTCAAACATGGCAGAGCGTGGGGATGTACGGCGAGGTTCCGCCGGTCTTACCACTCATCGGTGCGGAAGAGGGATGCGGGGAGTCCTTCGCGGTTGTAGAGGTTGGCCCCCTCGGCATTGGCAGCCCAGGCATAGCGGACAGCGACGGGAGCCGGAATTTCGTCGTGTCGGACTTCCACCGTATCGGTGCCGGTGATCTTGGCCTGAGCCCACTTCCACTGCCGGTCTTCGCCACAGATCTGGAAGCGCTTGAGGGGTTCCTCTGCAGGTTTGGCAGGATCCATCAACGGCTTGTGCCCAACCATCAGGCCGCTGCCGACGTGGTCGAAGATGACGACGATCTTGCTGCCCTCGGTGCGGTGCTCCTTGTAGAGTGGGCCGCTCCAGGCTTTCAGCGGCCTGGCGTAGTCCTTGGCGAGGGCCCAGAGAGCCAGCCGTTTGCCTGCATCCATCTTGTTGCGGGGGTGAATGTCTTTGGCTTCGCCGATGTCGTTGAGGACAGCCATGCCGGTGTTCTCCAGGGCGAGTGTACGCCGCTGCTGATCGCAGACATGAACCCAGGGATCCTCGTCGACCGGGGTCTCGGGCGGCGCCTGGTACTGGGCCAGTTGGCAGAAGTAGAAGGGAAACGCTCCCTGTCCCCAGAGGTCTCGCCAACCGCGGATCAGCTGGGTGAAATAGAGGCTGTATTCCCTCGCGTGTTGACGGCGGTTGGATTCGCCTTGATACCAGATGGCTCCTTTGACGCCGTACGGGATGAGTGGATGGATCATGGCGTTAAAGAGAGCCGAGGAGGTCGTCCGGCTCTGGTCTGGCGGGGCGGGCATTCGCGGGCGGCGCGGCGGCCGTTTCTTGTCGGCCTTGGCCTTCACAACGTCAGCCTTCCACTTTGTCAGCCGCTCCTCAAAATTGGCCTTGGCTTTGTCCGGATCCCATTTGGCCAGACGCTCTGCAACGGCGGCATGCTGCTCCTCGTAGAACGCCTTCATGTCCGGATCGTTCTGAAATCCTGACGGCGGAATCCAGGGCTCGACCAGCGTGCCGCCCCAAGGGCACTTGATCAGGCCGATCGGGATGTTCAGCTCCCGCCGTAGTTCACGAGCGAAAAAATATCCCGTTCCGGTGAACTGGCTGTTTTTCTCCGGGTTACAGGTGATCCAGCTGCCTTTGAAGTTCGTCAGCGCTTCACTAGTTGAGGCCGTGCGGGGGACGGCAATCTGGCGGAGCAGTGGATCCGAGGCCGTCTTGACTTCGTTTGCGACATAATCCGCCAGTGGCTGGTGCTGGGGATCGCGAGTCTTCCTGCTGAGGCCGCCCAGGGTGAAGTCCATGTTGGATTGCCCACTGCAGAGCCAGACCTCGCCCACGAGAACGTCGTCGATTGTCCGACTCTCGTCCCCGACGTTCACGATCATGGATTTCCCGTCGGAGGAGGTCGCCATGGTCGGGAGGCGAAGCATCCACTTACCCGAAGCCGGGGTCGTCGCTGTCACTGATGCACCCCCGAAGCTCACTGTGGCTTTGGTGCCTGCTGTTGCCCATCCCCAGACGGGGATCTCCTGGCCTTGCTGCAGGACCATGCCGTTGCTGAACAGGGCGGGCAGTTCCACTTGGGCGGGCAGGCTCGCAGCAAGCACTACGAGCAGGATGGATAGGTGGCGACGTCTCACGGTGTTTCCTTTCGCTGGTGTGGAATTCGAACTCGGTGCCTTGAGTTTACCGTTCGTCCCTCTTCTCGTCAACCCGGGCTCTGAATCCCTTCTCAGCCGGGGCTCCCTCGGGACAACTGAGATGCCCCGAGGCCTTCGATATTGAGGGAAGACGAGCCGTCAACCCGACGGCCGATGCCGTGGCGGCCGGGGCCAGGGCCGGTAAGGTAAGCGGCGTTGTTCCCACCGGCCCCCAGGCAGAGCACGGCGGCTGTCATGGAGGGGCGTGAAACAGCGGCGGAGAGATGGATAGATAAGGACGGGACTATGTCAGAACTCAATACGTACTGGGGCGACACACACGACAACGTGTATCAGCGCCCGGACGCGTCCGTGTCAATGGAACAGAATGTCGCCTACGCACGCGAGCATCTGGACTTCTATGCACCGGCACAATACGTCTCGGCGCACCGTGAGCTTGAGGCCCGGGATGGCACCACTCGGGGCGGCAGACCGTTAACAATGGCCGTCGAGACATGGAAGGACGACGAGGCTTTGCAGCGGGATTGGCACGAGCTGCAGGAGCAGACTCGGGCTTTCAACGAACCGGGGGCTTTTGTCACGTTTCCCGGGTACGAGTGGCAGGGCGATGGTTGCTGGGGAGACCACAACGTTGTTCACCGTGAGGAAGGCGAGGCCATTGTCAAGGTTAACACGCTTCCAGAACTGTACGCGGGATTGCGCGGAAGGGACGCGGTAGCGATTCCGCATCACACTGCCTACACGCCGGCGTGTCGCGGCAAAAACTGGTCCGTACATGACGAGACACTGTCACCGTTCGCTGAGATCTTCAGTGTGCACGGTGGGAGTGAGACGGACGAAGGCTGCTGTGGACTTCACGTCAACGCCAAAATGGGGCCGGCTGTGTCGGGCGGCACCTACCAGGACGCATTGGATCGCGGACTCCACCTCGGTGCCATCGCCTCGACCGATGGGACAGGGGTGTTCCCCGGACACTACAAGTGGGGGCTGATGGGATGTCTGGCACCTGAGTTGACGCGTGAGGCGTTGTGGCACGCGTTCACACACCGGCATGTCTACGGTGTCACCGGCGATCGTGTCAACCTGGCATTCCGGGTGAATGGGGCGCTGATGGGGAGCTGCATCGACAGCAGAGGCCCGCGCACACTCGACATCTCCGTGTCGGGCTCGGATGCGTTGGACCGGATTGAGGTGTTGCGCAATGGACGGGTTATTCACACACACTGTCACCAGGGCACCTGGCGTGTCCCCCAGACTGGCCGGCGTTCCCGCTTCAAGCTGCGTGTTGAGGCTGGATGGGGACCGTACGTGAACGAAGTGACCGACCTTACCCCAAGGCACTGGGACGGTCTTCTGACGCTCGGCGGTGGCGCACGTTTCACGGCGTTCGAGCCCTGCTGGACCCATGCCGGCCAGCAGCGCCCCGTGTTGGCTGGGAGCCGTGCGACATTCGTGGTTCTGTCGCCCCCGCTCGATGCGGGTGAGCTTGCCATCACCAGGGCCCACAACGGGAATGTCTTCGAGTTCGAGGCGCAGACGAATGACGCACTCACGCTCGGGGTCAATGACCTCCACTACGACGGCACGGTTGCCGAACTGTGCCAGGGCAGTCGAGTGCTCCTCCACGATGGCGAGTGCCGGACGATGCTCAAGAGTCGTTTCGGGTTGGATGTGGAGACCTTCGAACGGCCGACGTACGCGTCGCTGTTGGCACACAAGGTCAAGCTCCATCGGATCATTCCTGAGGCCGGCTATACGGCGACATTCCAGATCACCGATGATGAGCCGCTTGACGGTGAAGCGAACTACCGTATCCGGGTTGAGCAGCGAAACGGTCAGAAAGCGTGGTCGAGCCCGGTTTGGGTGCAGCCGACGTCGCGTTGACGCATCGCCGCCACGTGCAAAGCGCCAACCCCAAGGACGAAAGTGCCAATGGACCAGCGCCAGAACGTCATCTGGATCATGACCGACCAGCATGCGAGGTTCGCAACCGGTTGTTACGGCAGTGCGGTGGCGCACACGCCCAGAATCGATGGTCTCGCCCGGGAGGGGATTCGTTTCGACTGCGCGTTTACTCCTTCGCCGGTTTGCGTTCCTGCGCGTGATGCCACGCTGTCGGGACAATACCCCCATACGCTTGGTTACGGCTGCGACGGGAATTTCTTCCCCTCGACCGCGTTCCGCACGGGGGCGCATGCTTTCCGCGAGAACGGCTACACCACCGCGTTCATCGGCAAACTACACCCCGTGATCCCGTATACTCGCGGGTTCGACTATTACGTTGACCTGGGGCACTACTACGACTACCTCGGTCCGGAGCTCAAGCGTTTCATTCTGGCACACCAGGCGCAGGATAGCGGAAGCGGTTGCCCATGGATGAGCCCCTACTGGTATGAGCCGCATGCGTGGACCGAGACCGGCCCTGCTCATGTAAACGGAGGGATCAAGGCCTATTCAGCCGTCCTCGATGCCCCTGACCTGCTCCCTGAAGAGGACCAGTTTGAGGCGTTTGTCGTGCGCAACGCAAAGGCGTTTTTGGATCGGCATGAAACCGATCCGTTTTTCCTCTGCGTCAATTTCGTCAAACCGCACTTCCCCTACGCTTCGCCACAGCGCCATCATGACAGGTTCCGCCCGGAGGACATGCAGCTGCCGGACAATGCAGGAGCCTGGGCGAGTACGCCTGAATGCAACCGGCGTTGGGTTCAGCAGGATCTGACCGATTCGGAGCTTCGCCGCAAGGCCCAGCAGCTGATGGCGGATTACTACGCGGCAGTCAGCCACGCGGACGAATGTGTGGGCCAGATCCTCGACGAGCTGCAACGACGCGGGATCGCGGACGACACGATTGTCGTTTACACCACAGATCATGGCGAGATGCTCTTCAACCATGGATTGCTGCACAAGTTTGTGTTCTACGATCAGTCAGCGCGCATTCCACTGATCATCCGGGCGCCTCGGGTCGGGACACCAGGGACGGCAACAACGGCCTTGACGGATCTGACCGATCTGCTGCCGACATGCTTGTCGCTCGCGGGGTGCAGCAGCGATGACACATTCGATGGCGTCGACTTGAGTCCGGTCATTCGGGGCGACTGTGAGCAGGTCCGCGACGCCTGCTTCAGCATGGTGGGGCCGCGAGCCATGATCCGGACCGAACAGTGGAAGCTGTGTCACTATCCAGAAGACGACTGGCACCTTTTCGACTGTGTCGCTGACCCGGACGAGGACACCAATCTGCACGACCGCATGAGAGACGATCCGGCGATCACCGCCCTGCGGACGACGCTGCTTCGTTGGCAGGGACAGGGCGTTGGCTGAGAGTGCCGCACACGAGCGGGGGCCTCTGGCGGCGGCCCCCAGTCACATCATCAGAGATGTGCAATTGCTCCCAAATGTCTGGAGCGCCGGCTCTCCTATAGTAACCGGCCTGGCCGCATACGGAGATGCGGCACCTCCAACGCGGTGTTGCGGCCAGCAGTTCCGTGCTCAGGAACGGTGTGGTTACAGACGAGGGGGGGGGGATGCCCACGGCGACCGGGCGACGTGCGATCAGCAACGCAGCTTGAGAAGATGAGATCCAGATGCCTAAGGCGTGTGCAGCGACTCTTGATGTGAGTCCCCCGGAGGGGGCGTGGTCTTTTCTCACGAGCGGACCGGAGGCGTTTAGGCTTGCCGGTGCGACAAGTGCTGTGGTGATCAATGGGCGAACGGTTGGCATGTCCGCCTGGCGTAGCGCGGTTGTGCACCCGGCCGTGCCTGTCGAAGATGATCTTGGCGTGCGTAGCCGCACCGTAGTTGGGGCCAATATTTGGAGCGCGAGGGCTCCGCATCCGGCTTGCGTTCGAGGTGTTCCAGGATCGGCCTCAGATGCTCATGTCCGTTGAGCTCCGCAACGACTCCACCCGTTCGTTTGTGTGTGGCGGCTGCCAGCTGCTGCGGATTGCCCCATCCAGGGGCGGGAACCTGTTCACCGGCCCACATCCCCAAGGGCAGACCGTGTCCCTCTATGATGGGACACCCGTCACCCAGCATGTCAAGCGCATCACTCACCATGTGGGCAACCACGATGCCGGGCCGCTGTGCCACATCTACAATCCTGCTTCCGGCCACACCTACCACGCGGCATTCCTGACCTTTGACCGTTCTCATGGCCGACATCTGTTGACGTACCGCAACGGCGGCCCAACCGGCCGGGGCGGATGGTCCCGAACGATTGCCTGTGGACCCATACTCCTCAACGGCGGTTTCGAGAACGACGAGGCGTGCCCGCGGAAACCCGATGCCTGGGAACACTATGGCGGTTTCAGGGATGCTGTGCTGCTGAACCGGAATGTGGCGCGTTCCGGCACCGGCTGCCTATGATATCGAGATCCCTATGGCGAAGCTCCTGGTTCTCTATAAGAGCAGTTTCGTGCTGCGACTCGATGACCTGAGACTGCGGAAACGGGCGTCCCTCTCCGAGTAGGAGTTGAGGGGCACTGAAGTAATCAGCCCCCCATCAGGGCAGGGGAGGGTGTGTGCGCCCTGCGTGAGGGACCAATCTCTCTCCCCACCCACCCTAGGTGAGTGGGGTCGAAAAGCGGCGGGGGGCCTCACCGGGTGGCAAACTCACTTGCCTGTGGTTGCTTGAACAAAGGCGCCCAAGGCCGGCTTCACTCTCCCCTGATAGCTGAAAAGCCCCATGGACCCCTCCGGGCCGAGGATGTTCTTCTGCGTGTCGCGGAGGAGGAACCAGAACACGCGCTCGATGCGCGGTTCGCTGCTTGCGGCTCTGAAGACATCCCGCAAAAGGCGTGCCTGGTCTGCCTCGGCCTCCGTGGACGTGGCGCCGCAGCCGATCTCGGTTATCCAGAGCGGTTTGCTTCCGTCTTCATATCGGGCCATGAGTGCCAGTGTGTCACGGGTGAGCTTCATCATGTGCCCGGCTCCTTCATTGGGCAGCACGTAGGGGTGGATGTTGCACACATCGAAGTACGGTCGGGCGCCGGCTTTGTAGAGATCCTCCAGGTAGTCGGGCGTTTTCACGGGGGACCACGGATTCGGGATGATACCATTCATCTGCAGCCCCCCAAGAACGACGATGCACTCGGGATCCGCCTTCTTTGCGGCGATGTAGGCGGATTTGAGCAGCTCCGTGTAGGCCTTGGCATCGGGACGGGGTCTGTAGAAGTCCACACCGTTCTGTTCGTTCCAGATTTCCCAATGCTTGATGTGTCTATGGTAGTGCGATACGGTCATGGATACGTAGTTCGCCCAGTCGCGCACGTCCTTTGGGGCGTACCCGTCGAACCACCCTTCTGTCTTCCCCGGTACGGTCCCATTTGCCCATGCCGGCACTGACATCAGCGTCCCGAGGATCTCGACGTCAGCGGGAATGGCCTTGACCGTCCTGTCCACGACTGAGAAATCCCACGCCCCCTTTTTGCGTTCCATGACACGCCAACGGAGAGGGATCCGAATAGCTCCGCTTCCTGTCTGCTTGAGCATCTTCCGGAATCGCGGGAGCTCGCCTGCTTCCGGGTTCCCGGCTTTGAAATTCCAGACCGGGTCTTCGTTGATGCCGTAGAATGTGTTCCTTCGCTTACTTGCTTGTGTCTCGCCCTGTGCGTAGACTGTGCGGTGAGCGAGGACTACGAGCACTGCAGTCAGCAGGAATGCTACGGGTTGAGGCATACACGTCCTTACCATTTTCCACCCTCCGGCGAGCTTCGCTCTCTTACGCCCTGTCTTGAGTGTTTCGGCTGATCAGGTAGTGCAGCAACAGTGCAGCCAGCGGGCAGAGCAGTGTGAGGACAAGGTGGACGACCACGACGCGCTCAAAGCTGGCCGCGCCTGCATGCACCACCCAGATTCGGTAGAAATCGTTCGGCATTCCCTCGGCCTTGCCATCGAAGTAGATGGCGCGATAGCCTTCGTCTATGAGCAGACTTCGGCAGAATGCGACGTTCGCAAAGGCCAGGTAGAAGCCGATGACTGCATAGAGCAACCGCTCCACCCCGTGGTGCACGGCCCAGTTGCTGGCGGCCCTGTAGATGAAGAGCACGGCAAAGAGGAGTTCCGTTCCGTGCCCGAGATACAGAATCAGCAGACGGTGCAGGCTGGTAATTCGCAGCACCAGATAGCACGCCAGGCCGAGGAGAGAGAGTGTCAGGATGGCTCGGTCGCGGTAGTTGTTGGCGAGGAATGCCAGGAAGGCGATCCCCAGTACGACCAACACCCACGTCGAAGCTTCCAACTCGGTAACTGCTACGCCCCCGCCGTAACGGAAATCGAACGCGGGAATGCTGGGGTAGCCGAACACCCAGGCAGCGGCGGAGTGCCCGATCTCATGGACGAGGGTCGCGAAGTAGCTCAGAATCCACCGGATCCGAGGCATGAAGAACGGCACAAAGGCCAGAGCGAGTCCTGTTCCCAGCGCAACCCAACCGGCCCGTTCTATGTACAGGAATCGCGGTGACTCCTGGTGTGATTCGGGGCAAAGTGCTGGGGTGTCTTCTGTCACGTGTGCCTCTCAATGTGGACACTGTAGTGCAGCCATTCATACACTCCAGTGTGCTGACACACAAGTTCCCGGCGACTTGTTGTGCCCACCGTTGTGCGTGACTATCTTCCCCGGCATGGAGACGACAGCTCATCCTGACCTGATCTTGAGAAATGGTCACATTGTGACGATGGACGCCTGCGACCGGCGTGCACAAGCAGTGGCAGTTCGGGGCGGGCGTTTCAACACGATAGGAGCGGATGCGGAGGTGACGGCGCTCGCGGGCCCCCGTACCGAGCTGATTGATCTTGATGGGGCCACAGTGCTGCCGGGACTGATCGATACCCACGCACATTTTCACCGCATCGGGGCTCGGGCTCCGACAACGGCGAGCCTGTATGGTTGCACATCGGTTGAGGAACTCGTTGCCCGGCTGCTTGCGCATCGGGAGATACTCCCCGATGGTGCGCCCATTCTTGGGTTGGGGGACTGCTTCCGGGCGGCTCATTTTGCGGAGAAACGCCAGGTGTGTGCTGCGGACCTCGATCGCGTGGCGCGTGACCGGGCCGTGGTGATTTCAGACGTTCACAAGACGATCCTGAACAGTCATGCACTGAAGAACTGCGCTCCTCGGTCAGTACCGAGCTCCGGGCCGGACGTTCCGTTGGATCTGCGCGGGGACATCGTGCCTGGTCTCTTTTTCTCGGACGCCCGGAACGTTCTTCAATTGCCTCATCCGGTTCCTGACGTGTCCTTGCCTGAATCGCTCAGGCGATCAGCCGCGGAGTTCTCCCGCCACGGTTTGACCACGGTTGTCGATGCCGGGCCGCCCCTCGATGTGATCGAGAGCTATGTCGGCTTCACAGCGGAAGATGCGTTGGGCGTTCGCGTTGTGGTCCTGCCCGCGGTCCGCGATGTGCTGGAGCCCTCTGCTCGGGAGCGGATTCCGTTTTTCGGTGCTGCCGGGCCGTGCTACCGCATGGGGCCTGCCAAGCAGTTCTACGATCGCTTCGTCATGCACCGGACGGCGTTGATGTACGAGCCCTATCCCGGGATGCCGGACAATGTGGGGAAGACGTTTGTGCCACTGGAGGAGCTTCGGGGGTGCGTGGAGCACGCCTGGGGTGCCGGCTGGCCCCTGGGGATCCATGTGACTGGAGACAGGGGGGCTGTGGAAGCGGCCCACGTTCTGCGTGGTGTCTGCCATTCCCCCCGGCCCGGACGAAATCACCTCATCCATGCTTACTTCCCAACTCCGAAGCTGTTGAGCATCCTGCGTGAAGCAGACTTGGGCGTCGCTTTGCAGCCGAGCTTTCTGCGGGCTTGGGGGGCGACCCTGAAGGAGTTCGTTGGTTGCGAACGGGCGGCACGTTTCCTGCCGCTTCGCACCTACCTCGATGCCGGCATCACAGTAGGGGGTGGCTCGGACGCACCGATCGTCCATTGGAGCCCGTTCAGAGCCATGGCCACGGCTATTGACCGGGAAGCCCTGGACGGAGATGTCTTGGGCGAGGAGGAGGCGATCAGCACGCGTGAGGCGCTGGCTCTCTATACCTCCGGTGCGGCCCAGGTCCTGGGCCTGGAGTCGGAGATCGGGACGGTTGAGCCCGGCAAGGCCGCGGATCTGACAATCGTTGATGGCGACGTGTTTATCCAATCTCCCTCCGACCTGGCTGAGACTCGGGTGACCGCCACGATGCTTCAGGGGCGCCTGCAACGTCATTAGTTCGCATCAGCGTCTCAGCTGCAACTGGCCTCCGAACACTTGCGTTCCGTCCCCCTGTTCGAAGGCCCGTTGGATCTGGACCCCCTGTGGTTTCTTCAGGATCATCGGCTCACGGAAGCGCACTGTGCCCGTCATATTGTAACAACGCAGGAGCACGTTCGGAACGGCGAGTTGCTGGCGGACGTCCTCCGCGTGCGGGAATGGCAGCACTCCGGTGACCCAGCCATCGGTGTTGCCTTCGCCGTGTATGGCGAGCCAGGTGTGTTTGTCGTTGAGGCCGTAGGCATAGATCCTGATGCCGGCCGGTCTCTTGTACCAGTTGCCTGTGTAACGCATGTCATCGACTCTCACCTGGACGGTGAGGAAGTAGTCGGCATCGGGGTCGAGACGGGTGCGTTTGGCGGAATCGATATGGACGCTGGCTTCCCGCAGTATCTCGGCTTTCACGACCACATGTCCTGAATCGTCTTTCTCTGTGGAAACGACAGTCTGCTCGGCATGAGGCCCTTTCTTGGTGATCTTGTACTGGGCCGGCAAGCCGTTGTCATCCAGTTCCTCGAAGCGGCAGGCGAGGAGATTTCGCGCTCGGGGGGTGCCTGCGTCCTTGGCCAGCACGCGTTCTCGCAGCGACTCCGGGGTTGCACCTGCAACTGCGGTGACGGAGAACGCCAGGCTCCGCGTGGTTCCGGCTGGTATGGAGAACGGCTGGGTCATCCATTCGCTGCCGCACATCGTTTTGGTTCTGGCACTCCAGCGGTAGATGTTCATGAGATCGGGGGGCAGGCTGAATACGAGCCCGGCCTGGAGTTCGGGAATGAACTCCGCGTAAGTGGTACCGGTTTCTCCCACGATCCGGTCGTGCATGAGCACGTGTGGCTTGAGCTTTTCCGGGAGGCCGCGTACGGGGAAGATTGTGGTCAGCCCTTTGCCCGTTTCGTGCAGCATTTCGTCGCCGACGAAGGTGGTGCGCGCCACGGAGAGGACATTGTGTCCCCAGTAGGCGAGGGTGGCGGGGGTCTGGTCGACGCGTTCGTTGAACAGGTCGATCTCGGCGGTCACCGACGTGCTCTGAACCGACACGCGGTAGGTCTTGCGCAGTCTGATGCCCGGGAACCCATTGCTCAGGGACATTTCGTAGACGATTCGTGCTTCCTGCCCGTCGTTGTCGCAGCGGACAAGGCCCATTTCCTGCACTTCATCGCTGCTCCACCGCGCTGTCTCCGGCAGCCACAGCATGTCCATGGCAAAACCGTCCGTTCCGAATGTCTTTTTCGCCACGAATTCTCCAACGCCTTTGACAGACCAGTCGTAGATGCGTCCGCCGCTGGCCCCGAACGCGATGGTCTGTTCCGCCGTCACGACCTTCAGGACGGTGCGATTTTCTCCCCCGAAGGTGACCAGCCCGTAGGTAACATCGATGCCGTCCACCTTGCCGAGACGAACGGCTCCCGCCTTGTTGGCTTTGAGGAACGCCGATTTGGCTTCGGTGAGTCGGTCCGTGACCGTCGCTGTCTCGATCCGGCGCAGACCGTTGACGCGGGCGGGATTCGCTGTGGCAATCCAGAGCTCAGGGGTCTGCTTGTGCACCTGCACGATCGCTTTGCCCGAATCGTCGAGGGCTTGGTACGTCTTTTCCACAGGATTAACGAGGTACCCGCTGCGCAACGCGGGTGCGGCGACAGCAACGAAGGCGTCCTCTGCGAGGTGGTAGTTGAGCAGAGACAGGAGCGTCTCGTCTTGCCGTTCGTGAGCGAAGCAGATCAGCGAGGAACGCCAGTCCGGGGCGACGTGGTCGATGGTTGTGTGACCTAAATCGATCCGTTCGTGACGGTACGGCACGCCCTTCATCGTGACGGTGTCGGTCTTTGCTCCGTCGGTATAGAACTCCTCGACCAGTGCGATGCGGGCAAGACCTTCGTGGATGCCGAACCACGACGCGTCTACGAGGTGGATTCCCGGCCAATGTGACACGCTCCCGCACCCTGCGGCCGCGGTGACGATCGTGTCCATGAGGAACGCTTCCGGGGACTCACGATGCACCTTCGAGAAGGACCAGCCGATGGTCAGATCGGGCCAGAACTTCCGCGCGGGAACTGAGGTGCTCTTCAGTGTCTCGAGCAGGTTCCGTGCGTAGCCCAGTGGGCTCGGTTGGTAGATCATGGGACTGAGCGCATCGAAGTCGTTGCCGTAGATGCCGTAGTCAACGTGGCGACTTGCCCCGGAGCCCTGCTCGACTCGGAACGGGATGGGTCTGACGGAATCGATCGCCTTTTTCATCGCGTAGAGTGGGCGGGCGATCTGCCGCATGCGGAACTGCCGATAGGCGTCCCTGTGGGTTGTCCGGAGGTCCTCTGTCTTCAGCGGCCGGTTGATCCTGTTTTCGGTGGCGAAGGCGGCGATGGTTGCTTCGTCGTCGTAGCCTGGCCACATGTCTGGTCCGGTCGGTTCCCAGTCCCAGTGAGCCAGGTCGAAGACGTGCTGTGCCTGCCTCCAGTCCTCCCGGGCTGCATCGCTGGTCAATCCTGCGCACACCTGATCCATGGCTTTGGTGAGTCCTCCCAACTTCAGGGTGGCATCGCGCCGGCCGCCATACGCGCGTTTGCCGTACTTGCGTGCGAAGAGGGTCATGTTGGCGTTGTTCTTGACGCCGTGCCGCCGGTTTGCCTCGAACATGCTGTGGAGCCGTTTATTCTTCTCACCTGGGAGCCCATAGGGCCAATGGGCCTCGATGCCGCTGATACCGAAGCGCCGGTAGAACTCCGCCATTCGATCATGGTCATCTCTGGGCACGATACTCAGGCATCCGTACGGGTAGAAGCCAAAGGTCCGAGGCAGTTTGCGGTCGGGCCGGACCACGCCTGCCGTGACCAGCTTGCTTCCACCTTTTGCCAGTGTCGTTTTGCCGTATTGGAGTTCCCAGGACACCGTGGAGTCCAGGCGTTCCGGGGCGTCGATCCAGACATGGACTCGGTAGTAGTACGAGTTGCTGATCAGGCGTTGGGTCAGGATGTCGTTGAGCAACGGGATACGGACGTTCTGGAATGCCTCTCCGTTTCGCGTTGTTGGGGTTGTCTCGAAGGCTCTGTTCACCCCCAGTTCGTTTTGTCCGTAGACATGGGCCCCGAGGAAGTCTACGCTCTTGGGGATTGTGACCTGGAGAACGGTTGGTTCGCTGAAGCGTTCCGGCAGCTCCAGTCGGTGCTTGCCATGGTCATCTGAGGAGATGGCAATCAGCAGGACGTTCCAGTCACTACCGTAACAGAACAGTGTGTTGTTGGTGCGGCGTTCCGATGGCCAGAGCTCGACCGAGGCCCCCCAAGTCGAGGCGGTCATCACCCCGGTGATCAGCGCGGCGTAGAACAGCTTCAGGTGGAGGTCCTTCATCATACTTCTTTCATCGTTGTCTGAGCCTGTCGTTTCGTTTCGAGGAACCGGCGCTTCCCCTTGGGGGCCAGGAAGAACTTAGCGCGGTGTGCAGCGAAGACCATGAATGCACCGGCACCCCTTCAACGACGTGAGGGAGAACTCCGAGCTGGCTTCAACGGAGCGAGACGGTTCGTCCATGCGCAACTTCTCAGTTACGTGAGGCGGCTCGACGGAGTCTCTCCCTCCATCGGACACAGATGGCCCAGAGAATCCCTGGAGGGAGAGACTCTGTCGAGCCATCTTGGAGTTCTCCCTCCACGTAACTGAGGCATTGCGTCCATGGCTTCCCCCTTGACGGCGGTCTGCTACTGGTCTATGCTCACTGCGCAGCACGACATGACAACACCTGGGCGAACTGATGAGACGTTTCCTCGAGATAGCTTGGCTCTTGCCGATTCTGGCCTGTGGGTGTGCCTATGTCGGTGGGAGCAACGACGCCAACCGACGCGTGGCCCTTGCGGAGCTCGCAATACTCCCATTTGAGACACCCGGTGCGAAGCAACATGCCGACTACCTTCAGGTTTCGGCGACCGAGCCGACGTTCGCCCTTGCGGATCTCGACGCCAAACTGCTCTTCATTCAGGTGTTCGACAGCTGCTGCCCGCATTGCCAACGGGCCATCTCCTCGATCAACCAACTCTACTCACAAATTGAGACGCGAGGGCTGCAGGAGCGAGCCAAAGTCATCGGTGTCGGCGTGGGCAACACGGCGTTTGTTCTGGATCTGTTCAGAGACCGGTATGCTGTGCCCTTCCCGCTCTTTCCGGACGCGTCCATGGCAAAGCGGGACGCACTGGGAGTCAGGGGAGTGCCTCGGATGATCGTGCTTCGCCAGTCAGATCGTGGCCTGGAACTTGTGAAAATATGCAGGAGTATCGGCAACTCCGCCTCGTTCCTTGACGACATCTTGGAGCACGTCGGCATGTAGCTTTTAGCTCGCCATTCAGGAGGACAGAACATGGACAGAAATTGGTTGGTGAACGGTTGTCTGGTCGTCTCTCTGATGTTGATCGGGGTGTCGTGTACCTCGACACGACCGAAGCCGGCGGCTGGGGTCCGGTCGGACTTCATCTATCAGGTGGGGATGCTTAAGCCCGTAGACAGCCAGCTGAACGTGAAGCAGGGAGACCCCGCTCCCGACTTCTCGCTACCCACACTCAGCGGAAGCCCGATCAGCCTGCGGGACTACCGGGGGAGGAAGCATGTGGTGTTGTCTTTCGTCCCGGCTGCCTGGACGCCGGTCTGCTCCGATCAGTGGCCCGGTTACAACATTGCCGAGAGTTTGTTCCGGAAGCACGATGCGGTGCTGCTCGGCATAACGGTCGACAACATACCGACGCTCCACTCGTGGACCAAAGAGATGGGAAAGCTGTGGTTTCCCGTTCTGTCGGACTTTCATCCCCATGGTGACGTCGCCAGGACCTATGGGGTACTTCGCTCCGACGGGACCAGCGAACGTGCTCTTTTCGTGATCGGCAAGGATGGCCTCATCCGCTACATCGACGTGCACGACATCAACAAGCGCCCGGACCTCGAGACGTTGGGCCGTGAGCTGGAGAAGCTTGACTGAGGCCCTGCTCGGTCAAACGACTTCGCAGCCGCCATACTCGTCGACGCGGAACCCATTGAGGGAGTGCACGTCAACCATCCGGGCTGTTGGCGGCGTGGCAGGCGTATATCCTGGCCCATTCCACGCGTGGCCCCCGATATCCCCGATCTTCCTGTCATCATAGGCCACATGGCCATCCCACACGCAGTATTGGTCGGCGCCTTTCTCCAGGAGGGAGCGGACCAACTGCCGGAAACGGTTTGGGTCATTGCGGTACATGGTCCAGGTGTAGAAGCAGGGGATGACTCGTATCTTCTCACGGCCTTCCAAGCCCTGGAAGTAGTCGTAGTCGAGGGCCTCGGGGGCATCGAAGTGGGTGTTCGTCGCGTTGAACTGCTGTCCGACCGGGTAGAGATCATCGATGATGCCTTCGCGTACCCACCCGGCGACGTCCAGCCCCCACTTCCGGCAGTCTGCTTCGTTACCCGGCACCATGACCGACAATCGTTGTTCCGGCCTCATCCGTTCCCTGGCTTTGCGGACAAACGGGGTGAACACCGCGGCCTGGAATTCAAGCCAGCGTGGGTCGGTTTCAGCCAGGGTCCGTGGATCAAGGCCGTGCTCCCGCCGGAAACCCTCCACCATGGGGGGCTCATAGAGCACGACCGGGATACCTCTGGTCAGGCAGAGGCAAACGCCATCGGGGTCGTACGAGAGGACTTCTGAGATGAGGTCAAGCATGTGATCCTGGACTTGCGGGTACGCATAGCTGAGCCGGTTTACACGGTTGCCCTGCCGATCCAGGCACCACCACTCCGGGTGCGCGTAGAAGAACTCGGACCAGACCAGCTCCTCATGCGGGTAAGATCCCGCGAATGCCTCCATCCGGATGTAGACGTGGAGCTCCCAGGCACGTGTTCTCGTGTAATCCCGGACAACACGCAGGCTGTCCCAGCCCGATTCTCGCCACCGGCTCACATTCGGCCAGCCGATGGCGCCGTCGCACGCGATGTGGGGATCCTGCCATGTCTCCAGGAACATCGGGTTCCCGATCACGGTCGGGTAGTTACAGCTGTCAGCGTTCCCGTTGCCCCAGAGCAGGCTTCGCATGCAACTGGAGTCGGGGATCATCTCGAGGTCTTCGAGAATGTCCTCTGGCCGGTAGTGGGGATTGGACCGGAACACACCGCATCCGTCGTTGGAGATGCACATCCCGCGCCATGGATCCGACCGCGGAACGGAATCGGGAACGGCGTCAATTGGCTCAAGTCGCACGTAGGCCAGCGCCCCGGGCACAGGCTTCCGGTCGTAAGCACTCTCCAGGAAGAGATCCTGCCCGGTCACCTCGGATTCCTTCCAAAGCACCTCATGGATGACGGGCTTTTCTATGACGCTGCGGCGCGGAGCAGACAGGCGTGTGCAGCACAGATCGCGGCTCAGTCGCACACGGATCTCAGCCGTCGCATAGGCGTATATTCCAAGCAGGATTCGATGCGGGCCGACGACGTCAAGACGTAACTGGACGGGCTGCGGACACGTCGCTTCACCACATCCCAGCATCACCCCGCTGAAGCCATCCGCGTCATACGGAACGGTGCGCCAGTGCCTCGGCAAGGCTACCGAGCTGGTCGGGCCTGACTGAACCCGACTGCCCAGATCGGATATCAACACGCTGTCGGTCAATTGTCCGCCCATCGCTGGATCCTCTCAGAGTGCCAGTTTCAGCCCGTCATACGCCAGTGTAATGCCCTTGGCAGCCAGCTTTCCCGCAACGTCGTGATACGGTTCCACGTTGTTCGTACTCAGGTGATCTGCCACGATCACCGTTCTGTCGTCGATGCACCCGATCTCGCGAAGCTCCGTGATGGTCTCGTCGAGCATCCCCCAGTTGAGGTGCCCGGACTTCAGAGGGTCGATGTCGAGAGGCCCAAAGGTCGCGTCCAGGATGGCGATGTCGAGGTGCGCGCCTGAGAGCATCCTCAGCGTTGCCGGCAGCATGTAAGAGGAGTCCAGACCGTAGAAAATGGTCTTCCCACGCACTTCAGCGAGGAAGTTCAGCGCCTGCTGCTCCATGATGGCGTAGGGCTTGTTCATGAAGTGGTTGCCGAGGAGGGCGGTCACGGTGGCATCGCCAGCTTCTACAGCCGTCCCCGGGCTGAGAACAGTCACCTCGATCTCGGGGACGCCTTGCCGCTCGACGAAGCGCCCTGACTTCTGATCGAACGTGTTTTGGCCACAGAAGTCGAGTGCGTCCCGGACCATTGTGTTGCCGTACACCATCAGCGGTTGCGGCAGCGACTCCGCGAAGCGCAGGATCTCGAGGGGCTGGAAGTGGTCGAAGTGCCCGTGGCTCACAAACAGATGCTTGATCACGCCTCTGTTGACCCCGAACAGGTCGAGGGCTTCCGGCGTCTGATGGTTGAAGTCGATCAACACATCGGGCGACAGGACATTGCAGGTATACCGGCGGATGTCTTTCACAGGCAGGTCGGCGCTGTCTGGGGTGCCGAAGTTGGCATCACCCGCACCGGTACCGAGAAACTGGAAGTAGCGTGTCCCATCCGGGGCGGCGGAGTCTTCTGCTATCTGCATTGTGCCGGAGTTCCTCTCACTGGTGACTATGATCAGAGGGGCGTTACCCCCAGCGTCCGCTGGAAGAAGGCCACGATCTTGTCTCGGGTCAGGTTGACATCCCAACCGTGTTTTTCGCCCGACAGGACATGCAGTGTAGAATCCACCCCCGCTGCGATGAGGGCCCGATGGAAGATGGTGCTTTCGGCCACGGGGACCGTCGGGTCGTCTTCTCCATGTAACACGAGAATCGGGGGACAGGCCGGGGACACGTGATGTATTGGGCTGACCAACCGGGCCGTCTCGCGGTGTTCAGCTACCGGGCCGCCGACAAAATTGTCGGTGACCTCGTGAAGTACGGGGCTCCGAGCTGCGAGTTCCGGGTCTGCCATCCGCTCCAGATCAGTGGGGCCGCACTGGTCGCAGGCCGCCTGAATCACTGTGCTGATTCCGGGGTTGCCTCCATCCCCTTCCAGCTCTGGGACGTCTCCCGACACGGCCATCAGCGCCGAAAGATGTCCACCCGCCGAACTGCCCCAGGTACCGATCCGCTCGGGATCCAGGCCATATGCCTTCCCGTTTGCACGCAACCAGCGGACCCCCGCTTTGCAGTCGAAAACTGTCGCCGGGGCGGTGACCTCAGGATGGACACGACACTCGATCGCGGCGAGTGCGAACCCGCAATTGGCCAGCCATGGTCGTCCTTCGGGCCGTTGGCTATTACGCCATCCGCCAACGGGAATCATCATCACGGTCGGCAGCGCTTCAGTGTTGTTTCCGGGCAGATATAGGTCGAGAAACAACTCACGCTCGCCGTATTGGGCAAACTTCAGGTTGTGGATTGCACGCTCGCCACGGTTCATCTGATCCTCTCCTCGGTCTCGGTGGCTGTCCGTCGGTCATGCATGGTTCCGCCATAGCAGCTCCATCGAATGTCGCTTCCAGGCGGCGGGACAAGGATAGCTTCTGCAGGCTGAGTAGCAAGGGACCCCTTCTACTCTCCCTGCTTGCCGACGACTGCTTCAGGAGGCAAAGTGGAGGCTGGCGGTTTGCACGTCTTCCTTCGAGGAATCCACAGGGCACGGACTCACATGAAGTCACAGTTCTTCGTTCTCGTTCTTACTATGGCTTTGCTGCCTCTGCGATCCTCGCAGGCGGGGCCGGCGTGGGCCCTCCCACTTGAGGCCCGGATCCGCAGCGAGGTGGCAGCTCTGACCTCATTCACTGTGGACTTGCCCAGCCCCGAAGCCGAGGTGACTGTCTCGGCCGGCGACTTCGGGCTCTTACCAGGCAAAGGCCCGCGTGAGAACGTTCTGGCCCTCCAGAGCGCTATTGACCACTGCAAAGCCAACGGGGTTTCCAGACTTGTTCTGCCTCCCGGGCGCTACCGGATGGGGACACTCAAGGCCCCCGGTGGGGAGCAGATCACCAAGGCCTCCGGTTACACGCACCACACCGGGCGGGTCTATCAGGTCAAACTCATCGGGCTTCGCGACTTCACCCTGGACGGACAGGGGGCAGAGCTGATCTTCCGCGAACTCCGCGACATCCCGGAGGCGAAGAAGCGGTTGGGCGGCTATTTCGTTGTGAAGGACTGCCGGCGTGTGCGGATCACGAATCTGGCTCTGGACTGGGACTGGGAGGACTACCCACTTGCGTTCTACGGTAAGGTCGTGAACGTGGACGAGGAGAATCTGACGGTCGATTACGAGCTGGAGGGCGGACCATTCCCGCGGCAGATGACTGTTTACATGATGCGGGAATGGGACCGAACAGCTGGCTGTCGCGATCCCGGCGTTTTTCACTTTGCCATGGGATATGTGATGGACCATGGATTCGTCTCTGAGAATGTCCTTCGTTTCCGGATGAAGAGAAAGAGCATCCTGAAGGGGGCGAAACTGGGGGATTGGGGGATCTTCAAGACCAGGACCCGCTATGCTCCGCAGGCATTCACCCTTGATCTGAATGAACACCTCTCCCTTGATGACGTGAGGGTGTATGGCGTGCCTGAAAACGCGGTCTGGGCTCGGCAGAACAGGTTTCTGCAGATCAGGAACTGTCAGATCACCCCGCGCCCCGGAACCACGCCTGTCTGGTCAAGCCACGGTGGATTCGAGATTCACAATCACTTCGGGTATTTTCGCATGGAGAACTGCGAGCTCTCCTATGTGTTCGATGACGCCCTGCACTTCAGCGATTTCTTCCTCGCCGGTAACATTGAACGCCTCGACGACCATACGCTCCAGGTTGGAGGCTTGATGTATTTCCAGTCGGCAGACACCTTCATGAACGGCTCCAGACTTGAGTTCCGCAGAGCCAATTTCGAGCCGCTCGGGTTCTCTGCGGAGATCGCAGATCACGAGTGGACTCTGGTGACGGGGAAAGGGCAGGCGAAACACTACGTCACCGTGACGACCAGGGAGACACTCCCGGAGCGAATCGAGCCTGACACGCTCCTTTTCAACACAACGTACGGCGTGGGGCGTTACGTTATTCGGAACAACAGGATTCGGACCGGGCTCTGCCACGGCCTCTATGTGTGTATGCCGAACGGGTTGATTGAGGATAACGAGATCGTCGGTACGGCTTATCCCGCGCTGGTCGTGCACTCTCTGCTCCGTTGGGGACGTTGGCCCATGGGGCACCCTCCCGCCAATGTGATTGTGCGCAACAACACCATCCGCAACTGCAACACCGCGCTCCGTCGCCCGGCCGACCTCTTTGTGGGAGGTGGGTACGACCCGCAAGGAGGGGTGTACCGACCGGTCGATTATCCCGTCGCCCAGAATGTCATTGTCGAGAACAACACCATCGAGGGCAGTCCCTGGCAGGGAATCGCCGCTTGGTCTTGCAGGAACGTGTTGATCACCGGGAATCAGCTGCGCAACACGAACAGGCTCCCAAGCCCGAAGGGGCAAGACGGATCCATCTTCGTTCGCGATGCGGAAAAGGTCCACATCTCCGGCAATGAGCGACGACTCGGCGCGGGATTCACCCCGAATGACGCCGGGATCAGCATTGATGCCGGCAGCACGAGGGACGTTGCGAAGGACCGAAACAGTGGCTTTGGCGCTCCCCATGCCGCCCCGCGATAGCTGGGCCTGCTGTTCCCGCGCAGAGCCCCCCGGGTGCAACGGATTCGGCAGGGGGGGGGGGATGTTCCAGAGCAGCTTTCCACTATCCCTCTGTCGCGAGTGTGTAGAGTTGGGCAGAGGCCTCTCTCACGGCTTCCCTGAGGGCAGGATACGGCTCACCGTAGCCATTGATCAAGCCGGAGTGCTGGCGTCCCTTCTTGCGTGGGACCAAGTTTGGAGCATCGATCAGGCCGCAGTAATGCCAACCGACAAAGTCCGGTCGCGCGAATGCCTTGCGGAAGAACTCAGTCGTCCATTCGGCTCGTTGTTCAATGCTGTCGGCTACCGGGCCGTACGGCCGTGGCATGGTGTCGGTGACCATCGTGAATGCAGAGTCGCCGTTGATCAACGGTTTGTCGGCAATCCCGGACCATCGGTTCATCCCCGGTTCCTGGACCTCGTACCGTGCGTACATCTGGTAGAACACGACATCGGCATACTGACTCGTGATGGGGAGCACGGTGTCCAGGGAATCGGTGTTGGCATTGACCTTGTCGCCGATGAACATGTGGTTCGGATCGTACCGACGAAGCGCATCTCGCGCTGTCTCATAGTATGTGGCGACGGTCTTTTTCAGGAACTCGATGTTGTCGCGCGTCTCGTTGCCATTGGACAGATCGGTATTGGGGCGCCAGTCCTCGGCCGTCTCAAGGGCATCGAAGGAATCGAACGGCGTGCCGTAGGTCGCATTGAAGTCGCTGATCTCTCCGCGGTAGAGGTCGTGCATTGCCTGCACGTATGCCTTCTTCCCCGCGGCCCTTGAACTGAAGTTGCGCAATCGGCGTGGCCAGCCGATCCGAGACTCACGCCGCCCGCCACCGATCACATCGGGTCTCTCCCGGCAATCCTCTTCCGTGAACAGCGGACAGTCGGTCATTGTATAGCCGAGCAGGAACGGGTCGTCCCTTGCTGGTGCGGCGGTTTCTCGCGCCAAACGATCGCAGTGTGCAGAAAATTCGTCTGAGAACACATCGTGGAAGTTGCTGTCGGGTATCTCCATCTTCCAGTGAGGGATGTCGACGAAGCGGATGGGCTGCATATAGGGCATTGCCGGTTGAGGGGCATTCACCACGCGCAGATCGTTGTGGACGCCAACCGTGTTGAACCGGTAATCGTGGCATGTTTGCAGAAACCAGGATCGGAGGGCCGGGAAGAACCCCGAGCCGTCCAGACTGTCCAGTCCCAAACGCGCCTGCCAGGCTTCTCGGTTATAGCCCTGATTCCACAGGTTGGACTCCAGGTGGTTTATCCCGAAACTCAGGAACGCGTTGCCTTCGGGAGTCACAAGCCACCATCGTTCGTCCTTCTCCACACGGAAGAAGCCAGTGGCTTCGAGCTGTTTGCCGGGCCAGCCGCCGAACCGGTCGAGTTCGCGGCACAACGCATCTGTCTTCATGGTCTACTTTCCTTGCGAGAGCCTTAGCCGTAGTACCGGTCGATCACGCGCTGCACTGTGTTGGCCCACTGGGTCAGGTTCTGCGGATTGTTGGCGATGGTGCTGATGTCCTTCAGCACGAACTCCAGCGTTGTGCCATTCTCCACGCACGCCTCGCAGTACCCGGCGATCTCTTCCTCGACAGGAGTGGGGTTGAACTCCGAAGCTGCCACGAATGCGGGGTTCGGTTTGGCTGCCAGCACGTAGTCGCGACCGATGTTCTCTGCTGCTCGGCGCGGATCAGCCCACGGTGTGATGGAGATCTTCCGCAAGTTCCTGAACCGCTTGCGCAGAATATCGATTTTGCGGTCCATCGGTTCGCAGCAACCGTAGTAGAGCAGTCCACAGTCGGCGAACAGCGTCTGATTGTAGGCGAGGTCAAACTCGTCGTGCATCTCAGGCGAGACCGCTCCGAAGATCTGAGCCGCGCATCGTCCCCAGACGTCTTTGGCGCGCACGTGGCCCGCGAAATCCTCCGCGGGGAGCTCGCGCGTGCAGGCCGGTGTGCAGTGCAGAAGTGTTGGGGACGGGTCAAGCAGATCCTGTTCCTCGAGTTGCTTGAACTGAGCTTGGCCAATTTCCATGAAACGCTGGGCGGTCTGGTGCATGAATTCGGGGCGCATGGCAAGGTCCGTGAGCAGACTATCGACGCCGCGGAGCGTCGAGATTCTGTCCCAGATGTTGTATGCCAGGCTCCCGGTGCCGGTAAGCTCGATCTCCATGAGTCCGGCGAACACCTCGCTCGCGGTGGCCAGCGCCTGTTCCGAGGCCTCTTTGTCATAGGTGATCTCAGGCAGTTGCAGTTTGGCCAGGTCTGCTTCCGTCTGGAGTTGGTCGGTGTACTCATGGGAGGAGATGTAAGCCCCCGTATCACCTTTGATTGTCTTGTCCTGGACCCCAACCCCGATTCCGGTCGCCCAACGGCTTCGTTTGGCCACGCGGAGCACGGGTGGCACAACGAGGTCGCCCTGGAAATGCTCCCACTGATACAGTGTCTGCCGCAGCGGAGTTTCCAGCCAGCCCAATTCGGGGGCGCACGTGTTGGTCAGTGCGTCCTCCCGGATCTCGCCCCATGGCACCTCGGCGATCAGAACAACCGGGCGCACGGCCTCCAGGCTGTTGCTCTCGGCATAGCGCCCCAGGCGCTGCTTCTGCACATCCAGATGGGCGATTTCGCTGTAGCGCCTTGCCAACGCGCGCAGTGTTCTCTTGTCATCTGCATTGATCGCCATGTGTCTTCACTCCAGTCATTGCTCGTGGACCGTGGCATCGCGCAGCACGAGTCTCGCAGGAACAGGTTGACCACACCTTGACGTTTCTCTCCAGAGGCGACCCGAATTCTCAGCAGCGCGGTCCATCGGCGTTGGGAAGATAGCGGGAAGGTGGCCGCTACTCAATGGCGAGGTATGGCTATTCCCGGCGGAGGGAGTTCTCAGGGCCGCGTCCCACCGAGATTCCGTGACCAGTCAGTTACGTCGGGACAGGACGTGCAGATCACGGTCCCGGCGCTTCGACGGCCCCGTGAATCTGGCTGGTTCGCCTCTGGTGTTGTCGTTTTCAGCCCCAACGGGGCGTCCTCATCGTAGCCTGGGGCACTCGCCCCAGGTCAACGGGGAAACAGCCGTTGTGCCCTGACGGGGCACTTCATCTCTCCCAATCGCTTCGGCAATCGATGCCCATCTGTGATGCCCCCTGTCAACCGTTTCTGGTTGGTCAAGATCGTGCCACCCGGGCGCTGCCCTGGCCTACGATGTGTTGCACCTATGGCGCAAGAACAAGGTCGCCTCGCGGCGGGCTTGGTCTCGGGTGAAGCCAGTCGGGCATCTTCCCTGCCCGGTGAACGCTTGGCTCTGTGGCGGCGTCAGCCGTTCGTAGCAGCCGGATGTTCGGCCTGTCTTATTTCTCCAGTTCCTGAAACAGTCTTGCCCCAAATTCCTTCCCTTGAGTATGCCCATAGCGCTGTCGACGGTAGTACTCGACTAACCCAAGTGCAAGAAAGCGATTCTGCCGGCACGTGGCAAGGCTCTTGGCCTTCGTTTTGGCATCGGCACCGTGCTCGTAAGACCGCACGGCATCAGCAACAGCCTTTGCCGCCCTGTAGTCTACATTCCTGTTCAGTACCAGCCCGCACCGCGAGAGCATCACGTAGTGGAACATGTCCGTGTAGATATGGAGTGGCATCGCTTCATCGAGATAGGCGGGAGACTCCCGGTAGACGATGGTGAGCCCTTCGGCCTCAAAGAAACCCTCGTGCCAAATCGCCTCTAGCGCAACGGCTTCATCTTGATAGAGCTGATGCATCCGTGTCGACGGCTGATGATCAGCCGGATCTCGCATGCCTCGACAACCTGCTGCAAAATGCTGACCGGACGTGAGAGCTTCTACGAGTCGCTCCGTCGTGCGAGTCGCGAATTTCTTCTTACTCACAGGATCGCCTGCGGGCATTATATCAGAGTCGAGCAGTGGCAGAGAGACGATTTGTGGCACTTCATGTCCCCATGTAAACGCTTTCTTGGGGATTCTCGGGACGGGCGGCATGACCGCCAGGTAACGGGTCCAGATCTGCCCGCGCTTCCCATCGCGATACACGGCGAACACATCGTAGATCGGGTGATCACCAACGTTGACGACGTGGTGAGTCTTGCCTCTTCCTTCGGGAGCAAGGACGGTGACCACGGGCGTCCGCGTCGTTGTTCCTTCGTAGAAAAGATACTTCTCCACTTCCTTGCCGTTCGAGACGTAGTGAGAGTCGACCTGACGTGCCACCTTGACCCAGTGGTTGTCCGGGAGATCCGCGCCACTGAGGGTGACGCCCTTTGGCAGGCTCTTCGAGAGCGTTAAGTGATGCCAAGAGAGTTCAAATCGCTTGTCGTCGGGGATCTTCGGTGGCCGCCGAGTCATGCGCTCCTTTTCTTGCTGTTTGCGCCATGCGTCCCAGTCGACCGCTTTGGCGTCGGCCACTTGATCAGGTGTGCGGTAGACGTTCACTTGCGGCCACCAGGCATTGGCATTTCCGTAAGCGAAGCGGACCTCGACGGCAACCGGAACGGCCCGGTTTGAGTATCCCTCCGCGTGGAAGTAGAGAACTGGTTTTGTGCGGACCCCAGAATCGGGCGGCATGTCTTTGACACGCAAAGCAGGAACGCGAACGGACCTGCCCGGCGCCTTATCTGTGTAGATGAAGTCTGGCATCTTCTGCGCGACCGCAACTCCCTTGGCCCAGTCGTAGTAGTTTACACCCCACTCGTGTACTACAAGTGTCTGGGGCCGCCACATGCCCGCTACCATCACGGACGCAGTGAACACAGTTAGAACACCAGCGAATATTGCCATCATGGAACTACGCATGGCGCAATCTCCTTGTGCCGAACGCTGCGCTCACCGGCCGACGATAGGAGGTCCGCCAGAAAGGGGCTGGTTCTGTTCCGGTTTCTTCCTGGCCAATCTGATGCGGGATTCGCATTCGCACAACCACGACGCGTGGATCGGGCGACACGTCACTGGAGGCAGCTCATCCCTGAGC
>JABHEG010000057.1 GCA_018676675.1 Lentisphaerota bacterium
GCTCAGGGATGAGCTGCCTCCAGTGACGTGTCGCCCGATCCACGCGTCGTGGTTGTGCGAATGCGAATCCCGCATCAGATTGGCCAGGAAGAAACCGGAACAGAACCAGCCCCTTTCTGGCGGACCTCCTATCGTCGGCCGCAGAAGGGCACGTTCGGCGGATCTGGAACAGACGTGCTGCCTGTCTTGGTACAGGCGCTGCAGGGAGGACAGGCGTGGATGAGAGCAAACGGCAGATTCCTTTCCGTTCTGGCCCTGGTGCTTTGGCTCGTTCCCGCTGCGTATGGCCGTGCGGTTGGCGCGGACGCGCGTGCTGAATGCGCCGCGGCCATGCGCAAGGCTGCGGCGTACTTCCACGGTCAGGTCGCGGTACACGGCGGTTACGTGTACTACTACTCGCTTGACCTCGAGCAGCGCTGGGGCGAGGGCAGGGCGAGCCGCCACCAGGTCTGGGTGCAGCCGCCCGGCACGCCGACCGTGGGGATGGCGTATCTCAAGGCCTACGACGCGACGGGGGACCGGTTCTACCTGCAAGCGGCAACGGATGCGGCCGAGGCGCTGGTCTACGGGCAGCTCAAGTCGGGTGGCTGGACGAACTGCGTAGACTTCGATCCACGCGGCAACCGCGTCGCCGCGTACCGCAACGGGCGAGGCCGGGGCAAGGACAACTCCACCCTCGACGATGGCATCACCCAGGCTGCGCTTCGATTGCTCATGCGCGCGGACAGCGCGCACCGGTTCAAGCATCACGGCATCCGTAATGCGGTCCAGGTCGGGTGCAAGGCGCTGCTGAGAGCGCAGTTTCCGAACGGCGCGTTCCCGCAGGTGTGGACCGGGATTACAGCGGTCCCGCCGGTTGTCAAGGCCAGCCATCCGGAGTATGACTGGCGCACCGAGGGCCGGGTCAGGAACTACTGGAACATGTACACCCTGAATGACGGCGTGGCTGGCACGGTCGCGGACGTGCTCATCGAGGCGCACGAGATCTACAAAGACGAGGCGTTCACAGACGGCCTCGTGCGGCTCGGTGACTTCCTCGTGCTCGCGCAGATGCCCGAGCCGCAACCCGGGTGGGCGCAGCAGTACAGCTACGACATGCACCCGATTTGGGCGCGCAAGTTCGAGCCGCCCGCCATTGCGGCTCGTGAATCGCAGGACGCCATGGAAACGCTCCTGAAGATCCATGGCAGGACACGCGACGTCAAGTACCTGGATCCGATCCCTCGCGCGCTCGGGTACCTGAAGCGCTCACGTTTGCTCGACGGGCGGCTCGCACGCTACTACGAGCTGCGGACAAACCGGGCGCTGTACATGAAGCGGCAAGGCAAAGCCTACGTGCTGAGCCACGACGATTCGGACCTGCCCCGGCATTACGGCTGGAAAGTCAGGTCGCGCCTGGACGACATTGAGCTGGACTACCTCAGCCTCGAGCAAGGCGGGACAGCGTCGGCCGAGAACCGTTCTCAGGCGCAGTTGGCGCGGTCCGCCCGCCAGATTGCCGGGGACCTTGACGAGCAGGGCCGTTGGGTCAGCACCGCCGCCGGAGAGCGGCTCGTGGGGCAGCCGAAATTCAGGCCGGGCATGCGCTACATGAGCAGCGGCGTGTTCAGCCGGAACCTCGAGGTCCTGGCGGAGTACCTGACGGCAACACAGTGACTGCGGGGCCGGTGGCCCCCTTGTCACAGATGCACGCCGTGTAACCGGAGCTCAGGAGGTCGAACTCAACCGTCTGTCAGATTGAACGCCCGTCTGTGCCGAACGGAAGTACGCCGCACGGCCCCCCGCCGGCAACCCATGGAGGGCGGTCGGCCGTCGCCGCGCCGTAGCGGCGTTTTGCCGCGCCCGCGAAGGCGGGGGGCCGCCCGCCGTACAAGCCAGGGAGCTCCGCGCGAGGCGTCTCACTTTACAGTCCTGCCGAGCTCTGTGTAATCGTCCCGGTGTGATCGATGGCGATATGGCCGGATGAGGACGGGAGACGGGCTTCGCCGAACCAAGCCATGCACAGACCGTCGCTCACGCGCTGCCCGTGATGGCCGCCGCTCGGCACGAACGAAGAACCGGCCGGAATACTCTCGAGGGGATGAGCAGGATGGACGGGATGGGAACGGTGTGATGGCAACAGCCGCCGGCCTGCCGCGAAGCTCCTGATCCAGTCCATCCTGTTGATCCTGTCAAGATTCTTCGAGACTCCGGAACGGCTCCGCCAAATACGTTGCTGCTGCGGACCGCCAAGGCTCGGTCGCAGAGCATGTCGTTCCCGGGCAACGAACGAGCATGGATTCGGGGGCAGATGAAGTCTTTGGCGATATCGCCAAAGTCTCCCTGTGGCGCGGCGCAGGGCCCTTGCGGCGGAAGAAACAGCGTGGTATCGGTACGACCTGTAGCGTCCATCAGCGGAGAGAGACCAAGGCGGGAACAAGCGCCTCCAGCGGACTTCGCAAAGCTCGGCCGCTGAGGCGTAGCGTTCACCGGCCAGGACGATGATCGGTTGGCTTCACCCGAGACGAGGCCGGCCGCGAGGCCACCTTGTACTTGCGCCACAGGCGCAACTCATCGTAGGCCCGGGCAACGCCCGGGTGGCACGATCTTGACCAACCAGAAACGGTTGGCCGCCGGCATCACAGACGTGCATCGATTGCCGAAGTGA
>JABHEG010000162.1 GCA_018676675.1 Lentisphaerota bacterium
CGTCTTCTGGAGAGCGGTCGTCCTCGACCGTACCGTCTTCTGGAGAGCGGTCGTCCTCGACCGTACCGTCTTCTGGAGAGCGGTCGTCCTCGACCGTACGGCTTGCGTGCGGCCACGGCGGGGGACCGCCGCTCTCCAAGGGAACATCCGTGCTGACAAGGACAAAGCCAGAGCCCTGCCGGTTGCGGGTGGACCTGACCGAGTATGAGGTGCACGGTATCCCCAAACAAGCCGTTGTGCGCGAATCTGACGACACGCTTGCGATTGAACTTGAGACCGGGGCGTCCATGCTACTCACCGCGCCCGGCGTGCAGACACCGATCGACATTCAGTCGATCACGCCGCAGGAGCAACTGTGCAACACCTTCGGTCTGAACGAGAGGTTCCTCGCCGCACGCGTTGGCAAAGAACGCCCGGAGCGGCTGGCTGTGCGCGGTCGAGGCGTGACCCCTTGGTGACGTGAGCAACCACCCACGGAGTTTCGTGAGCTTCTGCATCGCCTTGCACAGGCCTGAACCGCCAACAGCGACACCAGAGAGAGACGGTAGAACGACATGAACCAGCCAAACATCATCCTCATCATCTGCGATCAGTGGCGGGGCGACTGCCTGAGCGTTGCCGGTCACCCGACCGTCGAGACGCCCAATATCGATTCTCTGGCTCGCCAGGGATGCTACTTCGGTCAGGCCTACAGCAGCAGTCCTTCCTGTATCGCGGCCAGAGCATCC
The DNA here is from genome assembly GCA_018676675.1 of Lentisphaerota bacterium. GTDB lineage: Bacteria > Verrucomicrobiota > Lentisphaeria > Oligosphaerales > JABHEG01 > JABHEG01. The sequence goes on from JABHEG010000162.1 coordinate 729, forward strand.
CTGTTTACCGGTATGAGCCCGTTCCAGGCGGGTCGGTCAGGTTACCGGGATCAAGTGCCGTGGAACTATGACCGGATGCTCCCCCAGCTTCTGGCTGATGCCGGCTATCAGACCCACTGCTCAGGCAAGACTCACTTCTTCCCTCAACGCAAGCACTGTGGCTTCCACTCGCACGAGTCCTATGAGGGAAGCCAGGACTTTGACGGGCGCTACGTCAACGATTACCGCGAGTGGTTGCGTGACAAGACCGGCGGCGAATTCGAGGAGTGGGATCACGGGCTCAACGACAACTCCTGGATGTGCCGTCCCAGTCAGCTTCCCGAGAACCTCCACAATAATTGGTGGACCATGAGCGCTGCACTGGACTTCCTCAAGCGCCGGGACCGCACCCGTCCTTACTTCCTGAATATCTCGTTCCATCGCCCACACCCTCCCATCGATCCGCCTCAGAACTACTATGATATGTACCGCGACCGACCGCTTGAGGATGTCCCTGTCGGGGATTGGCGTCCGAAGGATCTGGGCCCCGTCAGAGCCATGAGCACCGGTCAGGGCGTTCTCCCCAAGAGCATCCTCGACAATAGCCGGCGCGGCTACTACGCCCAACTGGCTCATCTCGACAACATGATCGGGCGGCTCTTGGTGTCGTTCCGGAACCTCAAAGAGGAAGAGCCCTGGATTCTCTTCACGTCCGACCACGGCGAGCTCCTTGGCGATCATCACCATTTTGGTAAGTCGCTGCCCTATGAGGGCTCGGCACGAATCCCCTTGGTTATCAAGCCGCCTAAGGCTGCTCGGGCGGGGGAAACGGGGCTGGTATCGCGCCCCGCCGTTATAGAGGACATCTACCCCACTATCCTGGAAATCGCTGGTCTGGATGCGGACCCCCGACTGGATTCCCACAGCTTACTGCCGCTGTTGGGTGAAGGGGCCCCACTCGATCGCGACGTGATCCACGCCGAGCATGCTCATCCCGGTCGTGGGCACGGCCTCTGGCACATGCTGAGTGACGGACATCATAAGTACGTCTGGTGGACCGCCGACGGCCGGGAGCTGCTTTTCGATCTGGAAGAAGATCCGCAGGAGACCAGAGACCTTTCAGGGAAGCAACCCGATCTCTGCGAGACCTGGCGCCAGCGACTCGCCACGTACCTGCACGAGAAGCAGGGCTATGACCAGCTCTCTGACGGTGTGCGTCTGAAGACCGGTGTAAAAGTGGACGTGTTCAGGCCGTGGGCCGAGATCGGCGTGTTCGAACACCAAGGAGCAACGGAAGCAACGCCATGAAGCGTAGCCACGCCCCCAATACTACTAACCTTCTCTGGAGACGGTCGCGGCATGGCAGCCCCTCCCACTCTCGAGAAGCAAGTAATGTGGGAGGCGGTGCCACCCGGCGACTCTTCGGCCAGACACGAGGCGCAGAGAAAGTTGATAGCATTGGCCATGCCTCCCCTCCTCGGGACGGCTGTGGATCTGCCTCGTCTTCCTGCTTCGGAAGGAGTGACAAAGAATGAGACGTTGGTTTGGCATCCGTGGGACAATTCTGTTGGCGGGGTTCGTGGGGTGCATCATGCCCGGTCGGGTGTCGGCTGCCACGCTGACGTTGGCACAGGAGGGGAAGACAGCCTACACCATCGTGGAGGCAGACACGGCCACTGAGCCGGAGGCGTACGCAGCCAAGGAACTGGCCGAATTCCTTGGCCGCGTGACTGGGGCGACATTCCCAACCGTTGCGGAGAGCGCAGCAGGAGGAGACGCGCCGCGAATCTACGTGGGCTGGACCGAGTTCGCCGCGAGCAACGGCATCGATGGGGCCGCACTGGGGGAGGAGGAATGGATCATCCGCACAGTCGGCAACGACTTGATCCTCACCGGCGGGCGGCCCCGCGGCACCATGTACGCGGTCTACGAGTTCCTGGAGGACTACGTCGGTTGTCATTGGCTGGACCGCAAGACTGAGGTGATCCCGTCGAAGCCGACGCTCGAGATCGGGTCGCTGAACGTTCAGGCCAAGCCGGCGTTCTGGCAACGCGCCCTCGGGTCGCCGACGGGTACGCCGGACGACAAGTGGCGTTTCATGATCCGTAACAAGAACTTCCGCTACGATTTTCGCGGCCGGGCGGCCAGTGGCTTCTTCCCAAAAGGCGCGTTCAGCCGTGTCGCCAGCTCCCGAACAAGCGTCCATAGCTTCTCGATATTTGTCAACGGCAAGGACTGGTTTGACTCGCATCCTGAGTACTTCTCGCTCGTACGCGGGAAGCGCATCCCAGCCCTCTCTTCTGCCGGCCCCGGCCAGCTCTGTTTGACCCATCCTGATGTCCTCAAACTGACGACAGAGAAGCTGCGCGAGTTCATCGCTGCGGATCGGGCTGAAGCCACGGCCAACGGCCTTCACCCCCCCAAGGTCTACTGGATCAACCAGAATGATGTTTACGCCGCTCACTGCGAGTGCTCCGGTTGCAGAGCGATCGTCGAACGCGAAGGTGGCGAAAGCGGGCCGTTGATCGCGTTCCTTAACGCCGTCGCGCAGGCGATCGAGGCCGACTATCCTGATGTCCTCGTCGGCACGATCGCCTACAACCAGACGTCGCCTCCGCCAAAGCACATTCGCCCGCGCAACAACGTCTTGGTGGGCTGGTGCGATGTCTACAGCCGATGCGACGGCATCCGCCCGCTCACACACCCGTACAACACCCGCAACTGCAAGGAGATCACGGGCTGGGGGAGAATTGCCCCGCGCCTCGCGATCGGCGACGATTATTGGACGGCGCTGAGCTACTACAAGTATTTCCCAACCCCCTACGCGATGATCGACTGCGTGGCGGCGGACCTGAAGCTGTTTGCCGACCTGGGTGTCGATAGCTTTTACGCGGAGACTGCAGACTACATGGACGCGAGCCAGCAGTTCGTACCCCTTAAGTTCTGGCTCGCCTACCAGTTGCTGGTCGATCCTCATCAACCCGCAGAGCCGCTGGTCAAGACGTTCACGGATGGCTATTTCGGGGCAGCAGCGGGCAAGATGCGCGACTACTTGCGGTACTTACGCGGGAGGATCGACGCGGAGGCCCAGTTCAAGATGCTGCGGGACGAGCCGCACAAACTCGCTTACCTGGACCGGTCGTTCTTTCAGATCTCGGAGACGCTGTTTGACGAGGCAGAAGCGTTGGTGCAAGCCGGGGGCCTGCAGGCAAAGCACATCGAGGTCGAACGCTTCGCTCTCGATGGGGCCTTGCTCTTCATGTGGCCCTGGCTGGAGCGGAAGCTGCCGGCGGGGGAGACGTTGCCCTTCGAACGCGACACCTTGATTCAGCGTTACGAGCGCGGCTGGAAGTCCCTCATCTCCTCCCGATACTCCAGAGTCTACACCCGCCACAGTCTTTCGCTGAATAAGGACGGCAAGCTACTGGAACGAATGCTTGGCCTCTTCCAGGATCCGCAGCTGCCGGAGCCATTCCGCGACCTGCCCCCGCACGATATCGCTGACTTCAACTGGTTGACGTTCTCGCAGATCCGTCCGCGTCAGGCGTTTGTTCCCGACGACGAGGCCACCGGTGGGATGACGGCGACCTTTAGGGAGCTGAGTAGAATCCAGAAAGCGGAGAAGGACGGAAACAAGACCGGCGCCGCCGCCGAGGAGCAGCACCGCAAGCCGTTAACCCTCGGCGTTACAGGGGGAGTGACGATTGCATTGAGCCCCGAACAGATCCCCCGGGACGAGACCTACCACCTCCACAGTATTGGGCGGATCCGGATCAAGCCGGGGACGATGGTGTGGGCGTTGGAGGGCAAGCGGCTCGGGGTCAACGTCGACCGCGTCTTTGTGCCCGGGGCTGACGACCCAGCCGCCAATGACTGGAACGCACACGTTTCCCTTAAGCTCCAGGGCCCCGCCTACGTGAAGGGCTCGACCAAGCCCAACGGCGCCTGGATGGATCGCGTTCTGTTGGTCAGGCCCCAGCCAGGGGAAGAAGTCAGCGAAGCCTACGAGCAACAGCTGGTGGAAGAGCGCCGTCGCGCGGCCTTGCGATCGAGCGCAAAGGCGCCGCGACTCGCGGAGGACGCCGGTGGTGATCCCATGAAGGTGAACTGGGTCGACGCCGGTGGCGAGAGTCGCTGGTGGACGCTGAAGGGAGAGCAGACGGGTCGCGAGGTCTCGGCGCAGTTCGTCCACGACGGAACATGGCTGTACGTCCGGTTGCAGGAGAGAATGGACTCCGCCAAGCTCGTGCGGGACCCGGGAGTCTGGCACGGAGACGACTGGGAGCTGCTCTTCGCCGCAAAGCGCGGCGTCAAACCGTACCGACAGCTCGCCGTCAACCCAGACAGCAAGTTCCTGGAGCTGGCCTATGGTGAGCCGGAGTGGAAGAGCGGAGCAAACGTGGTCTCCAGAACAGAGCAGGGCGCCTGGACGGTGGGGTTGGCTTTGCCCTTGAACCGACTGGTTCCCGGCGGCGCGAAGCCGGGACAGGCGATCCACGTCAACATTCTGCGTGGGGGCAAAGAGAATCTCGTCTGGAGCCCGACGTTCGGGGACAAATTCCACGCATTGGAGCGGTTCGGGGAGATCGTGTTGGAGTGAACCCGGATAGCGTGGAACAGACCCGGTGAACCCACTCGACGTCGACCGAGACTGTCCCCCGCGGCCCCCCGGAATGGATGCGGTTGGTAATCGTGGTTTTCTCTGGGGCAACGGTATACCAGACAGCACGTAGCCTGAACACCGAATGCTCGGTGCCGTCACGGCACCGTTGAAGGAGACACTGTGAAGAAGAAGGTCAAACTGGGGCTGTACGGCTGCGGGAACCGCACACGGGCCTTGTTGGACTCCCTGTTCCTCGACGAGGAGTACGACGTTGTCGCGGCCCATGACATACGGGGGGAATCCACCGAAGCGGCGTGCCGCAAATACGGTGGCAAAGCGTGTGCGACCAGCGAAGAGCTCGTCGCACACCCCGACGTTGAAGCCTTCATGATCAGCCTTGACCCGTTTGCACATCCCGCCGCATTCCACGAGACCCTGGAGGCCGGCAAGCCGATTTTTGTCGAGAAGCCGATCGCCATGTCCGCCCGTGATGCCTACGACATGATGGTCGCCGCCGAAAGCCGGAATATCCCCGCGCAAGTCGGGTTCATGCGGCGCTATCGCCCGAAGCACGTCGCCGCCCGGGCTTACATGGCGGAGAATGATCCCGGCACGCTGTTCAGTGTGAATTGCCGTTGGTTCCACGCTGGCGAGACGGAGATGATCAACATGCTGACCAACCATCCGGACAACTTCCGACTGAAGGTGTCCCAGATCCCCTTCCATTGCTGTCACGCGTTAGACGTGATGATGCTCTATGGCGGAGCTGTCAAATCGGTGTCAGCAGTCGGCCGGAAGGTCATTGAACGCCCGTATCCCAGTCCCGACGAAGTGATTGCCACGCTTGAGTTCGAGAATGGCTGCATGGGTAGCTTTCACTACTGCAGCGTGTCTTACGCGGGGTGCATTGCCTATCGCGTGCATACCGGGAACTACACGTTGTCGTTCGAGGCTGGGAACTCCCTCACCATCAGCCACCGGCCGCCGCTGAGGTCCCTGCGCGAAGACGGATCCGGGGACTGCCGCCCCCTCTATCACGGCTGTATCGCGCCGGAGACGCGCCAGTTCTCCGTGAAGACGGTCGATCACCTGATTATGCTCGACTTCCTGAACAGCGTGCGCACTGGCGCACCCATGAGCGCTCCCATCCGTGCGGGTTACAGGGTCGCGGAGTTGGCCGAGGCGATCGAGCGGAGTTGGCAGGAGAAACAGACCGTCCAACTGCCACTCACGTTTGACCCCGAGGTCAACGCAGACTGAGAAACACCGAGCTTCACCCGTGGCATCGGAGGAAGGCGGCCCGTGCCCCAACAAGCATGCCCCAACATCCTCGTGCTGGTGACCGACCAGCAGCGGTTCGACACCATCGCCGCGGCCGGCTATCCGCACATGATCACGCCGAACTTGGACCGACTGGTCCGTGAAGGCTGTCTGTTCCGCTCTGCCTACACGCCCAACCCGATCTGCGTACCGGCGCGGTACCACCTGCTCACCGGTCTTACCGTGCGACGCCACGGCTTCCACGGCAACAGCGGCACCTCCATGGACGCCGCAATCCCGACCCTTCCGGGTCTGCTGTCAGACGCCGGCTATGAGACACGCGCCATCGGCAAGATGCACTTCCAGCCACCACGTCGGCACCACGGCTTCGACCGCATGGAACTGAGCGAGGAGACACCGCGCACCCGGGAATCAGACGAGTACGCCATGTACTTGAAGTCCGTCGGTCTGGGCAACATCCAGAACATCCACGGAATCCGGAATCTGCTCTACGAGGCGCCGCAACGGTCGCTCGTGCCCGACGAACACCACGGCTCGACCTGGGTCGCCGACCGGACGATCGCCTTCTTGGAAAGCAACCGTGGGCGCCAGCCGTTCTTCTGCTGGTCGAGCTGGATCGCCCCCCACCCGCCGTTCGATCTGCCGGAATCCGTCGTCGATCTGTACCGCAATGCGGACCTGCCCGAACCCATTCGCGACACGACCGAGCCCAACGAATTCACCCGGGTCATGGGCGACGACCACACCCTCCCCCCAGCGGAGCAGCGCGAGGCCTACATGCGCCGACGCCGAGAGGCATACTACGCGCAAATTACCTATGTCGATCGCCAGATCGGTCGCGTCCTCGACACGCTCGAGCGGACCGGGGTGCTCGATAACACGCTGATCATCTTCACGTCCGATCACGGCGAGATGCTCGGGGACCACGGCTCACACCAGAAGGCACAGCCTTACGACAGTTGCACCCGCATTCCGTTGATCATGCGTTTCCCAGCGCGGATCGCGGCAGGGGCGGAACGGGACGAGTTCTGCGATCTCAACGATATCCTGCCCACCGTGCTCGATGTAGCCGGCGTGGACTATCCGAGTCCGGACGAGTTGCCCGGCGGCTCGCTCTTCGGCGACACGAAGGACCGCTCGATCCAATACATGAGCCTGGGCGGGAAAGGCAGGCGCTGGGCCACGGTCCGCGACCGCCGCTTCAAGTACACCTACTACTACGGTCTGCCGTACGCGGAATTGTTCGACATGCAGGATGATCCTGACGAAACGATGAACCTACTTACCACCCAGCCCGATGCCCCGAGGGTGGTCACTGCTCGGGAGCGGCTGCACCAACTCGTGATCGAGCATGAGGCGCGCTGGGGAATCGAAGGTGAAGCCTTGGATGACAGCGGCGAACTCCGCCGTTACGAGACGCCCGACCACGGCCCGCCGGATCACGTTGAGCAGCTCCGCGCCCGCCAATTCCCGAAGTTCCCGGCGATGATTGCGGACCCCGCGGAACGCAACGCCATCAACACCTTCGCTGATGAAGCACTGGCCGCCGTGCGGGACGAGCCCCTGTCGCAACTCGACCGTTTCGACCTCAGCAGCTGGCGCGAACACGGCGCCGACGCCACATTCCTGGACCGCGTTCAGCCGGGAGTCTCGGACAATACCCAGTCGCGCAGTGAGTAGCGATGTGGGCCCATTGAGCCCAGCAGCACGATTGCCCCGAAGTGAGGACCATACGATGAGCAACCTGAAACTGACCATGTTGGGCGGCGGAAGCCTCTACTTCGAGTACGCCATGGCAGAGATTGCGAGTACGCCGGAACTGGCGGGCAGCGAAATCGTTCTCTACGACATCGACGACGAACGCCTCCAGCTCATGCGGCAGGTTGGTCAGCGCATCGCTGAGAAGACCCAGTCAGGCATCAGCGTTCGGGCAACGTTGGACCGAGCTGATGCTCTCGATGGTGCGGACTTCGCAGTCGCATCCATTGGCGTCCACGGCCCGGGGCATCGCTGGCACAAAGCGGACACCGACGCCATGGCGGAGCTTGGCATCATCATGACCACAGGCGACACCGTGGGGCCAAGCGGCTTGTCGCAGGCGCTGCGGATCATGCCGATCTTCGTCGACATTGCCCAGGACATGGAAAAATATTGCCCGGATGCGGTGCTGCTGAACCATTCGAACCCCATGTCCGCGATCTGCCGGGCCGTGAACAAGTACACGTCGATTCCCGCGATCGGCTACTGCCATAACGTCGCCGGTGACACGCGCTACTTCGCCAAGGTCCTCGAAGTCCCGTGGCAGGAACTGGACGTGACCGCTGCCGGTCCGAACCACTGTGTTTGGATGCTCGATATCCGGCACAAAGGCAAGGACGTCTACCCCGAGTTGTGCGAACGTTTGGCTGCGCAGGAGCCGCCTGAACGACACCGATTCCAGCAAGAAGTTTTGGACTTGTTCGGCCTGTACTGCATCGGCGGGGACCGGCACATCGTCGAATTCTTTCCCCACGCCCGACGTGCGACCTCGACCACCGACATCCACTACGGGCTTAAATGGCGTTCGGACATGATTCGGGAAGGCGCGCTCGCCCGGGAAATCAGTGACGAGCCCCAGGATGTCGAACTGAAAGCCGCCGGCAAGAAGGACGTGTGGGTGCCGGACGAGCCGACACCGGAAGCGATGGGCCAGCAGATCAAGTCCCTCGCCTTTGGCCCGGACATCGTGCACTATGTCAACATCCCAAACAACGGAGCCATACCGAATGTGCCCGACTGGGCGGTGGTGGAACTAAAAGCCAAAGTCGGACAGAACGGCGCGACACCGGTGCACGTGGGGGAACTCCCGCCTCAGGTAGCGCGCTGGAGCGTGGCCCACTTCTACACCCACGAGCTCGTTGTGGAGGCAGCCGTCGAAGGAAGCCGGCAGAAGGCGCTGATGGCCCTCGCCTGTGACGCGATGATTCGTGACTTTGGCGAACCGCGCGTCGTGCTGGACGCACTCATCGAGGCCCAGGACGGACGACTGGATCGGTTCCGGGCCACATAAGTCCGGGGTTGCACGCTTGGTGCGGGCAGAGATCTTTCGGTCACAGAACAAGGGAATCAGACCAAATGAAACGGGTACTTTTGTCTTCCCTGTTGGTTGCGTTCACTGCCTTTGGCGAGGCGTTCATTGTTCGCGACGGTAAGCCTGAGGCGGAGATCGTCATTGCGGAGAACGCAATGCGTGGCACGCGCCTGGCAGCACAGGAGCTGCAAATCTATGTGGAGAAGATTGCGGGTGCGAAGCTCGCAGTGGTCACGGCGCCGACCAACACCGTATCGGTGAAACTCTATGTCGGGCAGAGCCCGTACACCGAGACACTCGGGGTCACGACGGAAGGACTCAAGTACGGCGCCTACCGCATCGTCTCCGGCGAGAACTGGATGGTGTTCATCGGTGACGACACCGAGTTCACCCCCGTCGAGCCTTGGCCGCGTGGGTACCAGGACATCCGCAGCGGAAAGATGCAGGACGCCTGGAACAAGATCACCGGCGAGAACTGGGGGTACATGCACTCGCAACTGCACAAGCATTACAGCGGCTCGAACGCGCTCTTCGGCACGCCCAAGGAACAGAAAGTCGACAAGAACGGAAGCGTCAATGTCTGGACCTATGACGAGCGTGGTTCGTTCAACGCCGTGGACGGATTCCTGCGCGATCTGGGCGTGCGCTGGTACATGCCCGGGGATATCGGCGAAGTCCTGCCGGATATGAAGACGCTCGCCGTACCGCAAATCGACAGGACCGTGCACCCGGACTTCCCCATGCGCATCTGCAACTTTCGCGCGTCGGTCTACGGTCACGACGCCATGATGTGGGGCTTCCGACTCGGCACGCGCCAGCCCTACGGCCGTCAGGCCGCGCACGGTCTGGCCGGCATGACACGCAATGAGAAGGTCCGGGCCGCGCACCCGGAGTGGTTCGCACTTTACGGGGGCAAGAGGCATGTAGCGCCCCGGCAAAACCGCTGCTATCAGCTGTGTTACTCGAACGAGGAGCTGCTGCGCGAAGCCGTCAGATTCGCGCAGGTCCAGTTCGACCATTTCAAGATGAACGTGGTTTCGATCATGCCGCCTGACGGCTACACGGCCATGTGCCAATGCAAACTGTGCGAAGGCAAGGAGTCCCCTCAGCTCGGCGAGCGCGGCCGGCTCTCGAACTACATCTGGGAATTCGTCAACCGCGTGGCCAAAGAGGTCCGCAAGACACACCCTGATAAGCTGATCTCGAACTGCGCCTATGGCGTTTACACCAACGCTCCGGACAGCATCGACAAGCTCGAGCCGAACGTGCAGGTCATCATTGTCGGTGGCCGACGACCCACCCACGCTGACCGCGACGAACTCCGCAAGCTACGCGCGGCCTGGGCGACGAAGACGGATCGACCGCTGGAGATCTTCGAGAACTACCCGTTCACCGGCCGTGGCTTCTACCTGCCTGCCTACATCCCTCGCGTGATGGGCGAGAGCATCAACGAGACCAAGGGCATATCGCGCGGCGAGGACGTCTGGATCACCATGGATTTCAAAGAGAAGGCCATCGGGTACAATCACTTCCTGCTCTACTTCACCGCGCGCATGTACTGGGGCGGCAAAGACCGGGATGCGGCAGCCATGTTCGATGAGTACGTGCAGCTGTTCTATGGCCCCGCTGCCCCGGAGATGGGCGCGTTCTTCGGCTATTGCGAGGCGAACTGGCGGGACATGGGCAAGGACGTTGCCAAGGCCGAACAGGCGTTGGCGCTCTTTGATGCCGCGAAGGGAAAAGCCGGCCCAGACACCATCTACGGCAAACGTACCCAGCTTATCGACAACTACCTGAAGGGGTTGCGCAGCAAACGCGTCCAGCTCGCGCAGACGCGTGGCCCTGTGCCCAAACTCCGGCTGGTCAACGGCTCGCGCACCCCAATCGTGGTGGACGGCAAGCTCGACGACCACGCGTGGAGGACTTGCGCTGTCGCATCGACCGGGCGCATGCGGGAGCTGCAGACCGGGCGCCAACCGATCTACGGGACCTCGATCAAGACTGCGTGGATCGGCAGTGACCTCTGCTTCGCGATTCGCTGTGAGGACCAGCCCGGCGAGAAGCTGAACATCGCCACCACCAAAGACAACGACCAGGCGATTTGGTATGGCGACGCGGTGGAGATCCTGATTGAGACCGACGCACACAGCTACTACCAGATTGCCGTCGGTCCGTCGGGCGCGCTGATTGATCTCGATCGCGGCACAAACCGCTACAACTGGTTCCGCTGGTCGTCGCAGGCCGAGGTGGCCACTGAGATCGGTGACGGGTACTGGACACTCGAGATCCGCATCCCGGTGACTCAGGACGAGAACGACCCCAACCACAAAGTCGTCGGACGCAGGCCCACCCAGAGTCTGCCCTGGCACATCAACGTCTGTCGCCAACGCATCCGCGAAGTCGCTTCCGAGGTCTCTGCGTTTTCGCCGACAAGCGCGAAGGTCTTCCACAACAAGATGAAGTTCGCGCACTTCTATGCGGGACTCTCCCACAGATTCAAGGCCGATCCGACCGTGACCGATCACATCATTGCCGGGCGCAAGGCTGCCGCGTTGACGCTGAAGCGGAAGTACGAGGACGCCATCACGATCTACCGCGACCTGGCGGCGGCTGAAAAGGCCACAGACTTCCAGAAATCTGACGTGCTTGCGCATGCGGCGAGCTGTGCGCGCAGTCTCAGGGACTACGAGCGTGCCGGCCAATTCGCCGGGCAGATCCCAGTTGAGGCCGTGAAGAAGACCGTGCAGATTGAGAACCTTGTAAGCCAACGCAAGTACGACGCCGTGATCGAGCAGTTCGGCGCGGAAGACTTCAACACCTGGCCATTCTGGCAGCGGGGTGCGGGGGCGTTCGCCCGGGCCAAAGCCTACTTTGCCCGGAAGACCGGCGACAAGACCGAGGCGGACCTACAGATTGCCGATACGTACACACGGGAGCGCCGTACACGTACCAGCATCCTGACGATGATGGGTGACAACCGCCAACGAAATCTGAAAGACGATGCAGGCGCACTTGAAGCGTACCGGCGGAACTATGAAGGGAAGAACAGCATCGGCGCGGCAAACGAGTTCCGGGCCGTGCAATGCGCCGCGCGGATCCTGGTGAAGCAAGGGAAGTTCAACGAGGCCCTCGCCACCATCAACCGGGCAAACGTCGACAAGCTCAAAGGCCACTGGCAGCACGCCATGCTGATCTCTCTTGGTGATACTCTCGCTGCCGCTGGCCGCAGGGATGAATCCCTGGCTGCCTACCGGAAAGTCCTCGCCGCCGAGGGAGTCCGGGCCCATCAGCGCAAGGCCGCTGAGAAGGCAGTTCGCGAACAGGAAGGGAAGTGAGAGTTCATCGATCAGCACGATCATGCAAACCGCGCGTCCGCACTCTTGGTTGCGGCACGATTTCCGAGGAGCGGACCGTGATGGCAAGCGTTACACGACCATCCGTACGGAGCTGGGCTTCTCTGGTTCTGTTCACCGTCGCGTGCCTGCCGGCCAGGGCCGCTGTGGAGCATGTGGTCATCGCGGCAGATGGGGGATGCGACTACCAGATTGTGACACCGGACACAGTGCCGGATCTGGTGGTCGAACAGTGCCTCCGGCAGACCGGGCGCCTCATCCAGCACGCCTTCCGGGCGAGTGGATTCGAATTGCCGATCGTCAAGGAGCGTGACCGTGCAGCAGGGAAGCCCTGCATTTACCTCGGTGCCACGGCGTTCGCCCGGGCTAACGGCTGTGATCCGGCCGTGCTTGAGGGCTGGAGCTACTTCCACAGGGTTGTCGGCAGGGACGTGGTCCTTGCTGGCCGGGATGAGGCGCCACCCGACCTGTCACACCTCGGTAACTGGAACCGCTTCTTCTACTATCGATTGGGCACACTCAAGGCCACGGCTGATTTCCTTCGCCTCCACGCGCAGACGTATTTCCTGTATCCCGGGAACGCGATGATCCCAACCAAAGGCGCGAGCCGCGTGCGCGACTGGGTCTTTGACGACGCGAGCATCGAGTTCACGGAGATGCCGTCCATCAGCATTCCGGCGGATCTGAACCTGCGCAAAGACGTGTTCACTCGCTACCACAAACGGCACCACCGACACGCTCTCCTGTATGATGTTGCCAGCAATTTCTTCCCCCGGGTCGACGACGCATTGCTGGGCCACACGTATGGCAAAGCGGTGCCGCCTAAGACCTATCGCGAGAGCAACCCCGAGTACTTCGCGCTGCTCGGCGGCGAACGCACCAAGAACAACCAATACTGTCTGTCGAACCCCAGAGTGCGTGAGCTGATCTACGAATTCACCGCCAGTTTTCTTGCAGCCGGCTGCCAGTCGGTCAACATCCAGCAGCCCGACGGCTTCCGGCCCTGCCAGTGCAAAGAGTGCGACGCTCTCTACGACACGGGGAAGGACTGGGGGGAGAAGCTCTGGACTTTTCATCGTGATATCGCCGAACGCCTCAAGCAGGAGCATCCCGGCAAGAAGCTCCTCCTCTCGCCGTACACGGTGACTATCGAGCCTCCAAAAACCTTCGACACATTCCCGGACAATGTCATCATCAGTCATGTGGACGCCAACTTCGAAGAAACGACGAAATGGTGCAAGTGGCGCAAGTTGCACACGGGGGAGTACGGCATCTGGATCCACAACTGGATTGCGAACCAGACCTCACGCTACACGCCGCAGCGTACGCCGCTCTTCATCGAGAAGCAGGTCAAGTTCTTCCAGGAATACGGGGTCCGGGGCATCTTTCGGGATGGGCTGGGCGAGGTGTACGGCTTGGAGGGGCCGACCTACTACGTGTTCGGGCGCATGTTCGACGATCCCGCGAATCTGACGGCCCGGGAGCTTGTGTTCGAGTTCTGTGATTCGGCGTTCGGTCCGGACGCCGGCGCATCAATGCGCCGCTTCTACGACGCGCTCTACCACAGCATCGAGCTCTACGCCCTATACCTGAACACGCATGGAGTCGGCTGGACCTACAAGGACATCTACGGCCGGGGGCACAAGGCTGTCCGGGATCCGTTTCGGATGCTGAGTTTTCTCTACCCGCCGCGCCTGATCAAGACGCTCGAAACGTATCTTGTGCAGGCAGAGAGCAAGGCCGTTGGCGGGAAGCACCGGGCCCGGTTGCAGCTCGTGCGGCGTGAGTTCGACTTCCTGAAGGCGCTCATGCGGGTCATCCACCTGTATCACGCCTACGAGACCGAGCCCACACTGGCTACGCGCGAACGCGTGCTGAACGCCATTGATGATCGGAACGCGTTGACGGAAAGCATGTTCTCGTACGTCGCCAAACGGGACAAGAAACGAACACGAAAGAACGACCGTGCGAGACCCATTGAGGGCTGGGGGCGTGTCCTGTTCCCACCGGGTGGCCATAACGTGTCGCACCTGCAGTTGGTCCACAATATCTACGGGAACACCTTTGCCGACACGGCCTTGAACTGGGATACCGCCGCCATGCGCAAGGCGCCGTTGCCCGGCGCATCGAGATTGACCGCCATCCCCGCGATCGGTGAGGTCCGGATGGATTCCCCCGCTTGGGCGCAAGCATCCGCAGGTGAGCTCCACTCTGTCGAACCGGGTGCAGAGCTTGAGCGGACGGCCGCGGTCCGTGTCTTGTACGGCGCCGAGGCCCTCTACCTGCGTCTGGAAGCGCAGCTTGAGGCTGACCAGGTCACGTTCGAGGACGTCGGCCGCGACGGCGATTTGAAGGGGCACGAGTCGCTGGACATCTACCTGGGCCCAATCCCCGGTGAGGATCGATTCTACCGCTTCAGAGTCGGCCTTAACCCAGGGGCGCGGTTTGACGCTGCACGCGGCTTGATCACTGACAGGATGCACCTCCTATACAGCAAAGATGACCCCGAATGGAATGGCGAGTGGTCCTACGAGTCGCGCGTGGACAAGACGACGAACAGATGGATCGCGTTGCTGAGTCTGCCCTACGAGACCCTTGTCGCCGAACCCCCTGCGGAAGGCACGAGCTGGCGCTTCAACGTCGGCCGGACACACGTGGTCGGTCCGGATGACGTGAGGCGCTCGATCTGGTCTTCACTCGGTGGTACCCGCGATGTGGGGAATCGGGATGCTTTGGGGGTAATCCTCTTCCAGGCAGACGCCGGGAAGGAGAACGCCGCGGCCGAGGTGTCCCCGGCAACACGCTGGCGCCTCGACTACTGGAAGAGCACGTTTCGCGTCCCCTCGAAGTGGAAGAACCTGCCTGAACCGTTGCCCGCGCCCCTTGGCCCGTGGCTTTTCCGCCTGGATTCCATCGAGAAGGGCGTCACCGAGAAGTGGTTTCGGGTTGACGTCAACACCGACGCGTGGGAGCCCATTGAGGTCCCGGCCTTATGGGATGAGTTCAAGTGGGGCCGCTATGAGGGACAGGCGTGGTACCGTACCGCGTTCACGCTCCCTGCCAGTTGGCAGGGAGCGTCGCTACGTCTGCTCTTCGGCAGCGTGGATGAGGAGGCGTGGATCTTCGTGAACGGCGAACTGGTTGGCGAGCACTCGAGCACGTCCACGGGCAGGAGCATCAACGAGCTCTGGGAAGAGCCTTTCGAGGTCAGCGTTGCCTCGCGGCTTCTGAAGTACGATCAGGCGAACACGCTGGTGGTACGCGTCAACAACACCAAGGCCAGCGGCGGGATCTGGCGTCCCGTCCTTGGCTGCAGGCAACAATGAGTGCGGCGGGCCCAACCCGAGCTTCATCTGAACTGGAAGGAAGACCATGGAGAAGCAGAAAATCATGTCAATCGGCTCCCATGCCGACGATGTCGAGGTGGGCACGGGGGGAACGCTCGCGAAGTTCTACGAGCTGGGCTACGTGATCGTGTATGTCATGTCCACGAACAACATGTCAGGGGGCACCCAGGAGTTGCAGCCGGATGGAACGGTCAAACGCTGGGTCGAGAACAATGTGGATATGATGGCGCGGCGCAAGCGCGAATGCACCGACGCGGCGGCGTTGCTCGGTACGGAGCCCATTCATCTTGACCACCCCCAGCGCCACTGCAGAGGGGCTGATCTCGAGACAATCGAGCTGCGCTATGGCTGTGCGCGCCCCGAGAGTGTGTCGGACGACGTTCCCACGATCGTGACAGCCTACGAGGACAAGGCCAGCAGACAGCGTCTGGTCGACCTGATCATGGAACACGATCCGGCGTGCATCTTCACCCATGGCCTGTGTTCCGGGAACATCGAGCACATCGCCACCTGCCTGCTGGTCACGAAATGCTACTGGGACGCCGTCGAGGAAGGGTACAAGGGCGGGTTGCTCTACTGGCGTGAGGACTACACGGCCTTCGGTGACCGAAACACGCAGTGGGACACGTACGTCGACATTTCCGACTACCTCGACCGCAAGATGGAGCTCCTCGGCAAGCACGCCTGTCAGATGCCGACCGCGCATCTTCCCGACCACGGGCACCGGCTGCGGCCGCTGAAATGGGGCGTCGCTTGCGGCTGCAAAGCAGCTGAAGTTTTCACCTGGGTGAGCCACGACCGCCGTCCGGATCTTGACGCGACCGTATGCACCACCAGCCCACTCCTCGCCGAGCTCATCCAACACACCCGATAGGGAGAATTGCATGATGGACGCGAAGAAGGTGAAAGCGTTCGCTCGCGCTCAGGGTGCGGACATGGTCGGGATCGGTTCCATCGACCGTTGGGAGGGCGCCCCGATCCAGATGGATCCGCGCCAGATCATGCCGGAGGCCAAGTCCGTCATCGCGATGGCATTCCGCTTCAATCGCGGCACTTTGCGCGGCATTGAGGAGGGCACGTTCTTCAGCAACTACTCCTCCATGGGATACGGCGCGCTCACGCACCTCTATATCCCGATGACGGTGATCAACCTGTCGAAGTTCATTGAGGACCACGGCCAGGAAGCCATGCCCATAGGACACCTCTCCCCCTGGCGTGCCATCGACAACGAGGGCGACCTGAGGCCCTTTTCGCGCCCCGTCGCCCCCGGGCGCGCTCAGCCCGATGTGATGGTCAATCTACGGATCGCGGGATACCTCTGCGGACTTGGAGAAATTGGCTGGTCCAAGGTCTTTCTCACCCCGCGTTTCGGGCCGCGACAACGTCTGGGAATCGTGTTGACCGAAGCAGAGCTGGAGCCGGATCCCGTGATGGAGCCGGGCACGCTCTGCAATCGCTGCATGGCCTGCGTCAAGGACTGTCCCGTCGATGCCATCAAACGCGACCAGTCTGTCAAGGTCACCCTCGGAGGGTACGACTTGGAGTGGAACGACCTGGACTGCCAGCGTTGTGCCGTGGGACTACGCGGCGGCGTGCCAGTCGAGGACGAGGAACACGCCAACTACATGGACACAGAGGTGTACGGCATGAAGGTCGCCCGGGGCCCGCACACCCCTTGGCGGCACAAGCCCCAGAACCTCTACAAGACCGGGCAGGCGATCTGCGGCGGACGCGGTTGCCTGCGCGCCTGCATGATCTCTCTCGAAGGCCGTGAGGTCCTAGAGAACAAGTTCGACACCCCATTCCGCCGTCGCCCGGCCTGGTCGGTTGATTGGTCGCAGGAAGATGATGCGACCAGCTCGGGGTGAAACGCGATCTGAAGAGGGGCACTGCAGAGGCCCCAAAGAGCGCAGACGAAGGGATGCAGAAAATGAGAGAACTCCAGCGATTCAGGCCTTGATTTCTCTGGCGTTCTCCGTGGCATAATAGTGGAGACGAAACAGGATGAGAGTTCTTGCGCGAACGATGGCCGCGGCGGTGATGTGTTGTACCGCGATCGGCCCGGTACTTGCCCTCGACCTGCAGCTGGCGGAGGATGGAGTCACTTGCTACCGGATTGCCGGGCCAGCGGAACCCAACCCCGTGGACACTTACGCCGTGCACACGCTGGCAGACTATCTCAAGCAGATCACGGGCGCTGAGTTCCCCGTGGTCGACCCAGGGGATGTGGAGAAGGAAGGCACGTGTATTTTCGTGGGGCTGAGCGGGACCACCCGCGACCTGCTCAAGGGGGATCCTCTGGCCGAACTCGACGACGAAGAGCACGTCGCCAGGAGCCTCGACAAGAGTATCCTCCTGTACGGGAAAGGCATCCATGGGAACTTGTGGGCGGTGATGGAGTTCCTGGAGAACTCGCTGGGGTGGCGCTGGTACTCTGTGCACGAGGAGCCGATCGTGCCGAACATGCCTACGGTCACGCTTGCGCCGTTCGGCCGGAAGCGCCGTTTTTCGATCACGTATCGGCAGGTGCAGCTTAACTTCGGCACCGACTTCTACTACCAGAATGGCATTAATATGGGGTTCGCGCTCAAGAAGCGTGGTCCGCAGTACATCTCGAAGCTTCCGAGCACGCGCTTTGTGCATTCCTCGTTCTCATACATTCCTCCCACGCCTAGCAACAGGGCCGCTAATCGGTTCGAGTGGCAGGACAAGAAGGACTACTTCGAGACGAATCCTGATTTCTTCACGCTGAACGAGTTCGGCAAACGCGTTCCGAACAAGCAGCTCTGCTTCAGCAACCCGAGCTTGCGCAAGGAATTGACCCGGAACGTGATCCGGGATATCGAGCATGCGAAGGAGCTGCCCGGAGAAGGACTGATCATCACGATCGATGCGGCGGACACCGGCGGCAAGTTCTGCCATTGCCCGGGGTGTCAGGCGCTGGAAGAGCGGTACCAGAACACCGGCGGACCGCTGTACGACGCCATCATCGAGCTGTGCGCCCGCCTACGAACGGACTACCCCGGCGTCTTAGTCCGGACACTGGCATACCGTCGTAGCCAGACCCAGCATCCGCCCGTGCTGCCCGCGAGCGTGCGTTTCCCCGAGAACGCCGTCGTGGCCTTCGCACCAATCGAGGATGCATACCACGCGGACTGGTGGAATCACCGTGACGCGAACATTCAGGAGACCTACCGCGACATGCTGGGGTGGGGCCGCATCACCAACCACCTTTGGACCTGGATCTACCCGAACCCGTGGGGAACCGGGGCAATCATGCCGGTCGGCAACATCGAGCGACTTGTCAACAACATGCGCCTGATGGCGGTCGCCGGCCTCGAAGGTCTCTTTGCGGACCATCAAGGAATCAACCAACGTAGCAGTTTTCACGAACTGCAGGCCTATCTGTTGCTGAAGCTGATGCAGAACATAGACTGCGATACCGATGCGCTCATCAAGGAGTTCACCGACCACCACTACGGAGCCGCGGCAGCATTGATGCGGGCCTACATCGCGGAGTTGGAGCAGGGACGAAAAGCGATGGAGCCCCCGCCCGGGGTCACCTACAACTCAAAGAACTTCGACGACCAGACATTCCCCTACCTAACCGTCGACAACATCACCAAGTGGCAGCACTCCTTCGATCGGATGGAGGCCTTGACAGCGGATCAGCCGAAGCACCTGCTGCACGTGCAGACCGTCCGACGCAAGCTTGACTTCGCAACGCTGTGGAAGTGGTTGTCCCTCAAGGAAACACATCCGGACTACTTCGCTGACTACGAGGTGATTGCCACCCGCATCCGGGCAACCAACGCCGCCGTCAGCAAGACGTTCCAGGTGCGCCCTGTGGGAGCCAGCATCGTGGATGACTTCATCCTGAAGATCAAGGCTGGCGGCAGGCAACCCTCTCTTCCTCCGCAGCTTGGGGACGTCGATCCGGCGTGCGTGCGGCAGTTCGTTCCGATCGGGCGTCGTGCAACGAGCGCCTATGTCGAGGACGCTGACGCGGCATTCGGGTACGCTGCCCCGGTGCACCTGCCTGATATGCCCTTCCGATTCGGGTTCCACCAGAAAGACCGGGCGACCCGGGACGCATCCGCGCTCCCGAAGCTACCCAAGAGCTCGAAAGCAACGTGGACTCGAGCGTTGAACCGGACGTTCACACTGCAGCGCAGAGTAACTGCCGATGAGATCACGCCGGGTGAGTATCGTCTCTACGAGCTCGGCGAGGTCGAGGTCAGCCCCACTTGCATGGTCTGGTTCTCAGCCCGGAGCTGGGGGACGCACTTGGAGCTCGGCAAACGCCTGTACGAGCCCGGCGCCGGAAACAGGTGGCAGGTCCACGTTTCTATGAAGTTCAACGGCCCGACCTACGGCGGCAGTGCACAAAAAGACCAGGTGCTTGTAGACCGGATCATCTTGGTTCCCACCAGCGCGGATCAGTTTGAGTGAGGGTGTGCGTCGCTGTGCACAACCACTGTGCTCGACCTCAGGCATGCCGGGCGCCCGGATTGCGGCGGTCAATGGAATCTGCGGCAACAATGCCGCAGCACGGTAACTGGAATCTGCGGCAATAATGCCGCAGCACGGTAGCTGGAATCCGCGGCAATAATGCCGCAGCACGGTAACTGTGTGCGGCCATTGTTGGCCGCCATAGCAGAGGGCCAGCATGCAGACGAAGCGCATGTTCGGGCACGACTACACCCGAGTCGGGTTCTACATGATCACGCTGACGACCGCGGGCCGCCGCCCTCTGTTCGGCGCATGCCGAGATGACCGAGCCGTGCTCTCGGAAGCGGGGGAGACCGTGCGCCGTCGTTGGCACGAGATCGCCTTGCATTGCCCCGCCATCGAGACTTCCACGCTGGTCGTGATGCCCGATCATCTGCATGGCATCCTCTACGTCAAGGAGCAGATCCCCAGGGCGCTTGGGATCACGATCCGCGGGTTCAAGAGCGGCGTTACGTCCGAACTGCGCAAGACCTTGGGTGCACCCGACCTGGTGGTATGGGGAGAGAACTACCACGACCGCGTCGTCATGAGTTCCGAGACGCTGCGCAACGAGCGGCGGTATATCCACGACAACCCGCGACGGCATTGCCTGCGGAGAGCGCACCCGGACTTGTTCGTGAAGGTGAACGACCTACGGTCAGGCCGATTGCCACAAGGCATGGATTGGACGGGGTTCGGGAACCTCTTCCTTCTGGAAAAGCCGGAGTTGGTACCGGTGCAAGTATCGCGGCGCGCGACAGCAGATGCGCTGGCGGCGTTCAAGGCGGAGATAGCGGAGCGGGTCGCGGCCGGGGCAGTGATGGTCTCACCATTCATATCGCCCGGCGAGAAGGAGATCGCACAGCTGGTGATGGGGCAGGCATACGGGAGTCTGATCTTGCTCAAACCGGACGGCTTCGCCCCGCTGTACAGACCTGCCGGGGCCTACTTCGATCTCTGTGCGAAGGGGCGGTTACTGATCCTCTCGCCGTTTGCCCACACTGGGCGCAAGCAATCGCTGACGCGCGAGCGGTGCCTGCAGATGAACAGGTGGGTGGGGAGCATCTGCGGAAACTGCGGCAACAATGCCGCAGCACAGTAACCGTGGCCGGCCGTTCTCGGCCGGCATGCAGTAACCATCACTGCGCCCTACCAGCAGGTCGGTATACCGTGAACAGCGTGTGGCCGCTCAGTGCGGAGACCGCATCTGTCATGGTTACACGCCATTCACCGGGGTCTGCGTTGAGAGCGATCGGCAGTCGCATGGTCGCTGTGCCGTTGCGCAGCACGAGCAGATCGTCGTACCCTTCGGCGCGCTTGTCATCCGGTCTTCGCACGTCGACCTGCAACCGGTGTTCGGCGAGTTGTTCCGCATTGGCGAGGATCCGCGCCTGGATAGTGATTGACTCGCCGCACTTAACGCGCGGTTCGCCCGTGAGCTCGAGGCGTACGCCGTCCACCTTGTATGGCAGCAGGACCAGGGCGCGGTGTGTGGTGGGAGAGAAGGTGTCGTGGTAGGTGTCGGTCTGGCCGAGATAGGCGCGTTTGACCAACTCGTACACATGGCACGTTTGGCCCAGCTTCAGCGTCACGGCCTGATCCCCCGGATCCAGGTCCTGCGCCTCGCGTGAGTTGCGGAGCACGCCCACAAGACGCATGGGGCCGTTGCGCCGGAAGATCATACGCGTGCAGGCCAAGCGCCTCCCCGTGTCGGTGAGGGGAATCGGGCGCGGGCCCACCTGGGCAAGGCTCAGCACGCTTGCAGCGAATTGGTCCATGCCTTCCACGGCGGCAACGCGCGACGGCATACGTCCGGTTGCGCCCCATTCCCCGTAGGTCGAGAGAACATCCGCCGCCAGGTAGATTGCGGTCCCTGATCCGTGGCGGCTAACGAACACGACCGGGTGCTTCTGTCCGCCCCCTTCCGCCCACCCGAGGACCTGTGCTTCCGCGGCGGACAGACCTGTTTCCAGGCTTTCCCCGGGTATCTCAAACCCATCGAATACCACACTGTGCGCGTTGCCGGTGGCCGTTACCCGCATCTCCTCTGAACGGACTTGGTCGCCGTTACGACGGATACCGAACACATCGTCCAAAGGGGCGTTGCCCCGGGGCCGTCCATGCGCCGTATGCGTTCCTGACCCGAGACTGGCCAACAGAACACCGCCCTCCGCAACCCAGCGCCGCAACGTTTCACACTCCCTGTCCGACATCGCTGCCGAGGCGGGCAGAATGATGAGGCGGTACTGCGTTCCATCACGTGCCGTCGTCTTGCCTGCCTCAAGTTGCGCGTAGGCGATGTACGCGTAGTCCATACTCCGGTTCAACAGGAGTCTGCGCATTCCCGATGTCTCCGATACGCGCGTCGCGTTGGTCCCCAGTGCCTGATCGACGCATACGCTTGCCGGCGAGTAGTGGAACGCGATGGGCGCCGTGTCATAGCGGGAGTTCATGATCACTTCTGCGCGTCCACCATCCACTGTGGCAAGGGCTTCGCGCAGCCACGTCCCTTTCTCCGGGATCGCGTAGTCCGGATCGACCATGAACCTGCCGCTGAACACGCTGAAACCGCCGTCTCCCTCGAACAGGCAGGTCAGGACACGTTCGCGCAACTGTTCGAACTGGGAGGTGTACCCGATCCAAGTCATGGAGTACATGTCGTCCGAGAAGCTCCGGCGCTGGGTAACCTGTTCGCCTGAGTAGGCAGCAACGGCCGAGACGCTCTGACAGATTTGCCACCAATCGTACGCGTTCCAGGGCTTGGTCTCCTGGGTGCCGGAGAATCCCAGGCGGGTATCCGGGGCCACACGACGCGTGCCCTCGAGGACCCGGGCCATGGAGCGAGCCCAGTTCCAGTTGTTGAACAGCCGGTGGTCCACCCAGGGCGCCAGGGACGCATGTGCCTGCGCCTCATCGAGAGTCATGGCCACGATCTCCTCCCATGACGTGTGGGATGCTGCCCATTCTCGGTTCAGGGCCTCGAGCGACCCATAGTCTTCCTTCAGCCACGTCCGGAATTGCCGTTGGCAGTGATCGGTGAAGCAACCGTCCCAGTTCGGGATGCTGTTGATTTCGTCCCCCATGCCACGGTAAACGACGCCTGAATCTTCATACGCCGTGACCTCTGCGTTGGCCGTGAGCAGCTTCTCCTGGAACGCTGGGTCACTGAGGCATGGCTTGCGCACCAACCCCAGCTTGCCCTTGTCCGGATCACGCGTGTCGGGATGCTTTCCCCCGACGCCGGCCCCCGCATTGCTCTTGAGTGTCGTCAGCCCAAGTGACCGTGCCGCGAACCACTCCTGGGACGAAACGTGCTGAACCCGCACGGAGGTGGCACCGAGGTGTTTGAGGCGTCGGTAGTAGTGCTCGTGCAGGAAGGAAGGATGGCCTCCGTAGGTGACCCCGGGCCAACCGAATGCCACCTGCATGCGTGTCGTATCGACGGGGTGGTGAACCACGAATGGGCGGCGTTCTTCGGAGATAGTCTCGTCATTCCGCAGGAGGCGTACCCTCACGTGTCCGGTGAGCCCAAGGCAATCATGGAGGGACAGTTGGCGGTCGATCAATGGCTCCGCTTGTGTGACCTCGCGGACGAACACGCGTCCGTACCCGTCGACGGCCTCGATGACCACGCGGCAATCAGCCAGTTCGCCGCTCAGCCGGGCCTGACAGGTTAGGGGCTCTTCACGTCGGCATACGCGTTCCGGGATGGTCACGTCCCCGATTCGCGCCGTGGCGTCAACCTGTCCTGCCGCTGTTCCCCACCACGCCGTTGCTTCGCCCGTCATCATCACGGCTTCCAGGTAGACAGGACCCTCGAGGGCTGCATTGCGGAACGCGATCGGGATCTCTTTGGCGGCAGCAGTGAGGGCGATGCCACTCACTGTCCCGGTATCTGCCGCGCGGGAGAATCGGTCTCGGAGTGTCCATTCCACCGTGGCTTCTCCCACATCGTTGGTCTGCCCGTGCACACGCAGCAGGGCTTGGCCGGTGCCGTCTGCTTGCAGCGCTTTGATCTCAAGCGTCGCGCGTAGCGGTGTTTCCTTCCGGGCGGCCCAGTAGATCATGCGCGTGAGCAGCGACATTTGGTATTCCCAGTAGTGAGCGTCACTGCTGAAGTGCCGGCCGAAGGGGAGCATGTTCGGGAGCAGTCCTACGCCGCCGTACGTCTGGTGGTACGCGTTGCGTCTGATGCCTGCCACAACCCAGGTTGCGATCGCTACGCGACCTGCACCCAGCTTTGATACGGCTACCAGTGGCTGGTCTCCGATTGCGGCCAACTCGGTGCCGGTCGTCTGGTACGGCAATGCCAATGTCTCGGGCATGACCTCAAAAGGGATGCCGTCTGTGATGAAGTGTTGGGCCGTCCGACGCCACTTGCCTTGGAGTCGGCGTGCCTCGTTCTCGGGCGCAGTCAGCGTCGCCAACGCGTCCACTTCAGCCGGTGTGTGCTCGGGTGCGAGCAGCACGAGCCCCGTCCCCGCACGAATCTTGTCAAGGATGAGCGTCTGCACATCCGGCTTGAGGTCCTTCCACAGATCACCGGGGATGACGATGGCGTCGAACGGTTGCTTGGTCAGGAGCTTCTGAAGTGCCTTGACCAGTTGGCGCGCGTTGAGGCGGCCGGCGAAGTCGGCGAGATCATATAGGCAACCGGCTTGCATGGAGCGTGGCATGTAGCTGGTGTGTAACTCCATCTCAAAACGTTGCGCGAGCTCAACAGCCTGCCTGATGCCTGCCCGGCGTCGGGGCAGGAACAGCACGCGTGGTTTGCCTCCGGCCCACTTGGGGACCCACGCCACGTGTTTGGTCTTGTACTCCATCGAGTGGTAATCAGTGCGTCCCCGCGTGTCGTCTGTCGTCTCCGGAAGGAAGCGCTCGCATTCGGGGGCCATGGTGTAGGTACCACTTGCTGTGCCTACCACCACGGGCCGCTCCATCGTGAAGACGTCACGCCCGTCCTGCCGGGCTCGCACCCGGAACACGTGTGTGCCTGGACCGGTCAGTTGGAGTAGCGAACGCATCCTGGTTGGGGCCACGGTTAGGGTGGCTTCCTTGCTGCTCTGTTCCTGCCAGTTTGAGCTCGGAAGGCGTCGTGATTCGACAGTCACCGTGAAGGTGCCGGGGCGAGTGGCTTGCAGGTTGAACCTGAGAGCGTCGGGAAGGGCATCCATTGCCGGTTCTACATCAATAGATCCTACCATGGCTGGACTTGCCCCGTGGGGCGTCCCGATCCCATCAAAGGGCACGGCCCAGGCGGTCATCGTCAGGCTTCCACCGGCCTCGATGGGGTATCGGCCCATCTTGAACTCGATTGTGGCGAAGTCACCTGAACGCCAGAGCAGGAAGCCGGCCGTGCGCCGATACTCACAGAGCATGACGATGCCCGATCCTGATTGGGTGCGCATGCCGAGCCAACCGCGGCGTGGCTCGTAGACGTACTCGGTTCCGAGATCGCTCAGGTCACGGGGGCCCTTCTCATCAGCCCAAAAGACGCGCGTTGATTCCCGGGTCGATCCCATGCCGTTCAGCGCCCACGTGCCGTGGTCCACGGCGACGACATTGTCCTGTCCATTCAGGATCCGGTAGTCAGTGCGCAGCGCGGGCCCGCTTGGCGTCAGCGAGTACGTCTTCTCGAACGTGACGTTGCGGAACTGACCGGTCTTCCCGTTCCCTTTCACTCGGACCGCTATTTTGCCAGGCGTGCTCTCGGTGATCTCACCCTTGTAGGGCTGACTGAAGAAATCGCTCTTTCCGGCTGGGTACATGCGGTCGGCGAACAGGCCACCCCATGTGCCTTTGGCGTTGGGTTTCACCAAATTCACGCCCGTCCGCTTGTTGATGGCGACATTGACGACCCCGCCCCAGCGCGGATCAACGACGTACGCCACACACGCGTTCTCCAGGAGGAAGTCTGTTTGTCCGTCGGTGTTGAAGTCGCCCGCAAGCACCCGGAACGGCACACCGTCAGGCAGCGGGGGTACCCGATACGCCGTTGTTGGGGGCGGTGGGGTTGGTTTCCGGGCGATTCCGAAGAACTCGACCTCGCTCAGGCCGAGATACGAGACAACATGAAGGCGTACGCGGGCCTCGGTCACGACTTTGGGCTCACACGGCACGTTCAGAGCCATCATTTTGGTTGGCGGCATGTCCGGGGCCGGTGGGTACGCCCAGCTCTGTTTGAACGACACATCGCCGAGCAGCGCCGCGTGCTCCCCCGCGCGCCCGAACACCTGGATGCGCTCCACGGCATAGCCGCGTCGACGCAGTGAGTGCACCACGACGTTCCGAAGATCGGTCGGCTGCGGGAACACAAAGGTAAGATCGAGCACCCGACCGCCTTCCCAGCCTTTACTGCGCCATACCACGCGCCGGGCTGATGCGTCCTTTCCGCCGTCCGTCAACTTGCGGAGCTTCGGATCAGCGTAGATGGGCTTCTCGTCAGTCTCCTTGGGGTGTTTGAGCGTCTCGCGGTTGAAGGAATAGCGTCCCGGGACGAGGCGCTCGAAGGCAGTGCCCCTCGGTTCTGCTCCGCAGGGATGCACCGCAGTCAGCATCACGACCGTTGCCAGGGCGTTACGGAGATCCTTCATCGTATCCCTCCGGGTTTGGGCGAGAATCACTATGCCGGACTGCGTAATCACTGCGTCCGGCGGAGATGGTAATCGGTGAGGTGGAACTCGCCCGTCGTGTCGTGTGGGAGACTGAATCGCATGCGCGTACCGTTCTTGAATGCAGCCGCGATCTCGAACTCGACGGCGTGCTCCTGCCAGGCAGTGGCGAGGGGGAGGTCGGTTCCTCCTGCGACACTCCGCCAACCGTCAGCCACGTCGAATCGGACGCTTTGGCCGGCTGTTCCCTTCACCTTGCATGAGAAGCGGTAGTTTCCCGGACCAAGTGTCCCGTTGTCGAAGAACGTGTAGGTCAGGTTCGATCCCCGGCCGTAGTCCCCCGCAACCGTGATCACCTTCCGGTCAGCCGGTTCTGCGACGGGCCCATCGGCACTGACTCGCTTCTCCACCGTTTCGCTTCTTCGGACAAGGCACCAGTAGCGCCAGGGGTTGATCAGTTCTGTGGTCGGGTCTGGCTTCCAGCGACTGGGCGTCACGGCCTCGGGAAGGGGGGGCGGGGGCTGGACGGCCAGCAGGGCTTGGGGTGCGCGGTACGAGAGTGTTCGGTCGAAGGCAGGGCTGTCGAACGCGACGTCGTCCAGGGCCGTCTTGCGTGGGGGTGCGCCAACGCCGACGTACCCGAACGGGTGCCAGCCGCCCGCAACATAGTTTGCGATAGCGAAACGGGCGCTCGGGATCATGTCGCCTTGACGGTCGAGGATGGCCAGGGCGACGATGTACTCGCCGGCCGCGAGGCCCTTGGGCAAGGCTACGCTACTTTCCACATCCCAACGCTTTGCGGGGACCTCGTAGGTGAACGTGTCGCTGTTCCATCGTTCCCCGGGAAGCCACGTCCGAATGTCGATTCCCTGGAGGGGAGACGACCACATCGGTTTCCGAGTCTCGGGGTCAAGCAGTGCCGCAGCCACGGGCCAGTCCAGGTAGAACGGCGCACTGCCCGTGTTCCGCACACTGAACGCCACGGTCAGCTCTCCGCCCGGCTCAAGACCCGGTGTGTAGCTGAGCGACTCGATGACCAAACGGTAGCCGAATGCCTTCTGCACCTCCCCAGCTCCGGTGAGCACATCTGTCTTGGAGGACGAGTAACCCGAGATCCAGCCCAGGTAGCTCGTGTGGTAGCGGCGGATCTTGTCGATCATGTACCGGCGGTAGGAGGGTGCCGTCATGGTTTCATCGGGGGTGCGCCCGAACGTTCCTTCTGGATCGGCGTCTTTGCGCTGCTTCTGCCAGTTATACTCGACCTCTCCCTCGATGGGCGATCGTTTCCAGATGTCCGGGTAGACATGCGTTGCCTGCCATGGGAACTGCCCCTTGACGTAAGGGCGCTTCTCCGCCATGTGGGGTTCGCGTCCGACATTCGCGAAGGTGTCGTAGTAGATCCCGAACCCTGCGTCCATGAACTCCGGATCCGTGTGGCGGACGAGAACAGGCTTGTTCCTGAAGGCGTTGCGGAATGCTCTCACGAGCAGGTGTCGCTGTTTGGCTGTGGGAGCGGGGTTGTGATGTTCGCCCCAGTAGCCGATCAGCCCCATCTGAACGGCGAAAATGCGCGGATCGTTGTCCCAGGCCTGGCCCATTTTGGTGATGAGCTTGATGAGCCGCTGATGGAACTCCGGGCTGTCGTAGTCGAACTCGGCCATGTCTGCCGGCCAGTGCTGCTTCGGCCGCTTGGCCGTGCCGCGCGTGCCATCCCAGTCCAGGAACACGCGTGGAACAAGCTTGACGTTGAGTTCCTCGAAACCCTTGCCTCGGTGTCGACAGATTTTGTTCGTGTGAGCAATCACGCGCTCAACCGTATCCGCCGCACCGGTCTCGATGGCATTCCAGGGGACGTACTTCCGGTGCAGCAGTCCGTAGCCATCGCTGTGGTAGCCACGGAAGCCTTTCAGAGGGTTGTTGATGGCACCGGGGAATTCCGCAGGCTTGACGGTGACGAGTTCCACGGCTTCACGCCCTTTGTCTGCCTTCCCTGCGGTCCCGCCTTTCCCCGCGTCTTGAGCGTGTCCGTTGGTCGTCGTGGCCGCCAGTGCGAGTGACAAGCACAAGGGGAGAGCCTGCTGCATTGTCTGTTCTTTCGTGTGTCATTGCCGAGTTCTGAAGCACGGGATCGTCGCCGCACGGAGGCGCCTCCTACTTCTCTTCGTACGCCGCACGGCCCCCCGGGCGGCATTTCTTCTTGGCGATCGGAGGGCCGCTCGCCGTACAAGCGGAATGGTCGCCGCACGGAGGCGCCTCCCACACTGTGAAAGCCGCTCAGACATGCCTGCGGGACCTCACTGTGCAGGCTTCGCGGCGCGCCAGCCTTTGTGCAATTGGCTGCTGAGGCGTTTCAGGGCGCCGGCGTGTTCGGCGAGGACGGCCAGGTTCGTGTTCTCGTGAGGGTCGGTCCGGTGGTCGTAAAGCTCCATGGCTTCGACCTTGCCGCCCCGGCGAATCCACTCGGTGTACCGGTACTGCGGTGTCCGCATCGAGTACCCCATGAGGCCCCCCCCGCGTGGGTACTGACTGAATGCTGCCGGCTTCCAGGCGCGTCTTGGGTCCTGGACCAATGGTGCGAGGCTGGTGCCTTCGACATGGGATGGAAGCGGGAGTCCAGCGAGCTCGCACAAGGTGGGATAGATGTCGACAAACTCAGTCAAGGCGTCACAGGTTGAGCCGGCGCTGCGAGCACCCGGAACCCGAAGGATCATGGGGACCCGAGCCGCACTCTCGAAGTTGGTGTGTTTGCACCACAGGCCGTGGTCGCCCAGATGCCACCCATGGTCGCCCCACACGATGACCACTGTGTCGTCCCGGAGTCCCAGGCTCTCGAGCTGCCCGAGCAACTTGCCGATCTGTGCGTCGACGAAACTCACGCAGGCGTAGTAGGCATGGACCAGTTCCCGGGCCTGTGCGTCGCTGACCGGGCCCTTCTTCGGGACGCCTTGATAGGAACGGAGTTCGCCAAAGGTGTGCATTGCACAGCGGGGAGCGCCTGTCGGGGCGTTGGGATTCCTGGCAAGAGGGACCTTGTCGCGCTCGTAGAGATCCCAGTAGCGTTTGGGCGCGTTGAAGGGCAGGTGGGGTTTATAGAAGCCCACAGCCAGGAAGAACGGGCGATCGCCTGCAGCCAGCGTCTTCAGCGCGCCTGTGGCGGCGTCAGCCAGGCCACCGTCCCGGTAGGCGTTGTCCGGCACATCGGCATTTTCTACGGCCGGGCCCGCCGTGTAGTTATAGAGCCTTACTCCCTTGAGTCCCTTCTTCCGCCCTTCCTTCCGCCGCATGGCCTGATCGGCTCGGACCTCCCTGGAGACGTATCCTGCCCCACCCACTTTGGGAGCCGGCGTATTCCAGGAGGGTTTGTCGTTGAGTCCGCCGTGGTAGATCTTGCCCATTCCCATAGTCGCATAGCCGTTCTGAGCGAAGTGTTGAGGCAGCGTGACCACATCCGGCACGTTTTTGCGGAAGTGGGTTGTGAGGTTGTATACCTGGGTTGAGTCGGGGCGCAGGCCCGTCATCAGGCTGGTCCGCGATGGGGAGCAGACGGCTTGCTGGCAGTATGTCCGGGTGAACGTCATTCCCGTTGCCGCGAGGCGATCCAGATGCGGGGAGATGATCTGAGTTTCGCCGTAACAGTTGAGCTGTGGCTTCAGGTCATCCACGGCGATGAAGAGGACATTCGGAGGCCGTCTGTCCGCCGTGTCGGCCTTGGGGGGAGTGGGAGTGAAGGGCCCGGCCTGCTTCCCCGCGTCAAGGACACGCCAACTCCACGGCTCCACTTCCGTCAGCGTAACGTTCCGGGCCTGGAACGTGCCACTGCAGTACTGCAGCCCGAGCTCGAGGACGACTGGCTGCTCACGATCCCTGGGAACGGTGACCTCCGCCGTGATTTCGTTCCACTCGGGCTGGTCTTTGGTGCCGAAATTGTTGACCATCATCGCTGACCCCTTTGCTCCATCAGCGATCTTGAGTTTCGGAGAGGCGTAGACCACTTGCTGGCCCGGCTTCATGCCCTGTGTCTTCACTTCCGCTGAAAACCGAAGAGTCTTGCCGGCGACAGCGGATGCAGGCAGGGGGAGGAACACACGTCGGTACTCTTTGGCCTCCCCCGTCAGTGTTGCGACACCGTTTTCGATGGCCGTCCCTTCGCTGCAAGTCCACTTGGCGGACCCCAGCGAGACCAGCGGGAGCGAAGCTGAGAGTGCGACGATGCCGCTGAAGCTGGCGAGAATGATGAGACGCGTCACGGGATGACTCCTGTCAGTGGCGGTTCGTGTATGGTGGCAACTCAATCGACGTACAATAACGCCTGCACAGAAACCAGCGTTCCGGGCCAGAGGTGTCAGGTGTCGGGTGTCAGGAGAAGACCAGTCGCACTGACGACCGGCTATCGCGCACTTACACAGTCCACTCCGGGGCATTCCTGTCCCTCCTGAACACTGACACCTGACACCTACGCAGTCGGACTTCTTGTGCAGGCACTACAATAGCGCCTTCACTTGAACGGCGACTGCTCGCGTTGTCCGTTTGGGTCAGTACCGGCCATAGGTACGGGCTGTCTCGACCATTGCCCGGATGTTCTCATCGGGCGTGTCGCGTCCGCACTGGTCACCTGTGGAGAGGATGAAGCCGCCCCCGGTCGCAGCGTCATCAATGGCTTGTCGGCTGGCGCGAACGACGTCGTCTACGCTGCCGCGGAGCATGACTTCGGTCGTGTGCAGGTTGCCCTTGAGGATGATTCTGTCGCCGTAGCGCGCTTTCAGATCTGCCAGGTTGCAGTCCCCCATGGGAAGGATCTCCAACGGGTCGATAATGGTCAAATCGCTCTCTTCTGCAGCCATCTTCACCAGTTCTGCCTCCGGACCACACGAGTGGATGTGAGTTGGGATGCCGATGTCCGCGGCCAGTCTGGTAACGTGTTTCAGTACGGGCAGAGTCAGTTCGCGGAACGTGTCGGGTGACTGCCACACGAGTGTGCCTGATCCGCCACAGAACAGGAAGTCAGGCTTCACCGGCATCGCAGCGATCTTATTCATGCGTTTGGTCACACGGTCGATCGTGTGAGCTGCCCGCTCGAAGAAAGGTCCGGGGTCATCGTGGTAGGCGTAGACGGCTTCCGGGGAACTCAGCATGCACGTTGAAGCTCCGCTGCTCAGGCCGACAACTCCCTGATCTCCCATTTCCTCGCGGATCTGGAGCCACAGATCGAGTCCGGTTGGCCATTCCTTTACACCGGTCAGCGGTTCCCACTCCGAAGGAATAGTCGGCAAGCCAATGCTTTCTGGCCGGACGTTGCTTCCCGGCGGATTGTCAGCGGTGTAGACGACCACCCGCTCAGACCAGTGATCGGTTGCCGCCAGGTACCGTTGGGTCACGAAGCTGCCGTCCTTACGCCGGTCCACGATTCGTTCCTCGGACGGGTTCCGGTTGCCGTCCACAGGATCAACCGAGCCGAACGAGTAGACCTCGAATCCACCATCGATGTCAAAGGTCTTGAGCGCATCGATGTGAGCCTTCCACAGGGGCGGATCCTGATGGGCGTAGATGTCCCAGAAGGGCTTTCCCGTCAACCGGCAGGGAACCATGTTGGAGATATCAGGGCAACAGGGGACACAATCGGGCAGTTCGCCGTGCAGCACGGCCAGGACACGTTCACGTGATGTCATTGGTGCTTCTCCAGTCAATCTGTTGTGGCCTGATCCATCCGTCAATTTGCGAGGTGCATGATAGGGGACGCGGCGTTGGGCAGCGCGATCGCGGCTCCACCGATCTGCACGGCGTCCGGAGAGCAGAGAACAGGGGCACGCTCCATACCTGCCTTCTCTACCTGGTACACGGCCACGAACCTGGTCGCAGCGGTTCGTCTGCGCACGCGGAGCGTGTGCCAGGGCGGCTGCCCGGTGAGGCCCGGGGCCCGGCAACGGACAACTTCTGTCCCGGGAACGGCGGCCATGGTCATGGTAAGCGTTCCCGGGACCGGATCTCTGAGGGTCCAGGTCGCGCTCCACTGGTCACCCGTCTTGCCGCCTTCCAGCTCGGTGAGATAGGCGTAGGTCTTGTTCGGAGGCTCTTCCTCGATGGTGTCTTCAGGCAAGCTCAAGGCTAAGCCCCCAGGGGCTCTGAGGAACCAGTCGAGCACGTCCTCACTGCTTCCTGTCACCTCGAAGCAGTCAATCAGGTAGTTCCCGGTCAGGAACAGCGATCTTCGCAGAACCCATCCCTTGTATGCCTGGGGCGTCTCCGCTGCTGCTGCCGCCCATCCTCCCCCCGTCTCGAAGCCCAGGAGTCGGCCGGATGCCTTGCTCTGATTCCTCGACCCAATGGTCACTGTGTTGTGTGCAGGACTCGTCTTGTACCAGCGGCTGTGGAGTGGGACTCCGTATCCGGTCGTTCCGAGGTCGGGGCACAGCGTCTGCCCCAAGCCGTAGAGGATGAGTTGCAGCCTGTCGGGGTGCCCGTGCCCGCCCCCGTGTTCGCCATACTCAAGCATGGCACAGAGTCCGTCCTTCCCCCCAAGCCTGAGGATTGCCAGACCTGCGCCGGGCATGCTCACGCTTTGGGGGACGGGGAAGTTGACGTTGTCCGGCAGCGTCTTTCCGTGCTTGAGCAGGTGCAGACCGCGTCGCTTCGCTCCCGAAGCATACAAGTGGCGCAGTGCCCCTGCTGCGGTTTGGTCATCGTACCAGGCCCAGGCCAACTCTAGCGGCAATGTGCCGATCCGGCCACGTTTGTATCCCTGGTCATTGAGGGAGGGGGGGACGAGATTAGGCTGAGCCATCCGCAGAGGGACCGTGAACATGGCCTGGATTCGTCCAAGCCTGTAGAGATCTGTCCCGTTGTTCCGGGCGGCTTCGCAGTGAGCAATCAGAGCGGACAGCGTGTAGTTGTGGTAGCCCAGGGACCGCTCAAACCACATTCCGTCATCGAGGATGCCTTTCTCTACCTGAGCCCTGAACCCGAGTTTTCCATCGTTCGCATGCTCAACCAGTCTCGGGTCGCCAAGGAAGTACCCGACGGTTGCCATACAGGCGTTGTGCCAGCACTGAATGTTGTGGATCCCGAAGCGGAATCGCCGGATTTGCTCAACCCCGGGTTGAAACAGGCCCTCCTCAACCCGGCGTCTTTCAGGCGGACTGAGGGCAGGAAAGAGGAGGTCTGCTCCTTCGACCATACGGATCAACCAGCTGCACTCGGACAGTGATTGAGACATCACGCGTCCGCGCCCGGCCGGCCCACGCCCTTCCGGGTACTTGGCGTAGTTGTCCGCATACCAGAGCAAGAGCCGTTTCCCGGCATCTGCGAAGCGCTGGTCGCCAAGGACCTGCCAGCATAGCCCGAGATCCCTTAGACCGGAGGCGAACCTGCCATGCAGCACACAGCGCCAGAACGCATCCCGCTTGGCGTCCGACCATTCCTTGTTGCAGGCGCTGCAGAGGTGTTGGGTGGGACGATCCTCACGCCACTTCAGACGGGCACCATCCTTCGGACAGACGTAGTCATGTGACCACCCTCCCGGGCCGATCACGGGCATGGGACGCGGGGTAAGCCAGGTTTCCGCATTCTTGCGGTGCCTGTCGAACTGAGCACCGGCCCAGCCGAACTGAGTGATTCGCTCTTTCATCTGGCGAACGCTGTCGGGGGTGTAGAACACACAGGGGTGGGTTGGTCGCCGGATGGTCGTGAGCACCTGAGGTGGGAGTTCAGCCAGGACATCGCCTTCCTGCACCAGCCGGGCCCGGACCGCTTCCGGTACCTGGTCTGCGCTGGTCAGAATCGCGTGGAATGGAGCATTCGCTGTTCCTCCCGATTGCTGGCATGGGACCCAGCGCCAGTCGCCCTCGCCGCTGCCCAGGAGTCGGATCCCCGCCTCGACCCGTCTCGGAGGAGGAGCGTGAGCGCGCAGGGAGACTGCGAATGGCTCCCCCTCAACAGCGTGTGTGGGCGTGGAGACCCACTCAAGCCACGGCCCCGGCTCGCCCAGATGGACTCGCTGAAGTCGGAACCACTCTTTGGCGCCCGGGTGCCATGTCGTCCAGAACACAGCGGCCACCAGTATCTCACCTGCGTGGGCCGTGAGGACCTTTCCTATTTCGTGGTCGCGCGACACTCGAGTGCGCCAATCGGTGACGTCCTCTTTGTTCGGATGCAGCTGGGCCTGGTAGAGCCAGGTTTCGCGAAGGACGGGCCGTGCGGTGTCCGCTTCTGCCGAGATGGCTTCCCATGCGTCACGACGGCAGAGCCCCACTGCGACACTTCCGCTGCGCTCGGCCTCTGAACAGTAGCTTTGGAAGGTCACGCCTAGTGACAGGGCAGGGGGCAGTTCCTCAGGCACGCCGAAGGGTTGCCCGATCAGAACCGTTCCGGCAGCGGGTCTGCCGGCATCACATGACACGTACGCTTTGCCGTCCGCATCCCGACGTGGCCGGACAACCCAGCGGGGGCGTGACCCGGGTTCGGAGGCCTTCAAACCGAAGCGGACCTCCCACGGGGGGGCAAGGGTCTTGCCCTGCCCTGCGAAGTCGCAGTCCAGGAGGAGGC
The DNA here is from genome assembly GCA_018676675.1 of Lentisphaerota bacterium. Lineage (GTDB taxonomy): Bacteria > Verrucomicrobiota > Lentisphaeria > Oligosphaerales > JABHEG01 > JABHEG01. The sequence continues at coordinate 36,002 of JABHEG010000162.1, forward strand.
CATCGCCGGCGGCTGCGCCACAGGCCAGGACGACGGACAGAGCCGTGGTACGCACGACGTAACGGAGCATTGGGAGCAAGGGGGTGTCTCCTGATTCAGGGGCTGTTGGGCTGTTTGCTTGATACTCACGAGGAGCGATGCAGACAGACGGTCGCCAGCGAACGACTCTCTGCCGTTGGATCAGTATGTTCCATAGCTGCGCGCCACATCGATCAGTGTCCGGATATTCTCATCGGGAGTGTCACGCCCGCACTGATCTCCGGTGGAGAGGATGTATCCCCCTCCCTCCGCAGCCACATCGATACACCATTTTGCCGCGTCAGCGACCTCATCCGGCGTCCCCAGCAGCATGACTCCGGTCGTATGGAGGTTACCCATCAGGGCGATCTTGCTGCCAAACGTCCGTTTGATCTCAGCCAAGTCGCAATCTCCCATTGGCGGGGGCTCCAGGGGGTTGATGAGATTGAGATCTGATTCGTTGGCTGCCATCTCAACCAGCGCCCGCTCAAAGCCGCAGCAATGCAGGTGAGTAGGGAGACCATGCTTCTTCGCGAGTGCGGTGACACGCTGCAGCGTGCGCAAACCCAGCTCTCGGGCAATGACAGGACCATGGAGCGTGATATATCCCGACACACCAAGCATGAGAAAGTCGGGCTCAAGCTCGATCACCCGGTGTGCCAGTTGCCAGTGGGCTTCCTCCATGCGCTCAAGCCGTTCACGAGCACCCTCCGGGTCATCATAGTATTGGAAGACACCCTCAGCTTCCTTACCCAGGCTCGGCAGGCCTACTCCTCCCCCGACGATGCCTGCATCGCCCATATACGCACGGATGATCTCGAACATCTCCTTCCCCTTGGGCCATTCGCGGATCCCTTCGACTTCCTCGAAGGCGTCATGCGAGTCGGGCATCCCAATGGTGTCGGCCTTGAGGCCATGCGTCGGCGGGTTGTCGCGGTAATAGACATTCACGCGGTCGGACCATGTCCGCTTCCCATTCTCAGCCCTGCAGTCTCGGGTGATGATCGTTTCGTCATCCCGAACAACGATCTTCGTGATTTCCGGGTCAAGGTCTCGGCGAAGAGCGAAGTTTGTGGCGCTGGGCAACCAGCCGTCGAAGTTGAAGTGTTTGCAGCAATCGATATAGGCTTTCCAGAGTGGGGGATCCTGGTACAGGTAGATGTCCCAGAACGCCTTTCCGGTCAACCGGCAGGGGATCATGTTGGACGTGTCCGGAGCGACCGGGACCATGTCGGGGATTTCGAGCCGTGTGGCCGCAAGCATGCGTTCTTTGGACGTCACGGTGGACCCTCCTTGAGTTACGAACATGAGCTCAGGTAACGTAGACGGCACCCGGGGGATGTGCGAGAGGAGACTGAGCAGGCCGCCCGGCGAGTGCTCACGGCGCGCTGTCCACATCTTGCGTGAAGGGCGGCTCGCTTGTACATTTTGTATGCGTTCACGGGGCAAACGCGAGTGCCAATGACACACCCACGTTACCCCTGAGAACAACCCAAGGAACTGACCACGGATTACACTGATTCCACGGATACCGGAAAGAGGGATTGGGAGTGTGGGCCCCTGCGGGGC
>JABHEG010000102.1 GCA_018676675.1 Lentisphaerota bacterium
GACTCTATGAACGTCTATGACTGAGAGTCGCGTGGGGTTGCTTGTGAACTTCAACGTTCCCGTACTAAAGCAGGGCATCCGGAGGTTGGTGCTGTGAACTCTGACCGATCTCCAAGAAGAAGACGTCTGCGGAGTTCGCGATGGCTGATAAGCCGGCGTGAAATCCGCAGACCTCCTCTGCCTCTATTCCTCCGTGCCTTCGTGTCTCCGTGGTTCAAACTACCAGCGCCGTTGAGGGGGCCAAGGGGGGGAGAAAGCGCGCAACGCTGTAACGTGATAGAAATGAGTTCACTACGGAACATATTCCGGCGACTACTTGACACAACCCGGACGACAGGTGGGAGACTAGGAAATGAAGCAGTTTCGAGTCTTGACGACATTGACAGCTGCCTCTATCGCGTGGGGATCGTGGGGCTCTGCCGCCGAAGGTTGGCTGTCCGGCGCGGACACGTGGGGCGGCAGGCAAGCCTTGCCGGCGGTGGTGAACCCAGCCGTGCGCTCTTCGCGCCAACACGTCATCTCGCTGCGTGGCCAATGGGAGTTCACCACGAAGGGCGTTGCACCGTCTCGACACCCATCCTGGCAGGCGTTCTATGCCAAACCGTGGCCGGGGGCGCGGACCATCCGCGTCCCGGGGTGTTGGGAGGCGCAAGGGGTGGGGCAGGCCGGCATGGGGGTCTCATGGGACTGCAAATGGGATCGTGGTCCGAAGCCGCTGCGGTCGGTCTACCAAGGTGAGGCGTGGCATCGCAGGACAGCCGAGATTCCCGACTCCTGGCAGGGAAAGCGGATCTGGCTGAAGGTCGGTGGCCTGCGCTCGCAGGGATGGTTCTGGGTTAACGGCAAGACCGTCGCGTGGGTCGACAACTACTGCGGCACCTACAAGTATGATATTACCGATCTCGTCCAGCCCGGTAAGCAAGCTGTTGTGGTCGCGGCGGTCAACAACCTGATGCCCAGCCGCAAGGGACTGTTCAGCTATGTCCACCGCTTCGGTGGCCTTTACCGTGACGTGGAGATCGAGGCCACTCCCGACACACGGATTGATGACGCCTGGGTACGCGGCGACTTTGACGAGGCGACGGCAGAAGTCCATGCAGTGGTCGCGTGCACCACGACGGCGACCATGCTCAAGACCCCCATTCTTCGCGTGACAGTCACAACGACAGACGGTCAATCAGTGGGTGCGGGGAGTCAGCCTGTCGGTTTCGCTGCCGAACAGCGAACCACTGAGGTCGTGTGCCGCGTGCCCCTGGTCCCGTTCCGCCCCTGGTCGCCGGAATCGCCCTCGCTGTACCATGCCGAATTGACGCTGTTTGACGGCGATACGCCGGTTCATGACTGGACGGAGCGGTTCGGCGTGCGCAAGATCGAGGTGCGCGGCGACCGCTTCTTCCTGAACAACAGGCCGTTCTTCGTTCGCGGCTTCGGTGACGATTCTGTGTACCCGTTGACGTTGGTCTCCCCAGCCTCGAAGGAAGAACATCTGAGGCATCTCAGACTCGCGCGCGCAGCCGGGTTCAACTACGTCCGCCTGCACACGCACTGCGAGCTGCCCGAGTATTTCGAGGCCGCCGACGAAGCCGGAATCATGGTCCAGCCCGAGTTGCCGTACTACGGTGATTACCCGACTGAGGCGTTCGCATTCGATCCCCTGAGGGATCTCGCCGAGCTGCATCGGCATTACCGGCGGTACGTGTCATTCACGACCTACTGCACCGGCAACGAGGGTCTGCTTGGACGCCCGTTGGACGAGGAGATCTACCGTTTTGCCAAACGCCTCGATCCCGACCGCCTGATGATCCATCAGGACGGCACGTTCAACACGGCGAAGAACTCAGATTTCCGTAACGGCCCAATCCGAGTGTGGCGCCCGGGAAGCTTCAAATGCGATGCGCCTTTCGTGGCGCACGAGTATCTGAATCTGAGTGTTAAGCAGGACCCCCGTCTGGAACCGCGATTCACGGGCGTGATTCTGCCTCCCGTCACGCTGGCGAAACGCGACGCGTGGCTCGCTGCGGCGGGCTTGGACCGGCGCTGGGGTGACGCCTGCCAGGATGCGTCGCACGCGCTGCAACGTCACCATCAGAAGCGCGGCCTCGAAGCAGCCCGCATGGACCCGGCTTGCGACGGATACAGCTTCTGGACGATCGTCGATGTGATCGTCTCTCAAGGCAGGACCTACAGCGCGCAGGGACTGTTCAGCGCGTTCTGGGAGGCGAAGAAGAACGGATCGACACCGGAAGCGTTTCGGCAGTTCAATGGCCCTACCGCACTGCTCCTCGACATCGACCTGAATGCCCGGATTGCGGTCTCCGGCGACACGGTGAAGGCCGGTGTCTGGATTTCCCACTATGGCGACCTGCCTCTCGAGCAGGCACGGCTCCGCTGGACGTTGCGGGCCGATGATATCTTGCTTGCTCAAGGCGAGTCTGACGGCGGCCCCGTCCAGTTGGGGAGCACCCGGCTGCTCGCGTCCCCGCAGATCGCTATTCCCGACGTGGCAAAGCCAGTCCACGCGATTCTCGAGGCGCAGTTGGCGACCGGCGGGGCCCGGAACCAATGGGATTTCTGGGTCTTTCCCAGACGCGACAGACAGGACGGTTCGGGCATCGCTGTTTCCCCTGCGTTCCTGCCCTCGTTGGAGAAACTCTACACGGGCCTGGTCGCCTCCAATACCCCCGGGTCCGAGGCGTTGGACCTCTTGATTTCTCGAGCGGGGTCGCGGGATGTCGAGGCTGCCCTGAGTGCCGGGAAAGACGTGATCCTCATAGACGGTGTGGCCGGTAAGCCGAACACCTCGCTTGGCTGGTGGTGGATGGGAAACCAGGTGGGAACGGCCTTCGCCAGACATCCTGCATTGGGTGGTTTTCCGCATGACGGGCATCTCTCGCCATTGTCGTTTCGGATACTGAAACAGGGCAGCAAACTTCCCCTTGCAGGCATGAGACCCGAGGAGATGATCGTGGTCGGGGAGGGGCGTGATGACTATTTCATCTATATGGGTGAAGCCCGCAGCGGCAAGGGATGCATGCTGCTGGCATTCGGTCTGGACCTGCTCTCCGGTACACCTGAAGGAACCTGCATTCTGGATGGCATGATCCGCTACGCACGTTCCGATGTTTTCAGCCCCAAAGGCGAAGCAACGCTGACGTTCAAAAGACAGAACGGGTGGCAGAAGACAATCCAGGCGGGTGACACCGATCGCGACAACTTGCCGATGGGAACGACACAGCTCGACGTAGCGCGGGCAATGAGAGGGAAGAACGAGCTGGTCTGGGAGACGGAGCCCGTTCCCGACAGGGCCAGGGCAGAAGCCGAATACACAGTGGCATGGCGAGGAGGCATGGGCTACTTCGCGCAACCGCAGGGGAGTTTCTCGCTCTACGTGAACGACGAAAAGGTGATCGACATCCCGGTCATCAGCCGTCAGGATGCGGCTTGGTCCAATACTGACAAGACGATTCGCCTCAGGTACGTACGTGATACGTCGACCGATGAATACGGCGAACTGACGTTGACTGTACCTTCGACCATGGTGACGCCGGGCCAACCGTTGCGCATAAGCGCTATCGGCAGTGACTCGGACAGTCGCCGCTGGTTCGGGGTGTTCCGGACGTGGTGAGGACCTCCTGGACATCGGGCCAGGGGAACGTGTCGCGTTGAGCGGATCGCGACGGGAGAGTGGCGCATCAGCCGTGGATGTCGCCCTCGCGTTCTGCTCTACTTTGCCAGGCCTGCGATCTCCGCGGGAGGCAATACGCGTCGGTAGACACGGACGCTGTCGAGACAGCCGCGGAAGCGTGCACGGTCCATGTCTGCGCTGTGTCCGCCTACCGTGATGCCGTCGCCCGGGTTGATGAAGCCCCGTCGTTCGAGTGTGGAAACCTCCGTGCCGTTGACGTAGAGGCGCATGATCCGATTGTCGAAGGTGGCGGCAACGTGTGACCACTCACCCACGGGCAGCGGCTCGGGGCCCTGTAGTCCATGGCTCCATCTCTCTCTCGGGACTTGCCAGACCGGATGCCCGCCGCCAAACCCGAGCCGGTAACCGTTGGTACCGCCGGTGGTGTTCAGCATCCAACGGTCGCTCTGGTCGGCCTCGGACGGCTTGCACCAGACTGCAACGGTGACGCCGCCTGGATGGAAAAAGGGCGGTGGCGCGGGTGCGGTCGCTCCCCCGTTGCCGCAACGGAGAACGTTGCCGCCCCGACCGGGCTCGAGCTCAAGCCCGACACAGCTCAATCGACAATCGTTGACGGAGGAGTCGGGGAGACCGCCGTCCTCCCGAGTCTCGAATTCCCAGCGTGCGATCAGGTCGCCGGTGATGCGCACGGGTTGCCAGGGCATGCGGTCGCCGTACCCCGCCCGTACCTCTTCGTAACGCTTCTGGGGCGGGGGCATACCCAGGTCTTCGGGGATGATGTCGGTCACTGCCTCCGGTGCCCAGCCGGTGCAGAACACCCGTTTGATGGCGTTGACGAAGGTGAAGCCGGTCCCGGTAGTGGGCTCGATATAATGCCCCTCCCCGAACTCGGTCCAGTTGTCGAAGACGACGATCTTGCTGTCCCAGCGGTCCCTGGGCTTTGCATCGACGAGTTCTTTGGCATCCCGGCAGGCGGCTTCGAAGTTCTCGGCTTCCGGGGCGGCAATGTACACGCCTTTTCCACGCTTGATTCTGCCCCACGGGCGGTCGTCTCTTCCCATGACAACATTCGGGATGTCGGGGAGGACGCCCGTGCAGGCATCACGGTCAATCCAGGTCTGTTTGTAGCGACTGAGAACATCGGCGTGGTCACGGTAGGCGAGGCCGGCCGGGTCCAAACCGGCGGTCTTGACGCCTGCGGGACTGAGGTTGTAGCCAGTAACTGCATCCCAGCCGCCCTCTGCGATTTGCCTTCCGAGGGTGTCGTCAGGTCCGTTCATGCACGCGATGATGCGCAGGCCGTCGAAACCGGCGTCCCGGCACTGAGCACGCATCTTTCCGAAGGCGCGTCGTGTTCCGTCCGGCCCGCCGAGCTGAGGAATCAGTCTGCGGGGTTGCCAGACGATGAGGACCGGCTGGTTGTCGATCTTGAGGTAGGAGGGGTGAGTGAAGTAATTCTCGATCCAGAACGGCAGCAGGTTCTCAAGCAGGTCGTCCTCGTCCTTGACGCCCTTTGCACAGCCATTTTCCCACATGATGGTGAAGTTGAACATGTCGCGGTACTTGGCGTTGAAGAGTCCGTCGTGGATGGCGTGCCCAAGTTTGTGCTCGATTTCGGGCTCGTAATGGGCGCGGTACCAGCAGTAGATGAAACCGTTGATGCCGTGCTCAAGGGCGTACTTGATGTGCCAGTCCGCCACCTCGGGTGTACCTTCATCGTACCAGCCGATGGCAGGCCGATGACTGGGCCACGGCTCGATCCGCTTCCAGCCGTAATGCGTCCCTTCCTTCCAAAGCGCGCAGTAGTGCATCAGGTTGATGTAGTCGGTCTGAGCGGGTAGCGGTTTGGGGACATAGTCCGCAGGGGGCAGGTCAGGCAGTGGTTCGACCATGAGGGCCAGGCTGCTGGTGAGTCTTTCCACTCCTTTCGCGGAGACCGCAACGCGCGCCGTGAACGTGCCCGGTCGGGTGATTTTGATCCTCCATGTTGCCATGTCGAAATCATCCATCCCCAGGTAGGGAATTGCCCGCTTCGCCTTGTCAAGAATCCGGATTCCCCCGGGCACTGACAGCCGGGCGGTGATGTCTTCTGCTTCACCGCCTACGTTCTGGATACCGACAACGATCGTCTCTTCTCTCCCCGGGCGCAGTTTTGCCCGGCCTGCTGCCAGTGACCGGATGTAGAATGAAGGCGTCCCGATCGGTCGATCCGCCAGTGCGAGTTGACGGATCGTGATTGGTCCTTCCCCGCCGCTGAAGCTCAAGGCCATCCGGCGTAGCGTTCCGGTCCAGGCATCGGACAGAGTCCCGGGGATCAGAGCGGGGCGGCCGCCGGTTTGGGGCGCGAAGCTTAGTGAGCCCGTGCCGGCGTCGGTCACGATGTCGATGTGGCCAGTCCAACCCGGGCCGACCGATCCGAACTCAACGCAGATGAACGGCAACGGGGCGAGATCGCAGGCCAGGGGGGGGCTCACGAGCATCGCGGAAGGCGATGGGAAGGCGGCACTGAGCACGCCTTTGCGGACATCGCAGATCGCTCCCATTTGCCCTGTCCAGCCCCGCCAGCCCACGCGGCCCCCAAAGGTGGTGCGTTTTGCCGGTACGCGCTCAGTCCTGTTGTTGGTCGAGAGTCCGCGCCACAGGGTCGGGAGAAGGCCCTGTTTGGGCATCCGCTCTGCGTTGTCCGCAGGCATTTGCGCCAGGAGATCTGCCCGTTCGAGACTCGGATTTCGGATTTCCAGAAGATCCACCACACCGGCAATGGGGCCGAATTGGAGGGATTCCGCTCCGGGGTTGGTCCTGCCGCTGCGGGCACTACTGAAGGTCTCCCCGTTGACATCCATTTTCAGCGTTTGGCCCGACCACACAGCATGCACATCGTACCACGTATTCGTCTTCACGACGGGGCCTCGCAGGCGCGGCTCCCACTTGCCCTCGATCTGCACGAAGAACGACAGGGTCCCGCCTTCCTTTTGCCAGTCTACCCGCAGGATGTACTCACCGTCCTTCATGGCCAGAATCTGAACACCATCCCGGAGTTCATCCAGACGGAATCGGCAGGCGATCTCCATCTCCGAACGCAAACGCAGTTGCGGAGCATCAGCCCACATGAGTGTCGTGTCGGGGGCCAGCCCGTTTCCTGTGGCGGTCGAGACGAACGCCGGTTTGCTGCTGAGCAGCACGACGTCGCCACCAGTTGGCGTGGCCGTCCCGTCAAACTCCCAGCGGATACCCGCACTCGCCGCATTGGCAAAGAGTTGAGCGCTCAGCAGTATAGGTAGTGTCCAGCGAGGAACCATGTGACGTTCTTTCTCTTGCAGGTGTTGCATCGCCTTGGACCAGAGCCCTGCTGCTCTGTGCCCAGGGCGACCTTCACTCTCATTTCAACGGTAGTCTCGTGCAGCCCGATTCCTCGGTGCACGGCCCGTCTCCGCCCTGACGGTTAACCGCCGTAGGTGTTGAACCAGGCACGTTGGTCGAAGGGCTTCTTCTCAGGCCCGGCGCAGTCGTCGGTCGGGACGCCGAGGGGGAGTATGATCTGAACCTGCCGACCCGTCGGGACGCCGAGGAGGTCCCCGAGGCGTTCCGCCCGTTTGTCCATCCGAAGTTGCCCGTCGATCCACACCGTCGCGTATCCCATAGCCGTGATGGCCAGGAGCATGTTCTCCACAGCTGCGGAGCAGTCTTCCTTCTCGAACGACATGCCCTGGAATACGGGGGCGGGATCGACAACGCAGGCGATCAGCGCTCTGGGTGAGCTGTACAGATCCACGATGTCCTCAATCTTCGCCAGTGTTTCGGGATCGTCGACGATCACGAACGTCGTGCTTTGCTTGTTACAGCCTGACGGTGCTTCCAGACCCGCCCGCACGATTTTGGTCAGATCTTCCCGCGGTACGGGGGCTTCAGTGAAGGCACCGCGATAGCTGTGCCGATTGGTGATTGCCTCAAAAACATCCATCTTGCGTACTCCTTGCTGTTCTCGACGATACTGCGTGCCGGGCGGTCCGTTGGCGGCCCCCTTCTCACCACTGCACGTCATAGGCGAATGTGCTCGGATCGTGGGTGAATGTCAACTCCCCGTCCTCCTGTTCGAACGCATGTTCCGCTGTGGTGGCCGTCTCGTCCACGGGCACCGCAACGATTGACTTGACCCTGGGGGACGCGCCGGCTGTGAGTGCGTCCAGACGCAACGTGATGGGGAAGGTCTTGCTCCGCGGAAGTGGCGTCACTCGCAGGCCCCCTTGAAGCGGTTGTACGCGGAACGCGCCACTTGTTCGTGCAAAACCAAAATCGATAGTCGTCCCGGTGGGGTTTGTTGGCGGAAGCTCCGGCTCTGTCGCTTCGCCGTCGGGAGGACGCAGAGAGACCTGACTCACTTCCTCCCCATTGCGCTCAACGCACAGCGTTCCCAGGTGCATGCGCCCGCTACCCACGGCAACGCCGCTCAACAGAGCGCGACCGCCCTCCGGAGAGTAGAGCCCTGCCGTCATCTCGAATGTCCCCGCCAGACCGTCGGGGATGGCCAACGTCCGCGATGTGCGCACAACTCCGGCTTCCCACTCTTTCACAGGCACACTGGGGGTGTGGTCGTCCTGGAAGATGATCTTGCCCTTCTCTTCATCCAGCGTGTCGTAGAAATGCACGAACGCACGCCAGTTGTTGGCGTTCCCACGTGCCACGTTCCACGAAAGATCATAGGTAATCTCGCCGCTGCCCCGGTGCCTGAAATTCTCCACGAAAGGTCGGGCAAAAACACGGTGTTCCCGTTCTGCACTGACTGTTCGGGCGTTACAGAACCATCCCGACTCTCCCCGGCTCGATTCGGCGAACATGCCGTTCACCCGTTCCACAGTGGCGAAGTTGACGCCCTTCCGGACCAGGAACCCATAGCCGGGGAGCGTCCTCCCGGCCACCGGCCAGTCGCTCGTCCCACGGTTCACGAATACCTCGGTGCCGTCATCCCAAACGACACGCTGGCGATGGATGTCCCCGCCCACAAAGTCGACACTCCTTATGTTCCGAAGAGCCAGCCTTCGGGCGACATCTTGCAACAGGTAGTATTTGCGGGCCGCTGCGCGCCCCCAGGAACTTGAGTCCACCATCAACGCGTGTCCCGACAGCACCTCGCAGCTCATGTAGTCGTCACTGTTGATGCCGTGCACAGCCCGCGAGCGCTCGGCCGCGTAACGGGAGGAGTATCCGACCCCGTGCAGAACGAAGTTGGTGTGGTTGACCGCATCAAACCAGGGGACCCGTTCCCAGTCTCCGCAAGGCAGGCCGATCACGAATCTCCGTCCCTTCTGCGCGAGCGTGAGCCATTGGCAGTCCGCGCCGTCAAGATAACCGGTGAGCTGATCGTGTCCCCCCTCGGACGTCGTCGGTGCATCGTCTCCCAGGCAGTCCCGGATCCAGGCAAATGTCTCTCCCCAGAGCTTGCGGGTTTCCGTACTGGGATGGTGGTTTCCTTCCCAGTCCCACCAATCGACGCAACCCGTTGACGTGAACACATCGAGGAAACTGTGAGTCGGGGCCACATCCCGCCGGATCTGTTTGAGATTCCGCTTCACAAAGGGCAGAATCGCGTCCGGACGCCACTTGTATGAATACGCTTCGCGCCCGCGATTGTGCCAGGCCTTGTGCGGCTCGCCGCTCTTCGTGAAGTAGACATGCTTGTAGGAGTAGTCCTCCGCGTCAGGATAGAAGTCGATGTAGTTGTCGTGAAGTCCCCAGGGGATGGACTGTTCGCGGCAGACGCGTCCCAGTTCCTGGAGATCCTCAATTGTGCCGTATTTGGGGTTCGGCGGCCAGACGTCAGGCAGCCGGTAGTCATACCCCCAACGCTGCCAGTTGTGAACCGTGAGGAAGGAGTCCACAAGGCCCAGGCGGACAGCCTCGCGCATGCGGTCACGGATTTGTCCGTACGTGCCACCCCAGATGTCGAAACACATGCGTCCGGCCAATCCGGATACCCCCGGTGCGGGTTTCTTGTCGTAGAGCGGCCGATACGCAAAGGCAGCGTTCAGCGCCCCTGTGGCCGGCACGAAGGTCAGCGTGCTGTTTTCTCGCGTGTACAGTGCGTGGATCCGCTTCCCGGGATCCACCTGGAGGGAGCTTGGGGGCGTGTCGGTGGCCTGTAACACACCGAGGTCACCAAACTCGAACGCGACATGACTCGTGGAGAGGGTGTGCCCGCCAAAGGACATGCGGAAGGCCCCCGGCTTTGCGATTACATACCCGTGCCCGGCGAACACCCGGTCCGCCACAGTCGCCCAGGCCCCCGGACCAAGACGGGTAATTCGTTTGTCGGAGGAAACGCTCACCCGCAGTCCTGCGGACTCCGCACGCAACTGAACATCCACCTCTCCTTTGCCCACATGATGCCGATAGCGAACTCCCTTGCGGCTCATCTTCGTTCCCAGACGGTGGAAGACATGCGTGGCGGAAGCGCCTCCCACATCCCCATATTCCAGTTCGACATCCAGCCCTCTGAACGCTGCCCAATCCCTCGGGCCGGCAAACACAAACCAACCGTTCAACAGGCCCAGGGAGCCAGGTTTGACCGCAACGCCGAACGGTCCTCCGGAAGCCCCTATCAGGCGGAAGGTCTCCTGAGCATCGGCCTCCTCTGTTCCCGTAGCCACGGCCTGCGCACGCGCCACCAGGGCGGGCGGCAGTTCCAGCGACTGATCCTCCGAGACCAGCGCCGTGCCCGCAGCCAGCAATGGCTCGGCCCAATAGGAGCTGTCACACTGCGTATCGTGCGACGGGCCGGGATGACTCTCCAGACGAAGCGTAATGGTCTGCCCCAACCATGGCGTCAGATCCGCCTCCGCGTTCGTCCATACCTTCGCATCGGTGAAGCGCTCGAAGAGCGGCTTGTCCGGGACGGTTTCCCCTTCGAAGGCCCAGACACGGAACAGCACACCGTCGCTTCCCGGTTCCGCCTTGCTGTGATCTCGGATTGCGTTGGCAAACCGCAGCTTGACAGGTCCTGTGGCCGGCAGTTTCACCTTGAAATCACACCAGATCGTTCCGCCTCCGGGGCGCCAGGGAGGATGCATATTGATGCTCTTGCGGGCATCTCCGCGGACAACGGTCCGGAAGGTCACGTTGCCCTTGCACACGGGATCGCTGCCCAACCAACCCACGGGCTTCAGGACGACGGGCTGGTCGTAGTAGTTCCAGCCGACACGCAGGGCCTTCTGCCGCCACAACGCCAGGAGACGGTCGGATTTCAGCTCCAGCACCGGGATCTCGTCCTTCGCCTCCTCCTCGACCGCGGCGTGGCAGACAGGGCACTTTCCTTTCCCACCCGCGGGTGTCGCTTTCGGGCAGGCCGTAGTCACCCGGAAAATGCGCACGGCATGAGCCGCTCTCTTTTTCCCGTCCGCCTCGAAGTTCACGTACGCATGCACAGGATAGAGTGCCGCATAGAACGGATGTCCCGACGCCATTTTGAAGGAGAGGCCTGTTGACTCGCCGGGGCCCAGAGAGAACGTCGCTTTTGCTGGTCCCACCGCGTGCCAGGCATCCACAAAGTCGCGCAAGGCCACTACCCCCGCCCGTGTGACAACGTCTTGGTTTTCCAGTAGCACTTCTACCTCTGTCGGTGCATGAGGCGCTTGCACGTCGGCGATTTCAGGAATGAACACTCGGAGACCATGTGCGGTCGTTTCGTGTCCGCTCCACGCGTGCGATCTGCCACTCGCGCACAGGACCCCCAGAACCACTGTAATTGCCCAGGTATTCGCCATTCTCATGCGTTGCCACCTCTGTCCCTTCTCACGTTCTGAATTGCCTGCGTCGGTCAGTCATCGACCGACGGGGAGTTGTTTCCCGAGCCGGGGTGGAAGATAGCGCGGAGAGGTCAGTACTGCGAAGACCGGGGTGGGGATTGGGGGTCAAAGCACAGCGGCGGTTTCCCCACGCCCGAAGCCAGAGATAGTTCAACACAAACACCGAGTTACTGAGAAGGCAAGGAAGGAGTGTCCACTGACTTCGCCCTGTCCTGACTGGTTGCCGGGGCCAACGACAGCTCTATCCATCTGTCCGGGACCCGAGCTCGAATTGCCCGGCTCAATAGCGGCCATCTTCGGTGCGGCATCGGACCCCATATCTTCCGGCAATGTGCGCATAGCCCAAGCACGGGGTGGGGGAATTTGACACCTATTGTCCAACGTGGTAATATCAGTCAGGTTGAGGAGGAATCCCGAGCATTGTGCGCCCCATGCCGCACAGAATCAGTAGAACGTTCACCGGACAGGACGATGATCGGCTGGCTTCCCCTGAGACCAGGCCCGCCGCGAGGCGACCGTGTTCTTGCGCCGTAGGTGCAACTCATCGTAGGCCCGGGCAACGCCCGGGTGGTACGACCTCGACCAACCAGAAACGGTTGACAGCCGGCATCACAGACGGGCGTCGATTGCCGAAGCGATCGGGAGAGATGAAGTGCCCCGTCAGGGCACAACGCCTGTTTCCCCGTTGACCTGGGGCGAGTGCCCCAGGCTACGATGAGGCCGCCCCGTTGGGGCTGGAAACGGGAACACCAAAGGTGAACCAGTCAGATTCACGGGCCCGTCGAAGCGCCGGGCCCGTGATCTGCACGTTCGCGAAGATGAGGAGGAATAGCTGTCATGGGCAAGACATACGCATCAATCGAGATCAATACCTCTCTGGAGATGTGCTACACATACGTCCGGAACTCCGTTGATGATCCGAAGTTCGCAGCGGTATATCGCACGCTGCATGAAGGCCGTGAGTATTCCGGGAAGATTGCTGAGGAGTCAACGAATCGACAGATCGTGATCGAAGAAGCTGGCATCGACAGCGTCACGCGGGTCCGTCACAAGGGATGGACGATTACCTACGATCTCGAGGAGGTCACTCGGGGGACGACGCGTGTTGGCATCTCGGTTGAATACGGGATGTTCCTCGCTGTCATGGGGATGACCACAGTGAAAGTTCAATCGATGAATGAAGTCTTGTCACGAGTGAATGCCCTGCTCGCATTGGAATATTCGGGCAAGACACCGGAACGCGAACCAGCGGTTGCTAGGGACGGCTAATCGCCGCCGCAGATCTGCACGTTGGGGCAATCGGGGTCAGGCCTTGGGGCAATCGGGGTCAGGCCTTGCGGTCTGTAATCGCCGCGGCAAACTGTGCTCCAGAAATGCAAACCGCAAGCCCCCCCCCCGCAATGGCATGGGAGCGCGTGTGAGAATCTGGCGTATCGAGGTTGCTGCGAATTGTCTCGCAGCGACCTCCATCCCCGGGTCATCGACCATCATGCCGAGGTCACCCTCTGGGGCCTCTTCTCCCATGCACGGCATCTCCTCACTCAAGTCGATCATCGCTTCATCCGGCGGAGGTGCATCGTCCATCGCCATTGGTTCCGGCACCATTCGTGTGGGGACTCCGTCCATCGCCTCTTCCTCCTTCGTCATTGCCGCGGGGAGGCCATCTCGGTCTATGGTCGCCTTGGATACCGTACCCAAAGCGCCATATCGTGGAGAAGGGGGGGCGTTGCGACATTCCCGGTAACGGCGACCTCTACACGATTCATGCCTATCTCGATCCGGGACGGGCTCACAGCAAACTCGCACCACACGCCCGAGAGTGCCCCGTCAGCCAGTGGTTCGCCGTTCAGCTTCACGGTGACATGACGGGCATCGGCGAGAGGCCGGATGTGCAGCGCCAACGTGATTCCAGGCTTCGGTTCTACGTGTCCAGCCAGGTGCTCACCGACAGCGAGGTCGATGGTCACAGACTGACTGGGGTTGAGCGTGCGCGGATCGTCAGGGGAAACGACTGACCGGCCCAGGAAGCGTTCGCCGTCGGCGAGGAAGCGGCTGACCTGTTTGACGCCTCGGGCACTCGAGCAGTAGACCTTGTCCAGTCTTGCGAGGATATCAGGATCCCCGATTTCGTTCCACAGCCGGCTCTTCGGGTTGAAGAAATTGAACACGCACATCCCGCTGGCGCCCGAATTCCAGGCCTGCGCGGCCCGGCCACGCCAGCCTGGCAGCGAGGCGCGGACCTTCCGTGCCTCGGCATCACGCATCGCGGCGCTGCTGAGGCACGCATAGACTGGCACTCCGTGCTGCTTCCCGAGCTTGACCGTGGTCTCCCAAGGATTCAGGCGGAAATCCCCGCTCGCGACGATCAGGTCGATCAGGTCGTTCTTCAGCCATCGGGTGACATCGAGCCCAATAGCCTCGCAGTAGCCAACCGAGTCGGGTATGCGCACGGCAATCAGGATGGGGCGTCCCCGTTTCAGACCAACTCGCTCGGACATCGCTCTGAGGCGTTGTATCAGGTCAGTCATGCTGTCGCGGTCATCTTGGTCCGCGTCTTGCCCCATGGCGGGCCGTTTGAAGTAGGTAAGCTGGCGGAAGAAATCCAGCTCGATCCCGTCTACGTCGTAGTTCTCGCAGATTTCCTGATGGAACGCGAGTGCCAGGTCTCGGACCTCTTGCAGCCCGTAGTCCACCGCGGACCACATGCGGCCCTGCGTGGGTGGCTTCTCTCGGCTCCCCATCAGCCATTCCGGGTGATCCTTCTTCACTTGTGGAAAGATGTAGGGGGCATACCACGCTTTGTAGGAGTCGTGGATGTCATTCATCCGCATAGTCCAGAAGCACTCGATGCGACTCTGGTGGCAGAACTCGACCATGATTCGCAGGGCATCCGTGCCTTGGTCGATGAAGTCCTGGGTCTTGTTGTTGGCGAAGCCTTCAGCCTTACACGAGAAGACGTCGCCCAGTTCCGAGTCGTGTTTGAACCGACCAAAAGACCCGCCCGTGCTGTAGAAGATAGAGTCCACCTGCGTCCCCTTCAGGGGCGTCGTGCGCAGGCTGAGCAGGGCGTCTGGTGTCGCCTCTTTGCAGTAATGTGTCAGGTCGCAGCCGTCGTTGTTGAAGATGATGCGGCGCTTCTTGTGTGCTGCCTCGTGTCGCTGCCGCCGCAACTGGTTCAGGTCTTCCGGTCGCGTATCTCTGTCGACGGCCATGGTTTCTCCTGTCCCGAGCAGCAGTGAGCCCGCTAACGTGAGACATGCTGCAAGTATGCTGGAGGGGTTGTGCATGAGGTGTCTTCCAGTTCCGGCGGCTTCTTCAACGCTCGTGGTATCCGTGCTCAAAGACCACCATGTATTCCGTCTTCCACGACGGCTTTGATGAGGCATCGGAGACCAATCAGGGGATGAGCATACCGATCACCCTTGACCCGAAAGCTCAGGGCTACCTTGGCACCGGCGAGCTCCTCGATGCCCTTCGACGTCCAATAGTGTCAGTCTATCTCCCGGTGATGACGAACGCCCTGAAATCCCGGGCCGGCAAGCTGAGTTCGAGGGTGGCTGCAGCTGGGTGAGAGCGGTTGTCCTCAAGTGGTTCGACAATGCTGGACGTCGCTGGCGTCATTCCCAGCTTCTTCCAGTCCAGTGTGAGCGTGCCCTCGCCGGGTTTGTATGCCCAGTTGCTGACAATGATGAGGGCTGTGTCGCCTTCGGGCATGAGGTAGGCACTTGCCAGGAGTTCCTCAGAGCCGGTGGACACGGGGCACTCATCACGCCAGTAGCCGAGGAAATCGGCCTGGGCCAGAAATGGGCTGACGAGATCCCAGACCGGGGGGATCTCACGCATGCCGACACCGTCGCCGATCGAGACGAGCACGCCGTGGACCAAGCTGATCATGAGCACTTCGTCCAGGCTGACCGGGGTTCCATAGGAGTTGCCGCGCCAGGAGTATTGGTGGAAGATATAGAACGTGAAGGGCGTGCCGAGCTGCGTTTTCATGAAGCCTGCCCGGAACATGTCGGGGGAAAGTCGGGTGTATTGACGCTTACCTTCTGTTCCCCAGTTCTCGCCTTCGGTCACGACATCGACGTAGCCGCCGATACAGGTGTCGTGGGTAGTATGGCTGTAGATGATCCCGTTGCGTCCGTCTGTGTGCAGGTACGTGTAGAGCCGCTGGAAGACCTTGCGTGATGCCCAGAGAGGAACAGTCGGCCGGCGCTCACCCTCGTCGTCAATGTAACCGCAGCCGGAGTAGGGATTCCGGTTTGCCATCGGTCCGGAGACGTCGATATACACCCCACCCAAGCCCATCTCCTCAACCATGCGTCGGGCAGAGTCCAGGTAGAACTGCGCATGCGAGGTCGACTGACAAGCGTACCGTACGCGACCCGTTGGGACCACCCAACCGTCGCGGGGCAGGACATCCCATTCGGGGCTGAACAGGGCATACTCTGGAGTCGTGGTGGACGCTGCCGACATGTATGTGTCGGCTACGACCGGGACGCCGTAGTTGCCGATTCGCTTGACCAGCGCTTTCCCCCCCTGTGGGTGCCGGTATCTGGGGGTATTGATGTTGGCGAGGATGTGGTAGTTCACGGCAACGCAACTGCGCTGGATGAATTCAGGGTACTTGTCGGTCGCGAAATAGGACGGTTGGTGGATGATCGGGTCTTTGGGACGCGGCTTCACGGGCGTCGCGATGTAGCCGTACTCGTAGTGCAGCGGCTTACTGAGCAAGGTGGGGGTGCTGATCAGGCTGATCCGCAGGACAACGGTATCCTCTGTTCGGGTGAAGTCTGCATACGCGGGGCCTCGGATGTATTGGTCGCTCTCAGTAAGGAACGCGAGACCGCGAATGTCCCCGCCGACGAACAGCTCGTTGAACATGGTGTCCTGCCATTTCCATGACGGGCTGTAGAGCCAAGTTCCATGGTCGCCGATGTCGACATCCCGGGCGCTCGCGAAGGTGTCGGGGTACAGGCTTGCCGTGACGAACTTCCCTGGTGGTAGTTGCCGCCGCCCCCGTGCGTAACGTGCGTAGGATGCTTTCATGGGGACCTCGATCACCAGTGCGTCGAGGGTGACGTCCGGGGCGCCGGTCAGGTCGAAGGTAAGCAATGAGAATCCGTCAAACTCGGTCCAGAGCGTACCGACCAGTGCGAGTGGACCGGCCTTTCCTTGCACCGCCCATGTCGCCCGCCGTTCAGTGCTGGAGAGGAGCCGGAGTGGCGCGAATTCCCAGGCCGGTTGCTCCCCGTTTACGGTAGCTGCCATGGTGATCGGGGCAGCCAGGATGTCCTGGCCGGCGGCATGGATCTGCTGGGGCAGTCCGTTGTCACCCAGCCGATACTCGCGTAAGCTGACCGCAACGGTCTTGTCCGCGACGTTCAGCGGGGTCCAGGGCGGCGGCACGCGGTCGGTGATCCCAATGGTGTTGTCGAGCCATTCCGGGCGTTTGGGAACGGTCAGCGGTTCGCTCGAGGAGGCAATCAGCGTGCCAGCAGGGCCACGGAGCTCGGCGCGCACCAGGTATCGCCCGGGAGCGATCTCTGAGAGGTCGAATCGTTCCAGCGCCTTGGGTGTTGCCCGCTGGATCACAACCTTGCGCTTCAGTGCGGTGCCCGGAATGTCGAGCAGCAGGTTGGCTGCTTCCGGCAGGCCGGGCAACCGTTCCGCATTGATCGCCACATCCATGAAGCCCTTTGCGAAGATTGGCAGTGGCTTGACCGTGAACGATGATGCGGCGGCGAAGGGGACCTGGATGCGGGCGAGCTCGCGGTTTGCGCGGGTATCGTCGGCGCGCACAACGACGGTCATGTCGGTCGTGCGTTGCAGCCGAATCGTCTCGCTGAAGCCGAAGGGCTGCAGCCCACCGACCGCGACGGCGCATGGTTGCTCCCGACGGTAGACGGTCTTCCCGCTTGCGTCGCGTAACAGCAGCTCCGCGGTGACGGTCACGGCGTCCCCGGGACGAATGCCAACCGCACCGGCGACGTCAAGATTGCCGCTGGGCAGGTCTCCGAGACGGTTGAGCTGAAACGCTGGGCTGTCGCCGCCGAATCGGGCTGTGGAGAACATGCCGGGGGTCGCAAAGCTACCGTTGATGTACGACCATGTCGTCCAGTCTTCCGATTTCTTGGTGGTGCCCTTCTCCTCAGACCAATCTCGGCAGAAGTTGATCTTCCACTCGTCGCCCGGTGCAGGGAGGGAGACTCCGAGGTCGGCGAACGGGATGGCGACCTCCGCGGTCCAACGCTTCTTCGAGAAGGTCTGGATCTCGCCGGCCGTGCCACCCACGTCAGTGACTTGGTTGGCAAAGGCCCAGTTCCCATCCCAAGCCAGCTTCTTGCTCTCGTTCAGATCAAGGAATCCGCCCCCGGGCACGCCGTAGAACTGGAACCATGGGCTATTTGGCGGAACGAGCCAGAGCTCGACTGCATCGTGGGGCGTGGGGAGCTTCCCGTCGCGCCCCGTTCCTCCTTTCCCCAGCGTGCCTTCCTTGGTTGAGTCGAATGCCGCGTACAGATGCGTGTCGTCGTAGGTGATATGGACCAGCGTTTGGCGGCCGGCAAGATGGCCCCCCAGTTCATGGAATCCGGTCACCGTCGCCGCTCGATCCCATTCGCTGGGCTCAAGCGTGCCATCAATGCGAGGCGGCGTGTCGGTCTTCGGGATCGTGATCAGGTGTGGGACGGGCTTGGTCGGGTCCGTCTTGGCTTGGGCCTCCGTCGGTTCATCTACGGGTTCTTCGCCTTTCCAGTACACACCTGTTTCGTCGAGGTGGATGGGGCCACCCGTAACGTGGAACGCGAGGCAGGTCTTGACCACAGGCTCCGGTGCCCGTTTACTCAAGTTCGAGGTCGCCGGAATCGTGACCGTGCCCCGAAACTCCTGCCAGTCTGCATGGCTTACATCCCATGTGCCGACAGTGATGCAACCCACGTACGCCGGCCGTTGAGAATAG
Organism: Lentisphaerota bacterium; assembly: GCA_018676675.1. Classification (GTDB taxonomy): domain Bacteria; phylum Verrucomicrobiota; class Lentisphaeria; order Oligosphaerales; family JABHEG01; genus JABHEG01. The sequence goes on from JABHEG010000102.1 coordinate 18,407, forward strand.
AGATACAAAAGGGTTGAGACCACTCCCTTGCCCTTCACCCAGACCGACACGACCACGTCGCGCTTGGTCTCAACGTTGAACCGCGGGCCTGCGTGCATGCCTACGAAGATCTTCCCGGTCTGCTGCAGTGTGACGCAACGTGAGCCACGCCATGCGAAAGCGGCATCTTCGACCATGGACACCTTGCCCTTGTAGGCGGCGTTCATGCCCCAGTATTCGGGAAACTGTGTTCGTGGACTCACCTCCTCGAAGCCGGCGTTCCACGACAGATTCGCTTCAGTGCCCAGAGACACCGGCGCGCAGTGGGTGGAGAGCAAGGCGACTCCCAGAGCCAACAATGAACGTCTCATGATCCATCCTTAAGTGTCATTCATGTCTGCGGGAAAGGTAGGGGGCTGTTCTCCGGCCATGGGGAGCAACGTAGTGTTAGAGAGTTGAGGAGACAAGGGTTCTGGGGTATGGGGGCAAGCGTGGGCGGATCGTGAACGGCCATCACCATCCCGGAAACAGCGTGGAATACCGGCGGAAGAGGAAGATGGTCGTCCCAGGCCAATCTGGCTGCATTTCCGGCTGATTGGCCAGATTTCGAACGTTCCATCCGTTGCCGGAAGATCAGGAGTGGTCACGGCAATCGGGGCAATCGGGGTCAGGCCTTGCGGTCTGTAATTGCCGCGGCAAATTGTGCTCCAGAAATGCAAACCGCGAGGCCTGACCCCAGCCTCTCCGATCGAAGCGCAGCGCAGACGGTTCTCGTGCACGGAGCGCCGAAGGCGCGGACGCATACCAGCGCAGGGCACAGCGTAGCAACGCCCTGGGTATGGTAAGGTAGCTTGGTCTTGCCCTGTAGGGGCGCTGCATAGTCCCTGCGAACAGGGCCTCTGTGTGTGGTGCCCATACTGAGCCCCTTCAGGGCATGATTCATGGGCGACGGACGGCCTGGGGCGAGTGCCCCAGGCTGGTATGCGGGGCGCCGTTGGCGCAGAAGACAAAAGGCAGAGAGAACGAGCCAGATTCACGGGACCGTCGAAGCGCTGGCCCCGTGATCTGTGTGTTAGCAAGCGCGAAGGAGACGCTTTGCCATGGACCAAGATCTTCGACGACACACGCAATCAGCGCTCTACGGGTTGCTTCTCATCGTGGGCCTGCAGATCTGCTGGTGGGTGACCCATCGCCACGCACCTTCGCAGTCTCGCCTTGTTCTCGGGCCACCGAAAGGTGTGCTTCTCACGGGAGTCGCCTTCGTTTTCCTGTCGGCCAAGCTGGCCGTTCGCGCCCCGTCAAAACTGGAACTCTGGGCTGAGCCGCTGGCCATGTGGTTCGGGGGATGCGTCGGCGTCACTATGTGCCTGTTTGCCGTAGGGCCTGGCAACCTGTGGCCTATTGCGCTCGTCGTTCTTGCTATGACACTGGCGGTTTTCTGCGGTATTGGCGGCGGACTTGCCTGGCTCGCGATGACATTCCAGTCCCGAGATTGACGCTTCACTGAGCACGGCTGAAGGGTTGAGAGAGAGACTCACCCGGCGCTGGCAAACAAGGCCAGTGGTGCGGACCCCGCAGGGCCCCCCCCCCCCCCC
>JABHEG010000164.1 GCA_018676675.1 Lentisphaerota bacterium
CCCGCCTTCGCGGGCGGAGTTATGCCGGCTTTCCTCCTTGATTGCAGCGACCGACGCGGTATCCGCACGTCCGTAGCAACAACGAACATCAATCAGCCCTTTTCAGGGCTTCATTTTTTCATTCTGAACCTGCCACTTCCCCCATCGGCATAGCCGCGCAGCACAATCGTCGGCCCGATCTTCCCGCCTTTGACCTCAGCGAGGGAAATCTCCACCGCATCGTCCCGGCCCCACTTGTGCCCGCCGGTGATCCCCTTGGTCCCATCAATCTCGTTGCGGAAGTTCACGTACAGACAGGTTTCATCGCTCTGCAGCATGGCTTGGCTTACCCGCACAGCCTTGGCCCTCGTGTGAGTCCAAACCAATTCGGCAGTGTCATGGATTTCAGGGGCGCTGCCGGTGGCATCTCCCGGGGTCCATTCCATCGGGTCGACCACACCGTCAATCGCGATCTTCCCAGTTACCTGCATGACCTTGAAGACAGGCAGATCGCTGGGGCCCCGCTTGGCTTCATCCCGAAGATGCATCCAGCGCGGACGCCAGTCCTTGGCCGGCACGTCCAACACGACGGGCCAACTACGACGATCGAGGGACTCGTAGAGCCCCACCCTGTCGAGCTGCAGGGGCTGGAAGCCAACGGCCTTGCGAGCGACTGCGGAGTCCGCAAGCCGGAAGTCCAGTGAGGTGTGGTCTTTCTCGACAAACCCAGGATCCTCGCCTTCCCAGTTATTCTCAACTGTCGACCAGCCTGGCTGCATGCCGGCAGACCGCACACCACGTCCACACTGCACCATCACGTTACGCGTGACCGTATTGAACCATGGCGCAGCGATAGGCCGCTGCTTGAACATGGCGACAAGCTTCGGGTAGCGTGTGCTGTATGGCGGCTGATTCCACTTGTAGCGTTTCAGATACTTGGGCAGGGATCCCCAGCCGCTTTGGCCAACCATGGTGAAGCCGCCCTTGCCGTCCGGCTCGAACATGTCGTGCCCGCGCGGGCCGATATCCACGCCCCAGGCGCACTCGACGAACAGGTTATCGTGCACATTGTTGGCCGCCCCACCGCAGATGGACACGCCGCCGCCGATCCGGTAACAGACGTTCCCGTGAATCTCGATCTCGGGGGCCGAATCATCCAGATGCACGAACCGTGTTGAACTCCCGCAACCTTCCTGCGTATCCTGCACATGGTGGATGAAGTTGTGCCGGATGACGCTGCCGCGGCTGGTCCAGTCCCGGCCCGTGTAAAACACGCCCCCTTCAGCCGATTCCACGTTCGTCCGAAACAGGCGGTTGAATTCCATCACGTGCTCATTCCCCCCAAACCGGATGGCGATGTAGCCGGTGTCGTGAATCACATTGTGCGAGAACCGGTTGCCCACGCCCAGAAAACTGACCGCCTGCGACCCAGCCCGCACGACCCGGTTCGTGTGGTGCAAATGGCAGTTGTCGATGAGAGAGTCACCGCGCGCCAACGTGTAACGGTTGCCGCAGTCCATGGCGATCGCTTTGTCTCCGGTGTGATGGATGTCGCAGCCCACAACCTGATGTCTATCACCTTTCACATGGATGCCGTGCGCCCCGACATTGCGGACCTCGCACGCCACGACCCGGCAGTTCGCGCCCTTCTCGATGCGAATCCCGCAACTGGCCGAACACTCCACCCCAAGCCCGCGGAATTCCAGGTGAGATGCTTCGACGCAGTGGATAACAGCCGTCGAGTTGAGGGAAAGGACCACCTCTGACGAGTTGCGCTCCCTGGGGGGCCACAGCAGAAGCACCCCACGCTTGCGGTCGAGATACCATTCCCCCGGGGTGTCCAGTTCCTCAAGAACGTGCATGGCGGAGTAGCGCTTGGCTCCGCCATCCTCAAGCGCCCCAAGGCTGTTCTTGGCCGCCAACTCGATTGTCGAAGTGTCGGGAGTCAGGGAGGTCACTCTTATGAATTCGGCTCGGTAGCCACGGCGCCAGTAGCCGTAGAGCCAAAGGCCTTCAGACACGGCGGAAGCCCAGCGGGCAGGACGTTCGCCCTTGTACTTGAACGTCGGCGTCTCGCCGTCTCTGCCTCCGGGGACGATGATGTCCCCGAACGTCGTATACCCCTCATTCGGCCACCGGGCCATGGGCAGTCGTTGATCCCCGGCAAAGACCTCGGTCAGCCTGGTCACCGCCCGCCGGTAGTACCACCAGGTGTCCGGCCACTCAGGAGACACCCGGGCCAGGAGTTCCTTGCTGAGCACGAACCGGCGTACGTTCTTGCGAGCGCTCGGGTCCATCCTGGCCAGCAAGGCTGCATCGGTGACCGACTCGAAGGCGGAGAGCGGCAAGGGGATCCCCCCACTCAGCCACACGTTCTCTCCATCGACAGCGCGGTACACAACCGGAGCCCCAGCCATCCCGGAATCCAGTTTCCCGAACATGACTGAGTCCGGAAGGCAGTACCTTCCCTCGTGGATCCAGACCGTCGTCCCCTTCCCTGAGCCCGCCGCACGAACAGCATCCCGAGCCCGAGTGATGGTCGCAAACGGACGTTCCGCCGTCCCCAGGTTTCCGTCGTCACCGGACGGCGACACATGGAACTCCACGGCAACCGCCGGAAGCACCCACACAATCAGTCCGAGCACAATCGCACGTACGCTCAAATGTAACATCTTCAATCGACCTCTCTGAAAGACTGACCATGGCCTGACACCTGACAGCTCGTGTGTGACTTCAGTACGAATCGGGGTCTGGGCTGACCGTCAGAACCGCGACTTGCGGGAGCGGTCTTGCTTGGCACTGCCCCTGGAATCCGCTCCCGTAAGTCGCGGCTCTGTTAAGGCACCGAGCAACCAGAAGTTACACCCTCTGATATGACGGCCGGGTCTTCGGCAGAGGCCGGGCTCGTGTGTGCCTTCGGTACAGAACGCCGTCTCGCCTGATTGTCAGAACCGCGACTTACGCATCCGCGTCAAGCTAAGGCATAATCTTCTCTTGGACAGCGCAATACACCACGACAAAAGGTGACGTCACAGTCTCCGTCTACGTGGTCGCCCGTCGCGCGAGCGGCGGCTACCGGGGGCGCGAAGGTCAAGTGGGCCTTGTCACCTGGCGTTCGCGATCCCAATATGCGGGGGTCCGGGGGAGAGCTTCTTCCCCGGCGGGGTCTGGGGCAGGGCC
>JABHEG010000072.1 GCA_018676675.1 Lentisphaerota bacterium
CCCTCCGGGCGGCATTCTCCCGCTGGTACGCCGCACGGCCCTCCGGGCGGCATTCTCCCGCTGGTACGCCGCACGGCCCTCCGGGCGGCATTCTCCCGCTGGTACGCCGCACGGCCCTCCGGGCGGCATTCTGCCCTGTGGCGGTCGGGGGGCCGCCCGCCCTACAAGAGCAACTCCCATCAGTGCGCCGCAGAGAACGCCCCCCCCCTCATTCGCCAATGCGCTCAATCCGGACGTTATCGACGTACACAACCCCGCTCTTGCCGCGGTGGCGGAAACCAATACCGTGGGCTGCCTTCTGGGTGCCGCGGAACAGGCCGCCACTGCGGAATACCCCACCGTCGTTCCCGGAATAGTAGTCGAACACACGTTTCCCGATGTCGAGTGTAAAGCGCGTAGAGGCGCGTTCTCCAGCCGTCCCCCGAGCAAACGGCTGCCACTTGGCGACTTCCGTGTAGTAATGGATAAAGTGGTTCCGCCAGTGGATGTATGGACCAATATCACCGGTGTAGTAAGAGCTCTTGCGCAATTCGGGGTTGGTCTTGTCAAACTGACCAACGGTCACGAAAAGTAGTCCTTCTTTGCCTTTTGGACTTGAGTAGTCGAAGCGCACGTCGAGCCGATCCGTGACGGGCTGCTCAAACAGCAGGAAGGCATAGTCGCCGGGTTGCAGAGCGAGAACACGTCCCTGCCCTGCCCCCATCGCCTGTGGCGCCGCAATGGTCTTCGGTCGCCCATCACCGATCTCCCAGCCAATTGGGAGCGCCCCCCCCGTACAGTTCTCGAAGCCCTGCTCGTGAACAGCCGCCCGCTGCCCCGTCAAAGAGACCTGCGAAGACCGCAGTTCAGGGCGCGGAACCGGACAGGCCTCCAGTTCAGGCAATCCGGTTGGTTCACGCAAATCCCGCACCTTGCGGTACACGCGAACCCAATCCACCGACATGCGGACGCCGTCCATGGTGTTGAGATCACCAGCGTCTCGTTCGAGAGCACGCTGCTGGATGACCGTGCTCAGCCGGATATCCACCGGCGCATGGCAGTTCGGGTTCTGCAGGCGCCTGACCGGTTTCCCATCGGTGTACCAAACAATCTCCTCCGCGTCCCACTCAACAGCGTAGAGGTGATAGTCACGATCCAGGTCTACGGGGGCGTGCCAACGTTTGCCGCGGGAGTACATGACGCGATCCGGTCCCGACCCGGTCTCCCGGGCATACTCAACGAAAAAGTGCAGACACATGGCCACTTCACGCGGCGTGTGGCCCTCGTTGATGTCGATCTCGAAGTTGGGCGCCGGGTTGGCGCGACTCGGGGGGCGGAAGAGCCAGAACGCGTTGTTGAGGTAACGGCCATAGCGCATCCGACATTCGAAATACCCGTACTGCTGGCGAAAGGAGGTGGTCCAGATGTGGGCAGTCGACCAGTCCTTCCCTCCCCGTGGCGGCGTTTCATGTCGAGTGATCTGGTGCAGGATGCCATCTTCTATGACATTGTTCTCCGGCCATCGTCCTTCAAGGCGTCCCCCGCCGCGGATGCTCGCCTGGGAGCTCCACACATCCCCGTCGATTGCCTCCCCGTTGAACTCATCCTCAAAGGTCAGCTGCCAACTGGCGTGATCCGGTGGGGCAGCGGACGCTGTCGGGAGAACCCACACAGCCACCAGCATCAGCCCAAGAGTTGTCCAGCGGAAGCCCAGGGCACATCGCGACATGGTTCCACTCCTCGTCAGTACAGGACTCACGACTTCACGAACGTAACAACCCTGATCCGCTCCCGCAAGCACGCGCAGAACCTTGCGTGGCGCTTGGCTGGAGAACGTCAGTGAAGCTATCTTTACAGGCGCTTACCAGTGGCCGGACAGAACGAACTCCCACTGGGTGAGGAGGTCCCTCCCGTGCCCGGACAGACAGCTGCAGAAACACGCACCACAGTCAGACTTCTTCTCTGCCTGTACGCAGGCTGGTGTGTATCCGCTTCCGCGCAGATCCCGGATGCCCCCAAGGCACCGTTGGCCGCACTGACCGTCACCAGCGACCGGCCGATCCGCGTCCGTGCCTTCAAGAAGCACAGCTACATCCACACGAATCGTCACTACGCGTTCCGGGAGCTCCCCTCCTGGATGCTGGGCTTGCCCTACACACTCCACCAGCACAAGAACACGGGGACACTCACCTGCCAGGTCACGGCAGCCGGCCACCTCTACCTGTTGCTGGGAATGAAAGCCAAGCCGTTGCCTGTGAAGGAGGGCCCTGAGTGGGTTCAGGCAGGCACAATGGCAGGGGCGGACGGAGGAGGGCTGCGCGAATGGGAGGTCTACGTGACTCGCGTGGAAGCCGGGGCGACGTTCCCGGTGCGCTCGCCAAACAAATGGGGAGCCGTTCTCGTGGCAGGGGAACTGACAGCCCAAAAGCAACAACGGGAAGGCGACACGGCTCTACACGAGTACCGCTACCTGCAGGGAAAGCTCACGAAACGACCGGACAAGCAGCGCCGGGAGCTGGTTGCCCGCCAGGCATTCCACCCGCAAGCCACCATCCTCGACAGCGACAGAGACCCGCTGGACGTCGTGCTTCGCCGCACCAGAGCCCTCCTCGGCGACCTGTCCCAGACACCGAATGGACCTGGACTCGCCGCTGAACGCGTGAAGCTCGACAACCTCAGGAACGCGACCAGAACGACCCCCGTTGGCGACGCCAAAGCCCGCCAGAAGCTCTTCGACCACGCCTGTGCACTGCGCCGCAAAATCGCGTTTGCCAACCCCCTCCTCGACTTCGACAGGATCACCTTCCTGACCCATCATCGGTCCCGCAGAAACCATATGTGTGACCAGTACTTCGGGTTCAACGCAATGCCTGATGGGGGCCTCTACGTGCTCAAGGATCCCTTCGGTCCAAAGCCGCGGGTCGTTAACCTGCTGGAGAACGCCCGAATCGCGGAAGGACGCCTGAAGGGAAAGGCGCTTGAGGACGGCTCCTTCATCTCTCTGGATGTCGCCTTCGACGCACAATCTCTGCTCTTTGCCTGGACGGAGGCACGGCCCGAAATTGGGAAATGGAAACCAGAGACCACCTATCACATCTTCCGCTGCGACGCAGACGGATCCAACCTGACCCAGTTGACGGATGGTCCCTACAATGACTTCGATCCCTGCTGGCTGCCCAATGGGAAGATCGTCTTCATCTCAGACCGCCGGGGCGGCTTCGGTCGTTGCCACGGCCGCCCCGTCCCGACCTACACCCTGCACGCGATGAACGCTGACGGCAGCGACCTCCATCCCCTCAGCCTCCATGAGACCAACGAGTGGCATCCGAGCGTTGACAACAATGGCATGATCGTCTATACCCGCTGGGACTATGTCGACCGGGACTCGGACGTGGCACACCATATCTGGCTCACGTTCCCGGATGGTCGCGACCCCCGCAGTTACCACGGAAACTACCCCCTTAACCGACACGCCCGGCCATGGATGGAAATGTCGCTCCGAGCCATCCCCGGATCGCACCGCTACATGGGGGTCGCGGCACCACACCACGGCCAGGCATACGGCTCCCTTATCACCATCGACCATCGACCCTACGATGATGGCTACATGTCCCAGGTCCGCCGCTTCACTCCGGAAACTGATTTCCCCGAGTCCGAACGCAGTAGGCCGACCCTCTACGCAACCCCGTGGCCATTGAGCGAGACCTATGCGCTGTGCGCGTTCGACTGGACCGGGGCTCACCATGGAATCTACCTGGTGGATGCCTTCGGCAACCGGGAGCTAATCTACGAAGACGATGAGACGCCCTGCCTGGACCCGATCCCACTGCGTCCACGCGCTGTGCCACCGACCATCCCAAGCATGGTTCCCCCCCCGGTTGCAGGCCCCAAGAGCGACGCTGTCCCAACCGGGCAAGTGGCCATCATGGATGTCCGTCGCGGGGAATTCCCCTTCCCCGGAGGAGTGCAGCCGACCTCACTGCGAATCGTGCAGTTGTTCCCAAAGGCAACACAAGCCGCCAACCGGCCAAACATCGGTGCCGGCGCCCAGGCCCTGGCCCGGGGCGTGCTGGGAACCGTTCCCATCGAGAGCGATGGCAGCGCCTACTTCAGGATGCCTGCGAACATCCCCGTCTACTTCCAGGTTCTGGACAAGCGCGGGGTCGCTATTCAGACGATGCGCAGCGATACATACGTGCATGCGGGGGAACAACTGACCTGCCTGGGCTGCCATGAGCCCAAGCGGATGGCCCCCCCACCGACCACCCGCTCTGTCCCGCTCGCGCTGCAACGTGAACCATCAGTGATCCAGTCAGAATTCCCGGAGGCCAATCCTCTGACGTTCCCGCGGCTGGTGCAGCCCGTTCTGGACCGCCAGTGTGTGGGCTGCCACCGCAAGAGCAAAGGCAAAGCGCCCGACCTGCGCGGCGATACGTTCGGCAAGAACGGCTGGTCGGTCGCCTTCAGCTCTCTCCGGAAGTACGCCTGGGCAAGAAGCGGAGGCAACGGCGCCATAAAGGGCAACGGCGGTTCCATGTCCATCCCGGGCAAAGTCGGGGCGAGTGATTCCAGGCTGTTCAAACTTCTCGACAACGGCCACCACAAGGTCGCACTCAAGCCCGATGAACTGCGGCGCATCACCCTCTGGCTCGACTGCAACAGCAACTTCTACGGAGCCTATCACGACATCGAAGCCCAAGCCCGAGGCGAACGCGTCTTGCCGACTGTCTGGTAGTGCCACCGCCGCACCGACTTGGGGGGAACGCACGGCTCGACCCAATCCGCCCCCCGCGCTTTGCCTGCCTCTGTACGACCGCCCCAATGGGTGGTAAAGTCCGCTCGACCACCGCCGACACACGCTGAATAGAACAACCAGAGGAGGGAACAGATGAAACGCGTCCTGCAAGCTGCCTTGGTGGTCGCGTTGAGCGCGACCGCTCTTGCCCAAAGCGCAGACGGATTCCGGGTACCGTTGTCTGCTGACAAATGGCAAGGTGCGACGGCAAGTGACGATCCGGCAGTCCTTGTTTGGGAGTTCGCGACGGCTGACGGCCTGCTCTGTCGAGAGATCCCGCATGACTGGACCCCCTACACCGGGATTGCCTTCGACGTCACCTCGAACAAAGTCACCGACACGCGCATCAGCCTGATTTTCGGGTCTGAAGATCCTGCTCAAGCAGGTCCCGACTACTACATGGTCAATCTGAAGGTCGACTTCGAAGGAACGCGTTCAATCACGTTCCCCTTCGACGAAATCGGCAAGGCCCGTAAACCCATCGGTTACCACAAAATCGACCACATCCGACTCCACAACAACTGGGGGCGCCGCCCGTCCATCGACAAGACCCAGACACTTCAGTTCCGCAACGTCCGTTTGCTCACCAGTGCGTTTCTTCCCGCCACCGGTCCACGCCTGTCCGATGCCGCCCTTTTGGACAAGATCAACTTGGACCTACCGGAACTCGCCCCCGTTCGCGAAGCCGCTGCTAACGGTCAGACCGTCGAGGCTAAGAAGCGATTGGCCCAGCACATCCGTGACCGCAAGACGCCACTGTGGGCAGTGGCCCCATCTGATCGCCCGACGCTCGGACTCACACCTCAGACCAAACGCAAAGGCGACGCGAAGGGCGGACGCTTCAAGGCCACGATCACCCTCGACTGGGAAGGGTGGCGACAGATTACCCTCGACAAGGCCCAGTTCTCCGAGCAAGGAACCCCCATTGGCTGGAACTGGATCTCTTCTTTGACTATGGACTGGAACGTCGGCGTGAAGGGCACTGACCGCCACATCCTCTATCTCGATGATGCCATGCTCACGGGACCGGATGCGACACGCTCCATCGGCGAGTTCGAGTCGGCCGCGTCCGGCTGGAAAGGGCTCACCTGGAGCACGGCACAAGCACACTCCGGAACAGGCTCGGGAAAGTGGTGGTTCCCGTCCATCTCGCGGCGCATCACCTGCCAGAAGAGTCCAGCCGACTGGACTCCGTTCGAACGACTCTCATTCTGGCTCTACTGCCCCGCTTCCGGCGCGGGCAAGGTCGTCGTCACCGCCGAATCCCGCTATCCGGACACGCGGAAAGCGGACAAGATCCTGACCCACACGTTCACGATTGGGGGATTCAAGAAGAACCCCTACACCTTTGGCGACCGCTTCGACTGGTCTGCCAATGCGATGAGCGAAGGCGAGTCCCGCACCATCGAGTGGAACGCCCAACTCAATCGACACTTCCACTTCTCCCACCTGACCAACGCCTACTGGAGTACAGGCGACGAGAAATACGCCAACGAATTGGCCTGGGAGATGAACTGCTGGATCGAGGACAACCCCGTGCTCATGTTCCGCTCCGGAAACTCCCCCTACCACCACGCATGGGAAACCCTCAACACGGCCATCCGCCTGCAAAACACCTGGCCTCACGCCCTGTTCAGTTGCATCCGGTCCCCCGCTTTCAGCGATGGTGTCATCACCAACATCCTCAAGTCCGTGCACGAGCAGGTGCACCACCTCCTACGGAATCCGACCAAGGGCAATTGGTTCACCGCCGAATCTCTCGGCATCTACACCATGGGTGTGCTCTTCCCCGAATTCCGCGAAGCCAAACAGTGGCGCGAGGAAGGTATTCAGCGCCTGTACAGACAGCTCAACAACGAGGTCTATCCCGACGGTATGGAGTACGAAGTCGCCCTGGGTTACAACAACTGGGTGCTGCACGAGTACCTGCAGGTGCTGCAGCTCGCGCAACTCAACGACCTCACGCATGAGATTCCGGCCGACTACCTCGATCGCATCGAGAAGATGTTCAACTACCTCATGGCCGACAGTTGGCCGACCGGTCGAGCTTTCGGACTCAACGACGCGGGATGCTCTGACGTCCGCCGACTGCTCCTCAATGGCTTCGAGCATTTCCCTGAACGCGAGGACTTCATCCATGCCATCACAGCCGGTGACATGGGGAAGCGTCCCGCTCGTGACTCCTTTGCCATGCCCTACACCGGACATTACATCATGCGTTCGGACTGGCAGCGAAACGCCAAGATCCTGCATATGGACGCCGGGCTCTACGGGGCAGGACACCAACACGAAGACAAGCTCACCCTCGCGCTGTTCGCCTACGGTAAACTCCTTCTGCCCGATGGAGGCGTGGTGATGTATGACCGCTCCCGCTGGCGCGCCTACGTGTTGCTGACTCGCTCACATAACACCGTGTTGATCGATGGTATGGACCAGTTTCTGCGCCGCTCGCGTGACCAGTTCGTCTGGCCCAAGCCCTGGGATGCCCCCGCTCCCGAAACCGATACACGCTGGCACTCCGCCGACGGCGTCGACTACTGCATGGGCTCCTACCAAGGCCCGTACCGCGAATACCTCGACTATCAGAACCCCATTGCTGAGCCCAAGACCCTCGACACGGTCACCCATCGCCGCGGAGTGGTCTTCGTGAAACCCGACTTCTGGATCGTGCGCGACACCTTCATCGCAACCGATGATCTCGAGCACACAGCCGACGTGTTGTTCCACGTCAACGCCGATGGGCTGGACCTGGACGTCGACACACTGGCAGCCGTGTCAACCACTGACAAACCCTCCGGAGCAGCGCTGATGGTAGCCCCGTTCCCGGCCGACGGGCTTACAGCGGAGGCGGTCAAGGGCAAGATGGAACCACCGGTCCAAGGCTGGAGTCGCTGCGAAGGACGTCGAGACGCAGACCTCCCCATGGCCGCGGTGCCAACCCTGATCCTCAAACAGCCATGGAAGACGCGTTCCGACGTTGTCACCGTCCTGTTCCCGTTCCCTGGCAAAGGTGCGCCGCCGATCACTTCAGTGGAGGCACTGGAACAGGAGGACGACCTGTTCGCCGGGAGAATCAGGCTGGCCGATGGAGCTGAGCACCTCTGCCTGTGGAATGACACGCCTACGCCTAGGACACCACGCACCATCGCAGACCTGACCACGGACGCTGAAGTCGCTAACGCCTGCCTGCAAACGGGTCCTTCCTTCCGCCTCCTGCTGGTGAATGGGACAACACTCAATGCCAAGGCAGCTCGCCTTCAGGCAGACCGCCCTACCACCGCATCGGTCGCTGGTGTAAGCAAGGGCATCTATGTGGTCGCTTGTGATACGGATGCCAGCCTGCGACTCACTCTTCCCGAGTGCATGACACAAGCCGCCCCCACCGCCTGGAACCTTGATCGAGACTGGAACAGAACAGCTCCGGTACCAATCCAACTCCGCGATTGCGTTCTGACCTGGCGGGCAACGGCCAACTGCCCCGTAGAGATCAGCTGGGCACAACGGACGGCCAGGCAGGCCCGGGAGAGGGCGTACAGACGCCAGATGAGTACGGCGCAAGGCCTCGACGTCCCTTTGCGAGAGCTACCCAAGCAACCAGACTCCAGTGGCATCCATGTGGTTGTCGAAGCTGAAGCGTTCGCGAGCGAAGCCGGGGGAACACTGGAGATCACCGACCAGAAGGTGGGGGCAAAGGGCAAGGCGTTTCTACACTGGGACAATCCCGGCCACGCGGTCGACTATGTCGTCACCGTCCCCGCTGATGGCGCCTATCTGCTCACCATCCGCTACTGCACAGCAGCGGATGCGGCCGTCCGCGCGGTACTCATCGATAGCGCGTTACCAGGTGAAACGTGTCGTGAGGTCGCATTCCCATGCACGGATGGCTACGCCAATGAATCGGACGACTGGCAATCGCTGACCATCCCCGCCAGCGATCCCGGGCAGCCCTTCCGCTTCCACCTCACCAAAGGCAAGCACACACTTCGGCTGATCAACGTTCAGCAGAGCGTGAACCTGGATCAACTCATCATCCACTCGCCGGATGTCCCGGCCACAACGGCGAAATGAACCCTTTCAGAAACGGAGGCACAGAGACAATATGGCAGCTGAACGCAAACTGAGAATGGGGCTGATCGGTGGAGCAAGAGGGTTCATCGGACCGGTGCACCGCATGGCCGCCGCTCTGGATGGCCAGATCGAGCTGGTGTGCGGCGCCTTCAGTTCATCGGCGAAGCGATCTCAGGAGACAGGCGCAGAGCTGTTCCTGCCGCAACACCGCGTCTATGACTCCTATGACGAGATGCTGGCAACAGAGGCGCGACTCCCGGCCGACCAACGCATGGACTTCGTCTCCGTGGTCACGCCGAATTACCTGCATGCGGACATCGCAACCAAGGCGCTTCAAGCCGGGTTCCATGTCCTGTGCGAAAAGCCACTCACGATCTCACGGGAACAGGCAGACGCCTTGGTCCAGACGGTCAACAACACCGGACTTGCCTTCTGTCTGATGCACAATTACAGCGGCTACCCGATGGTCAAGGAAGCCCGGGGTCGCATCAAAGCAGGCCAGATTGGAGCAGTTCGGAAAGTCGTGGTGGAATACCCGCAGGGATGGCTGGCAGGTGACTTCGCTGCAGCCGGCGTCAAGCACCAGTCGTGGAAGCTGGATCCAGAACTCTCCGGTGGAAGCTGCTGCCTGGGAGACATCGGGACGCATGCCTTTCATCTGGCGGAATACGTCACCGGTCTCCGGGTCGCCGAACTGTGTGCCGATCTGAGCATCTTCATCGACTACAAACAAATGGAAGACGACGCCAACATACTCCTCCATTTCGATGGCGGTGCCCGGGGCATTCTCTATGCCAGCCAAGTGTCCATCAACGATGAGAACTCGCTGGCCATACGCGTTTACGGCGAACTCGGAGGCCTGGAATGGCATCAGGAGGAACCGAACACGCTCCTGGTCAAATGGCCGGATCGGCCGCGGGAATTGGTGCGCTCAGGATGCGGAAACGCGTACCTGACCCCTGCTGCACAGGCCGCAACACGCATCCCCGCAGGGCACCCGGAGGGCTTTATCGAAGCCTTCGCCAACGTCTACCTGGCGTTCGCCCAGATCGTGCGCAACGCGGCGGCCGGCGCCCCGGCAGGATCGGTGGATGGCGATTTTCCCACCGTGAACGACGGCCTCCGCGGCATCGCCTTCATCGAGGCAGCCTGGGAAAGCCAGCGATCCGACCGCAAATGGGTCCCGCTGGTGTGAGTGACCGGGAAGTCCCCTTTAGGAAGGTACACCCCTCTTTGGAGGGTCGATGTCCCCAGCGACCGTCTTGCAGGCCGGGGATCTGAGACACGGCGGTCGGGGACGACACGCCCTCCAAGGAAGGCAGAAAGCACGGCGCCCGAGGCGGCATCTTCTTTCTGGCGGCTGGAGGGCTTGCCCTGCTGGACAGAAGGGCCATCGGCCGTACAAGAAGAAGCGGCTTCCCCTACTTCGCCGCCACTACCGCGTGGACTCCAGAACGACCTCGACGCCGCACAAGATCGGCTTACCAACCGCCGGAATCAACTCGATCTTCAGCGTCTCCGGCACGTCAATACCGTGAAACTCCTTCACGAGTCCCGTCTTCAGTCCCGCTTCCTTGACGACGTCAAGCTGTTCAACAACGCGCTTCCCCTGTAACGCCACACCGAAGACACGCTCCCCGGGTTTCAGATCGTCGCGTTCGGCAAAGCAGAGCCGAACCGTGTAACTTGCCGCCTGGACGTCGCCGTCCTTGGCAAGCGTGACGGTGAGAGTGGTGAGACCCTCTGCACCTGAGGCCGCGACCCTGGGCAACGCTCCGCCTCGCATCCGAGCTGAATGGCCATAGAGCCACCGTGGCTCAGCCGGTGTAACGGTCACCGGAATGTCCGGGGAATCGCCCCCTACGCTGGGGTAGTCGAGCCAGAGCGTGCCATTCGTCGCACGGTGATCTCCCGGGGCGCCCAGATTGATCCCGACGCGCTTCACCCGCGCACCGTCCCAGGTATAGGTACTGGTTGACCAAGCCTCGACATCCGGCATGTGCACGAGAGCCAGAGCCGTAAAAACGGGGTAGTTGCAGGTGCAGCCACTGGCGTAGTTCGGGGCATTAAGGATCCCGGCGGCAGGAATCAGGCTGTTCTTGCAGCCGTTGCGAAACCCACCCAGATTGACAGTTCCCGCATCGTTCTGCGCGTCGTAGTATCCCGCGGTGTTAGAGCGAAAGAAGACCATGTTCTCACTGCAGAGGTTCTTGGTGCAGCCTCCGCGCCTGCGGAATCCCCATGGGACCTCCACACCGGTGAGGGCGCTCTTGCGCACCTTCTGCTTGCCGGTCTGCAGGTCGAATCCGTAGAAGTCCGCGTGTGTGTCATAGTAGGACTCGATCACAATCGTGTCCCGGTGCACAAACCAGTTCCACCACATGCGGTGCCGACCGGTTGAACGCTCAAGTTCGAGCTTGCTGTCCCAAAGCACGGTCCCGTCGCTGCCTCGATAGGCGATGAGCCGGACCCACTGCAACCGCTTCTTCCGGTTCCAGCTGGGCGGGTCCGGATCGTGGGAACTTGGTTGAATCAGGATGTCCTGATCCGGGCAGTACATCAGATGGTACCCGTCCACGTCTTGGCCAACCGTCCAAAGCTGCCTTCCTGAACGCGCATCGAATGCCCGGATAGACGGATGGCTTTCCTTCGGCGTTCCCCGTCGAGCCAGGAAGCTATCTCGATCAATCTCAACCCGATCAATGCAGAACACCTTGCCGTTCCCGACTGCGAGCGATTTCTGCGGGAAGCCATACTGAGCCGTCTGCTCCCATCGTGTCTCCCCCGTCTGCCGATCCATCCCCAAAATCGTCTTGGTGAACGTTCCATCCCAGGGATAAAGGTTGTGCCAGTATTTCTTATCGGGATTCCGCCGCAACTCGGGGTAACAGGCCTCAAGCAGTCGACGGTTCAGGCTCTGCATCGACAGGTACGGCGTGAACGCGTAGGTCGTTCTGTTCCGGTGCCGTTTGATTGCGGCAACGGCGCCCTGAACTGCCTTGGACCGTTTGGCCCCGACTCTCGCTCCATCCAGCAAGGCCGGGGGAACAGAATCACCCAGGCTGCCCTCATCGAGCAGGACGTTCAGGCGCCGCACAGCAAAGGCGATGTCCGTTTCCCCCGCGGACCTCGCAGTTTCCGACGGCGGGACCCAAGCCTGCAGGGCCACGTTCAGCCGTGCCACTCGCCCTGCTTCGGCGTCTGCCAAGTCAGCAGCGACAAACTCAGATTCCACGTCTTCCGTCGGAAAGTCCATTCCAGCCACCAGCATGTCTTCCCATACCCGCAGGTCTCCCCAGAACCGCTTCGCGCCGTTCTCGTCATCCAGCGCAAACGTGCGCAGCGTTTTCCCGGTGACGGGGTCCCAAACGTCGCACGCCTGGCCATAGGCAATGTAGAGCGCGTCCGGACAGGCCACATACCACGCGGTTGCCGGGGCATCGCCGATCGGTCCAGGAAACGGGCCCGGCGCAGCGTAGGACCGCTTGTTGGTGAACGGCTTTCGCTTCGGCATCCTGCGCTTCCAGCACACGCGTCCGGTGTACGCATCAACGGCCGTAATGGTGCCATTGCCGTAGATGAAGAGTCGACCATCGACAACCCGAGCGGTGGCCGGATCTGAATGGCGGCTGCGGTAGAGTTGCCTGCTCTCGGATGGCCCGCCGAACCAGAGAACCCCAAGGGGGGCCTTCACCGCTCGGTCCCGCCCCATCCACGTGTTCCCGGGCCCGGCGGTCTCGTGCCCCCAGTCCGCTGCCCCCTCCGGGCCCCCGACACGACGAATGAGCGCAAGACCCGAGTCAAACGAAGTGGTGAATTTCCCCCTGTATGCGCTCAGCTCCTTGTCGAGGTCACCGTGCCCCGATGCCGGGACGGGCAGGCACGCAACCCCGTCATAGGGTCTGAGCACGGAAGCGGCGACCTTCACCATGCCGTGACTGGCCGGCCGCTCCGAGACCAGTAGGCTGGCCAGATACTGAGGCAGTCGCGGATCGGCCGGATCGCCGAGGTGCACCGAGGCACGCTCTCCCAACGGTCCCACGGCCGCGAGTCTCTCTCGCAGAGCCTGGACAGCCTTGGGGTCGTCGTCGATGACCACTACCTGCAAGTCAGACTGGCGAAGAAGCTCCGTCACCAAACTCCCATCTGTGAGACCGAGAACAATACAATGCCCTGCCTTCGCACCCGACAGCTTCAGGAGACGTTGGGCCAGGGCCTGCCGTTGTGGAGCAGAACCCGTGGCATCCTGTCGACGGGGCCAATCCCGTGCTTCGGTCGGGCCCGCACCAAAACACCACAGACGCCCTTCGCGGGTCGTTGCGAACAGTTTCCCATCTGCAGCAGCCAGTTCCGACGGAGTCCCTTTCATCTCAGCTTGCCAGGAGATCTCCGGCGATGCTTTCCCCGGGCTGGGGCTCAGAGCCACGACCTTTCCCGGGAACGCCACGTAGAGACGCCCGCCCGCCTTGATCATCGCCACCGGTTTCGCCTCGTGAGGCATCTGCCAAAGCGGCTTCGTGTCGCAACGCACCAGACGAACGCCATAGTTGCCGGTGTACCGCTTCAGGGTTGCCTCTCGCAGGTCGTGTCCCTCGATCCTCTCTGAGGTCGCGACGTACAGGCTCTCCCCATCAGACACAGGCAGGCAGGCGAAGGGCTTAAGACCTTTGGCATCCGCGTTCAGGCAGAGCGGGAGCATCGTGTCTCTGGCAAAAACGTACCCGCCAACCAACAGCAGTTTTCCGGCCAGAGCGATCTGGGCATCCCCTCCCCCGCCATAGTCTTTCCAGCCGGCATCGGCACGCGTAATCTCCCCGGACAGGGCGTTCAGGAACAAGGGTTGAGACCTGCAGGACGGCACGACCAGCGTACCCTCATCCAGGGCAAGTGACCCTTGGGGTGACGTCCCCCAGTAGGCCTTGTATTGATGATACGCCCGGTTTGTGTGAAGGACACCGTTGCGGTCATTCGTCCAGAGCTCCCGTCCCGATTCAGCATCCAGGGCGTAGACGGGCGTGCCCATGAAGGGCCAAACTCCCGCGGCAAAATAGACGCGACCTTCAGCGACGACCGGACCACCCCGTGCCGGCCACATCGAGCTCAACTGTCCATTGGCCAAGAGCCTGTCCTGCTTCAGTCCGCCGAAGAACGTCCAAAGCACATCCCCATCGGCCAATGCCAGGCAATAGAGAAAGCCGTCATCCGAGACGACATAAACCCGTCCCTTGCTGACCGCCGGGGCCAGTCGAACGGGTCCATCCGCCCAGAACCGCCAACGCTCGCCGCCCGTCTCGGTGTCCAGGGCCAGAAGAGAGCCGGTGCGCGAGTCGCCCAGCAGTACGGTCTTCCCGGCCACAACCGGGTGTGGGGCCAAGTCGAAGCCAAGACGCACGTCTGACCAGGCCGGATTTGGTTTGGGTAGATCACGAGTCCACAGCAGATGCAGGTCCGGCGGCAAGTCCTGCCTGGACAACCCGGATCGCTGCGGATCGTGCCGCCACATAGGCCAATCACTCGCCATCGCTCCTTCACTCAGGAGGAAAGTAACGACAAGAACGGCCGAGAACACGTTGGTCTTCGTCATCCGGATCATCACTCCTTGGCAGCCTGGGCCCACGGCTCTTCCAGCGTGTCGAAACTGCCCTGGAGCAGCCGGTTCCCCGGAGCATTCGTCTGGGGAAAACGCTTCCGGTAGCAGGGCTTGGGATCCTGCGTCTTGTAGCCGGAGTTCATGTAGACCGATCGAGTCAGGAACGCCAATAGACGACTCTCCAACGCCATTCGGAGAGGCAAATGGTCGACATCGTCCCACAGATTGACCACCTCGTCCGGATCAGTTTCCAGATCGTACAGTTCCCCGTAATCCTGTCCCGCATAGTAAACCAGCTTTGCTGTCGACGTGCGGATCATAGTCAGATAGTTGTCCTCACAAAACACGGCGTCATCCCATTCGGTCACGCTCCCACCGGCAACAATTGCGGCTCGTGAGCGACCATCCAGGCGGGTAGGCACGTCCAGGCCAGCCAACTCCAGGAGGGTGGGCCCAATATCCATCTGCGACATCAACTCCTCGATGACGCATGGTTTGCCGATGGTCTGCGGGGTGCAGATGACCAGCGGCACTCTGACGACCGAGTCAGGCATCACCCACTTGTACGGCATGTCGTGGTCGCCAAGGTTGTCCCCATGGTCCGACGTGAACACGATGATGGTGTTCTCGAGCATCTCTTTGCGCTTGAGAATCTCGATGATCCCGCCGATCTTCTCATCAATACCTGTGATGTTCGCATAATAGTGTCGGCGCATCTCGGCGATCTCGGCGTCGCTCTTCCCGTCAAAGCGGATCAAGGCATCGGCTTCACAGGACCCGAAGTACCAGCGCAACTGCTCCCACTCCTCAGGTTTGGTCTTGAGTTCCCCTTCCCGGAAGATCCGAGGAGGAACAGGCTTCCCTTGGTACATCTCATAGAAACGTCGCGGGGGGTCGTACGGTTCGTGCGGCCCGGGGAAGCCGATTTGCATGAACAGAGGTTGCCCTGAATCCGCATCCCAACGTTCAAGACGCTCCATCGCCCGGTCACCGACGAACATGTCAGACTGCTCGTCCTCTACGTATCCCGGATCATCCTCAAACACCAGTGCGTTCAGGCGTTCGCCCCAATCGGGGTAGCGAGCATGGCGGCGGCGCGGCTTCTCTTTGCCGCGCGACTCACAGAATTGCTTCCACGCGTCGCAGTCGGCCAGCGACGTCTTGTTCTCCACGATGACCCGTTCATGGAACGCCATGGGGGCAGCAATCGGTGAGTGATGCATCTTGCCGATGTTGATGAGATGGTAACCGGCCTCCCGGAAGTCATGCAGCCAGGTCCTCTGGTGGGCCCAGTTGTCGAAGGAGTACACCCCAATGTTGTGGGGGTACATACCCGTGAAGAGGGCCGCACGTGATGAAATGCAGGTCGCGCCGCAGCAGAAGGCCTGACGAAAACTCACGCCATTGCCGACCAGACGGTCCATGGCGGGGGTGGTCATCCAGCCGGCCCCGAGGCCCTGGATGGTGTCCGCCCGCTGCTGGTCTGTCATAATCATCACGATGTTCGGAGGCTTGTTGAGCATGGCACTGTCGCCTTTCTCCAGCGGGTGAACTCGGCTACTCAAGCGGCAAGAGCACTTCAGAGGGATCGCCGTTGTGGCCTGCTTCCCTGAGCAACTGCAGGTGGGGAAAGAACTCGCCGATCTCATAGAGGTTGTGGGCATCACTGCCGAACGTCAACGGGACGCCGCCCTCGATGCAGAGCCGGATGAATTCGGGATCGGGGTCGTTGGTGTGGAAGTTGATCTCCGCCGCCACACCGGCGGCCCGCAGCAGGCCCACCACCGGCCCAAACAGGTGCGGAGGCGTGGGGAGTCCCGCCCTGCGGAACACCCGAAACGGGTGGGCCAATGAGCAAATATCGGACTCAAGGAAACGCTCCATCGTTGCCAGGAAGTCAGCGGCGACGACCTCAGGTTCAGGCTGCGAGGTCCGCAGCGAACCGAGCTGGTGCATCGCCCCGATTCGGAAGGCAACGCGTGCGGAGTCCGCAGGCAGGATCAGTGGCGCTCCGTCGTCACAGACATCGACCTCAATGCCGACCGACTTCGAGGGACACCCCGCCTCTGCAAGCAACCTGTGGTACGCATCCATCCGGTTGTTCGCGGCCTGGATTCCCGCCAAGCCCAGAGCGCCACACTGGCCATACCCGGCTCGATCGTAGTAGAGATGGCCGGAATGCTCGGCGATCCGGATCGAAGAGAGGCCGAACACCTTGCCCAATTCGAGATTGAGCACCGCATCCAGGTTCTCGTTGCAGTAGGCCATCTGCGTATGCACATGAGTGTCGACCAACCCGAGCGCTTCGGGCATCGCCAACTCGTGACGCTGAACGGCAATCTGATCGGCCTCGACCTCCACCATCAGAAAGGGGAAGGGAGCCTCGCATAGAGCCGGAGCGACGAGATATGACGCCTGTTCCGTCTGGAACAAGTCACTGCCGCAGTGACAATGTCCACCCACGGCAAGCTGGACATCATTGCCCGCCATGTCAGCCAGAACGTCGTCCGCATCCACGTAGTTATGGGGACAGTCGATCAGTCCCGGCGGGAAGATAGGGACATGCTGGAGGGTCACAATGGGTCCGTTCCAGCCGCCGCGAGCCTGCGTGAGCAGCCCGGCGTTTCCGGGAGCACGCCGGGCGTTGTATCCAGGCTCCTCCAGGTCGGCGAAACTCACAAAACGGACCCCAGCAACATCGGCATACGGAGGCGGCCGTGGGAAGACACGGTAGAACGCGTCGATGTCCCCATCATGGTTGCCGGGGATGTAGAGGACGGGACAAGCAAGCAGGTCAAACACCTCCTTCATTGTCCTGAACTGCTCCTGTGCGTCGGCTAGAGACCCGTCATTAATCACATCACCGAGCACGACCACGAGGTCGGGCTTCAAGTAGCGATTCAGCCGGTGGACGGCACGTAGGGCCAGGATGTCGGCCAGCCCGGCCCGGCGCCCCCAGACAGCTGCTGCACGATCGTTGATGAAGTGCGTATCCGTCAGAACAGCAAATCGCATTGCTCAGAAACTCCATTGTGAACGGAAGGACTCAAACGTCGTTACTCGAGATTCGGGGGGGGAAGGAGAGCAACCCCGGGCGCCGTCGCCTTCCTCGAACCCCGGATAGCCAATCAGCGACTATCGAACCGCCTATCATGCAGATCACGAGGCCGGCGCTTCGAGGGTCACGTGCATCTGGCTCGTTCTCCCTGCCTTTCGCCTTTCGTCTTCTGCGCCAACGGCGCCCCGCATACCAGCCTGGGGCAATCGCCCCAGGTAATCTGCACCTCATGGACCTTGCCCTGAAGGGGCGCCGCATAGGAACTATGCCATGGGTCTGCTCGGGGACTATGCTGAGC
>JABHEG010000262.1 GCA_018676675.1 Lentisphaerota bacterium
CTGCTGAGGAAGCGCCTGCTGCTGAGGAAGCGCCTGCTGCTGAGGAAGCGCCTGCTGCTGAGGAAGCGCCTGCTGCTGAGGAAGCGCCTGCTGCTGAGGAAGCGCCTGCTGCTGAGGCTGCTGAGGAAGCGCCTGCTGCTGAGGAAGCGCCTGCTGCTGAGGAAGCGCCTGCTGCTGAGGAAGCGCCTGCTGCAGCTGAGGAACCCGTTGCCGAGGCCGAAGAACCCAAGGCGGATGCAACCACCCCGGCCGAGTAAGCGAACGGCATAGGCCGTTTGGACAGAAGAAATACTCGATCACGATAAGCGGAACACGCTCAGAAGGAACGGAAAAGATGGCACAGGTAACAGCGCAAATGGTAAAGGCGTTGCGGGATAAGACGGACGCCGGAATGATGGCCTGCAAGAGGGCTTTGGTTGAGTCCGACGGCGATATGGATCAGGCTGTTGACGTCCTGCGTAAGGCGGGGGTCACCAAGGCCGCGAAGAAGGCCGGCAGGTCGGCCAAAGAGGGTCGTGTACTCGTGACTGTCGGCGACGGCGTTGCCGCCTTGGTCGAGTTCCTCTGCGAGACGGACTTCGTGGCGAAAACGGATGACTTCCGGGAGTTCGGTACAGCCTTGATCGAGCGAGTTGCCACAGACTATGACGGTGATGGCGACATCTCGGATACGGTTGCTGAGCAGGAAAAAGAGGCCCTTGTTCAGTTGATCGGCAAGATCGGCGAGAACATGCAGATCCGCCGGTCCGCACGCTGGCAGTCTGACGGCAGCTTTGGCACCTACTTGCACATGGGCGGCAAGATCGGCGTCCTGGTGGACGTGTCCGGCGAGGCCAGCGATGAGCTTCTCAAGGACATCTGCATGCACATTGCTGCTTTCAATCCGCAGTATGTCAGTCAGGACGAAATCCCCGCGGATGTGATCGCGAAGGAAAAGGAGATTGCCGCAGCTCAGGTTGAAGGCAAACCGGCGAATATTATCGACAAGATCGTGATAGGCAAGGTCAACAAGTGGTACTCCGATGTATGCTTGGTCAAGCAGCCTTGGATTCGCGATGACAAGTCCTGCCTTGCCAAAGCTGCGCCGAACGTAACAGTCAAGCGTTTCCTGCGGTGGCAGATTGGCGAGGAACTCTAAGATCGCCACCGATTGGTGGCTTGCGTCGCCTGCTTCATGCGTGATGACCACGACGCCCGTTGTGTGGCGTCAATGGAGGTGCTATGCGTAGCGGACCAGTGTTCGAACGCATTCTGCTCAAGCTGAGCGGCGAGTTACTTCAAGGGGCGGCAGGGTCCGGCTTGGATCCTGCCGCCATTTCTTTGGTCGCGGAACGGGTCAAGGAAGCCGCTGACTACGGCGTGCAAATCGGCTTGGTTATCGGAGCGGGAAACCTGTTCCGTGGGCTTCCTGCAAGCCGGGACGGCATGAACCGCTGCTCCGCGGACAGCGTCGGCATGCTCGCCACTGTGATGAACGCTCTGGCGATGCGCGATGCTCTCGAAGCAGCAGGGCTGCCAACAGAGATCCAGTCAGCCATCGCGATGACGGGGATCGTCGACCCCTTTGATGTCCGTCGAGCGCTCGATCACCTGGAAAACGACCGCGCCGTCATTTTCGCGGGTGGGACCGGACACCCCTTCTTCTCTACGGATACGACAGCTGCGCTACGCGCATGTCAGGTGCGCGCTTCGGCCGTCCTGAAAGCCACCAAGGTCGACGGTGTCTACACCGCCGATCCGAAGACAGACCCGACGGCGGCTCGCTACCGCCGCATCTCCTATGGGGATGCTCTCAAACAGCGCCTGAGCGTCATGGATTCGACTGCCTTCTCGCTCTGCATGGACAACAGTGTACCGATCCTGGTTTTCGATTTCTCCTGTCCGAACGTCTTGCGCGACATCGTGCGAGGGGACCTCAGCGGCGCCACGTTGGTGGACGATGGGCCAACCGAGCTCGATGTTTGAGGCCGCCCACGACCCCGCTCGACTTGCCCGCCGCCATCGATGGAAATCGTGACGCACTGAGCGGCCACCACGGTCAGCACAGGCTGACCCGCTGACCTCGCCGGTGTGCACCCCAACCCGAATGGGAATGGTTCCTATGCCGGTCTTCCGGATCATCAGCTCTGAGGGTGACGAGCTAACGCGTTACTCGACAGACGACCACCCCAACGTGACGCTGATCGAGATCGGGCGCTCCTCCATGTGCCAGATCTGCCTCAAATCGTACCCCGCTGCGCGGGTGGTCGGGAGACACCACTTGTCTCTGGCCAAGCGGCCTGAGGGATGGTGGGCCATGGATGGAGGGAGTACGGGCATGGCTCGGAACGGTGATCCCGTCAGCGAATCCCTGTTAACCGATGGCGCACGCATCCGCTTTGGGCAGTGCTTCCTGGTGGTCGGTGACTCCACCCAGGTCAGCGGCTATGATCTGTTCTACGAGACTGAAGTGGGGGCGGTCACGGCCTGCGCACTGTGGCCAGGCAGGAACGTGATCGGGAAGTCGTCGAAGAGCACAGTGACGATTCAGGACGGAAGAGGGTGCTCCCGACGCCATGCCGTGATCAACGTGGTGGGGGCGTCGCTGGCGTTGGAGGATCTGGGCAGCTCGAACGGGACACGGGTGAACGGGCGGAAGCTCAAGGGGCAAACGACTGTCGAGGTCGGGGAGCGCTTTGAGCTCGGCAAGGTGCGGGCCTGGATCGATCGCAATGCCAGCGCCCCCGCTTACCTCAGCCACAACAGCTGGCGCACGGACAAGTACTTCCGCCTCTTCATCCTGCTTGTGATCATCCTTGTGCTACGGGCTCTCAAGTCGGCCTTCTTCCCCGGAAGTTGACCGGCAGGCATCTGTGAGAGCGGGCTGTCAGGCGCTTGAGGATCAGTTTGAGGGAGTGTATTGGTATACGCCATGAGCAGGCTGTCGATAGACCGTAGTCCAGCCGGAGTTCGCGACAAATGTCGGAGCCGAAGCTGGGAATGAATGGGGTTACACAATGGCTGATATTGAGCTGTTACTCGAAGAGACCGATGAGCGGATGGGCAATGCCGTTGAGGCAATGACGCGGGACTTTGGGGGCTTCCGCACAGGCAAGGCATCCCCCGCCCTCGTCGAGGGCCTGATGGTGGACTATTACGGCACCCAGACGCGTCTCAGAGACATTGCCGGAATCACGACTCCGGAACCCCGCCTGCTGGTGATCCAGCCCTGGGACCAGAGCGCGATCCGTGGCATCGAGAAGGCTATCCAGGCCTCTGAGCTCGGGATCAGCCCGGTCAGTGACGGGCGCATCATCCGCCTGCCGATCCCGGAGCTCAGCGAAGAGCGCCGGAAGGACTTTGTGAAACTGGTCCACAAGCGCGCCGAGGAAGCCCGGATCGAGGTTCGCAACTTCCGTCGCGATGCCAACGAGGAAACCAAGAAGGCTCAGAAGGCGTCCAAGATCACCGAGGACGACCAGAAGGACCTCCTCAAAGACGTTCAGGAACTCACTGACGACTACGTCAAGCAGATCAATGAGCTGATGGACGAGAAGGAGACCGAGTTGATGCAGGTGTAGTGTTCTGCGTCATCTGAACGATGCATCTACAGTGAGGAACACATGCGTGTGTTCCTCACTCACTTTTTTGAGGACTGAACGGTGAACGAATCCGCGCTTTACAGCAGTACTCGGGGGCAGATCTCGCCCGTCCCTTTCCGCGAAGCCGTGCTCATGGGGCTGGCCACCGATGGTGGACTGCTACTGCCCAACCGCATCCCCGATGTCGAAGCCCGGTTGGACTCTTGGCGGGAGCTTCCCTATCCGGCCCTGGCCGCGGCCGTCATGCGCCCGTTCATCGATGACAGCATCGACGACGGTGTTTTGGATAGCCTGGTTCAGCGTAGCTACGCAACGTTCACCGCCCCGGACGTTGTCCCGATCCGTGCCGTCGGGGATGTCCACATCTGCGAGCTGTTTCACGGGCCGACGCTGGCGTTCAAAGACATTGCGCTCCAGTTCCTGGGGAATCTCTTCGAGCATCTTCTCGCCGAGACGGACAGCAGCCTCAACATCGTGGGAGCGACCAGCGGGGATACCGGCAGCGCCGCCATCGAGGGCGTTCGAGGCCGGGCCAACATGCACATCTTCATCATGCACCCGCATGGCCGCGTCAGCCCGGTCCAGGAACGTCAGATGACCAGCGTTCTCGACAAGAACGTCCACAACATAGCGGTGAAGGGGACGTTCGATGACGGTCAGCGTGTGCTGAAAGAGATTTTCAACGACATCTCGTTCAAGGATCAGTTCCGTCTCGGCGCTGTGAACTCGGTCAACTGGGCTCGTGTGCTTGCTCAGATCGTGTACTACTTCCACGCTACGTTCCGGGTGCAGGAATCCACCGGGGCCGAGCGGGTGCAGGTTGCTGTGCCCACGGGGAACTTCGGCGACATCTTCGCCGGGTACGTGGCCAGGCGCATGGGGGCCCCGATCAGCCGCCTTATCCTGGCGACGAATGAGAATGATATCCTTGCCCGATTCTTCAACACAGGGGTCTACCAGCGTGGGACGGTAGAGCCGACCTTGAGCCCCTCGATGGACATCCAGGTCGCCAGCAACTTCGAACGCTATCTCTACTATCGCGTTGGCTGCGATGGCGCGAACGTGCGCGCCCTGATGTCGACATTCCAGGAGACGGGACGGTTTGAGCTTGAGCGAGGCGATTCGGGTTTCGTTGCTGGTCGCGGGACGACCGCAGACACGCTGGCAACAATCCGTAAGTACCATCAGGAGTACGGCTACCTGCTGGATCCGCACACCGCTGTCGGAGTTGCCATAGGCGAACGATTCCTGAGCGGAAGTGAACCCACGGTATGCCTCGCGACCGCGCACCCCGCCAAATTCGGAGCCGCGATTACCGAAGCCGTCGGCGAGGATATTGCGCGTCACCCGATTATCGACGGTCTGCTGGATCTGCCGACCCGGTGCGTCGTCCTGCCCGCCGAAAAGGACGCGGTGCAGACCTTCATGCGCGAGACGCTTGCGGGATAGGAGGGAAGCCGGGCCGGCCATGCCGGCAATGTGGAAGGTGTGCCGTCGGCCCTCTACGAGGAAGACGACCGCTGGGGACATTAGCCGTCCAGCAAGACGCCCCCAATGCTATTGACTTTCTCTGCAGACGGTCGCGGCATGGCACCCCCTCCCACTCTCGAGAAGCACACAATGTGGGAGGCGGTGCCACCCGGCGACTCTTCGGCCAGACACGGGGGGCAGAGAAAGCCAATAGCATTGAAGACGCCTCCCCCTTTCAATCTCCGGCTGCGGACGCATCAACAGCGCTCTTCAACACACGGCCGTACGCGTGGCTGTTCTTGGGATCGTAGGGCAGTGTCCTGGCGGCGCTTGAGGCGTAGATCCACACCCAGTCATAGGCATCGACGAGCGTTCTGAACATCGGCTCGAAATCGTCCAGCGACCGAATTGGGGAGTCCGCGTATCCCTTCTCGATGAAGCTCTTGGCAATGCTGTAGTCGTGGAAGGGCGAGATCGTTCCGGCGAGGAAGAAATGGTCGGGGAATTGAGCCAGGGCCTGCGCCACATCCCGATCCCGCTTCGCGATCTTAGCCTTGAGGGCGTCAGTATCACGATTGCAGTACCCGGGTGTAGTCTCTCCGCCACAGAGGTATTTGAGGTCGATCCCCTGCTGCTTTGCCCGTTTGAGGATGCCCAGAGTGATGTAGCTCGGGATCGTGAACACGGGCGTTTTGACTCCGGGATGCGTTGTTGTCAACTCAAGTCGACTGAACAGACTCCAAATCATGCACTTCGGGTAGATTTTGCTGACGATGTCGGCCATCTCAGCTCCGAGGGCTTCGCAGTGTGAGACGACGGTCTCGATGCTCTCTCCTCGCTGGTCGGCGACGTAAGCGACGCTGTAGCTCCGGTAGTTGTTGTAGGCTTCCAGGTCGATCATCACTCCGGGGGACGCCCACTCCCGGGCCAGTCGCACAGCATGGCTCCAGCAGGTAAGGAAGTCGGCCCGGGCTCCCGTCTCATTGCCCAGGTCCAGGCCCCGTATGGCGGTGAAACGTTCCACGTTCCGTGCATGTTTGTGTGCGTGGCCGCCGCCGTCCTTCGGCGCGCCGATCATGCGATTGATGGATACCCAGGGCCAGGGATCGATCGTGAGTGTGTTGCGGATCATCTTCATCTGAACTTCGTAGGCATGGAAGACTGGTGCCGCGTCGGTTTCGTAGCTGCCGCGCATCGGGATTGCCACGCCTGCATAGGCTGAGCTATTGAGAACCTTCAGGACGTCCGCTTTGCACTCCAGGATGGGCTTGGTGTAGAAGGTGATGAGTTTGAGGTAACTGCGCTTCCGTGACTTGAGGCTGCGGAAGTACTGCTCCGTCGTGTCGAGGATCATGCCATCCGCTCCGAGAAGCTCCGCTCGGGCTGTATGGCCTCCAGGAGGCATGCGGGGACCGGTCAGGACGACACGGAAACGTTTGCCCGTCACCGGCAGTGCTCGATCGAGGTGCGTTCGTCCGCTACTGTCAGTGACTGTTGCTCTGAGCCGCGTTTTCTCCCAGGGCCCCTCGATTGCCACGCTCAACTCGACCCCGGTTCCCCGTGGCAATACTCGTGAGCATGCATCCAGCGCGGAAAGCACGGGCGCGGTCCGTCGAACCAACTGCATGTCGTCGATGAAGAAATCGATCTTGTCGCCGTCGTTGTACCACCCTTCGGCAACATAGAAGCTGATTCCCTTCACGTGTTGCCAATCGACGTCAAGCGTCTTTGGGACCATCACGTGTTGCCAGGTGCCCGGCTCTATGTTCGGGATCGTGTACCAATCGAGCTTCCGCCGTGGCTCGGCGCCATCTGGGAAGCCGACCCGCAGAACGCGTTCCTGCAGCAAATCCGCCGTGGTCCGTGTATAGAGCCAGAACGAGACGTAATCATAGCTCGTCCAATCCCGGGCAGTCTCGAACGTCCGTCGCATCATCGGCCAGCCTTTGGCGTAGGCTTCGTTCGGGCGCTTCTCCCAGTTGACCCGGATCACGAAGGACAGCGACTTTTCTCCCTGTTTGACGATGTCCCGGCTGGCAACGACCGTTGCGTCGCGTTGCGCCAGATCTGTCTTTGGATCTCCCTTGATCCAGGGCGAGGCGTCCTCAAAGTCGTCGAGCGGGGTAAACGCGAAGGGGGCTCCCGGGTTGGCATGCCCCGGAACGCAGGCGAACAAGGCGGATAGGAGAGTCACCAACAGACACTGCGATCGTGCGGCCATCGTGGAATCCTCCGTGGTTCAGACACTCGGGGCACTCAGAACCAGTGACGTTCGGACGTGCAGGTCAGACGGTCTCCCGGGCGAGCAGATCCAGGAACTCGGTTCGGGTGGCTTGGTCATCGTGGAAGCTGCCGAGCACGGACGAGGTCGTCATCACTGAATTTTGCTTCTCCACTCCGCGCATCATCATGCACAGGTGGCGGCATTCCATGACGACTCCAACGCCTTCCGCGTCGACGGTGTCCATCACTGCCCGGGCAATCTCGGCAGTCAGACGCTCCTGAATCTGCAACCGACGGGCGAAACAGTCCGCCAGACGGGCCAGTTTGCTCAGTCCGATGACTCTGTTGCTGGCGATGTAGCCGATGTGGCACTTGCCGAAGAACGGCAGCATGTGGTGTTCGCACATGCTGTAGACCTCGATGTTCCGGCAAATGATCATGTTATTGGCTTCAGACTGGAAAACGGCGTCGTTGACGACCTCGTCGACGTTCGTCCGGTAGCCATGGGAGAGGAAATCATAGGCCTTCGCGACGCGCTCGGGTGTCTTCAGAAGGCCTTCCCGGTTGGGATCCTCGCCGATCTCGATCAACAGTTCACGAACCAGTTCCTTGACGCGTTCAATGTTCATCCGTAAGGGCCTCTCTCATTTTGTGAGTCAGGGACAGGTTCGGTTCTCCAGGTGATGGGAGTTCCACGTCAGGAGTGCTCTGCCCATCGGCGAACCGTTGCCTCAGGCGTTCTCCCGTTCCCGGCACAAGCAGGTCGGGGTTGAGTTCAAGAACGGGCAACGCAACGAATGCTCGGGCGATGTCCGGGTGAGGAAGTCGCAGACCCGGAGCGTTGACCACACGGTGTCCATGGAGAATCAGGTCAAGATCGATCGTCCGCGGGGCAAACGGATCTCCCAGGCGGACCCGTCCGAGCCGGTCTTCAATCCAGGCGAGCACATCGTCCTTGAAGGGGCGAGGAGGCAGTGCTGTTTCCACGCGCCAGACGCCGTTGACAAAGGGCGGGTCTTCCGGACGGTCGATGGCCGGTGTCCACCAGGCGGTTGAGACGCCCGTCACATGCACAGCCCGCCTGAGCAGCTCAAACGCCTCAAACACATGCTCCTCCGGCTCGATGTTTGAGCCATAGGCGACGTAGGCGCAGACTGGCTGGTCTGCAGTCATTTCCCTACATCCTGGGCGCGCGTGATTTCCACCCCCACGGTCCGGGCAAAGCGGAGGGCTCCGGGCTTCTCAATCAGGACACGGGCTTCCAAAACACGGGCATCGCGCAGGCAGATCGCAGCGATCTCGTCAGCCAGACGCTCAACGAGGAGGAAGCGCGACCCTTCTGTCATTGCGGCGACCTCTGTCTTGATGGTCTTGTAGTCGACCGTGTCGTCGATGCAGTCGCTTCGGCAGGCTTGCCGAAGATCGGCGGAAAGCGTGATGTTGATGATCACATCCTGCTTCTTCTCCCGTTCCTCCGGGTTGATGCCGATGATGCAGCGCAACTGCAGGTCGCGGATATGGATCTTGTCCAGATCTTGTCTCATGGTGCGTTCCCCGGGTCGGGTTCAGGACAGAGCGCCGCCAACCGTGCTGGAGCCCTTCGCTTCTCACTGGTGGTTCAGGGTCGGCGCGGAAGTAACATGTGCAGGTTTCTCCGCACCGGCCACTAATCTTGCCGCCCGTAGTCAATAGATCAACCCGGGAAGTCGTCTCATGCATCAAGAGGCGAGTGGTGCATCGCGCGATCGCTGATTACGCGTGACGATGCGGAACGGTCGTGCTCCCGAGCTCTCGGCGACTGCCGAATGTTCGCGAGCATGTATAGTATACGTCCTGAGCACGCATGATGGACTGCCGGCTGTCCGGGCCGCAAGCCATCTTCACCGATGCCGTCTGGGGCACATGAAAACACGCTCTGCCAACTCATGGAACGCGCTTCCCGCGGTCGCTCTGGTCGTGGTCGTAACGGCTCTGCTGCCGTTCTCCCTCCGGGCCGCGGAGCGGTCTTACCAGGAAGCTCCTGACCTGGCGGCATTGGCCAAAGCAGGCACACTTCCTCCTGTCGCCGACCGCCTCCCGACGAGCCCGCTCGTGGTGACGCCTTGCGACGAAATCGGCACATATGGGGGCGTTTGGCGACGAGCACACCTGGGGCCAAAGGATGCCTACGGTGTGACTTACATGCTTAAAGAGACGCTTCTCCTGCACACGCCGGACTACAAGAAGGTCATCCCCAATATCTGCCAGGCCTACGAGTGGTCGCCAGACTACAAGGTGCTCACGTTCCATCTGCGTAAAGGAATGAGATGGAGCGACGGTGCTCCCTTCACAGCAGATGACTTCCTGTTCTGGTATGAGGATTTCGCCTCGAATACGTCGTTGTCTCCGGTCTTCCCGCTGTGGCTGAAGCGCGATGGCAAACCGATGGTGATGACGAAGATCGATGACCATGCGTTCCAGCTCACGTTTGTAAAGCCCTACGCAGCCCTCACTGACTACCTGGCCGGCCTTTGGAATCCAACCCTCTATCTGCCCAAACACTACTGCATGCAGTTCCATCCGAAATACACGCCGATGGCGGAAATCGAGGAACGGATGAAGACTGACAAGACCGATCCGGGGTTCACACACTGGGTCGACTACTTCCGTCGCAAGACCTACTACGTCAAGACGCCCGGGTGTCCGACGATCAACGCCTGGCAGGTGGTTGACCGGATCTCGTCGCAGGTGCAGCGTTGGAAGCGCAACCCATTCTACTGGAAGGTCGATCCGGCCGGGAATCAGCTTCCTTACCTCGACGGCCTTCGCTTCAAGCTTGTGTCGGATGCCGAGGCAGTCGTGCTCCAGGCCGCTGCCGGTGAGATTGACATGCAGATGCGCCGGATCGGAGGGATCAATGTAGTGGGGATTGAGAACTACCCGCTGCTCATGGAGAACCGGGAGCGAGGGCGCTACCGGGTCTTGCTCCGCGATATCTTCCGCCAGAACAAGTTCGCCGTCCTGTTCAATTACCACAGCAGAGACGCGGACACTCGCGAGCTGTTCAATGACCTCCGGTTCAGGACTGCCCTCTCGCACGCCATCGACCGAGACGAGATGAATGAGTTCTGCATGCAGGGCCTGGGGAAGCCCGGACAGGTCATGCCGAACCCCAAGTCCCGCTGGTTTGATTCTGAATCAGCGGACTTCGCCATTGACTACAACCTGGAAAAGGCGAATGCGATGCTGGACGAGATAGGGCTCCCGTGGGACAGGCGGCACTCCTACCGATTGCGCCCAAATGGCAAAGTTCTGATGTTCAACATGAAGATTCCCGGACCTCTGGTCGAGGCCTGTGAGCTTCTTCGCGAACAATGGCGGGATGTCGGGATCAAGCTGATCGTGACGCCTGTCGAATCCCGGTACTGGTACACGATGGTGCGGGCGGGGAACTACGATTTGACCTGCACAGGGGTCAACACGGGATGGGATGGGTGTTTCATGCACGTGATCGTCATTCCTCCATACTATAGTAATTACGCCGCTCCCCTCTGGGATCTGTGGGTGCGCACGAATGGCGAAGCCGGTGAAGAGCCCCCGGCCTGGTTCCGCGGCATGCTTGATATGGTGGACGAGATTCTCAGCCTCCCGCAATGTGACAAACGGGTTGCCTTGGTCAAAGAGATGCAGAGAGTTTCGATACGCCGGATGCTGCGAGTGGGGGGCCTGATCGCGCCCCCACAGGCGACCTTCGCCGTGGTCAGGGACAATTTCCGCAATGTCCCCAACCCAATCCCGAACCTCATGTGTTGCCATCCCGCGATTTTCTACAAACGCGTAGACGAGGAATAACAGGGACTATTTGATGCTGCGACTGATCGCAATGAGACTGCTCCTGATGATCCCGACGCTGTTCGCGATCTCGGTGTTGTCGTTCACGATCATTCAGCTTCCGCCCGGAGATTTCGCGGAATCGATGGTGGCCAACATGCAGTCCATGGGGGATTTGGCCGACGAGAGCCAGATCGAGGAATTGCGGCAGCGCTATGGGCTCGACCTGCCGATGCATGAGCGCTACATCAAGTGGATGGGAGGCGTCCTGCGCGGTGACCTCGGTCAGTCTCTGGAGTGGGGGCGTGCGGTCAATTCTCTTGTCCTGGAACGCCTTCCCGCCACCCTTTTTGTCACGGTTGCCGGCCTCATTTTCGTCTGGGCGATCGGGATTCCCATTGGCGTCTACTCCGCAACCCACAAGAACTCTCTCGGCGACTACGGTTTCACAATCCTCGGGTACATCGGGATCTCCGTGCCCGGTTTCCTGCTTGCCATCATCATCATGTACGCCTTCTTCCTGCAGACCGGGGAGACGCGTTACGGGCTGTTCTCCGAGGAGTACGCGCTGGTCCCCTGGAGCATCACTGCCCCGGACGCTTCCCTGCCGGATGATGCCGGCTGGGTCGACCGGATCAACTTTGCCATCGACTCGATCGATGCCGGCGCCGTGAAGCGTAGCGTCGGCAAGTTCTTCGATTTGCTCAAGCATCTGTGGATTCCCGGGCTGCTGGCGGGGCTGGCCGGCACGGCCGGGATCATCCGAACAATGCGGGCCAATCTCCTCGACGAGTTGGGCAAGCCTTACGTGACCGTCGCCCGAGCAAAAGGGCTGGGGGAGACGAGGCTGCTCTACAAATACCCATTCCGAATCGCCTGTAATCCGGTTGTCAGCACGATTGGCTGGGTCCTGCCGCGCTTGATCGGCGGTCAGCTGCTCGTGTCCATCGTTCTGGGCATCCCGACTCTTGCACCTATCATGTTGAGTGCCCTCCTGAACCAGGACATGTACCTGGCCGCGAGCATCATCATGATCCAGAGCTGTTTGGCTGTCGTCGGAACGCTGATCTCAGATCTGCTCCTCGCCTGGGTTGATCCCAGAATCAGAGAGTCATTGTAGAACAACAACTAACGAATCCCGAATCCCGACTAACCAATGGCACTTTTCCGCAACAACGTGCGCGATCCTGAACGGGTTTTCCGCGCGACACAGTGGCAGCTGATCTGGTGGAAGTTCTCCGCCAACAAGCTCGCGATGCTGGGATTGCTGTTTCTCGGGCTGGCCTATCTGACCGTGCTGGTTGCGGAGTTCGCAGCTCCCAGCGACCCGCGGCGGCGTAATGCAAAGCGCATCCTGGCTCCGCCAACGCGTATTCGCTTCACAGACGAAGCCGGCACGTTCCACCTGCGCCCGTTCATCTATCCGATCATCCAGGAGCGCAACCCGGAGACGCTGCGACGATCGTTCAAGGAAGACCGGACACATCGCGTTCCCCTGGGCCTGTTTGTGCGTGGTGATCGTTACACCATCTGGGGCATGGTCAGCACTGACCTCCATCTTTTCGGGACCGGCGATTCCGACCGACCGCTCCTTCTCCTGGGCGCTGACCGGATGGGCCGCGACCTGTTCTCACGTATCATCGCCGGAGGCCGAATCTCGCTGTCCATCGGCCTGGTCGGCATCGCCCTCTCTGTGTCGCTCGGTATCCTGATCGGTGGTGTCTCCGGTTACTACGGAGGTCCTCTCGACACGGCGATCCAGCGTTGCATCGAGATCATCATTTCCATACCGCGACTCCCCCTCTGGATGGGGCTCAGCGTGGCTCTGCCTCCAGACTGGTCGGTAGAGAAGCGTTATCTCGGCATCGTGATCATCCTGTCTCTCATGGCCTGGCCCGGTCTGGCTCGGTCCGTGCGCGGCAAGTTCATGGCGGTCAAAGAGGAGGACTTCGTGATGGCTGCTCACCTGGATGGAGCAGGGCCTCTGCGCATCATCCTCAAGTACCTGTTGCCCTCGTTCCTCAGTCACATCATCGCAGGTGTTTCCCTTGCCATTCCGGCCATGATTCTCGGGGAAACGTCCCTCAGCTTCCTCGGCTTGGGGCTGCAGGCCCCCGCCATCAGCTGGGGCGTTCTCCTGAAAGACACGATGTCCATCAGGGCGCTCGCGCACGCGCCATGGCTCCTGTTCCCCGGACTCTTCATCATTTTCACCGTCCTGTCCTTCAACTTTGTTGGTGACGGCCTGCGTGATGCCGCAGACCCGTACGCCCAGATCTGAATGATGCCTGAAACCATGGCGGAAAGCCGCACAACCAACCCGGAACACGTAACCACAGGTCCCCTGCCCGGGGCGACGCCGTGCGTGCTGGACGTGAAGGGGCTGAAAACACACTTCCGGACGCGCGAAGGGACACTTCGCGCGCTTGAGGGGGTGAGTTTCTCGGTTGCCCCACGAGAGATTCTCGGAGTGGTGGGTGAGAGCGGCTGCGGCAAGAGCATCACGGCCGCCTCCATTCTCCGGATTCTCCCTCCTGAGGCTCACATCGCGGGAGGCGAGATCCTCTTCCAGACGCGAAACGGTGAGATGGTTGATCTGGCTCAACTCAAACCCAAAAGCCGGCGGGTTCGGCGGATCAGGGGGGACGAAATCTCGATGGTCTTCCAGGAACCGATGACGGCTTTCAGCCCGGTTCACACCATTGGGAACCAGATCATCGAGGCCCTCCGTCTCCACCAGCGCTGTACGCCCCAACGGGCACGCAAACGGGCTGTCGACATGCTCAACAGCGTGGGAATGCCGCGCCCGAGTCAGCTGATCGATTCGTACCCCTTTGAACTCAGCGGCGGCATGCGACAGCGCGCCATGATTGCCATGGCTCTCGTCTGCCAGCCACGGATGCTCATCGCGGACGAACCCACCACGGCACTGGATGTGACAATCGAGGCACAGATCCTTCAGTTAATGCGCGAACTGCAGCAGGATCTGGGCATGGCGATCATGATCATTACCCACGACCTGAGTGTCGTGGCCGAGATGAGCCGCAATGTCCTCGTGATGTACCTCGGCCAGGACGTCGAGTACGGCACGGTGGAACAGATCTTCTTCGAGCCCAAGCATCCTTACACGCGGGAGCTTCTCGCTTCTGTCCCGCGCCTCGGCAAGAAGTCCGGTGAGCGACTCCATACTATCAAGGGAACGGTACCCAGCCTTTACGAACGACCCGAGGGCTGCACGTTCCATCCCCGTTGTCCAGACTGCATACCCGGGCTCTGCGATTCGCAGGCCCCAGGCGTGTTCGGGCTCGATGATCGACACCGGGTGCGTTGTCACTTGTACCGAAAGTGAACTGAAGAGCGGCGGGGCGGCGTTGCTGGCTCGAGCAAAGTGCTCAGCAGAGACCTGTGCTGTGGAGCGTCTCGGGCTCCGGGTCTGAGTCGACGACATCATGCGGCCGCTTCCGACCGGCTGCGAACGAAGCCAGGAAAGCGCGCGAAACTATGCGCATCGGCAACGAAGCAAACATTGTTCTGCGGGTCTCGAACCTGTGCAAGTACTTCCCCGTGACCAAAGGCGTCACGCGGCGGCGGGTGGGGACTGTTCGGGCGGTCGATCGCGTGAGCTTCTTTGTTCGGGACGGCGAGGTGTTCGGGCTGGTTGGCGAGAGTGGCTGTGGCAAGACGACCACGGGGCGCACTATCCTGCGGGCTTTGGAGCCCACCTCGGGCATCGCCTTTTTTGACCTCAACGACGGAAGCCGGCCATTCGCACTCTTCGATCTGGAGCGTGAGCAACTCAAGGCCATGCGCCGTCATATGCGCATGATTTTTCAGGATCCCTACTCGTCCCTGAACCCACGCATGAATGTGCGCGAACTGATCGCCGAGCCGCTGCGCATCCACGGAGTGGCCCGCACGCGTTCCGACATCGATGATCGGGTTGCCACGATTCTCCAAGCAGTCGGGCTCGAGCCGGGTGTCATGACGCGGTACCCGCATGCGTTCAGCGGCGGCCAGCGTCAGCGCATTGGTATCGCCCGTGCTCTCGTGCTCAACCCGAAGTTCATCATTGCCGATGAAGCGGTCTCAGCCCTGGACGTGTCGGTCCAAGCCCAGATTCTGAACCTGATGCAGGACCTCAAGGAGGAATTTGGCCTCACATACCTCTTCATCGCGCACAATCTGGCCGTCGTCGAGCACATCTGTGACCGAATCGGGGTGATGTATGTGGGTCGAATGATGGAGCTTGCGGACACGGAGGAGCTCTACCATCGGCCGTTGCATCCGTACACCGAGGCGCTGTTGGGTGCTGTGCCACGTTCGGAACCTGGGCCGACCGTCGAACACCAGGCCCTCCAAGGCGAAGTTGCGGACGCCGCGAATCCGCCTTCGGGCTGCTCATTCCATCCCCGTTGCATATACGCCACCGACTTCTGTCGGCAGGAAGAGCCCCTCCTGGAGAACGTTGCTCCCGAGGACGCCCCCCCGCATTTCGTCGCCTGCCACTTCGCCGAACGCCTCTCCCTGCGCGGAATCTAGTGGTCTGAGTTACTAATCCGTGCGCAAAATGTTGCAGCCATCTTGGCTGCAGAGGCGCCCCGCCGGGAGAGCGGGCGTACCCGAAGGTACGTCCCGACCCCAACGGGGTGGCGTCTGCACCAAGAGAGCGCAACTGCTTCGCAGCGTGGCTCTTTCGGCGCCCAGCCGCGGCTGCGACCGACGACGATGCGTCAGCATCGCCTTGCGGTCGTGGTCGCATCTGGAGCGTCCGAAAGAGTAAACGCATTTTGTCAACGGATTAGTAACTCAGACCACTAGTCTCGAATGGCGTCAGGATAGGCGGAGGGAAGTGCATCCAGCAAGAGATCGGCGGATGGCACCGCCTCCCACATTGAGGGTCAGGTGCAGCCAACGTGGGAGGGGCTGCCATGCCCCGATTGCCTTTGTCTTGACGCCATCCGAATCCAGCTCGGCGCGCGGCTTCACGGCGCCTGGGCTTCGAGCAACGCCTGGACATAGGTCCGGGGGATATTCAGCTGAAGTGCCACATCGTCGACGCTCTTTCCCTGTCGGACCTGGGCGATAACGCGTTCGTAATCGACGCGGATCTTGACGGCCTCTGCTGTGGTTGGGGGGCGGTAGGCGGGGAGATGGATGCTGGATCCGGGGGCTGGCGGCATCAAGCGCACCTCAGGGGGCTTCAGACCACCTTCCTGTTGTGGACTGAGCTCGGGCATCGCCATAGCCGTCTGGATGAAACGGCGGGCGACTTCCATGGTCCGTCGTCGGCCGGGGTGCTTGGGGGTGGACACCGAATCCAATTCCGCAAGAGCATTCTCAATGTAACCGCCATCCAGGTGCGTCTCCGCCAGGGCGACCGCAGCGGTGTCGTCACGCCCTCGCTGAATGACTCCGCGCACCCAGTACGCCCCGCCCAGGACGAGCGCGAGGACAATCACGGCGAGAAGGACTGGCCCTGCTCTGCCCTTGCCGGGAGAGGGAACGGTCTCTTCCACTGGTGCTTCCGGATTTTCTGTTTCGTCTGCCATAGGGAAGGCTCGGCGTTACGTCGCCTCAGTCCTTTTCCAGGGTCCACCACTCCGGACGTGTCTCACGGAACGCGTCGCTGTGCCCATCGAAGTGGACAGCGTTGAGTAGGCCGTTATGCCTGAACTGCAGCTTGATCATGCCGCTGCCGGGGGTTGGGTTGGAGTCAGTGTGTGCGTAAATGAGGTGAACACAGCCGCCGTGTCCATCCGCGAAGATGATTGTTCCAGTGGGGTCCTTGATGTCTTGCTGTCGGTATGGCGGGGCTCGGAAGATAACGCCGTTGAGGAAGTTGACATTGTACAGCAACTTGAACCGGCGCCCGTCCCCGGTGTTCCACCAGTAGCGGGCGTAGCGGGCCCGTTCAGCGGGGCACTCGGTCATGTCCTGCTCCTGCAGGTAGGGCGAGATGTCCTCAATCCAGAAGCGAAAGAACCCGCGCACAGAATGCCCGGGTGCGTAGATCGCATCGTTGTCTTCCATGTAAAGGTGGTTTGCGAGTTGCAGGTTTCGGAGGTTGCCCTGACAGCTGGACTGGTCGGCTTTCTGCCGGGAGCGATTGACTGCCGGGACAAGGATTGCCACCAGGATCGCGATTACCAGCACAATTACAAGCAGCTCGACGAGTGTGAATCGGGTCCTGTCAGGCTGTGTGGTTTGAGCACGGTTCATCAACGTGATCCCCGGGACGGGACGGAGCGTCGTGTGGTTGGGCGGCCGCCTACGATACCGGTTGTTCAGTCGAGCGTCAATCAGGCCGGTGCGCCGGACCGGGGTGAGGCATCGAGTCCGGCGGGGGGCCGTTGTCCTCGAACACGCGACTCCGGAAGCCTGCTGGGCCCATCACAGACGACGGGCCGCACGTGCAATGCACCACCGACGTCTGGACAGGACACTTCTCCCGAGATAGCTTCGATGAGCAACAACAGAAAGCGTCCTGTGGGAGGGCGCTTCCCGTATGCGATCGCCGTAAGACTCAGTGAAGGGAACTGGTTATGACGTCATGTCGTCTGGCTTTGGTCGGGATTGCCTTGAGCGCGCTCCCGTTCTGCTGCGAGGGTGCCCCGAAGAGCCTCTCCGCTACCCACGTGAAGGAGTGGTTCCAGTGGGTCATTCCGCTGCCCAAAGAGATCGGCGTCAAGGGACAGATCACGCTGCCTGCCGGCGACATTCGGGTTCGTGTGCGAGACGCCGCGACCGACGCTGAGCAGCAAGCGCTGCGAATCGTCCAGGATATCCTGTTGCGATCCACCGGTACGGATGGAACGACGGGGAAGGCATTCGACATCCTGCTTGGGGTGGTCGACGCGGACGGCAGGATTGGGACCACCGCCATCCCCGGTGTCACCCGCCTGCGGGAGTTGCCCAACCCAGATCAAGCTTACCTCATCCGCACCGTTGGCGACAACCAGCTTGTGCTGGCCGCCCTGGCCCCC
The DNA here is from genome assembly GCA_018676675.1 of Lentisphaerota bacterium. GTDB lineage: Bacteria > Verrucomicrobiota > Lentisphaeria > Oligosphaerales > JABHEG01 > JABHEG01. The sequence continues at coordinate 18,068 of JABHEG010000262.1, forward strand.
GCAGGGGTCTACTACGCTGCCCTGACTCTGAGCGGACTCATCGAAGGCAAGGCCAAGGGCGCGGAGGTGGCCCTGCCACTGGGGGAGATTACGGATTGGCCCGACATGGCCGAACGTGGTGAATGGGGGTGTTCCTCGTCCCGTGACATCGAGTGGCTCGCCGCACGCAAAATGAACCTCGTCGAGTTCCACACCGTGCATCAGGTGGAGGCGGACGGTACGGTCACCACGGCGATCAATCAGGGCTACCTGGCCAGAGGGCGTCGACATGCGGTTCGCATGGTCCCAATTATCTCGCACCTCAACAGCATGGGCCGCCGTGGTGCGTACAAGGCTTACCCGGAGTTGCGCGGCAAGGGGACGCGCGCGGCGTACAAGGGACACACCGGAAATCTCTGGGCACCGTGCGCTTCTCACCCCAAGCTGCATGAGATCATGGCCGGCTGGATGCTGGGCTACGCGGAAAACGACGGGGTGCGTGACATCTCGTGCTGGCTGGGCGAGCTGAAACAGCGTTGCGAGTGTGAGGAGTGCGCGAAGACCGGACAGTTCACGCTGGAAGCTCGAGCCTTCGTGAAAGGCTGGCAGATCGCCCGAAAGACCGTCCCTGACTTGCGGATCCGTGTCCTCCTGACCCAGGGCAGCTATGCCACGAACGACAAGGTCCTCGCTGAGATTCCTCCGGAGGTGGGGGTGACCTACTACGATGGCGGTAAGACCTACGATTCGTCCAGAGACCCCATGATTTACCCACTGCTCGAGGAATACGCAGGCCAGGGCCGGTGGCTCGGCTGCTATCCGCAGCTCACACCGTCATGGCGTATCGTGAGTCCCTGGAGTTCGCCACAGTTCGTCAAAGCCCGCATGACTGAGTTCGTGGACAAGAAACTGGTATCACTCGGGGGGTACGTGGTCCCGGACAACCATCTGTTCGATTTCAACGTGACTGCAGCCGCCGAATGGAGCTGGAATGCACATGGGCGGGACGAGCGCGAGTTTGCCCTCGCCTGGGCCACGCGCAACCGCCTTTCCCATCCCGGGACGGCTGCGGACTGGGCCGTTCTCCTCGGGCCGGTGTCATGGGATATCTACGGTGCCCGGTTAGTCGAGCGCTACTTCTTCCGTCCGTCTTCCATCGAAGCGATGTTGGCGGCCCGGGCCAGGCCTGTGTTCGGCCAGGGGATGTTCCGGTACATCCCCGACTGGGACCATCTGCGCCGGAATCTGGCCACCGCCCGGAAAGCACTGGGGCTGGCGGAACAGGTCGGGTCGTCGGCCATGCTCGGGGAGACCCGAGCCATCGTGACGTACTACGAGATGCTCGACGGCCTCTGCCGGATGTGCACGCACCTGGCCGAGTGGACCGAGATCGGTCCGCCCGAGCGCGACAAACTCCAGCGGGAGCTGAACCTCTTCACCTTGTCCGGCGGCCAGAACATTGAGGCGCTGCGGGATTGGGAACGGGCAGTTCGGGTTGGGGCCGGCCAGGGGCGTTTCCGCGAGGGACGACAGGCCACCGAAGACACGGTCAGGGCCGTTGCGCGGGCTGTTGTTCCTCTCGGCATGCGTGACACCAGCAAGTTTGTCATGAGCCAGAAGATCGGGAACTGGACGCTTGATGACTTCCGGGAATCAACCGCAATCACCAGGAAAATCGATGTCACTGAGCACATTCTCGGCCCTGGGACCTATACGGTGACCTTCCAATATTCCAGTGGGTGGAATGGCTTGAGTATGGTCCGAGTCGCCCTGGTGCAGGAGAAGCCCGGCAAGGATGCCAAGCGTGCCGAAGTCAGCGTTGACGAACACCCGGGAAGCACCGGCCACCGAAGCACGGGGAATGTCTACACCCTCAAGCTGGATCGCTATGAGGCCGATGCCCGCTTCCTGGTGGTGGCAGACATTCGCGGAACGCAGGCCCAGTCCCAGCAGCCCGGCCGGACGGGCTGCAACGGGGTGGTTCATTTCCGCCGGGAACGCGATCCGGACTGGCAGGTCCGCCTGATGGGGGTCCGCCCCCTCTCAGAAGGGCAGGCCGCTGCCGATCTCCGGGCCAGGTTCACCGGCAAGGGCATCCGGGTCGGGGTCGTAGGCGGAGGCTATGGGGCAGAGGGGATCATGAAGCTCCTTGCCAAAGCGTCGGGGATCGATGCTGCCCTTATCGGCGTCGCCCACATGCGCAGCGGCGAGTGCCAGGTGATCGTACTGCCGCAGTTCAAGTCCGGAATGGTCCCGCCTGCGCTCGGCAAGGAGATCGACGCCTATGTGAAGCAGGGCGGCGGCCTGGTCACAACTCACGACGGAGTTGGGTACCGAGCGATGCCGGTCGTCTGCGCGGATGTCTGTGCGGGAGGCGTTGAGCATGTCCGCAACTCGGCCTGGACGGTGGTGGCTAAACACCCGGTGACCGAAGGGCTTCCGCTCGGCAAAGCTCTGACTCAGAGCTACTATGACCAGGTTTTCATCAAGGCCGGGCCAAAAGGCAAGGCATTGGCCACGACTGCTGGTGGGAAACAAACGGTCGTGCTCGCGGGTGCCTTTGGCAAGGGGCGTTACGTCGCATGTGGTCTACTCCCCGGATTCAGCTCGGACAACATGGAAATCACGCCCACATCTGACGAAAGCAAGCTCCTGCTCAACGCGATTCGGTGGTGTGCGGATGACTGAGAAGATCATCGAGAACAGTGCCTACCGGATTGTGAACGAACTCGCCAAGGGAGGGATGGGTTCGGTAAGTGAAGCCTTCCACCTTGGCGCCGATGGGTTCGAGAAGCGGGTGGCCATCAAACAACTTCTACCGACCCTTTCCGACAGCTCGGAGTTCGTGGCAATGTTCATTGCCGAAGCGAAGCTGGTCGCGGATCTGGTGCATGAGAACATTGTTCAGATCTACCAGTTCAATCGCGGTCAGAACGGGTATTACATCGTGATGGAATTCGTCCACGGTCTTTCGCTGGCCGAATTCATCGAGAAGCACGATGGTGACCAGCAGCTCCCAGTTGAGCTCGCCGTTTTCATCACCAGCCGGATTGCCCGTGGCCTGGCGTACGCGCATTCGCGACACGATTCGGCCGGGGCACCCCTGAACATCGTGCACTGCGATGTTTGCCCACGTAACATTCTCGTGACCACGGAAGGGCTGCCTAAACTGGGTGACTTCGGCATCGCGAAAGCAGCTGACCAATACCTATCTCCCAACCCCGGCGAACGCAGCCTGGGCAAGCTGGCTTACATGTCGCCGGAGCAAGCCTGGGATCACCCCGTAGACCATCGATCGGACGTCTACTCCCTTGGCCTGGTGCTCTTCGAACTTCTGACCATGTCCAAGGGCCGAGAGAAGTGGTCCTCCAACATGCGCTTCGCCGCCGCGAAAGGGTGGGTCGACTGGGACAAGCTACCACGCCGGGTCAAGTCCGGGCTGCGGAAGATCCTCAAGCGGATGCTGGACCCCGAACCGGATGGGCGGTATGCGAGCACGGACGAACTTGCCCACGACCTCGAGTACTTCATTTACCGCAAGGGTTACGGGCCCACGGTTGTGACGTTAGAGAAGTACCTGCGCGAGCTCTGCCCATCCCTCTACCAAGTCATGCCCCCGTCGCCGTCGGCGTGATTGGTCAGTTCCTTCCGACGGTCGTAGGCGTTCTCTTCCCGCCAGTTGCATAATTGGTCGCTGGGATCTACTTTCGGCGTAGGACGCGGGGGAACCGACGTTCCCCAGATGTCCGCCTGCCCCCTCTCATTTGACCGGTTTTGCGTCCGAGAGTTGTCACTACCTATGCAACAGAACCGTTCTACAGCGTGGTTGATACCGTGGAGCCGAACGAAATATCCCTGGTGAGGGATGCCGTGGCGGGCTCCGTGGACGCTTTTGGCAAGCTCGTTATCCTCTACCAACATAACATCTACGGCTATGTCCTCGGCGTGGTCGGCAATGCCGCGGATGCTCGGGATGTGGCGCAGGAGACGTTCCTGCTCGCGTATCGATCGCTGGGGCAATTGCGCTCGCCGGAGACGTTCCGTTCCTGGCTGTACACGATCGCGGTGAACCAGTGTCGCAATCTTCTCAAACGGCGAGGGCGTGAACGAGCTCGGTTTGTGGCGTCTTCGGCGGAGGCCGGTGAGGTCGGAGGGCGGCGGTCTGCCGACATAGGCTCCGTCCCATCGCCACGTGACGCGGCCGAGGCTTCTGAGACGGGAGCAGCTGTGGCCGCGGCCATTGCAGCGCTGCCGGATACCTACCGTGAGGTCGCCGTGATGCGTTTCCGAAATGGTCTGAAGGTAAGTCGGATTGCGGCCGCGTTAGGGCTGACCGTGGCAGCTGTCGAGAGCCGGCTACGCCGCGCCCGGTCGGAGTTGTGCAAGGGGTTGGCTGCCTTGCGTCGAGAGTGATGCGATGGTGCGGAGTGAGCCCTCGGCACGCTCATCCGTGGTGAGCCTCTCAAGCAGATACGGATTGTATGATGAACTGCGAGTGGATCCAACAACACATACACAGCTTCCTCGACGGCGAACTCGTCGCCCGCGACAGGACAGTCGTTGAGGAGCACCTGGCCACATGTGCTGACTGCGCAGAACTGCTCAGACGCACCGAGGAAGAGGAACGGGGCCTGCGTTCGGCGTTGGCGTGTCCACGGGCGCCGGCGGGGTTTGTCAAAGACGTCATGGACGCAATTCAAGCGTCATCGTCTGATGCCGAGCCGGGTGCACCGAAGACACCGGCTCCCTGGAAGTGGCGTCGTTGCTGGACGCTTGTTGGGGCTGCCGCCGCCGCAGCGGTCTGCATTGCCCTGCGCCTACTCATGGTCGGGCAGCCGGAGCAGAGCTCTGAGACGCAAGCGGAGGCGTCACTGAGTCCCCCAGTCGCTGCCACAGCGGTCGCCACTGTCGCTGAGGTGAAGGGCAGTGCGAGCTGCAATCTCCCGACTGGGGGAGCATGGGAGCCCTTGTCGATGGGGGATCGGTTGCCAGCTGGGACGCGACTCAAGACCGACGCCGGCGCTTTGGTTGAGTTGCGGCTCCGCGACATGGTGACTTCCCTGGTTGACCAGAAGAGCGTGCTTCGGCTTACGGAGAAGGGGCTTTTTGTGGATTCCGGACGCGTTTTCTCGTCCGTGGATCCCGGTGGTGCGGGCTTCGCAATCGAGACTTTGGATGCCTGTGCGACCGTCACCGGCACCCAGTTCGAGGTAGATCGTCGGGCAGACGGCGTAACACGGCTGCGGGTTGTAGAAGGCACCGTGCACTTCGTCAACGCGAAGGGCAGCGTGTCTGTCGGGGCGAACATGGAGGCATCAGCCAAGACCGATACCGGCCCCGGGGGTTTGCTGCACGCAGATCATCTCCCGGCCCTGTCTTGGGCTTCGGTTGACGAAGACAGCTTCGATTTCCCCGTTGATCTAGAGCTGGCCGTTCGGGAGATCGATGGGAACGGTCGTGCCTCCCCGCGGATTGCCGCATTCCAGGCCAATCTGGACCATCATGAGACACGCTACGGGGCTCTCTGGATGTACTGTCAGGTCACGGACGCTTCCGCGGCGGTTGTTCTGCGGCGCCGGGAACGCGTCTCGTCTCGCGATCATCGGTACCGGGTGAAGAAGGTCGCCTTTGGTGACCTGGCCGTTGGGAGCTACACGGCCAGGTTCCGCATTGGGCACGGAGAGCACGCGGTCGTTGCGGAGGTCGCATTCAGCGTTAGGTAACACTGCCATCTCCAGCCGTTGTGCATTGGCAGTGGCTGGAGAGCGTAACTCGTTCGGAGGGCAGCGCTGGGGCCAGCCCCAGGCCCTGCTGGGGGATCAGCGGCTCCTCCAGACCCCCACATGCTGGGGACCGCGTACGGCAGGTGACAAGGCCCACCTGCCGTACGCGGTCCCGTTGCCGACGCTCGCGCGAAAGTCGATGGGGTAGCCGATGGACAACATGCTCGTGATTGTGTGACGCGTTGCGCAGTTCCGTTCTTCTCTGCAGGCGTTGACCGGTTCTCGCGATTCGGGTTGTCTTAGCCGTTGTCAAGGGAACGGTGAGTTGCCTGGCGGGACGCCGGGGACGGTCTATGCGAGGAATGGAGGGAGATCTGATGGCGACGACGACAAGACGAGTGATTGCCGGGCTGATCGTGCTGCTGTTCGCCACGTCTGCGCTACAGGCTGCCGACATGGACTACGCCAAAGCTGTGACTGACGCACAGCAAGCGGGGGACATGGCCGCAGTAAGTCGTCTGTGCAACAAGTGGGCTGCCGCGGAACCGGGGGATGAACGGCCACGTATCATCTTGGGACAGACGTTGCTGGAAGCGGGCATGATGGACCGCGCTGTCGAGCAGTTCGAACTGGCGGTGGAGGCAAACCCGCTGAGTCCCACGCCACGTTGCGAACTTGGGTTGCTGTTTCTTGGGCAAGGGATGCCTGATGAGGCGCTCAAGGAGTTTGACCAAGCTCTGGGGCTACAGGCGAGCTACCTACCTGCCGTGTTGGGCAGCGTGAAGGCTCGACTCCTGAGAGGTGAGACCGACCAAGCTCTCGTCGAGGCCCGGAAGGCCTCCGAGTTTGCCCATGAAAGTGCCGCTGCGCACGCTTTGGTCGGGGAGTGTTGCTGGAAGCTGCAGGCGTATGCTGAGGCTGAGCTCGCGTTCAAGAAGGCGCTGGGAATAGATCCCGATGATGCCGACGCGCTGTTTGGGAAGGCACGGACCTTGGAAGCCGTAGGCAACACTGACGCGGCGCAGGAGTCCTGGCGGTTGTTTCTTGAACGGGAACCTGTAGGAGTTCGAGCCACGCACGTGCGCAATGGCTGGGTCGAGCTTGGTCTGGAGCACCTGTCCAAGGCGTGCCGTGGATTCCCTGTTTGGTCGCCGGATGGTCGCCGAATCATGTACGGGTACGGTAAGCTGGGAGTGATCGAACTTGGGAGTGGTGAGACCGTTGGACTGAGTGCACCAAATGGCGAGAGACTGTTTGCCCACGATTGGTCCCCGGACGGCAAATCTCTCGTCTGTAGACGATCGATGCCGGACAAGCGTTCGGCCGTGTTCCTCTATGATCTGGGCTCAGATGGGGCCCTGCAACTGGCCGCAGACAACGCCCTTGGGGAAGCAGCGATGGGCCGCTTTTCTCCAGACGGGACGAAGGTGGCCCTGTCAGGAGGGAGCATCCTCAGAGGAGGGCGTCGCGTGCTTGTTGGGCTCGCGGTGTTCGATCTTGAAACGGGGACGGACATGCCCGTGCCTTGGAACAACAAGACGCGCACAGGCCGGAACCATGGTGCATGGTGCTCTGACAGCCAGACCCTGGTCATCCACGCCTACGGCAGACCCAATACCAGTGACCGGCAGTTGTTCTTCCTGAGCCAGGATGGCGGGACGCCGCCGCTGCAGATCACCGACAACGGGGCCATGAACGTGTCCCCTTGTGTTGCTCCAGCCGGACGCAGCGTGGCGTTTGAGACCAACCAGGCGGGGAAGGCCGGCACCATCTGTTTGGTGTGGAGCGATGGCGCTTCCGAACCTGTCAACTTTGCCCGAGGGAAAGCGCCCTCATGGTCTCCCGATGGCCGCCGGCTTGCCTATGACACCCCAAAAGGAATCGCCATCGCCCGGCTCGGAGGGCTCGGAAGGTGTCCTGTCCGCATTGCGACCGAGCGTGAAGGCGCTACGCTAGTCGCCATCACCACGACTCAGGAAAAGGACGTGCGGGAAGTGAGGTTCCGCTGGGAGGCGTTTGACGCAGAGTCACGTCGTTTGGGGGCGCCTGGGGAGAGCGCTGAGCTTGTGGAACTCAAACCCGGTGAGCGAGTGGAGTGGCCGATTGAGCTGAACGCAGAGCAGGCGAAGAACGCGAAGACGATCAAGGTGACCGTGCTGGATCAAGACGGTGTGGGTGCCGTCAAACTCATCGATTGGACGGAGGAAGGGCAATGACAGCGAAGCAGTGCGTGATCGGTATCTTGGTGGCTCTTGTTGCAGCCGGTGCTTTCACGGTACGGGCTGCCGACGTGGATTACGCCAAGGCTGTGGCTGACGCACAGCAAGCAGGGGATACGGCTGGCGTCAGTCGTTTGTGCAGCAAGTGGGCTGCCGCCGAACCGGGGGATGAACGGCCACGCATCATCTTGGGGCGGACATTGCTGGAGGCAGGCATGATGGACCGCGCCGTCGAGCAGTTCGAGCTTGCGGCGGAGGCGAACCCGCTCAGCCCCGCGCCCCGGTGCGAGCTGGGCTTGCTGTTCCTGCGAGCGAGCAAACCGGACCCGGCCGCCAAGGAGTTCGGCGAATCTCTCCGGATTGACGCGGCGTATCTTCCTGCGCGGGTCGGTTTGGCGCGCGCGAAGTTGGCTCTGGGAGATGCCGAAAGCGCCCTGGCCGACGCACGACAGGTGCAGCAGGCGGCCGAAGGGAATCCCAAGGCGAAGATTCTCGCCGTGGACTGCTTGCTCGCATTGGGTAGGACGGACGAGGCGTTGGCCGAGGTCGGGGAGGGCGGCGAAACTGCGCCTGTTGACGCCGACTTGCGTTACACCAGGGCCTTCATTCTGGAACTGACGGACCGGGGTGACGAGGCGCAGCAGGCGTGGCAGAAGTTCCTGGAGGCGGAGCCGGAAGGCGAGCGTGCAGAGCGGGTCAGGAACGGATGTATCGTGCTGGAGACCCGTGTGTTGCCCCGGCCGGCGTTCTACGGATCTTGCTCCGCGGTCTCCCCCGATGGAAGACAGGTTGCCTATGTGGTCGGGAATCGAGGCATAGATCGGGCGCCCCTGGACGGCTCAGACAAGCCTGTCTCCATCGTTTCTGCTCCCCAGGGCTGGGCGCAGCGGTGGTTGGCCTGGTCTGGGGACGGCAGGGGCTTGGTCTGCCACGAGTACGCCACGCCCAGCGGCAAGGGACACCGGATCAAGTGGATCTCGTGTGACCCGTCCAACGACGTTCGCATTCTCGACTTCCCAGGGCAGAAAAGGCCCGGGGTACCCGCCGTCTCACCCTCCGGGACAGAGGTGCTAATGAACGACTACGGGCCTGCCAAAGTGTGCCTGCTGAGCCCGGCGAATGGCGAGCACCGGTGGCTGGACCTTGTGGATCCGGCTGGTCAGCGCCTGTACGTCGCGGGATTCGCCTACATGCCGAGCGGCAAAGAACTGGTGGGGGTTGCGGCTCCGGCCAAGGACAAGCTGGGCCTCTACCGGATAGCCATGGACACGGGGAAAGCGGCAACCGAACTTCTGGAACTGGGGAAACGGAAGTTCCGCTGTCCGGTTGTGTCCGAGGATGGAACTGCTGTTGCCGGCATGGTGGCGGATAGGCCGTGCTACTTGGCAGTCGCGTCCACATCCTTACCCGCGCACCTGACTCAGTTGCGTGAAGCGAAGCGAGGAACAAGGCCGAGCTGGCATCCTGAGGGTAGACAGCTTGTGTCCTGCGTTGTCGTGAGCAGGGAACAGCGCCTCGCCATCCTCCGGCTCGGAGGGATTGATCGTCGACCGGTGCAAATCCAGGTTTCCCGGAAGCGAGATGAGATTTCCCTGGTCGTCACGAGCCGGACGCAGGAGAGCCAGCAGCTGTGCATGCGCTGGGAGGCATTCGACGCCGGCTCCATCCGCATTGGGGCCCCGGGAGGCAGTGAGGAATCGGCCGAGCTCAAACCTGGCGAGAAGGTCGAGTGGACCATCGAGATTCCCGCGGAGAACAAGGCAAAGGTGCGCACGCTCAAGGTGCGTGTGTTGAATCAGGACGGTGTGGGTGCCGTCAAGCTCATCGATTGGACGGAGGAAGGGCAATGACAGTGAAGCGGTGTGTGATCGGTATCCTGGTGGCCCTTAGTACAGCCGGTGCCTTCACGGCACGTGCGGCTGATCGAGACTACCCCAAGGCCGTGGCGGAGGCGAGGCAGGCGGGCAATCTGGCGGAGGTCAACCGACTGTGCAAGGAGTGGGTCGGCAAGGCGCCCGGTGACGAGAAGCCCTATATCATCCTTGGACAGGTCTATGCAGAATCAGGCATGGTGGATCGTGCAGTAGAGCAGTTCGAGCTGGCCGCGGAAGCCAATCCGTTGAGCCCTATGCCACGGTGCGAGCTCGGGCTCCTCTTCGTGCGCCAACGGCAACCTGACGCTGCTCGGCGGGAGTTTGAGCTAGCCCTCAAGATCAACCCGCGGCACGTCCCCTCAATGCTCGGCAAGGCGCGAATCGAGCTCGCCAAAGGGCAACCGGAGGGTGCGTTGGCCGAGGCGCGTAAGATCTTGGCTTCAACGCCCGAAAGCACGGAGGCCGCCGTATTCGCAAGTGAGTGTCTCCTGGCTCTCGGCAAGCCTGAGGAGGCCCTGGGCGAGCTGAAGACAGTTGCGGGACAAGCCGTTGACAATGCGGATCTGTGCTATGTGCGCGCCGCGGCTCTCGATCTCGCCGGACGTGTTGACGAGGCGCAGGACGCGTGGAGGCAGTTCCTTCAACTCGAACCGGAGGGTGAGCGGGCAAGACGCGTCGAGGGTGGTTTCGTCGTCCTGACCGTACGGACACTTGGCATCTCTCTCAGCACGTCTGTGTGGAGCATCACTTTTTCGCCGGACGGCAGGCACGTGGCACTCATGACGCACAAGGGGATCTTCCGGTCCCTGAGCGCCGGCCCCGGCGAGCCGAAGCTCATCACGCCGTGCCCCAAGCTGTGGAAACTGAGGACGCTCAGGTGGTCTCCGGATGGAACGACACTCGCCTATTCCCTGTACAGGGCCAAGCCGGCGAAAGAGTATCAGCTCATGCTCGTGGGGGCCGTGCCGGGGCAACAGCCGCAGAGGGTTGAGCTCGCCGAACAGCGCATGCCGGGAGGTCCTAGGTGGTCTCCGTCAGGGCAGCAGTTGCTGTACTACGCGGCAACGGACGACGTGCTTTGCATCTGGGACAGGGCGTCGGGCGAACACCGCATAGTCAAGCTCGTCAATGAGGCAGGGCAGCACGTTTACGCTGCACAAGCCGACTACACTCCGGACGGTCGGGAACTGGTGGCTGAGGCAGTCATGCGTGTCGATGGCAAGCTCCGGCGCGGGTGCTACCGGGCGACGGCCGCGACAGGACGGATCGTCGCGAAGCTCTTTGACCAGGGCGACGAGCGCTTCCATAGCCCTGCCGTTTCCGAGGACGGGATCGCGGTCGTCGGATGGTCGGAGGGCAGCAAGCCCAGTGGCTTCGACGTGGCCTCAACGAGGCCGCCCTCCAAACGCGTCCGCGTTCTCGATGCCGGGCCGCGCGAGCCCACCTGGCACCCCGAAGGCCGGAAGCTCCTCGCTCCCCTCACAATTCCTGGGGTGCCGACGCTAGTGGAGATCTCCCTCGGCGGCCTGGATCGACGGCCTCTACGTCTCTCGACGCGCCGCGAGACCAAGACACTTACCGTGACCGCCGCCAGCCAGTCTGAGGAGGCGCAGCAGGTGAGTCTTCGCTGGGAGGCATTCGACAGCGAGTCGCTACGCTTAGGGGAGCCGGGTGTGAGCGAGGAGATTGTGGAGCTGAAGCCCGAGGAACGGGGCGAGTGGCCACTTGAACTGAGCCCCGAACAGGCGAAGAGCGTGCAGACGATCAAGGTGACCGTACTCAATCAGGATGGCGTCGGCGCCGTCAAGCTCATCGATTGGACGGAGGAAGGACAATGACAGCGAAACGGTTTGTGCTTGGTGTCTTGGCCTCTTTTGCCGCCACCGTTGTTCTCACGGGGCGAGCAGCGGACGTTGATTACGCCAAAGCGGTTGCTGAGGCCCAGGAGGCGGCTGACGCGCTTGCGGTCAACCGTCTGTGCAATGAGTGGGCGACGAAGGCCCCGGGTGACGAGCGACCACGCATGATTCTGGGGCGAGCACTGTTCGAGGCGGGTATGGAAGGCCGCGCGATTGAGCAGTTCGAGCTGGCGGCGGAAGCCAACCCCTTCAGTCCTGCACCCAGGTGTGAGCTCGGGAAGCTCTTCCGACAGGCGGGGAAGGTGGATGCTGCCGTCAAAGAGTACGAGCAGGCACTGAAACGGCACCCGAAGCATGTTCCAGCACTGCTGGGGATCGTGCAGGCAAGGCTTGATGTGGGGGATCGGCAAGGAGCATTGGCGGCAGCGACGCGCGCCCAACGAGCGGCGCCGGAGAACGCCTCCGTCCAAGCGGCTGTCGCTGAGTGTCTCTGGCAGCTGGGCAAGCCGTCCGAGTCGCGTTCGACATTCGAGCAAGCACTCAAATCCGAACCGGATAATGCGGATGCGCTCTTTGGAGTTGCTCGGGCCATGGAAGCAGCTGGGAATGGTAAGGAAGCCCAAGAGCACTGGGAGCGCTTCCTGGTGCGGGAGCCTGGAAGTGAGCGAGCCAGGGCCGTCCGGAACGGCTGGGTTGTGCTGGAGCGAAAGCTCATGGCCGTCGGCAAGAACGCCCTCGCACCGTCAGTCTCGCCTGACGGCAATCGTCTCATCTGCGGTTACGACGATCTGCGCGTGGTCAACATGCAGGACGGCTCGGTCGCCAAACTCAGTATCACAGACGGCAAGATCCTTCGGTCTCCGCGCTGGTCGTCCGACGGCAGACGGGTGGCGGCTTCACTTGGCTGGAAGCTCGATTACCAGGCTGTGATTTACGAGTTCCGCGCTGACGGCTCGCTTGGGCCGGCAGCAGCGCCCAAGCAGGCGCATGCCAATTGGGCGGAGCTTTCACCCGATGGCACAAGGCTGCTTCTGTCTGATGTCCGCAAGCATCCGGGGGTCCATCTCGCGGTGTTCGAATTGGGTACTGGGACACTGATCCCGGTCAAGTCGGTGTTGCCTGCCGGACGCGCTTGGGGAAGCACGGCATCGTGGAGCCCTGACGGTAAGTCGATCGCCTTCCATGCGCATGCGAGAGAGGCGCAGAACGACAGGGCAGTATTCGTGCAGCGGCTGGACAGCCCAGAGAGTGTTCTCAAGCTCACTCCGGACGGCGACAAGAATATCGCTGCTAAGTTCAGTCCCGATGGCATGAGCGTGGTGTTCTACGACCCTCGCCCGCCCCGCCCAGCTGTTCGGGTAGCGCGCACGGATGGCTCCGGTGAGCCGTTCGGGATCTCGGGCCTTGGCGCTACTCCCGCCTGGCTGCCCGATGGCAGGGGAGTCGCCTATACCAGCAATCTCAGGGGCAAGCACGGCGTCATGGTGGCGCACCTGGGAGGTCTAGACCCCCGCCCGGTGGCCATCACCGCAGAGCGCAAGGGCGCGAGCGTTTCGGCAACCGTCACGAGCCGGATTGAGAAGGTGCAACAAGTGGCGCTGCGCTGGGGAGCATTCGACGCTAACTCCTTCCGCATTGGGCAGCCGAGTGGAAGCGCGGAGCCCGTCGAGCTCAAACCCGGGGAGAAAGTGGAGTGGCCGGTTGAGCTTAGCCCCAAGCAGGCGAGGAGCGCCGTGACAGTCAAGGTTATCGCGCTGAATCAGGATGGTGTCGGCGCGGTCAAGCTCGTGGATTGGGTTGCGAGAAGAGAGTGACGATGAAACGGAAGACACTGCTCGGCTTGAGTCTGCTGCTACTCATCGTGACCTTTGCGGGGCGTGCCGCGGATGTCGACTACGCCGCGGTCGTCGCTGAGGCGGCGAAGACGGGCGACATGGCGTCGGTCAGCAGGCTTTGTCGGAGGTGGGCGGCGGCCGAGCCGGGGGACGAGCGACCGCGCATCATTCTGGGGCGGACGTTGCTCGAAGCAGGCATGACGGATCGTGCGCTTGAACAGTTCGAACTAGCGGTCGAGGCGAATCCGCTTAGCCCCGTGCCGCGGTGTGAGCTGGGCTTGCTGTTCCTCCGAGCGCGGAAGCCGGACATGGCGGCCAAGGAGTTTGGCGAGTCTCTCCGCATTGACCCGACGTATCTCCCGGCCCAGCTTGGCAAGGCCCGTGTGAAGCTCGCGGAGGGAGAGGCCGATGAGGCCCTCCGTCGTGCGAAAGAGGCAGTCCGGAGCAACCCCGAGAACGTCGACGCGCGCGCGCTCGTAGCCCGTAGCCGACTGCTTGCTCGCCCTTGGGAAGGCCGACGAGGCGTTAGCCGAGCTGGCGACGGCTGCCGATACCGCGCCTGAGAACGCGGATCTCTGCTACCGCCTCGCCTCGGCCTTGGAACTAGCCGAACGAGCTAAGGAGGCGCAGCAGGGGTGGAGTCGGTTCATCGAGCTTGAACCGGAGGGGGAGCGCTTCGAGCGCGTAAAGAGCGGCTGGGTGGTCCTGGGAACTCAAGCACTGCGTCCCTCGCTGGTGGAATCTGGAGGCTGCTCTGCGGTCTCGCCCGATGGCAAGCACGTGGCCTTCATAGTCGTGCGTCGAGGGATATTCCGGGCGTCCCTCCTGGAACCCGGCGAGCCCACGCTGATCGCGCCATGTCCCGAAGGCTGGAAGCAGCGACATCTCGCCTGGTCTCCCGATGGCGCCAGCTTGCTGTACCACGGCTTCAGTGGTCAGCCCGTGGGCGGGCACTGTCTCAGACGTGTACCAGCCGCCGCGAATCAGAGCCCGGAATCCATCGAACTCGCCGGTCTAAAGGCGCCAGGTAAGCCTGCATGGTCGCCTTCAGGTGACCAGATTGTGCTACAGGAGCATCATCCCCGCTACATACTGTTCCTTCTGAACGTGTCCACTGGCGAGCGCCGTGAGTTCAAGCTTGTCAACGAGGCTGGTGAGTTCGTGTATGCCGGGACAGCCGACTATATGCCGAATGGCAGGGAGCTGGTGGCCCTGGGGGCTCTCGACGCGCAGAGGCAGGGATTGTGGCGAGTGGACATAGACACAGGAAAGGTCATCGCCAAGCTCATCGATCTTCGCAGCTCACGGAGCATGTTCACGATAGTAGCAGTGTCTGAAGACGGAACCGCGGTCGCCGGTGTTTCACCGGGGGAACCCTCCCTTTTGGCGGTGGCGTCGACTTCGCAGCCGTCTCACCTGATCCGACTGTGTGAAGCCTTCTGGGAGTCGAAGCCGAGCTGGCACCCCGAGGGTAGAAAGCTCGTGGCCCGCGTCCTCGTGCGCGGTCAACACAGGCTCGCAGTGGTCCGGCTTGGTGGCCTGGACCGTCGGCCTGTTAGTATCGCCACACGAGGTGCGGGAAACGCGATGTCGGCAACCGTTACGAGTCGGGCGACGGCCCCCCAATCGGTAGCTCTTCGCTGGGAGGCGTTCGACAGCATGTCGCGGCGCCTTGGCCCGGTGACGGCGAACGAGGCGCCCGTGGCGCTCAAGCCTGGAGAACAGGTCGAGTGGCCGCTGGAGTTGAGCTCCGAACAGAAGAAGAGCGTGCGAACGGTCAAGGTGACGGTGTTGAACCAGGATGGCGTGGGCGCGGTGAAGCTTGTGGATTGGGTGGAGGAGACCGAATGATGGTGGCACGGAAAGGCGTTGTTGGGTTGGGGCTGTTGTTGGTCGTTCTAACGCCGTTGATGGTAGTCGCGCAGGCGGTGGACTATGCCGCAGCGGCGGCGAAGGCCCAGAAGGAGGGGGACCTCGGGGCGGTCAACCGGCTCTGCAACGACTGGATTGAAGCCAAGCCGCGTGACGATCGACCGCGGCTGATTCTGGGACGCATCTATCTGCGCCCGGACAGGGATGACCAAGCCGTGGAGCAGTTCGAACTGGCCGCGGAGGCGAACCCGCTGAGCTCGGCGCCGCGCTGCGAGATCGGGAACGTTTTCCTCAAGGCCCATAGGTACGACGAAGCGATCAAAGAGTACGACCAAGCGCTGCGGGTCAACCGAAGGTGTGTGCCCGCCTTCGTGGGCAAGGCGCGCGCCAAGCTGGCGCAGGGGGCGCCGGATGCGGCCCTCGCGGAAACCCTGAAAGCTCAGCAGTACGGTCCCGACGACGCGAGCGCCAGTGCCGTTCTCGGTGAAGCGCTCTTGGCCGTAGGATCGGTTGAGGAGGCGCTCGCCGCGGTCCGGAAGGCGACGAAACTGGATACGCAGAACGCCGACGCCTGGTATGGCTTGGGATTTTGTCTGGATTCACTCGATCGCGTGGACGACGCACAGGACGCCTGGAAGCGCTTCCTGGAACTGGAACCGGACGGCGAACGCGCGGTCCGTGTCAGGAATCGGTGGGTTGTGCTTGAGACCAAGGTGCTGTATCCAGAGCTCAAGAGCAAGGCCAAGTGCCCAACCGTTTCGCCAGACGGCAGACACATCGCCTTTGCGGTCTACTCTCGAGGGATCTTCAGGGCCCCCTTTCCGGGAGACGACGAGCCGCTCGAGGTCACACCGTGTCCCGCGGGATGGAACCAGATTCGGGTCTCATGGTCACCCGACGGTCGCGAGGTGCTGTACTACGAGCACCAACTCAAGCAGCGCCTCAAGCGTGTCAAGTATGTGAGCGCAGCCGGAGGGCACGAGCCTACGATTTTCACTGTTCCTGGCGTGGAAGGCCTCGGCTATTCCGCGTGGTCGCCTTCGGGGAAGGAGATCCTGGCGGGGAGCATGCCGAAGACTGCCCTGGATGTGGCTACCGGTGAGACACGGAAGATTCTGGTCAGAAACGAAGCAGGCAAGGCTCTCTATTGTCTGGATGCCGACTACATGCCGAGCGGAAGGGAGTTGATCACAACGGCTGCGCTCCCCGGTAAGAGGTACCAGCTCTATCGCGTGGCTCTTGACAGCGGCAAGGCGGTTGCCAAGCTGTTCGATTTTGGGGATGGCGCGCTCTGCGGATCGGTGGTCATTGCCCCGGACGGCTTTGCTGTCGCTGTCACCATGTACAAGGCCAGTCCCGACGTGCCACGGCCGCTCTTGTTGCTGTCCACGGCCGTGCCCGGGGTTGGAGTGCGTGTGGGGCTGAACAACGACGGATGGTCCAACCCAGGTTGGTTTCCCGAGGGCAGACGGATTCTCGCTCGAGTCGGTGAGTGGGGGCATGACCGGATGTCGATCATTCGGCTCGGCGGTCTGGATTCTCGCCCGATCGGGATTACGAGCAAACGCGCTGGCGACGGTGCGTTGTCTGCGGTCGTCGCAAGCAAACTGGACGTTGCGCAGACGGCGAGTTTTCGTTGGGAGGCATTTGATGATCAGTCGCTGCGTCTGGGGCCCGGGGTGGAGAGCGAGACCCCGGTCGAGCTCAAGCCCGGGGAGCGCGTGGAGTGGCCGATCCAGTTGACGCCCGAGCAGGCGAAGGGTGCCGTGACGGTCAAGGTGACCGTGCTGAATCAGGACGGTGTCGGCGCGGTCAAGCTGGTGGACTGGGTGGCCCCGTCGGCACGATAGACGTGCGGGGTGCTGACGTTCCGGCTCCGAGCCAGGTCAGAGAAGGAGAGGGTGTCTGTCGATGATAGTGACCCGTGCGGATGCTCATCTGGAGCGGCTACGGGAATGGGACGAAGACGCGCCTTGGCGGATGGCCACAAAGCAGGTTCTGCTGAAGCACCAGAGGAACCGGGGGCGATAAGGAGCGACGGTCACGTTTCTGCGTCGCGTTTGACCGGTTTCCTCGTTTGGGTTGTCTCAGTCAGTAGAGCAGGGGGCCGAACGTGGCTCTGCAGTCGGCCGAAGTAAACGGGATTCCTGAGGAGCGGAGGCGAGTCTATGAGGATGGGACGGCTGGTTACGGGAATGGGCCTGGTGCTGTTGACGACGGTTTGGGCGCAGGCGCAGTCCGTGGACTATGTAAAGGCGGTAGCGACAGCCCAGAAGGAGGGGGATCTTGGGGCGGTTAACCGGCTCTGCAACGACTGGATCGAGGCCAAGCCGGGTGACGATCGGCCGCGACTCATTCTGGGACGCCTCCTTCTGGGGCTGGACAAGATAGATCAGGCCCTCGAGCATTTCGAGCTGGCCGCCGAGGCCAACCCGTTGAGCGCCGAACCGCGTTGCGAGATCGGCAATGTCTTCCTTAAGGCGCGGAAGTACGACGAGGCAGTCAAGGAGTATGACCACGCGCTCAAGACCAATCGGGAGTACGTGCCGGCTCTGGTAGGCAAGGCACGGGCGAAGCTGGCGCAAGGAGACGCGCAGGCTGCCCTTGCTGAGGCCCAGCGCGCAGGCCAACATAGGTCCGATGATCCGGCGGTCAGCGCGTTACTTGGCGAAGTGCTTTCGGCACTGGGCTTAACGGACAAGGCCCTTGGGGAACTGCAGGCGGCCCATGGCAAGGACAGCGCCAATGCTGACCTCTGCCATCAGTACGCGGCAACGCTGGAACTGGCTGGTCGTGTCGAGGATGCGCAGGCAATGTGGAAGCAGTTCCTCGCGCTTGAGCCCACCGGCAAACGGGCACTGTGTGTCCGGAACGGGTGGGTCATACTGGCGCGTGAGGAGTTTTCAGCATTGCCATCCCCCGCAGTCTCGCCCGATGGCCGGTACATGGCTTTTCCCGTGTGGGCTAAGGGGATCTTTCGGGCGCCCTTCGACGATCCTGGCAAGAGGACGTTGCTTGCGCCCTGGCCTGAGGGCGGGAGTCTCCGACACCTCGCATGGTCGCCGGATGGTACCAAAGTGATCTACAATGAATGTGGCAAGAAACTGACGGCGATTGGACGCAACAGAATCGTGGCGGCAGTGCCTGGGCACGAGTCGGAACTCATCGAGCTTCCCGGAAGTGCAGCATACCCCTCGTGGGCACCGTGCGACGAGGAGATCTTGTTCAGCACGCGCCTGGGGCATCTGTGGATTTGGGCAGATTCGGTTGCCGAGCCCCGCGTTCTTGAACTCGTCGGAAGGGCTGCAAAGGGTTTAGTCATGGGGAGGGCCGACTACATACCGAACGGCAGGGAATTGGTGGTACAGACGACCCACCTCAAGAGCAAGTTGACGGAATTGTGTCGTGTTTCCAGGGACAAGGGAGAGGTCTTGGGCAGTTTCGCTGATCTTGGGCAGATCGCATGCGGTGGGCTGGCTGTTTCTCCAGACGGTACCACCGTCGCTGCTATGGCGCTCGGCAGTGAGAAGCCCAGCTACGTCGTGATGGTGTCCACGACCCCGCCGTGTGCGCACGTTCGACTGTTTGAGACGATCTTCGGCTACATCAACCCCAGTTGGCACCCGGAGAGCAGGATGATCGTTGCCGCGCCCGCCGACAAGCGTAAGCTCACACTCGCAATTGCTCGCCTCGGGGGGCTCGACCGCCGGCCTGTGGGCATTGCGCTGGAACGCAATGGGCAGACGCTGACGGTACTCGTCACGGGGCGGACGAAGGAACGCCAAGCGGTGGACCTGCGATGGGAGGCCTTCGATGCTGATTCACTCCGCGTCGGCGCGCCGGGAGAAAGCGAGGCCCCGGTCGAGCTCAAGCCGGGGGAACGGGTGGAGTGGCCGATTAGCCTCACACCCGAGCAAGCGAAAAGCGCCGTGACGGTCAAGGTGACCGTGCTGAATCAGGACGGTGTCGGCGCGGTGAAGCTGGTGGATTGGGTGGAGGAGGCAGAGCGCTAGCGGCGGTGCGTGTTGCGGAGTCGGGAGATCCCCTGGTTGGGCGACACGCATTGGGTTAAGTACCGGCGTCCCTGGCCTACCAGGTGCACGCGCGACCAACGCGGGCCTGCAGAGGAGATGAAGTGATGAAAACACAGAGAACGTTTCTAGGTTTGAGGGTGATGCTTCTCGTCCTTCTCCCGCTGACTGTGCAAGCGCAGGGGGTCGACTATGCGGCGGCCGTGGCTGAGGCGGAGAAGGCGGGCAACATGGCGGGGGTCAGCAGGCTCTGTCAGAAGTGGGCTGGGGCCGAACCGGGTGACGAGCGACCGCGGATCATCTTGGGGCGGACGTTCCTGGTAGCAGGGATGCAGGATCGTGCGCTTGAGCAGTTCGAGCTGGCTGCGGAGGCCAACCCTCTGAGTCCCGCCCCACGGTGTGAGGTGGGACAGCTGTTCCTGTCTACGGAGAACTGGCAGGCTGCGACCCGGGAGTTTGGCGAGGCTCTGCGGCTCGATCCTACGTATGTGCCGGCCCTCGTCGGGCGGGTGCGGGTGAAGTTGGGGCAGGGGGATGCCGGTGGCGCTCTCGCGGATGCTAGGCTTGTGCTCAGCAAGCACGGGAAGAGCTTCGAAGCTCAGGTGTTGTCTGGCGACTGTCTGGTAGCCCTGGGCAGGCTTGATGAGGCGGAGGCCGAATTGCGGGGTGTTGTGGGAGTCGATCCTGAGAGTGCTGACGGTCTATACGGGCTCGCCAAAGTGTGCCAGATCAACGGGAAAGAGGATGAGGCGCAGCAGCTCTGGAAGCGGTTTCTCGCAGCAGAGCCATTCGGTCCTCGAGCCGAGGCGGTCCGTCTTGGTTGCGTCGTGCTCAGAACAGTTGGGCCAACCAGCACGGAGCCAACCGGTAGGGGAGGCGAAGGGGGCGCGCGCGTAGGTGGTCGCGGGGGTGCGCGGGCAGCAGCACGACCAGTCAACATCGCAGGAGGGGGGGGCATGGAGCCCGTTGGGGGTACAGGCCAGGGCGCAGGCATCGGGGCCGCGGGCATGATAGCACGACCCGTCAAAATGAGAGGGGGGTGGCCATGTTGGTCGCCGGACGGGAAGCGCATTCTCCACGATCATGGTTCTGCCAAGATGCGAATCACGGATCTGAGCGATGGCCGTAGCATCCGACTTAGCGATCCTGAGGGATTTGTCATCCTCTTCCCTGACTGGTCACCTGACGGTAAGCGGATCGCCGCGTGCCGGAGGCCCACGGGCGGAGCTCTTTCGGTTGTCCTCTACGACTTGTTGCCGGAGGGGGGACTTGCCCTCTCAGACTACCAGCCGCCGGCGAATGCCGTGGGCGTACGTTTTTCACCCGACGGCAGGAAGCTGGTTCTCGGATGTGCGACCGAGCGCGTTGGGCAAGGCCGGGGACGATCGCTGGGGGATCTTGCAGTGCTGGACATGGAGACCAACGGCTCAACGAGAGTGCCCTGGCCTGCTGAAGCAGATCCGGCGCGCCGTTCACGAAACCGTCCCGCGTGGGGGCCGGATGGGGACACGGTTGTGTTCCACGCGTTTGCCAAGGCGCGTGGCAATGACAGAGCCGTCTTCGCCATGCGCATGAGCGATCCGTCGTCTGCGAAGAAGCTCAGCGCCAACGGCAAGATGAACGCCGTTCCGGCAGTCCGGCCGGACGGGCGGTGCGTGGCTTTTGACACATGGCTGGACGGCACCTCGAGCGGTCCGAGTTCGATCAGCGTCGTGACGTTGAGTGGGGATCCAGTCCCGGTCGCAGTGACGGAGGGGCAGACGCCAGCGTGGAGCCCGGACGGGCAGCGTTTGGCGTATTACAGCCTACGGGCGAAACGCGTGGTCACTGCCCAATTGGGTGGGCTGGACAGCAGGCCGGTTGGCATCGTGGCGCAACGTGATGCCAGCGCGCTGAGCGTCGTGGTGACCGGTCGTTCCGAAGCGCAACAGCAGGTGAGCCTGCGTTGGGAGGCGTTCGACGCACACTCGATGCGGGTGGGCGAGGCTGGTGAGAGCGAGGGAGCGTCAGAGCTCAAGCCGGGAGAGAAGGTCGAGTGGACACCGGAAATCCCGACCGAAGGCGGACGCGGGGTGGTCACGGTCAAAGTGCGGGTGCTGAATCAGGACGGCGTGGGGGCGGTCAAGCTGGTTGATTGGGTTGAGGAGAGTGAGTGATGATGACGAAGGACACAATCTCCGGGCTGAGGCTCGTGCTGGCCTTTTCGGTCTTGGCAGCGCGTGCCGTGGGCGTGGACTATGCGGCAACCGTGGCGGAAGCCCAGAAGAGAGGGGACTTGGGGACGGTCAACCGGTTGTGCAATGAGTGGGCTGCGGCAGCACCGGGAGACGAACGGCCGCGGATTGCGCTCGGGCGGGCACTGACGCGAGCTGGAATGGTCGATCGGGCGCTTGAGCAGTTTGAGTTGGCCTGCGAAGCGAATCCGCTCAGTGCCGCGCCACGCTGTGAGTTGGGGATGTTGTTCCTTGAAGAAGGGTTGCCGGACGAGGCCATCAAGGAGTTCGCGCAAGCGTCTCGTCTCCAAGCCAGCTTCCTTCCCGCCATGCTTGGGATGGTGAAGGCGCTGCTGGCAAAAGGAGACGTCGCCCGTGCGCTTGATGCGGCGCAACAGGCCGTGGCGTCGGCTTCGAAGGACGCGGGGGCGCACTCAGCGCTGGGCGAGTGCTATTGGACGGCGGGCAAGGGCGCGGAAGCCGAGAGCAGCTTTGCGAAGGCGCTGAGCCTGGACGCAGACGATCTGGACGCCTTGTTCGGACAAGCCCGGGCGCTGCAACTGAAGGGGCAGGAGGCGAAGGCAGAGGAACTCTGGCAGCGTTTCATGGAGCGGGAACCGGCGGGGACGCGAGCGTCGATGGTGCGCAATGGTTGGGTTATTCTGTCCCTTGATCAGCTGCCCAAGGGGTGCCGGAAGTGTCCCGTTTGGTCCCCCGATGGGCGACACATCATGTACGGATACGAGAGACTCGGGGTCATCGATTTGAGGACGAGAGCACACCGTGGGCTGAAGGTGACGGGAGGCAGGAAGTTGTTTTTCCACGACTGGTCGCCGGACGGTCGCTCGGTTGTCGCTCAGATACGGATGCCGGAAGGCCGTCCAAATCCGTGTCTGTTCGACCTGCGGCTCTCCGAAGGCGCTCTGGATGGCGACAAATTCGAGCCTTTGGGGGAAGCAGCTTTCGGGCGTTTCTCGCCGGACGGCACGGGCATTCTCATGTCGGCCGGGGCCTCTGTTCGGGGTGGGCATCGTGCTTCGTACGGCCTTGGCGTGATCCAGTTGTCTGATCGTGGCCTTCAGTCCATCCCGTGGAAGAACGCCCAACGCCCCGGGCGGAACCAGGCCAACTGGACACCGGACGGTCTGCGGGTCGTTTTCCACGCCCATGGTCCGGGGGCGCCAAAGGACCGGCAACTCTACGTCAGCACGCTGGATGGCGAGGAGCCGCCTTTGCGTCTCACCGACAACAGTGTCATGAACGTGGGGCCCTGTGTCTCGGTGGACGGGGTCAGTGTGGCTTACGCGGCAGCGTTGGGTGGTGGCGGCACGGCCATTCATCTTGTCCGGATTGATGGGACGGGTGGTGTTCCCCACCTTGCGTCCGGGGACCGTCCGGCGTGGTCGCCGGATGGCAGGCGCCTGGCGTACGACACGCCACGCGGCATCGCCGTCGTGTGCTTTGGGGGACTTGGAGTGAGCCCGGTCACCGTTCACGCAGAGGCCAAGGCCGGGGCGCTGTTCGTTGTTGCGGCCAACCCTACGGAGATGGACCAACAGATCAGCTTCCGCTGGGAGGCGTTTGGTGATGATTCTGTGCGCATCGGTCCGGGAGGGGAGAGTGAGAATACCGCGGTGCTCAAAGCAGGCGAACGGGTCGAGTGGCCGGTTGATGTGCCGACTGGAGGAGATGTTGCTGTGTCGACGGTCAAGATTGCGGTGCGCAACCAGAACGGCGTGGGTGCGGTGGAACTGGTTGATTGGGCGGCGTTGTCGCAGTGATATATGTCTGGGGCGTTGACAGGGGCTTTCGCTCCTTCGGGATCGCGGTTCGTCGCACAGATCAGGATAGTTGGCGTTGCGTTGGGAAATGGAGTACACTCTACACCTGAGGGCTTTACGGAAGAGATCCTGAAGCCGGCAGTCTCGGCCCATGGGATCTCTTTGGCGAGGGCGTGCAGCAGGCGGTTGATTGGAGGGAGTACGATGAGGGCGAATCGGTGGGAACGGATGAGTCTGGGGGTGATGGCACTGATCATGTGCTGTGTCGCGGGCGCGGCGGGTGTGGACTACGCCAAGGCGGTAGCTGAGGCCCAGAAGGAGGGCGACCTGGGGGTAGTTAACCGGCTCTGCAATGAGTGGATTGAGGCCAAGCCGCGGGATGACCGCCCGAGAGTCATTCTGGGCCGCATCTACGTAAGCTTGGGTAAGGTTGATCTGGCTGTGGAGCAGTTCGAGCTTGCCACGGAAGCGAATCCGCTGATCACGGAGCCGCACTGCGAGATGGGTGACATTCTCCTGAAGGCCGGCAAGCTCTCCGAGGCGGTCAAGACATACGACGAGGCTCTACGGATCAGCCGAAAGTGCATGCCAGCCCTCTTGGGCAAGGGGCGGGCGATGCTTGCACAGGGCGATGAGAAGGGAGCCCTAGCTGAAGCTCGCCGAGGCCAGCAGCACAAACCTGACGACGCGCGACTCAGCGCCTTGTGTGGCGAAGCGCTCCTCGCACTCGGCAAGCCCGGAGAGGCGCTTGTTGAGGCGGGTAAGACGGTCAAACAGGATCCTGAGAATGCGGACGCGTGGTATTGCTACGCGAAGACGTTAGACACGCTGGGGCGCACTGAGGAGGCCCAGGAAGCGTGGCGGCGCTTTCTCGGTCTGGAACAGGACGAGGAACGTGCCACCCGTGCCAGGAACGGCTGGGTCGTCTTGGGGATCGACGCGCTTTTCCCGAAACTCGAAGGGCGCACCACCAGCTGCGCCCTTTCCCCCGACGGCAAGCAGGTGGCCTTTGTGTCCTATCAGGACGGGATCTACCGGGCCCCGCTGGACGGTCAACACGCGCCTGTGCTGATAGCGTCCTGCCCGGAAGGGTGCGATCAGCGACATCTCTCGTGGTCGCCCGACGGTACGGAACTGCTGTATTATGAAGCCATATACAAGACCCGGGGGGCTCGCGTGAAGCGCATTCAGGCAAGGTTGGGGCAGGAGCCGACGCAGGTCAACGTGCCCGATGTGAGGCGAGGCCTGTGCCGGGTGGTCTGGTCCCCTTCAGGACAGGAGTTTCAGGTGGGGGTTCAGAACTCGGGGAGGCGGTATTCGATCGACGCGGTCACCGGTGAGAGCCGCAAGTTTTGGTTCAAGGACGAAGCTGGCAAGGGCCTCATCTGCGGCGACGCCGACTACATGCCAAACGGGAGAGAACTCGTCGGTGCAATGGCCCTTCCCTATAAGGGGTCGTTCCTGCATCGTGCCGTCCTGGAGACAGGAGAGGCCGGCCCCAGGATCTTCAGCTACCCGCCGATGCATCCCGGGTCAGTTGTTGTGTCGGCCGACGGTATCGCTGTTGCCATCACGCTCTATGGCAAGACCCCGGATATCCGGAGACATCTAACGTTGGTCTCGACAGTCCCGCCGTATTCGACGATCAGTCTGGCGGAGTACCGTGACCCATACGCCAGGCCCGACTGGTATCCGGAGGGGCGGAAGCTCGTGGGCCGGATCGGTGGTTCCGGGCAGGACCGGCTCTCGGTGGTCCGGTTCGGGGGACTCGACCGCCGGCCCATCGGCATCGCAATCAAGCGCACGGACGACGGTGCGCTGTCCGCAGCGGTGGCGAATCGGACTGAGAATCTTCAGACCGTGAGCCTACGCTGGGAGGCATTCGATGCTGACTCGCTCCGCGTGGGAGAGGCGGTAGAGAGAAAGGAGCTGACGACGCTCACCGCGAGAGCAACGCTTGAGTGGGAACTTGAGCTGCCTCCCGAGCAGAAGAAGAGCGCCCAGACGGTCAAGGTGACTGCGCTCAATCAAGACGGTATTGGGGCGGTGGAACTCATGGATTGGGCTGAGGAGGGCGAATGATGGCAACGCGGACGTTGGTTTCGGGGTTGGGGTTGCTGCTTTTCATCGCGACGTTCGCGGCGGGAGCGGCCGATGTGGATTTCGCCGCGGCTGTGGCGAAGGCGCAGAAGGAGGAGGATCTGGGGGCGGTCAACCGGCTGTGCAATGAATGGAGCGAGGCGAAGCCGCAGGACGAACGGCCGCGGGTCATCCTGGGGCGCATCTATCTGAAGCTGGACAAGGTGGATCTGGCTGTGGAGCAATTTGAGCTGGCAGCGGAAGCCAACCCTCTGAGTGCGGCGCCGCGTTGTGAGATCGGGAACATCTTCTTGAGGGCCGGGAAGTACGCGGATGCGATTCGGGAGTACAACCAAGCGCTCAAGATCAGCCCGAAGTTTGTTCCCGCTTTCCTGGGGAAGGCGCGTGCAAGTCTTAGACAGGGAGATGCTGAAGCAGCCTTGGTCGAAGCCCAACGTGCCGAAGGACACGAACCGGACGCTGTCGAGGTCAGGGCGCTTCTTGGGGAAGTGCTGTTGGCGTTGGGGGCGTTTGACGACGCGCTTGCCCAGGTGGCAGATGCCCTCCGGGAAGATGCGGAGAACCCGGATCTTCGTTACCAGCACGCGGCAGCGCTTGAGTTGAGTGGTCGCGTCGAAGAGGCACAGAAGGCCTGGAAACGCTTCCTTGAGCTCGAGCCGACGGGCGGACGGGCGGTGCGGGTAGAGAATGGCTGGGCCGTGCTAAGTCGTGAGCTGTTCCCTGCCTATCCCGATCCCGCAATCTCGCCTGACGGTCGGCACGTGGCTTTTTTCTCGTGGCCCAGTGGGATCGTCCGGGCACGCCTCGAAGCCCCTCGTGAGCGCGTCGTGATCGTGCCGCGGGAGGACGGGTGGTTCCCAAGACACCTTTCCTGGTCTCCTGATGGCGCCGGTCTGGCTTACAATGAGTGGAAAGCCAAGCCAAAAGGAGAACGCAACAGGTATGTTGAAACGACACCGGATAGTGTCCCCGAGGACCTTGAGCTGTCCAATCAGGCTGCGAGTGGACCGGCATGGTCGCCGTCAGGCCATGAGCTCCTTTTCTTTGCCTCAAGTCAAGTGTTGCTCCTGGATCGCTCGAACGGCGAGTCACGAAAGCTCAAGCTTGTAGGCGCCCCGGGGGAGCGCCTCTACGCGGGGATAGCCAACTACCTGCCGAACGGGAAGGGGTTAGTGGTCCCGGCGATCATCCATCCCGAGAAGACGCTTAGCCTGTGCCGTGTGGCCGAAGATACGGGAAAGGTCCTCGGTCGATTTGCCGACCTTGGTCGCGTGGTATGCGGCGCGGTGTCTGTGTCCGAGGACGGGGCCACGCTTGCCTCCATGGCCCTAAGCAAACCCAAAGGGCACCTGATCGCGGTATCCACAACGCCGCCGTTTGTGCAGGCGGAGATGCTCGAAACGATCTATGCCTACGCCAGGGCCAGCTGGCACCCCGAAGGCAGGATGCTCGTCACCGCCGTTCCTTACACACGCGAACGCCTTCTCGCCATCGTGCGTCTCGGCGGCCTGGATCGCCGGCCTGTCCGCATCGCCACGCAACGCACGGCCAATACTGTGTCGGTAACCGTTACGAGTCGGGCGACGGCCCCCCAGTCGGTGGACCTGCGCTGGCAGGTGTTCGACGCTGGTTCGCTCCGCTTGGGGGCACTCGGAGAGAGCGAGGAAGCGGTTGAGCTCAAGCCCGGAACGACGTTTGAGTGCAAACTGGAACTGACTCCCGAGCAGCAGGAGAGCGCCCAGACGGTCAAGGTGACCGCGCTGAATCAAGACGGAATTGGCGCGGTGAAGCTCATGGATTGGGCTGAGGAGGGCGAATGATGGCAACGCGGACGATGGCTTCGGGGTTGGGGTTGCTGCTCCTCATCGTGACGTTTGCGGCGGCAGCGGCCGATGTGGATCTTGCCGCGGCTGTAGCGAAGGCTCAGGAGGAGGGAGATCTTGGTGCGGTCAACCGGCTGTGCAATGAATGGATCGAGGCAAAGCCTCAAGATGAGCGGCCACGACTCATCCTGGGGCGCATCTATCTGAGGCTGGACAAGGTTGATTTAGCTGTGGAGCAGTTCGAGCTTGCCGCGGAAGCCAACCCGTTGAGTGCCGAACCGCGCTACCTGATCGGGGATGTCTTCCGGAAGGCTGGTCAACGGGAAGCGGCGGAGAAGGAGTACGACCAAGCGCTGCATATGGACCCAACGTGTTTGGCGGCACTTCTCGGGAAGGCACGGATCAAGCTGGAGCAAGGAGACGCCGAAGTCGCTTTCGCTGAGGCCCGGCAAGCACAACAGCATGCGCCCAACGACCCGAGTGTCGCCGCGCTTCTCGGCGAGACGCTCGTAGCGTTGGGCTCGATGGAAGACGCGCTCGCCGAAGCACGAAGAGGAATAGAGCAGGCCCCCGAGAACGCCGACCCGTGGTATTGCTGTGCGCTGGCGCTGGAGTCGTTGGGACGTACCGAGGATGCCGGGGAAGCCTGGCAGCGGTTCATCGAGTTGGAATCGGACGGTCAGCGCGCAACCAGGGTCAAGAAAGGCTGGGTCATTGTGGGCATTGACGGGCTCTTTCCGTCGCTGACGGCTTCCGCCGGAAGCGCCGCGGTTTCGCCTGACGGCAGACACGTCGCGTTCGCCGCGAGGCCCCGGGGGATCTTCCGGGCATCCCTCGTCGACCAGGGGGAGCCTCAGCTGATCACTCCGTGCCCGGAAGGCTGGGGCCAGAGGAGCATCAGGTGGTCTCCGGATGGCTCCGAGCTTCTGTACTACGAGGCGAGCACGAGCACGAATCGTGTCAGGCGCGTAAGAGCAGCGCTGGACCAGGAACCAACGGCCGTTGATGTGCCTGGTGTGAAGAAGCTGAGCCACCCTGCGTGGTCGCCCTCCGGAGGAGAGATTCACGTGAGCTCCGCATTCACCGGGTATGTCATCGACGCTTCAACCGGCGAGAACCGCAAGTACACGATCACCAACGAAGCGGGAAAGCGCCTCTATCGCTCCGACGCCAATTACATGCCGGACGGTAAGCGACTCGTCGGCGGCCTCACCCTTCCCCGCGAGACGTCGTTTCTGTGCCTCGCACCTATCGATGCGGGAAAGGTGCTTGCCAAGCTGTATGACTACAGGGGGGGGATGCTCCCTGGGGCGGTCGCCGCGTCAGCGGACGGCACCACCATCGCTGTCACAGCCTATCACGGGACCGCGAGCGCGACGAGATACCTCGCGCTGGTGTCGGCGTTTCCGCCGTACGCTGATGCTCGGATAGGGGCGTATCACGATCCATACGCCACTCCAGGCTGGCACCCCGAAGGGCGGAAGCTCGTGGCTCGGATGGGGGGGCGTGGCCACAGCCAGCTTTCGGTCGTCCGTCTCGGCGGTCTGGACTGCCGTCCCATCGGGATCGCGATCACGCGCCAGGACGCCGGTGCGCTCTCCGCAGTGGTCACAAGCCGACGCAATCAGGTGCAGACCGTGAGTTTGCGCTGGGAGGCGTTCGACGCTGACTCGCTGCGCTTGGGGACACCCGGAGAGAGCGAGGCCCCCGTTGAGCTCGAGCCCGAAATGGCATTTGAATGCACGCTGGAGCTGACTCCTGAGCAGAAGAAGAGCGTGCGAACGGTCAAGGTGACCGTGCTGAATCAGGATGGTGTGGGTGCGGTGAAGCTGGTGGACCGGGCGACGATGGAATAGGTCGTCTGATGGCCTTGCCTGAGCGGCCGCTCAGGACATCGGCCTACCAGCCGGTTCTCTGAGCGACAGGGCGTTGTGGTGGATTGAGGATGGTGTGGCGAATGACACGTGCTGAGCTGAAAACACGGATTCTGACATGGCTCCGACAGAACGCGATCCCCCTGGCCGTGCTCGTCTTTCTGGTGGGGTGCTTTCTGGTGACGTCTTTCCGAAAGCGTTCAGAAGGGCCGCAGACGGGTGCCATACACGTTGAGAGCGTGCCGTCCCGTGCAGAGGTGTCGATCGATGGCCGGCTCTGGGGGACCGCCCCGTTGACGATTGAAGATGTTGCCTACGGCGAGCATGTGTTGCGTTTCGAGAAGCACGGACATGAGCCGGTCAGCCGGGCTGTGACGGTATCTGAGAAGGAGCAGACGGTCAGGAGCACGCTCAAGCCCATCGTGACAACGGTGCTCCGGGTCGAGTCGGAACCGTCGGGAGCGGCCGTGCGGGTTGGGGGGGAAGAGGTCGGCTGGACGCCTGTCGTGTTGGAGGGGGTGACGCCGGGGCGCTATGAGATCCTGGTCAGGAAGGACGGCTACAAGCTCTTTCAGAAGTGGATCTCGTTGTCTCAAGGGGAGACGCGGGTACTGCCTTGCACGCTTGAGTCAAAGACCGAGGCCGTGCTGGAGGCGCGTGCTCAAGAGAGCGAGGCGAGCGTGAGGCAACTCGTTGAGCTTGCGCACCACCACATTCTCAGCAACGACTTCGGTAGAGCGGCCCCGCCTCTAGCCCGGGCTCTGGAGATGACCGCCGGTTCGGGTGAGAAGAACCGCTGGGTATTTGAGGAGATCGAGAAGCCCTACTGGGGACGTTACGAATACGGTGGCGCGGAAGCGAAGATGCGTTGCCGCGAAATGCTCGAGGACGTGCTGATCGCGGAGGTCAAAGCTCGGCCGTCACACCAGGTTGCCCGCAATCTGTTGGTAGAGCTGTTGCGCAAGGCCGGACGATGGGAACGCTTGGCGGAGGCGATGGAGGCGGGAGTCATCCCCATCGAAACGGCGAGTCCCCGTGAATTGGGGCTGTACGGCGAGGTCATGGTGCAAGTTGGGAGAGCGGACGAGGTCTTGGACAAGATGGTCCGCAAGCACCGCCGGAACCGTGACTGCTGGGAACTCACGTACGCAATCGGCTTAGTCCACCAGCAGAACGGGGAGAAGGTGAAGGCTCGGATCAAGTTCAAGCAGGCGTTGCTGCACTGCCACAGCGACGAAGCTCGGGCGCGCATCCAGGCAACGCTGGAGGGGCTGTAGATGGGGGCGCTCCCAGCACATGCTTTGGTTGGAGAGGCCGTGGTGGATAGAGGACTCCTGTGGTGCAGTGAGTTGCTGACGAGCTGGGCCTTCGCCAGCTATTCTGTCGCTCGTATCCGAGGTCGTGACTTTTGCCAGAGCGCATGGAGGAGCCGGTTCTCCGCAACCGGCCTGGCCGCATACGGAGATGCGGCGCCTCCAATGGTGTGTCCCCGACCAACATTCTTGTGCTCAGGAACGCTGAAGTTACACTTGAGCTGGGGGCGCCGGCTTGCTCTGCATATACGGGTGCGAGACGTGACCGCATTCTGGAGAGCGGTCGTCCTCGACCGTTTGGTGTGCGTCAGGACACGGCGGGGGACCGCCGCTCTCCAAGGGAAGCCCGTTCCGACCGGACCGGCGTTAGCGCTGAGTGGGTTGGGGCGGTTCTGCGGCCCGTTCTGCGCTGCTCTCGGTCTGTTTCTTGTCGGGTGCTCAAAGGCCCCGCAGCGCCGGGGGCCTGCAAGAGCGGAGTGGGCCGCCTACAGCTACGAGCTACAGACACTGCGGGGCCAGGGTGACTTCAACATGTCCTTCAAGCTGACGCCGTTGACGCGGTCCGTCACGTGCCGTGCCGTCGTCAATTGCCGGGATCCGGAGACGTACTACTTCGTCGAACTGGGTGAAAAGGAGGCCTGGATTGGTCTGGTTGAGTGTGGAATCGAGCGTCGATTGGGGATAACAGGCGAGGTCCATCTGAACAAGGGGGTGGCGCACGAGGTAGTGATCAAACGTCGGAAACACGCCCTGCTGGCTGTCTTGGACGGGCGGGTTGTCGCCCAAGCCTGTGACGACACGTTGGTGGGCGGGCAGGTCGGAGTGGGAGCGCTCCGGAGTTCGGCTAAGGCGGCTGATCTCCGCGTTCAACCGGTCGCGGATCTCGATTTCGCGGATGACTTCATGCGTGCTGAGGGCGAGTTGGGGCGATGGAAGACTGTAGCTGGACAATGGGAGATCGAGGGGCGGAGTAATCCCAGCTTGAGCGCCAATGCCTACTACGTCGTCGGCAAAGGTCGGGGCGATGCTGTGTGCACGGTAGGGGATTGGTTCTGGGATAGCTTCCACGCAGAGGCAGCTTGTCGTCCGCTGGAGAATGCGCCATTTGGCGTGGTGCTCTGCTATAGGGGGCGGGACTCACATTTTCTGGTTGTGTGCCGTCCCGGGGGCGCGACACCGGTGGTACAACTCGTCCGGCGGCGTGGAGGCGAGGAGGCCGTGCTGGCGGAGAAGGCGTGGCCGATAGAGCTCAGCCAGTGGGTGCAACTGGGGGTTGAGCTGAGCAACGGGTCTGTATCGGTTGCCCTCGATGGACTACCCGTGCTGACAGCCCGGGATCCCGGGCTGTCGCACGGGTTGTTCGGACTCTACACACGTGACGCAACGGAGGGTACGTGTTTTGATGACGTCCGCGTTAGGCGGTTTCGGAGCTTCATGGATGACTTCGAGAGCGACTGTGTGGGGCGCTGGGATTGCCTGGGTGGGGCGTGGCAGCGAGTGCGAGGAGGCCAACCGGGGAGTGCTGGCGTATGGGCGCTTGGGGTCTCCTGTGAGGGCCTGGCAACGGCGGTTGCGGGCGACCGTGGATGGCGCAACTACACACTGTCGGCTGCGGTCGGGGAGCCGGGGCCGGGCCGGGCCGGACTGCTCTTCTGTTACTTAGATTCCGGCAACCACTACGCCTGCCTGTGGTATCGTGAGCGTGACGTTTTGATCACTGAATTGACCCGGACCGCAGACGGAGTGGTGACGATCATCGGCCGTTCGGAGGTGGTGCAATCAGCCGGGAGTGAGTGGCTTCGGCCAAGTGTGTGTGTTAACGATGGACACCTGATGATGCGCATGGCTGACGAAACCGTACTCGAGGCCTTCGACACGACGTTCGAACGGGGGCGCGTTGGGTTGCTGGCCGACGGCTGCAACTCCGTCGCCTTCGATGAAGTGCGCGTTCGGTTCAACCCGAGCCCTGCGCCTTTGCTGCCGGCGGAAGTGGCGTTCGCACATGAGCAGAGCATGTCCACCTGGGCCGGTGCAGGATGCGACTGGACGACCTGCGCTGACATGGGAAGCGATGGGGCGGGACGCACATTCCGCTGGCATCGTGCCCATTTCCACGGGGACGTCGGGATGATGCTCTTGGCGCCGTCTCTGCAAGGCGAGAAGCAGCGTGTCACCCTCGTGATCGGGGCTGAGACGACAGCTCCGACTGACGGCATCTGCCTCGAAGTGGAGCGGGTCAGTGACCGGTGGCAGTCGACACTGTCAGGTCCTTCCGGGGTATTGCAGGGCCACGTGCTGACCGGACAGTCGAGGCTCCGGAGCGTGAGCGTGCGCTGGTCTGGCCGCTTTGTCACTGCCGCCATCAACGGGCAGGAGATCGCCCGACAGCCTGTGGACGCGGTCGACGGCGCCCGGATCGGCTTCAGTGTCATCGGTGGGACGCCGGCGTGGGACGATATACGGGTCTTCACCAACAACGTGTACAGTGAGCTCTTTCGGGAGGCGCCAACCGATTGGCGTGTAGCAGGTGGTGTATGGGAGGTGACCAACCGCTGGGAGTGCGATGACCGTTGGTCCTTTTTCTCGGGCTGCAGTGAAGCTCTGGCCGCAGTGTGGAACAAGCAGTGCTTTGCCGGGGATTTGGTCGTCGAGTTCTACGCTGGGATCAAGATGAACAGCGACCGCGGAGACGCGTACCAGTACGCGAGCGACATCAACGTGACGATCTGCGGGGACGGACAGGATCTGACCAGCGGCTACAGCTTCCTCTTCGGCGGATGGGATGATACAGCGACGGCGATCGTGCGCCAAGACAAGGTCATGGCACGAACAGGCAAGGTCGTGATCCCTCGCGAAAAGGGGATCCATCGACACTGGTTCTACGTCCGCGTAACCAAACGCGGCGGCGAGTTGAGTTTCAGTGTCGATGGAAGACTCGTTCACACCTACACTGATCCGGAACCGCTCCCCGATGGGCAGGTCGCGATCTGGACACACAACAACGGACTCATGGTTGCCAGGGTTCGGGTATCACACGAGGGAGTGACACCCGCTGCAGCTATCGCCCGGGAGCCGGGCCGTGGGACGCGGTGCATCTATGATGTACTGCCGAGGCTGCCGGAGCCGTGACGTCGGCAGTCGGCTGGAGTGGGTGGGGTCAGGGGGAAGGCGGGAGGAGGGGGCGGAAGCAGTCAGATTCCCGCAGTTGCGCCTCCGACCACCATGCCCCATATTGCGATGAGAATGGACCGGCAGGAAGGTCAGCGCCGTGCTGGTACCCCAACGCTTGACTATCTGAACTGCACGGAGTGACAGATCATGATTGTCCCCTTTGAGTGCTCGAGTTGCGGCAAGGCCGTTCAAAATGAACGTGTTCCCGATGCCAATCGAGCCGTCTGCCCGGAGTGCGGCTCCCAGGAAACGGTTGCGTTGGGAGTTGTTCCGGGAGTGACCATCGGCAGAGGCTACCGCCTCGATGAGCTGGTGACTGCGAGCAGCGGAGGGGATGTCTACCGGGGCTGCCAGGTCGCCATGCAACGCGACGTGGTGGTCAAGATACTCCCCGACATGATGGCCGATGAAGAGCAATTCGGGCGTTTTGTTCGCGGGGCCAAGCTCACCGCGAGTCTGCAGCATCCAAGTATTCTCGGAGCTCTGGACGCGGGGGAAGACTGCGGCGTCCATTTCCTGGTCACGGAGTATAGAGACGGCGTACATCTCGGCGAGTACCTGAAGCAGCAGGGGGACAGGCTCCCCGAAAAGGAAGCGCTTCGCCTCCTGATCCCGATCGCAGAGGGTTTGCAGCATGCCTGGGACAGCCAGAAGATCATCCACCGCAACATCAAACCGGAGAATATCCTCGTCACGCAGGACCAGGGCACGGCTCTCATGGACCTCGGGATCGCCAAATCCCTGGGGGCTGATGCGGTGGACCTGACGGGGGCTGACTACACCGTTGGCACGCCGGAGTACATGAGTCCGGAGCAAGTTACGGGTGAAGATGATACCGACTTCGCTGCCGATCTCTACTCACTTGGCATCGTGCTCTACCGAATGGTGGTTGGAGCGCTGCCCTTTGAGGACAGTAATCCGGTCGCCGTCATGGACATGCAGATGAGCAGCGTGCCTGTTCCCGCCCGTGAGCGCAATCCGGACGTCTCCAAAGCGTGTTCGGGCCTGATTGACAAAATGCTGGCCAAAGAGCGTTCGCAGCGTCATGAGAGTTGGGCGGCGTTGATTCGTGAGATGCGCGGGGTGGTGTCAGGAAAGGCCGGTCGCAAGGCGCGCGCATCCGCCGCCCAGCGCGCTGCGCTCGCGAGCCAGCTTTCCCGCGAGGGGGCGAGCGCCGGGGCCGCTGGGGCAAAAGGCGCGTCTTCCGGTGGCTCAAACTTGCTCCTCTACGTGGTCTGTGCCATCATCCCGATCATTCTCGTTCCCGTGCTCATCCTGGCGGCCCTCAGAGCCAAAGAGGGCGGGAAGATCGAGGCAGCCCCCACGAGCGCCCTGCCCGCCGCTGCTGCCTCGGCGCCTGCGGGCGGAGAAGCGCCGCAGGCTCCCGGAGCTGCCGCCATTCAGGCGCTGCAGAAACGCGTGGCGGGGACGCTGGTGGCAGACGGGCCGGTCGCTGCTGTCACTGAATTCACCAAGGTGATCGTGACCGAGGAATTCGCTGGTGCAACGGAGACGCTGAGGGCGTTCCAGACTGAACTTGGGGCGACTCTCAAACAAGACGACCTCATCCTGGCGTCCTTTATTGGGCAGGTTGGCCAGGACGTAACGATTCGCCTCAAGCAGGACGGAGAACTGAAGCTGCGCATCAAAAGCGTTGAGGAAGGGCGTATCAAGGCTGACCGAAGCGTCCGCTCCGAAGATGGACAGTCCGGGGGAACGTTGGGGATGACCTTCACTGTCGCTGACCTTCACCCCAGAGAAGCGGTGAAACGGATCCGGGCGAGTGAAGAGCCTCGAGCCTATCTGCTCTGTGGACTGATTGCCCTCGAGGCCAACAGTGCGGAAGCCGCCGTCGGCTTCCTTCGGCGTGACGGCGGTGAACTGGCGAAGCTCCTCGTGGAAAAACTCACCACAAAGTAGCGTCCTCCCGATCTCTTTCCTGGGCACCATCGGAGCACAGCGGCTCCTCCCACATTGAAAGGAGTCGGAGCACAGCGGCTCCTCCCACATTGGAGGGAGTCGGAGCACAGCGGCTCCTCCCACACTGAAGCCAGAGGAAGCAGGCAATGTGGGAGGCGGTGCCCCCCGCCGACTCTTCGGCCACGCGAGGCCCCAAGGAACTCAGCTTGACATACCGAGTCCCCCCCCCCCGCTATTTCGGCCATGGCACAGCATCGAGGAGTAACCCGTCTCGACGGGCCTTGATGAGGTGGGGTGTGGCGTCTTCGGGGAATGCCGGAAGGATGGCCCCGGGTGTCAGTTGGGCCAGGACGTTCCCTTTCCTGTCCGCGACCAGCAGTTCGGTGTCCCCATGGTTGCCAGGCAGTTCCGGGCGGCCGTTGACAACGGCCAGAAGGCGAGGCAATTGGGCAATGACCCGCGTCGTGTCCCGATCAAGGGCGAGGGAGACTGTCGCCTTCCCCGGGCCACTCTCCGGAGTCAGCTCAATGCCTCGCAGCAGGTCCATGAGATGCGTGTCGGCAACTGCTGACACGGCCAGGATGGGGCCGTCGACAGTATGCCCGGTCGCGTTGTGAACGGTGGTAAAGACCTTTCCGCCGCCGGTGAAGCGGTTGGCATAGACTCGCGGGATAAGCGTGGGGACGAGGGGTTCCGCGGCCAGGCTGGCGAAGACATCGTTGTTCTCCTTCAGCATCGCGTGCTCTTCTGGTGGATAGGGCCGGGCAAAGGCGCCTACCGCATTCCAGAGCATCCAGGCGTGAGCTTCACGCCGAACCGGCCGGTCGATCTCGAAAGGCTTGCAGGCGGGGAAGAAGAAGCGGAAAAGGTTGATCGGTGTCGGGCGGACAGGTCTGACGCGACGGATGTCGTAGACGATGGCCCCCTCGAGAGCGGCTGCCATGTAATCATGCCCGGGAAATTCGGTGGTGAGTACCAGGTCCGGGCGGACCTCGTCCATTGCTGCATGGACCTGACGGCAGTTCCGACCCAGCGCCTGCAACCAGCCATTGTGTCCCCATTCCGCGAAGAGATGCCGGTGTTTCCTGCTGCGGCAGACGTACCCACGATGTCCGTATTCATCGAGCCGCACGCCATCGATCCCGGTCTCTCGACAGACCCGCTCCATGTTCTCCGCGACCCAGTTCGAGTACCACTCCGTGTCCAGGCACATGCAGTAGCCGCCGTAAGAACCGACGTAGCCCTCGGGTGTCTTGGGGCATTCGTAGGGATCCTTCCAGTCAGGATTCATGATCCCGAAAGTAGGGCCATACTCGCTCCCGAGCTTTGTGTTGATGCAAGCCAGGATGGGATCGGTGTAGAACATGGCAAGCAGGCCGGCGTCTTTGATCGCGCTGATGTGTTTTCGCAAGGCCGGGAGGCCACCCCATTGCGGCATGTAGCCATCGTAGTCTCCGCGATTAAGGGGGTACATGAGCTTCTTTGTCACGGGTTCCTCTACCCAGTAGGCCCTGTAGCGTTTGTAGAGTTTGCTTCCCAGTTCCTCCTCGAGCTCGTCCATCGGCGTTCCCCACGGGCCCTTCTCGCTCCAGGTCCACCACGACATCAGCTCGGCCACATCGCTTTCCGGCTTGATGTAGTCCGTTCGGTAGGCGCCGTCCTTGAACAGAGGGCTCTGCCCCCATCCGGGAGGATCGATGTGCCAGCGTGTGCTCAGCCGGGACGGGAAAGGCCGAGGAGGCCAGACCTCGTTGGCCCAATCCGCGTAGCGCCTCATGGCGGCACGCCAATCTCCGGCGTGGGACCCGATACAGCCGTCCGGCGGCCGGAACGTCGCTCCAGGCGCCCGATCACGGCGGGTGTAGTCGAATGTGATGCCGATCCCCGGTGCCGGAGCAAGAGCTGTTCGCCACATCATCTCCGGTCGCAGATAGCCGCGGCCTGTTTCATCCAAGCCATAGTCGCCCGAGACGTTCTCGCCTTTCCGCAGGCACGGGCTCTTGTAGAGGCCGGTGGTATCGTCTGCGCGCAGATAGAGACCGCCGCCGCCGGTCGGGGAGAACGCATCGATCATTTGCCACCAACAGGTGTTCTCCCCATACGCAGTCCGGAGCGTTGCGTTCGCATCCGCGATGATCCCGCCGCCCCAGGGGAAGAGGTAGTAGTCGCCATCCGGGCGGGCGGACAGCTCTAGCCCGGCCAAGTGGGGAAACGCCAGGTGGAACCGAGTCTCTTCTGTGCCGCGGTTGGACACTTCGAGGCTGAAGCGCAGTTCCTTCAACTCAGCGGAGATGTTCAGGGCGCACCTTACCCCTGTGTCGGCGATGTCCAGAACTGCGGTGAATCCCGTGGGACTGGGGGTGATGCCGACGAGCCGCCCATCCCGACAACCGTAGACGGCGTCCGCGAGTTTGAGACGAAACAGATGGGTGGCTTCGGGAGTGACGAGGACATTCCGAGCCAGCTCGGCAACATGCAGACTTTGCAGTTCCAGGTGCGGGCGGACCAGAAACACCGCGCGGAGAGAACCGTTGTCCAGGGTCGCCGTTCCTCCCGCCACCCGGCATACCGGGTTCATCTGACGACGTTGCCCTCTAGGAGGCGCCATCGCGGGGCAGATGTCAATCGGCTTGCCTCGCGGTACGGCAGGGCGATGGAAACGCAGCTGGATCTCTGACACGACCGTGTCAGTCTGCGGGGTCACGGTTAGGGCATCGATCCCCCACTTTCCCACCGGCAACGAGAGTGTGATGATTCCGTCCTGAGCGTCTGCCAGTGCGGTCAGAAGTTTGCCATCGAGTCCCACCCAACGGGCCACGGGAGGCATGCCCCGGTAGCTGACTCTGGCCTCCAGCGGCCTGGCTGTATCGTAGGCGGTCGGGGCAGGCTCAACCCGGAGTTCTCGGTTCTTGCTGCCTGCATACGCGATGAGCCCCGCAGGGTCGTTTGGGGGGGCCGTGACGGTCCATGTCGCACGAGCGTCCAGAGGCTTCTCGATCAACAAGAGACGAACCATGTACTCGCCTTGAGCATCGATTGTGTTGAGTCGTTTCGTTTCCCAGGTGACCCCGCCATCGAACGTGACACTGCTGTTGGTGTTGGGAACGGAATTGTCTATCCCCGGGTAGATGTAATCGTCGCTGGTGTCCGCTTCCGGTTTGCGGAAGGTGATCGTGGCTCTCGAAAGCCCTCGCAGCCACTCGAGAGGGATGTCGACATCAACCCAGTCGGCGACCAGGTTGTCCTTAGCGTTGCCCTTGGCAGGGAAACGGGGATCCCTCGTCTCAAAAGCCAGCACATGGTCGTTGACGAGGATCTCGAAGCGCTCGTTCAGTCCGTTGTGCTCCCCGCTGCCAGCCCAGCTGTAGTCCTGGATGGCGAAGTAGAACCGCAGCCGTGCGACTCGGGCTCGCTCCACGGCTCCGGCTGGGAGAGCGCCCAACTCGATGATTTTCCGGGCCTGGTACTTGGCGTGGTTGATGTGTGACACGCCCATGGAGAAGCCTCCCCAGGCCCCGCTCTCGTTGCGCAACTCCAAGACACCGTCTGCCGGTCGTACAACGTGCCACTCGGCCAGGACAGGCAAGCACGCAGTCATGATGACAAGAAAGACGGAGAGTCGACGTAGGCACCTCATGGCAGGTCTCCTTGGGAGGATACATGGAGTCAGAACGCAGGGGCTCATCCTGAAGCCGAACGACACATTCACAGGAAGAGGCCGGATGGCAGGGAGAGTAGTCCGGGATGAGCAACGGTTCAAGGTCCCGAGCCACCGTGTTTACGGTTGCTGGTGTCGGTACTGGGCGTTCTGCCGAGGGCATCCGAGCTTGCAGCCTTCTTGACGTGGCGGCATGTTGCCCTCCATGCTCGGCGCATGCGCTCTGCCCTGCGCCACGAACGGGATCGTTACATCGACGGAGCGAACAACATGGTACTCTCACGCAGACAGTCGGTCTGGCTCACGTTGGTGGCGGCAACCATCACGAGCTTCGGACCGCGGGGAGCTTTGGCACAGGGCCCAGGCCGCTCAGCCCGTCAACTCCGCATCGTGAAGGACGGCACCGCCAAAGCCCGGATCGTGGTGTCAGCTAGGCCGTCTGGGAAGGTCCTGGAAGCGGCGGCTGTGCTTGCCGAGACGCTTCAGGAGAGCACGGGTGCTTTGCTCCCCACCGTCAGGGGAGACACGCCGTCCGCTCCCGGCATCATCTCCATCCACTGTGGTCGGACCAGCTACGTGCAGGGCCTGAAACTCGACCTTGACTCACTCGATCTCGATGGCTTTGTGATCTCATTCCCGGACGCGACGAACATTGTTCTTGCCGGGCCCGCTGACTGGGGTGTGGAGTATGCCGTATATGAGTTCCTCGAACGGCACATCGGCGTGCGCTGGCTCTTTCCCGGCCCGTTGGGCAAAGTGGTCCCGAAGCGCCGCGACCTGACGGTCGCTGCGTCTGACATTCGCGAACAGCCTGCCTTCAAGCATCGGCTCTTCAGCGGGTTGGGCCGAACCGAAGAAGCCGATCAGCGAGGGCAACAGGCGCTGTGGGCGCGGCGCAACCGTATGCATGGGCGGGTCAAGTTCCATCACAATCTGTGGCGCCTGTTCCCGCCGGAGACGACCACGGATTCACACCCTGAGCTTTTCCCCGTTCTCAAGGGTGAACGCTTCCTGCCTGTTCCTCCCGAGGGCAAGACAACAGCCCAGGACACGCACACACAAGTCTGCTGGCAGCCCTGTTTTACCGCTCAGGGAAGCGCTTCTGAGGCGGCTCGGAGGATCTCCGAGTACTTCGACAAGACTTCGGACGCAACGTCGTATTCCCTCGGGATCAACGACTCCAACCAGTACTGCAC
Source organism: Lentisphaerota bacterium (assembly GCA_018676675.1). Taxonomy (GTDB): domain Bacteria; phylum Verrucomicrobiota; class Lentisphaeria; order Oligosphaerales; family JABHEG01; genus JABHEG01. Next base: position 58,509 of record JABHEG010000262.1, read on the forward strand.
CTGCGCTACGTGCACCGCTGTGGACGGAGGCGGAAAGAACGTCATCGGCGTGCAGAATGTCTCCACCAGTTATTACCGTTGGTGCAACGCCATCGCTCAGGGCTTGGAGCCGACTCATCCGGACAAGCTCCTCGGGCTGCTTGCTTACAACGGTGCCTACAGCCCGCCGCAGGGCTTTCAACTGGATGACCAAATCGTTCCCTTCATCACCTACGACCGGATGAAATGGGCAGCCCCCCATATCGAGCGGGGAGGGAAATCGCTGACCGAAGACTGGAGTCGCTCCGCACGGGTTCTTGGCTGGTATGACTACATCTACGGCGGACAGTTCTACCTGGCACCACGTGTCTACTTCCACCGCATGGCCGACTACCTGCGCTACGGCTACGCAAACAATGTCCGCCACTACTACGCGGAAGCCTACCCCTCCACGGACTGGCACGAAGGCCCCAAACTCTACGTTGCTCTCAAGCTGCTTTGGGACCCGAGTCGGGATGTCGATCGCATTCTTGACGATTGGTACGCCGCCGCAGTCGGTCCCAAGGCTGCACCATTCCTGGGCAGGTACTTCAGGCTGTGGGAAGAGTTCTGGACCGGGCCTGTCCTCAAGACGGGCTGGTTCAAGCGCAACGGTAACCGACAGTACCTGGACTTTGGCAGCAGTGCCTACCTCGAGGCCTTCACAAAGGCCAATCTTCAGACGTGCATCGATCTTCTCGCCACGACTGTTCAGAAAGCACCTGCCGGGCCCGAACGGCAACGGGCACAGTACATCGAAGCCGGTCTCGAACGACGTCTTGTCGAGTTGCGTTCGCTGGTCCGGATGCGCAATCCGACCGGGGTCACTGTGGTCAAGAACGTCGAGGATAGGACATTCGACCAGGGTCTCGATAGCTGGGGATACTGGCAGCGTGGATACTCGAAAGCTGTGTTCTCGACCGACGCCGACACGGGCCACAGGAAGCCCGGTTCGCTGCGTGTTGATGCGGCTAACTCCCAGAAGTCCCCGCTCTGCTTCACTCGGGCCATCCCCATCCGGCTCGGCGCCACATACCGAGCCTCCGTTTGGTTCCGGGCTGAGGCCCTGGGCCCGGATGCCACCGTCAGTGTCGTGATCAAGTGGAAAGACGCAGACAGCAAGTGGATCAGTATTGCGAGCGCCGAGAACGGGACGCAGGCGCCGTTTCCCAAGGATTGGCGTCAACTGAAGGTGCATGTTGACACGGGAACCAGAGACACCTGGGCGAAGGTCCACTATGCCATGCTGCTGATCACCGTTGATCGGACACCGTCAGGCAAAGTCTGGTTCGATGATTTCAAATTCGACGAAGTGAATATCCCGGAATGACGTCATGATCTCTCCATCACCCTATCCAGCGCAACGTCGGCCGATTCGTGGGACGTTTCTCCTGGTGGTAGCCCTGTGCTTCGCCGCCACGACCTACGGCCAGGAAAAGCAGCCCGTGATCACGGATGAACTCACCTTCAAGGCCGACTACACGGAAGCCGACCGGGCAGTCACCCCGGATATCAGTGCGGGCAGCGCCCAGGCCACGGTGCACCTGGAGAAGAAGCCGCTTTTCGACTTTGACACCATGGCTCACACCATCTGGGGGCTTTCCATCGGGGAAGGCGCTGCCAGCGTGGGCTACGAGAGCGCTGACAATCTGCCCAAAGCGAAAGGCAGCCTTGAGATTACCCTGAAGCCTCAGGACTGGCGCGGTGACGATGCAAAGGCGCACATGTTCCTTCAGACCGTCGTCAGCGGCCGGACGCCGTTGGGAAAGCTGTTTATCTACAAGTACAAAACGTCAGGATTGGCCGTCCACTTCGAGTACAGCGCATCCGGTGATCGCATTTTCCTGCATGAGAAGATTCCCCAATGGACCGCCGGGAGCTGGCACCACGTGGCTGTCACCTATGACCTTCCCGGGGCCGTTCGTCTGTACATCGACGGGCGTCTCGTAGACGATGCCCAGGTGCCAGCTGTTCCGGAGTGGCCCAAGCGGTTCTCCGTTGGCCCCGCCGGAGCCTTCGGCCGCGACGGACGAACAACCGTAGGGATCCTGGCGGCCTATTCCCGAGTCTTGACAGATACGGAAATCAGAGCGTTGGCGCGCCATCGTCTGCCGGGGCTGGCCATGTCACCCGATGGCGACGACTCTCCGACCGTGGCGAAGCGCATCACCGGCAAGCGGAGTCCGTGGCACACATCAGGACGCCCGGCCCTTGCTATGGATGCCCTTGACCCGAACGCTGTGCCAGAGCCATGGGAGGCGATCCGAACGAAACAGGACACCGTGTCCGTCTGGGGACGGGAGTACACGTTCGGCGAAGAAGGGATGGTGAGCCGCATCGCCTCGGGCGGTTCGGAGTTGCTTGCAGCTCCCATCCGTCTGGAGACAACGGCTTCAGAGAAGCGATGCCCTATCATCTTCGAGCCCGGAGTCGCGATTACGCGCCAAGCGGCAGGGAAGGTGGACGTGGTCCGCAAGAGCCCGGAAGACGCTGAGTATACGGCGCAATTGGAGTGCCGGATCGCGTATGATGGGCTGGTCTGGTGCACGGCCGCCATTGAGCTACCCGCTGACCTCCAGCCAAGCTCCTTGGAGATGATCGTCCCTCTGACTGCGGAGACCGCACAGTTCATCCACTACGTCGGAGCGCCGCATGAGTACGAGTCCCAGGACTTGCCGAAGCATTCCTATTCACGTGCCCTCCCCGCCGCTCCGGGAACGGTTTTCACGAGTGGATTCCGCACAACCGTCTGGATCGGCAACAACCGGCGAGGGCTGCTGTGGTGTGCCGAGTCCGACCAGTACTGGTGGCCCAAAGACCGACCGGACGCGATTCGCGTGGTCCGCAAGGACGATGGAAGGGCAGACCTGGTGCTCAATGTGGTTTCAGAGGTGCTTCCCGCCACCGCCGGACGCATCGAGTTCAGGTTCGGCTTGATGGCAACGCCGGTGAAACCGATGCCCGGCGCGTGGCGTGATTGGACCTTCACGGCCCAATACGACAGCTACAAAGGCCGGGATCGGGGCACCCACCTGATTTACTGGCCGGATCAATGGCGTTTTATGAAACTGGATCCGGAACCACATCGGGCCCGGGACCTGGCCACGAATCGAGCTCGGCTGGCGGCGGATCACGCAGATGGGCGCCTCATCATGCCCTACTGGACTCGGCTTCATGCCGTCGGTCGAGATGGTGAGAAGATCGAGCCCGACGCGAGTTACATGTACGAGAACTGGAGGACAGCCCCCAACCGACCGGGAGGGGGAAAACACCAGATCTTCCGCTGTGATACCACGACGGGGTGGGGCGATTACCTGGTCTGGTGTGTACGCGAATGGGCGAACGTCATGGGCCACATTGACGGCGTGTACATCGACGAGACGCAGCCCATCCCCAATCTGCGAGAGACATCCAACGGAGGCTACCTGGCGTTGGACGGCATGCGGCGCCCGACCTTTGAGTTCTTCGGCTCGCGGCGTGTCTACCAGCGAATGGTCCAGCTCATCACAGAGCGGAACGGGACCCCGGCAACAGCCGTCGCCCACTGCTCTGCAACTCATACCATGCAGTGCCTCAGCCCCTTCGCTGTCATGCTCATCGGTGAACAGTACTTCTCCGGGTATTTCCGCGAGAACCCCGAGCTCCTGCCACCCGAGGAAGACCGCACCTACTACTACAGCTACGCGCTTCCCATGGATCGTCTTCGCGCGGAGTGTTTCTGGCGACAGTGGGGGGAGGTCATGCTTTGGTTACCTTGCCTGAAAAACCAGAAAGACATCATAACCAATCCGGCCACCACACGCGACATGCTCTCCCGAGTCATGCAGGCCGACATGCTGGTTTGGCCACTCTTCTGCAACTCGGAGGAAGTACGGAAGACGTGGCGTTTCCGGCGTGAGTTCGGCATCGGGGGGGCGGACACCGAGTTCGTGCCCTACTGGGACAATGTTGAGCACAAGCCGGACGTGGAGCAGGCAGCAGTTGGCTACTACCGGAAGCTTGGCGCAAGACTACTCATCGTGTCGAACCTTGACCGGAAGAGACGGGAGGTCCGCATCCCCGTCCCGGCCGACGTTGTGGAGAAGGTCTCGAATGCGGAAACTGGGGACGAGATTCCGGTCACGGACGGCCGCATCACACTGACTCTCCCCCGAAATGACTATCGGGCTGTTCTTCTCCAGACACGTGACGCGTTAGCCCCGTGATGTAGTGGAGTGTGTGGGGCCTTGTCAATGCTATTGACTTCCTCGGAACCCCGTGTTTGGCCGAAGAGTCGCCGGGTGGCACCGCCTCCCACATTGTGTGCTCCCCTAGAGTGGGAGGGGCTGCCATGCCGCGACCCTCTCCAGAGAAAGCTAATAGCATTGGGGGGCTTGTTCGCGGGTCGCTTCTACCCAATCGTCACGCCCTCGTCCGGAAACCAGCCGGTCAGGAATTCCGTGAGTGTGCCGTTGAAACGCCCTTCCGCGAGATGCTCAACTCCCTGCTGATTCCCCCACGAATAGTTGATGATCAGCTGGCCTTCGTACTCACAGAAATCGATATCCGAGTTATTGACATTCCTTGCCGTCCGGATCCTCTCTTTCTGGTCCGGGGAAAGGCAGGGGCTGGCGACCTGCCGATCGTCTTCCGAGGCCCGGAGCACGGGGTTCAGGGGGCTCGAGTCCCATTGTACAAGGTCCCTGCTGCGCACCACGTGCTGTTCGTATTCGCCGTTGACCGCTTCCAGATAAAAATTGTAGTAATGGCCGTTGAGATACCGGAGGCAGTGGGGGGCGGTGTAGCGGTCTTTGGAGTAGGTGCACTCCGGGGGTGTCAAATCCCAGTGTCTCAGATCGGGGGATACGGCAAAACGGGCCGTGAAACGGATCCCTGCAATCTCAGGAGGTCTGCCGACCTCAAACATCAAGATGTAGCCATCGCTGCCCCGGCACAGCGATGTGTTGAAAATGCCGTACCCCGGGAGGTCGAGGGCGTTCCAGGCGTCCCAATGCTCCATGTCCCGCGAGACGAACATGTCGACTCGTTCACCGTCCCAGATGTTCGTTCCGGTCACGAAGAGCCGGTCCTCGTCTACCATGACGTTTCCCAGGTGGTACCCCGCAGCAAACGGCGTGCCCGGATCACCTGATTCATGGTCAACAAAGCGGAAGTAGGACGCGCCTGTCCGATTGCCTGCATAGCCGGGACGCACGGACTCGAATCGGTACAGCCGGCCTCTGAACACGACGGGTGTCGTCTCGACAAGGTCGCAGTCGATCGTTCCCAGCTTGGTGATATGCGGTTTCATGACGGGATGATCCACCTCCAGACAACAGCCCGTCGGGAGTTGCCTCGGCACTCAGCTGTCGGTACCGTCCATTTCTTTGATAAGGCGGTCTGCGTCTTCGGGGTAGAGTTCCCGGATACAATCACTGCAGAGCCCGTGGGAGAAACGGGTCTCTGAGTGAGCTGAGACATATGTCTCCATGTCAGACCAGCCCCCCTCGTCATCACGTATCTTCTTACAGGAGGAGCAGATAGGCAGGATTCCGTGGAGCGTGTTGAGATCGTCGAGTGCCTCCCTCAGTTCTGAATTCACCTTCGTGAGTTCGTGTGTTCTCGCCCCCACCTCCTCCTCCAAACCCTCATTCGCTCGCTGCAATTCCTGCGTCTTCGCCGCAACCAGGATTCTGAGTTTTCTGTTGTGCCAGAGAAGCAAGACCACGATCACTAGAATGGCGAGTGCGCCATGGGAAACCATCAACCAGTTCACCTTCTTGATGATCGCCGTGTCCACCCACTCTCTCTCGATCGCATCCCTTTCCTCGTTGGTCACACTATCCAGCGCCTTCTGCATGATGCCATGCAGAATCGGCCAGTCGTCCCGGACCCCGATGTGGAAGTCCGGGGCGCCGCTCTCTTCGCCGCTCATCTCGATGTAGCTCGAAAGCTGAACGTTATTCACCTGATTGTCTCGCGCGTGGTAGTAAAACACAAACGGGTTGCCGATGATGGCGTCCAGTTCTTCCGTCGCGAGCTTTCTGACCAGTTCCGCCTTTGAGTCGATCTCGGTAATGGTGATCCCGGGAAATGTCCTCCTCACAAGCGGAATGCTCCCGTGTGATGTTTCCATACCGACACGCTGGTCTACGAGATCAAGCGAGCGCTTGCCCTGGTCTGTGTTCGTGAAGACTCCCAGTCTCCCGGTGTAGTAGGAAGTCGTGTAGAGGGTGAATGCCTTCCTTTCGTCGTTCTCGTAGAAAACCGGCATCACATCGATCTGTCTCTGCTTGAAGCGTTCGATCAACTCAGACCAGGTGTAGCCGGAGACGAACTCAAGCTGCAGGCCTACCTTGGCGGCCAGCATTTTGACATTATCGATCACCATTCCCTTCGGCACGCCTGACTCGTAGAAGTCAAAGGGCGGCCAGTCCGTCTCATTTGCCACGCGGATCACGGGATGTTCCCTTACCCACTCCTTCTCACTCTCTGTAAGGACAATGACCTGCTCAGGGCGTGCGGTTGCCCATGCAGCGACGAGGGAGAACAAGCAGATAAGTAGGTAGGAGGCGGTCGATCTCTCTGCCATGGTGTTCCCTTCCAATGACACTCAGCTGAGGGTGTCTGTCAACGTGAGACAGCCTTAGCCCACGTCAACGGGCGGCCCAACGATGAGATTGCTGACCGGGAATCGGAGGGGCTACAGAGAGCAGACTCGGTGCCTACGGGTAGTACCCGTCGAAAAGGGTCGTCCGAGTCTCAAAAGCCGTACGGATTGCCGTGTTCTGCATCCAAGCCGAATGGCCATCCATGTAAGCAATGTTGACGCCGTGGTTATGTGGAAGGTGTCGAGTGCCATTCCACCAGCTGTGACTCCGAGGGCAGCCGCTGCAGTTGCTCGCAGCATACTTGATGCAGGCATACGGCCAGTCCATGGCGAAGGCTGTCTGGGTAGGGTGCTCGTACTCGGTGACCCGTTTGTTCTGAATCCGGCAGAAGTTGTAGGCGTAGTGCGTGCCGACGCCGCCGGGCATGTCCCAGATCCGGTGTCCCGTGCCCTGCTTGATGCCCGGGCAACGGAGGACGCTGTAGTCCCCAAGGTACGGGTGAATCAGCACTGGCCAGCCATAGCGGTAGTTCGGATGATTCCGCGGGGGATAGCGGTAGTCGCAGTCGCCGCTGTACATGATGAAAGCGGTGGAAATCTGCTTGGTGTTGGAATTGCAGCTCGCGGAGGTCGCTCGTGCTTTAGCCTGGCTCAACGCCGGCAACAGCATGGCAGCAAGAATGGCGATGATGGCAATCACCACCAGAAGCTCGATCAGGGTGAACTCGTTGGTTTTCTTCATCGTTCCTAATCCAGTTCTGCTCCGCGTTCTAGTCGCATCCCCGGACCTCACGCTCTCTCTAATCTAACTCGAAACTGCCGGTCAGCCAACCGTTCTCGTTCTCAGCCCCCCCCCCCCCCC
>JABHEG010000209.1 GCA_018676675.1 Lentisphaerota bacterium
GGGGGGGGGCCCCCCGCCACTATCACCTCTATGAGATCAACTGTGACGGCACGGACCTGCGCCAACTAACCGATGGACCCTACGACGATTACGAACCCACCTACCTGCCAGAGGGTGACATCGCCTTCTGCTCGTCCCGCTGCAACCGGTTCGTAAACTGCTGGTTCACGCAGGTGGCAATCCTCTACCGCTGCGATGCCGATGGCGGCGGCATCCGGCCGCTATCCGCGAACATCGAGCACGACAACACGCCCTGGATGCTGCCGGACGGGCGACTGCTCTACATGCGCTGGGAATATGTGGACCGCAGCCGTGTTCGCTTCCATCATCTGTGGACCGCCAACCCGGACGGCACCGGCCAGATGGTCTACTACGGGAACATGCACCCCGGAACGGTCATGCTGGACGCCAAGCCGATCCCCGGTAGCCGCAGAGTGGTCGCGTCGTTCTCCCCTGGGCACGGGCGCAAGGAACACGCCGGGCACATCACGGTCGTCGATCCTCGCAACGGCCCGGACGACAGAGGTCGAGCCGTCCGAATCAGCCGTGAAGCGGACTGGCGCGACCCGTATGCATTCTCCGAGGACTGCTTCATGGCCGCCCGCAGGCGCAAGCTCTGGGTGATGAACGGCACAGGAGCGGCGAAGGCGATCTATACGCTTCCGCCCGAGCTCAAGCACCTGGATGTCCACGAACCGCGCCCGCTGCGCCCGAGGAAGCGCGAGCATGTCATCCCGTCACGGATGAATGCGTCCAGAACGACCGGACGCCTGGCTCTGGCCGATGTCACCCGGGGCCGGAACATGGCCGGGGTGAAACGTGGCGAGATCAAACGCCTGCTCATTCTGGAAACGCTGCCCAAACCGGTCAACTTCAGCGGCAGCATGGAACCCATCAGTCTGGGGGGAACATTCACCCTCCCCCGCATTCTCGGCACCGTTCCGGTGGAGCCCGACGGCTCCGCTTACATGGAGGTTCCCGCCTTGCGATCGCTGTTCTTCGTAGCCCTCGACAGCAACGGGTTGTCGGTAAAACGCATGCAGTCGTTCGTCAGCGTGATGCCTGGTGAAACCGTCGGGTGCATCGGATGCCATGAGGAGCGCACCGAAGGACCGCCCGTCCGAGCCAGTCTTATGGCCACGAGGCGCGCGCCATCGCCCATCGAGCCCATCGAGGGAATGCCGGACATGTTCGAGTTCCCCCGTGATATCCAACCCATCCTCGACAAGCACTGTGTGCAGTGCCACAACGACACGCAATACGCCGGAAAGCTGCTCTTGACGTCCGATCGGGGCCCCGGTACTCCCATGCCTACGCCGCGCTCATGAGCCGCGGGTACGTGTCCCACGGAAGAGATGCGAACAGCAACATCGCACCACGCAAGATCGGCTCCTCAGCAAGCCGCCTTATGGACAACATCCTGAAGCGCCACAAGGATGTCAATCTCACTCAACGTGAGAAGGATACGGTCCGGCTGTGGATCGACTCCGGCGCTCCGTACCCGGCGACATACGCGGCTCTCGGGACCGGCATGGTGCCGTTCAGACCGGACAAGGACGTGTTCAAGCGCCTGTGCCTGGCCTGTCACGCACCGCGTGACGAAAAAAAGCCAAAGTGGACGACCGGCTTCAAGACGCATGCCGACTTACTGGTCAACCTCACGCACCCGGAACGATCCCTGATCCTGCGTGCCCCGCTGGCGCGATCGGCGGGGGGACTTGGGCTCTGCGGCAAAAAGCTGACATTCGACACCACGGAAAGCCCTGATTACCAGAAGCTCCTCAACGGTGTGCGCACGATCAAACAATGGCTGGACACAGCCCGACGTTTTGACATGGACGGCTTCCGCCCCAACAAGCACTATGTGCGTGAAATGAGGCGTTACGGAATCCTCCCTCCCCCGCAGGACGGCGCGGACGAGACCATCGATGTCTACGCCACGGACCGGGCCTACTGGCGCTCGTTCTGGTACGTGCCCTGAGGCGGGTAACGGCAGGGGGTCTTGTGTGAGAACTCTAAGCAACCGGCGGGACGGTGATCCCTGGCGAAGGCAGACGGGCCGTGCCAGATCAGCGTCGAACCATGTTTGACTTTGCCCCAGACTATCATAGCTTCAGGAAAGCAAGAGGTGGGACACCCGGTGACGACGTGCAGATACCCGGCATGTCGTATAGCGTGGTAATGAAAGGCGACGACTTGGGGCATAACCGGGAAATGCCCCATGTCGTCCATACAGACGTTGGGCACGGACAGGAACACGACAATGACCATGGTATGGAAAGTCAGCATTGGCGAGGGTCACACCGTGCGTCTCTACCATGGGTTCTGGTCGGGCAGAGCCGCCATTGAGCTTGACGGCGAGGAGATGTTCCGCCGAGGACTGAAGATTTGGGACACGGGTTTCGAGCACAGATTCCAGATTGAGGGCATAGCCGCCATCATCCGCGTCCTAAACAGGCCGTTTGCCTTCACGCATGAGCTGTGGGTGGACGGCAAACTGCAATAGGATAGGGAGTCCAACCAATGGGTGCTGGCTGACGCCGCCGTTGTATGGAAGAAGACGCGCACATCAGAGAGACCGAGTCTGTGTTCACAGGCACGATCGTATTGTGCCTACTGGGCGGGATCTTCGGAGGCATGCTGCTCGATGGTGGGGTCTTCTGATTGGGTTGGTGCCGCTCCCACAGAGAATGTTCTGGCCTAATGGATAATGACCTAACAAGCGCGATATGTACCTTTAGAACGCGAAACTACTGGAGAAAACGGTAACCGTTAAGCTGGGGGTCGATTGAGCTCAGATTCGGGAGGCCGGGGGCCCGTTCGACGGCAGGGGTTTGGCAGTTTTCGGCGCTCCCTGAGCGGCGTACTGCGGACACAATGCGTCTCCTTCAATCAGGCTCCAGGA
>JABHEG010000305.1 GCA_018676675.1 Lentisphaerota bacterium
ATGGGGGTGTATTCCAATAGGGTAATACGATAGCAATAGAAAAGGACAATCGCGGAAGGCTATGGGGGACAGGAGTTTGGCGCGCGCGCTCGGGGCGGAAAGGTGTACTACGGACCCAATCTACAGTAAACTACCGCTAGCCGTGATGTGAGTGGAGAGGCCATCACGCTGGAACGTCGCCGAGCCGGCCACGACGCTCTCTCCCACCGGCCCCGCATACAGCGCCCCGTTCAGGCACATGGCAACACAGATAGCCAGCCGCGGCAGAAATGCCGCTGCGGTCTGACTTAACGAGCAACCATTTGGGCGCTTCATCGCATGGCTCCCTGGATTGTCCGGTCGGAACCGGAACGCACAGTCAATGGTACCTACCAAAGCGCGGTGAGGACAAGGTGAAGGCGACTATCGCCGCTCTCGGCACCATCGCGCGGCGTACCGAAGGCATCATCAACCGTCTTGAGGGCAATCCCCCAATCACAGCGGATGCTCAAGTTCTTGAGTAGCTGCGCTTCCAGGCCGAGGCCACAACTCACCAATGTGGCATCGGCCTCAATGTTTGAACGCTGATTCGCGGAAACATGCCCGGCATCGAGGAATGCCCTCAGCATCAATCCCCAGTCTGTCCCTCCGCCAGGCTGCTGCGGGAACGAACGGAATGGGATCCCCCAAACACGGTTCCTCGGGCGTGGCGACAGGCTCAGCGCTTCCGGCAGACGGACGCGGTATTCAACGCTGCCCATCAAACCATCGTCACCTGCAGCGATCGATTCCTCGTAACCGCGCACAGAGAAGAAACCGCCAACAACCTGCTCCATCTGGGGAGGCAGCCGTTGGCCATCAAGCACGACCTGGCCTCGGGCTTTGAGCTCCAGTTCGTGTCCCTTCCGCGCAAACAGATGAGCAAGACGCGAGCCGGCCTCAAGACGATCCAGGGAGAGCGTGCGGTCAGCGTGCCACTTGAGCGCGACCCACCTTGGGTCGACGCCGATCCTCCCCAGGCCGTTCAGATTCGAGCCGTCCGTGTCGGCCACCTCCGGCACGTTCGCTTCAAGCTCCACGCCGGCATGCGTCACGATCTTCCGCGTCGTGTTCTCGTACAAAATACCCACGTGCGGCAGGAAGAAATCCGCCGATGTCGTGGGAGGGGCAGAGAGTTCATTCTCTACCGTGGTTGTGGCCCAGCGCAGGCCCAAGACGGCGTCGATGAAGCGCGCGCGTCTCTGGTAGATCTTCCCCGTCAGCTCAATCCCAGCTCCCCAGCCGTCTCCGTCGAACGTCTCGCCGGCCAGCCCTACATCGTCTGCTGTGTACTCATGCCAGGTCCCGAATACACGCAGCCGCAATCGGTCGGGGTACAGCAAAGGGATGCTATAAGACAGCGCGACCGCCTGGGAGTTCTCACCGAAGCCGGCCGTGACGTAGTCGACATTCAGTGTGTCGTCACGGTTGGTCAGTTGGTGATGGGCAATGCTGACTCGCTCGCGCCACGTGTCAGTCGTCTCCGTGCCGGTGTTGGTGGCCTGGACAAACGCGACCCACGGTTTGTCCTCGGTGACCAGGTAGTCCACCGTCGCCTGACCAGGCTCCTTACCCGGGGCAATGGCCACATCGACTCGACGGCGGGGGTGGCGATTAAGACCGAAGACAAAGTCATCAAGGGCGTATTTCTGGATCAGGTCATTCTTGCCGTCCTCGGAACGAGCAGCCTGGACAGGGGAGTGGCGCCGAATCCGACCGTGCAGCGCGTGGTTGATGCGCTCGGCCTTAGCGATGCGCGTCCCCGATGCGATGGTGCGCACCTGGCCGACTGTACTCACGTATATCGCCATGCGCAGGTCCCGGCAGCCTTCAGGGCGCAGGTCCTTGAGAGTCCGCAGGTCAATGTCTTCCGGGTGAGGCCCAACGTACACGCCGATGAGCCCACAGCGATGGAACTCAGACACAATGGCGCGGCTGACGACGCGAATGGCGTCTGCATCCACGGTCACCATGCCTTCTCGGCACAGGTCCGCAACCTCCGTCTTGGTCCTGGCCGTCGTTTCGCTCTCCCCGCCTGACCAGCCGTTCTCGGTCTTGGTCAGCGTCACGAGGACATGCAGAAGTGGCTCAAGAGCCGGAAGATCGCTCCGAGGCTTCTCGTACCCAAGAACAAACGCAGTGACCGGGTATTCGGGTTGCTTCTGGGCTCTGCCGGTCTCAGCCTTCTTCTCCGGCTTCTCCGTCGAGAGCGTCTCCTCACGCTTCCCGGTCTCCGCGGGAAGGTCTCGGGATGGTTCTTTCCTGGTGGCGTCCTTGTGGCTTGACGCTGCCTGACCAGGGCCGGTGGCCTCACCGCTCTTCCCGACTGACGGCGTGGTGTCGCCAGCGGCGACGTCCGCCTGCCTTTTTTGGGCCTCTGTCTGAGGTCCAGCAGCCTGGGTGTCATCCCCGGCCTCGGAAACGGCAGGTGGTGGCTCTGTAACCGGGAGTGCCGGGGCAACCAGATCGTCCTCCCGGTCCTGACCGTCGGGAACACCGGGTGGAACAGCAACAGGCTGCGTCGCCCCGCTCCCCGTTTCGCGGCGAAACGGCAGAAGAAGACGCCGCCAGAAGCTCCCTGCGCGGGCAGATTGCTCGACCGCCGGTTCCTCAGCAAGTGGTCGGAGCCGGGGTGCCCCTCCTCGCTGACAGGCCCCCAGCAGGATGGCTATCGACAGCCCCATAAGAACGTTTCGCGCGTAGTGCATCCGGGCTTCTCCCGTGTCCTGAACGGTGCGCCATGGCAGCGCGTGGACAGACGGTTCAGTCCTCCGCTGGAGAGTCCCACTCCAACGTCCTCCGCTCAACGAACAAGCGGACGCGTAGAGCGCGACCTCCGGAGTTGTGTCTCCCTTCAAGACCCGCGGCGGCAAGACTGGCACGCCAACGGCCCGGTTTCTCTCCACCCAGAGAAGGGAAGGCCCGTTCTCGCAGGCCTCCATACCGATCCGCACGACATTCGACACCAAAAGCCTGCCGTATACACCACGATCGACGGCAACCTGGCATCAGTGCGTCCGCACATCAAGAAGTTTTTTCCCACTATCTAGGGAAAGTAGTGCCCGATCCTCGCCATTTCAAGGCAGGGCAATCACGGCGTTGAGTACAGCCTGCACTACGCAAGCCATGCGGGTGTAATCGAGCGTGTCCCACGTATCCGTAAGCTCGTGGTAGTTGGGGTTGCGGTAAAACGCAGTATCGGTGATCATCACCGCACTGTACCCCTCACTCCAGTAGTTGCGATGGTCAGAGAAGTCCACCCCGGGGAGCTTTGCGGGGGCGTTCAGCGAACAAACTTTGAGCGGCGTCACGCCCTTCATCAGGACCTTCACGCGCTTAGTCAGTTTCCGGTCAGCAAAGCGGCCGACCACGCCAATGAAGTTGCCTCTGCTCGGATAGCAGAGATGCAGAGCCCGCATCGGGAAACGCTGGGTTCGTCGTTCGTCGGTGAAGTAGCCGATCATCTCAAGCACGATGACAGCGGCTACGTCCGTCCCGGCTTCGCCAAGGGCTTTGGCGTGCCGGGCACTCCCCATATTTGCGGTAGCGAAGTAGGGAGGCTCCTCAAGCGTGTAAGCAACAAGCTCAACAGGGCGTGTCAGCTTGTCACTGTCTTTCCCCAGGAGCCGAGCCAGTTCCAGAAGCCCCGCCACGGCGCTCGCATTGTCGTCAGCCCCGGGCGTCAGACCGCAGGAGTCGTAATGGGCCCCAACGACCACCACTGGCCCCCCGGCCGGGCCCAGACGGCCAATGACGTTCCGGTACGTGTTACCCTCCAACTCAAACGTCTGGTCCCGCGGCTCCGCACCAGCCTGCGCAAAGGCCTCGCGGATGCGATCCGCCGCCCGGTCCAGATTCGCGATATTGTTGCTGTGACGCGGGAAACAGTCTTCCGAAAGAAAACACACGTGGGCCTTCAAGGCATCTGTATCGACCTGAACGTCCATCGTCTTGGCCCCCCGCGTCGTTGGCTGCGCCACGTAAACCCACGCACAGCACCCCGGCAAAACGACAATAACCAGCAACACGATCGGGATGCGCCAGAGCGCATGTTTGTCCGGTAGAGAAAACAGGCCACCGATTGCTTTGGGTTCCACGCTTCTTTCCTCCCTTCTGTCCGAACGATCAGTCAGACCGGCGGACTTCCATCCGCCTGGATCCGCCGTCTATGGACCTTATCTCCACAACTGGAGACATGCGCGTGTGTTCTCACCGCGTCCGGACACCAGCTCTCCTGCTCCAACCAGCCGTTCTCTATCGTGAACGCCAGTTCCTCGGAGAAACGGAAATCAGGGCGACGTTCCCCGAACTGCCTGGAGCGCTGAAGCTGGGCACCATCCAGCGCTATCAAGCCTTCTCGACACCGCGCCAAGTCGGGCAGATCGCAGCGCCATAGGTTGACCGGCAGGACCTCATCCACGATCCCCGCGATCCGGAGGCCATCCAGATCTGTATCCCCCCAGTGCCATGCCACCTCCAGGTCGGGTGCCAGCAGGGAGAGGAGACGTTTGACCGCCGTGTTCGGGTAGCCTTCGGTGTAAACAACAACGGCGTTGCCCTCTTCCCGTGTCAGTCGGCAAAATGGTGTCTCGTTCTCACAGGTGATAAGGCGAGCGTCCGGGGCCTCCTCGGCGAGGCCCATGCTCTCGATTCCCTGGAGATTCTCCCAGGTCAGAACGGCGGCTTCACCCATCTGCCAGAGTCGCTTGATCCAGTCCATCGTGACCCCGTTCTTCCGGTACACGACAGGCCCAAACAGCGTCACCCGGACTGCGGTTGGGTTCTCGGTCACGCCGCACAGGCGGATCGCCGCGTTGCGCTGATCCAAGGTGTAAGGGGGAATGTCCCCAGCGGAACAGAGCAGGCCATCGCCGACGAGGCCCCACAGCTCGGATGACTGCAATGCTTTGCTGTCTCCGCAACAGCGTGCGGCCACCTCAGCCAGACCAATTGGGGCCTCGTTAACACGCAGTGAGCGTACAGTCTTACCAGCCAGGAACAACACGCGCTGGGTTGCCTCAGAGCCATTCCCGGCAACCTTCCTTCGCCAATGTTCCAGGCGATCGTGCAGGAAGCTCCCAAATTCAGGGAGGTCGGAGAATTCCAGCATCCAGCGTTCCAGAATCCGAGTTACGTCACTCTCGTTCTCCCTCCTCTCGGCCGGTCGGTTGACCTGCTCACGGCCAAGCACGGCATAGAGGGCCTCGCTCCAGCCGTTCCTCTGCTTTACCGACAGCCTGCGGAGCAAGTGCTCGATATCGACTCGGACGATGCCGGACGCCGTCTCCCGCAGACCGTCACCGAACAAACGACGTAAAGGCGAAAGTTCCTGGTAATGGTGCAGCCCCTGTCCCAGTTTTACCTGTTTGGGGAGCTGCCCCTGCCGATCGATGCGATCACAGATCGTCTCAAGGTGACACCGGAGGCCGGGCGTCTCCTGTAGCGCTCCCCTGAATTGCTCGAGAAAACGTGTCATCGGTCATCCCCGAACTGCACCTCGAATCCCAGGCCATGTCGCGACCATCGACACCTCCCCCCATGGCGAACGGACCTCACTGAGTCGCTCGCTAGATCTCATCCCCGAACTCGACCGGACCGGGCTTGTGCTTGAAGTCCGGAAGCAATTCCATCTGTTTCTCTGCCTCGGGGTTGGCCCAATGATACGGATAGAGGTGTACGTCGTATTCCTCGTCCTTGACCACGAGCAATGTGGTGGAATAGGCCACCTCCTGCTTGACTCCATCCTGATCGGGAGAAGCCACGAACAGTTGGAGCCCCAGATCGGTCGCGAAACCGAGAATCTGATCACGTCGCCCTGCATCGATGCCGTAGAACGCCTCGTCGAACAGAAGGAGGCGGAGACGAACGTTGCTGCCGGCAAATAGGAAATGGGCAACCGTAAGGATCAGGAGGTAGTTCGGGACGGCTTGCTCTCCGCCGGAGCCAACGCTCTTGGTCCGGCGGTCCATGAGCACGCCCGCCTTGTCAAGCGTATGGACGCGCATGTCATAGTGGTACCAATTCCGGTAGTCCAACACCTCCGGAACCTGATTCACCTCAGTCTCAAAAATCTCATCCCGATGATCCTCGAAGAAGTTCCTCAGCTCATCCTCTCCTTCGTCGTCAAAGGGATTGAAGTTGCGCACAATCTCAAGCAATCGGCGGTATTTGTCGACTTCCTTGAGCTGGAACCGGTACTCACTCCTGCCGAACTGTCGATCGGCCAGCAACCGGTTGATCTGCTTCAGCATCTCATCCAAGGCAAGTACCTGTTGCTTCAGGTACTTCAGGAGACCTTCCATGATGATCTTGCGGAACAGCTGGTACGTCTTCTCGTTGATGACCTCTTTCTGTTCAGCAATCGCCCGTTCCTGCAGGCGCGTCAGCTCCTGCACGGTGCGTGAACGCCGGTCCATGAGGCGATTCGCCTGCGCCTCGTACGTGAATGCATAGACCGGGCTGTACTCCGGGTGCTTAAGACGCTCACGGAGTTCTCCCTGCAGTTCCGCTTCGCGGCGACCAAGCTCGCCAAGCTGGTCACGCAGAGCATCTCCTTCCGGGAGACCGGCCGCCTCCCCGTCAGGCAGCAGCACAACCGCAAGGTCAGTTCCCTCGGGATAACGGCCCTGGACCAGGGCGGTCTGTTGCTCAAGGGCAACCTGTGCCTGGGCGCACGCGGGCCCCAGGCGCTTCTCCAGTTGTTCCCCCAGGCCACGGATCTGATTCTCAAGCACCCCCATCTGTTTGTGGAGCTCGGCTTCCTCAGAACGCAGCCCCTCGAGCTTCTTCCGGGCCTTGCGCATCTTTGCGTCAAGCTTGTCCAACCCCTGCTTGGCAATCATGGCACGGACTTCCTTGAGACGCTCATCCAGGCGGCCAATCTTCTCATTGAGCTCAGTCACACGTTCGTTCCAGCGGTGGAACTCAGCCTGCGCAGCGGCTTGGCTCTGCCCGAGTTCGCGCAGCATCTCCGCGCTTCCAGCCATCGCCTCCGCACGCTCCTCAAGGAGTCCCTGAAAAACGGTCAGTCGCTCAAGCAAGGCAGCTTGGTCATGCTCCTGTCCACGCAGCTGTTTGATCGTTGTGTCAAGGTCGTGCAACTGCTTCTGCAGAGCCTTTCGGCGCCGTTCAAGAGCGTCCTCCCGCGTGTCAGCACCGATCAGTTCCGCCGGGGCCCCACTGAGACGGCGTTCGTGCGCCCGGAAGAGCAAGACCGCGCTCCCTTCCTCGCGATTGACTTTGGGGCCACGTCGAGTTTCCATCTCCAACGCCAATGCACGCAGGGCACGAGGCTCCGAGCGCGTGATGTCGAAATTCGTTCTGATCCACTCCGGCAACTCCGTCTCCTCGTTACCGGCCGTGACACGCAGGCGTGGGAACTGGCCGACAACTACCTCCCGCACGGAGTCATAGTCCTCAGGCTCCACAAGCAGCGTCATCAGTACATCCAGGCCAACACTCTCTTCCACAGCGGCCTTGGCTGTTGATGATAGCCCGGCGGCCCACTCGAGCCCTTCGTAGAGCGGCTGCACCCGAAGCATGCGTTCACGCAGCATGGCCACGGCCCGCCTGAAGTCAGCGTCAACCGACCCGACCAGATCAGAAGCCGACAACGCTTCCAGGCGATGCACAAGGGTCGTCCGGTCCAGATCAAGCAGGGACAGTCGATGGCGCAAGACGGCCTGCTGCTGTTCCGGTTCCCTGCCTGCGGCCGAGATGTACTTGCGGAAAGCCGCGACGGGCACGTGACTTACAGCTGTTTCAGGGAGCTCGTGGCGCACAACCTGCTCCAGACCGGCCAGCAGTTCGGTTACCGGGAACGGCAACGCCGCGCCATGGCGGGTTACATCCACCAGGAAACGTTGCGTAGCCTCCCGCAACACTTTGCGCCCTGCGTCCAGGCTCTTCTGGTGCTGCCGACACACCTTGTCCGCATTCTTCAGCCGCCCTCGCGCATCGTCCGCCGTGCGGCTGTTTTCCTCCAACTCACTGACGAGGTCCTTCTCCTTCGTGATCAGCCCGGACGAGTCGGTTGACTTGAAGTCAGCAATGCGCTTCTCCTGGTGCTGCTGCGCGACCCGACACTTGTCGAGATCAACGGTGAATCCCGCCAATTTCCTCTGGCGCGCATCGGACTGGTTCTTGGCCCCCTCTATCTGGCCCTGCAAGCTCTGCAACTCGATGAATCGACACACCCACAGCAAGTCCTCCCCCTGCTGACGCAAGTCAGTAATCGCGTCCACCGTGCGGAGCAACTCGTTGAGATAGACACCGCGGTCCTCGAGGTGCTGCAGCTCAGCGGTGCTTGCGTCCAGGCCCTTCAAGGCCTCGATCAGGCGCTCAAAAAGCTCCGTTCGAGGCTCTGGCAGGAGGGCCTTGAAGAGCTCGTGGTAGTCTGTCGTGTGGGACACAATCTCGCGGTAGGCTTTCCCCATCGACAGGAGGTGGCAGACTCCCGTGTAGGTATCTTCCCCACCGAAGAAACGCTGGGCAAGCTCTCGGCGGTACGACGCCATGGTGTTGAAGAAGCCGGTCCCGCGGTTGAACCAGTCGCGAAGCTCCTGCTGTCCCGCCGGGCGCTGTTGTCCCGCCTCCTCGACCAGAAGAGGGATGTCTTCGAGTGGACACTCACGGATGAACCCCCAACGGTTGAGTCGCTCCCCCATAGCCCGGGCAGTCATCCCGACCCCAACGGTTGTCGGCTTGCCGTGCCGTCCAAGTATCTCAACGGCAACGTAAGTGATCGTGTCCCCTTCATTCATGGGACCGGTGTCAACGTTGTAGCGCATGATGACGCCCTGCAGCCGCCGACCGTCCGTCCGGCTTCCGGCAACTCTCGCCGCCGAGTTGAACTCCATCTCCTGCCCTGCGGTCAGGGCGTAGTGCACGGCGTCCAAAATCGTCGTCTTGCCGGACGCATTGTCACCAAGCAAGAACAAGTGCCCCGCGTTCTCGAGGTCAATCGTCTCATGCACGAAGTTGTGGAAATTGATCAGTCGAACCCGACGGACCGCATAGTGGATTGTCTGTCGCTCAATCATGATCTTGCCTGCTCGGCCCCGGAGGAACCACTGACGGAAGGCGTGCGTTCGGCTTCGTGGGTGCCCGGGACGGTCGGTTCGGTATCACTGGCGACCTCGGTGTCATCACCAGTGCCTTCAGTCGGCCGCTCGCCAACCACAAATCGGCTCAGCGTGCCGGCGTTGTAGTGGTAGAGCGCCGGCATCGCCTCGAAAATGGTGTCGTGCTCAGTGACGTCCTGATCGGTTGGAGGCCGCAAACGCTGGAGCAGGCGGTACTTCTCCAGAACCGGCAGGATGCGACGCAGAATGCGGCTGCGGACGTGCTCCTGGGTGTACCGACTCTCCGACTCCTTGGGAAACAACTCGACAAAGCGGCGTTGTGTGTACACGAGGAGATCCCCGAAAAGGAACCGGGGATTCTCTGGATCGTCCACAGTCATCGCGTTCTCCTCAAGCAGGTGCTCGAAGTACTCCAGCAGGATCATGAACCCAAGGCATTCATCGCGTGTCCGGAAGTCGAACATGTCACGGTTCGCCTCCGAAACGGCTTCATTGTGCCACTGAGCTTTGTAGAAACGGGCACATTTGGCGTCCATGAACAGATGCCACCCGTAATACATCTCAGCAAAACGGGCGAACTCACTCCGGTGACGGCGCAGAAAGAAGAACAGATCCTCATTGTCCGTGCGGTAGAAGTAGGGCGTCTCCACCAGAATGTTGAGAACGGCCCGGACTCGTTCGGGAAACGCTGCTGTGAGCTCGGCTAAGGGGGCCTCGTTCATGACTCATCATCCGATCGGCTTAGCAGCATCTCGTCAAAGCTGAGCTGCTGGTCATCAATGACTACGGAGGCCGGATACTCCGGGGTAGCCTCCACTCGATAGCTTACGCTCTTGAGCTTGCGCCCTTCCCCCAGAATTCCAGCACGGGCCAGGTCCATGATTCGGGCAAAGTCCTCCGGATCGGTGTAAGCGCCCTGGGAAACGCGTTGCGGGGTTCCCTCGTATGGCAGACCAACGGTCACTTCCAGCCATCGTTTCAGGCGTTCAAGGCGAGCGCGTTCCATGCTGACCACCGGTTCTGTTCCCCGCCGTTTGCGCGGGAGAAAACGTCTCTCGACCCCAGGCCGATGGACGGGGCGACGGCGAGGCTGAGGAGGATCCGCCTTCTCATGGTCGTCCCAGAACCGGGGATCGTGCCGCATGATCGCAGGGGAAACGAGCCGATTGATCAACGCGCTAGGACAGCTCTCTACCGGCTGGTCGGCAAGTCGCCGAATGGCTTCCCGCAGATCCTCCAGTCGGTTGCTCTTGCGCTCCAACTCACGAAGATGGGAATGGAGCTTACGCCACACTTGAATGGACGCATCCTGGATCCGCCGACAGAGCCGGTCAAGGTGTCCGGTTTCACGGTAGAACGCCCGGAGACGTCGCGGAATCCGTTCCTGAGCGGACGCTTCGTGCGAACGCTTCAGCAAGCCCGGAGCCTTCCGGCGCTCCTCTTCCATGATCTGGATGGCAGACCGCAGCTTCGCCTGGTTTTTCTCATCCAGAAGCTGCTCGACAAACTCAACGATCTCATTCCGCAATTCGTTGATCTGGCGGAGAAACTCATTCACGAAGCGATCAAGTTCCACAAGCACCCCCTTGGCTTCGCCCACATCGTAGTGGTGAACGACAAACCCCAGGAGGCGAGCATTGAAGGCCCCGAGCTCGCCGTTGATATCCAGGCTCAGCGTGTCGAGACGGAAGAGCTGGAAGAGGATTCTGCGCGCATCATCGCCCCGCTCCCGTTTGCTGCCGAAACGCCGAAGAAGACGAAGTAAGGTGGTCAAGTTACCACAGACCTCCTCAAGCAGATCACGGGTGTCGGAAGGCCGTCCCTCAAGTTCTTCCTGGAGGCGCTCTTCGAGCCACTCCAGGAACGCAACGGCATCCTCGCCAAGTCGGTAACGGAACTTCCGTTTGCGTGTGTCCCGGTAACCACGCAGACGCTCCCGTTCTATCCTGCAGCTGACCAGCTCCCACGCCTGCAATTGGTCCAGATCGGTCCGGAACTGGTCTGGTGAGTAATCGCCGTCCTCGCAGAGCAGCGACTGCGGCTCCCTGACCGCATCGTACACGTCCTCATAGAGAGGCTCGAGTTCATGCGTCCGCCGGAAAAGCAGGAGCCGGTAGAGGATCTGAACGTAAAACGCCCCCCGCTCCGCCAGCACAAGGCTTCCCAAGTGGCTGTTGCGGCGCTCTATGAGAGCTGTGGCTGCTCCCTGAGAGAACGCCTCAAGTGACTGGCTGCCGAACAGCTCAGCCGGGTTGACTTTTGGGTTGGGTTCTTCTGGCATCAGACAGTCCGAAACACTGGCTTCGAGAGGCTGGCAGCACATCATCAGGAGTGCGAACGCCGAGCAGACAAGGTAAGTCAGCGGAGGCCGATTCGCAAGATGCCGAGCGGACCGACCGGCCTCCTGTCGCACGGTCCGCCACAGCCCACGGAGATCCCTCGGCTTCCGGCGCAGCGGCGTGCCTCGTCGTCGCGCCAGCTTTGCCCAAGTGCTGAGGCACGCGGTCGTGAGGAGGGAGTAGCCCATGCTCCTCCCTGCGGGGCAACTTGAAACGTGGGGAGTTCAGATCACATTGCGAGGTACGCAAGAAGGGGAGAAAGGAGTGTCCGTTGTCATGCAGGAGTACGGCATGGCGCGGGGGTGCTGGCCGCATCGGCGGCGCCATTTCCTGACCCGCACCTATCGGTCGGCCGAGGCCGGCACCATGGCACGATCACGGAGCGGGAGCTCCCGGCGATACACACGACATCGACTACCATACCAACCTCAGCCCCACCAAACAACACGCGCGTCTCACAACTGACAGACAAGAGGCAATCCCATGGTAGAACCGGCGGTCAAGCTCTGTTCCCTGCGCAAGGTGTTCGGCGATGGTCAACACAATGCATTTACCGACATGTGCCAGTTCGGCGGGGTGTTCTATCTGGCCTTCCGGAACTGCCCCGATGGGCACGCTGTCCATGACAGCTCCACAATACGCGTTATGTCCAGCGCTGATGGACGGGATTGGCACGACGCCTTCAACTTCTCAGTCGATGACCGCGATACCCGGGATCCACATTTTCTCGTGTTTGGTGACACCCTCTTTGTCTACACGGGAACATGGCTCTGTCCCGGAGGGACGGCTGTCTATGACATCAACCAACACCTGGGCTACTGCGCATGGACCCAGGACGGCATCTCCTGGGAAGGCCCACGCATGCTGGAAGGGACGTACGGCCACTACATCTGGCGAGCCGCTGCATGGAGCGGGAAGGCCTACCTGTGTGGCCGGCGGAAAAGCGAGTTCCAGCACGGTATCGCGCATGGCGAAGGAGGAAGCGTTACCCAGGCCGTCCTGCTTGAGAGTGACGACGGCTTTGTGTGGCGATTCCGCTCCGTCTTTCGAGAAGCGTACGGGGACGAAACGGCATTCGCATTCGGACCCGATGGCGGGTTGGTCGGGCTGGCTCGAACACTGACCGGAAAGAACGCGTGCGTGTGTCGGGCTGAAGCCCCGTTCGAGGAGTGGACCAGCGCAGAGCTCGACCGCTATGTCGGCGGACCAATGCTCGTGCGATGGCAAGGGAACTGGCTAGCCGGAGGACGAAAGACACTGGGGGGAGCACCGGTGACCACGCTCTACTGGCTGCGCGACAATCAGCTTTCCGAGATTATGGAACTGCCCAGCGGCGGAGACAATTCCTACACCGGTTTCGTGGAACTGAGACCGGGGCGGGCGCTCATATCCTATTACTCCAGCCACGAAGCCGAAAAGCCAAACGAGGCGAGCATTTACCTGGCAGAACTGGAGTTGCCTCCCTGCCCCTAATCCCTCAGGGTCACAACACGACTCGCCTGCCGGTATCTCACCTTGAACCCCTCAAACCCCGGAAGCGCCCACCGCGGCGGCTCTTTCAGACGCTTGGCCGAGGCGCCCTGTGGCGTCAGCATCACCTCACGACGTCTCGGATCAACCGTGCACGCGTACTGCGCCCCTTGGTAACCCCAGGCACGTGGAAAAGCCGCTCTCACCTCGTCCTCCCGGCCAATGGGCGCACCCAGTTCGCTCGTGACGTCAAGCCTCAGATCATCCCCATCGACCAGCGCCAAATCCTCACATTGCTCCACACCCAACTGCGCAAGGCGGTCTTCCAGGAACACGTTTGGGCTCGCGAGCCAGGCATCAAGCCGCAGCAATGATCCAGGGCACTGCCCGGGCCAGTCCCGCAGTGTCCGGGCGACATGGAGGTCATCACATACGCCTTCGCCGGCAGAGGCAAGCCAGCGCCCCTCAAGAATGAGTTCAGCAACAGCCTTCCGCAGGACCGCACCTTCCAGTTGCCGTTCGAGACTTTGCAGCACGGCGCCACCAAGAACCTGTGACACTTCGCCCGTCACAACCGGGCATCGATCACGGGTCCAGGCCACGCGCACCGTCCCCACGCGCTCCTCCCCGAGGCGGGCTCCTGCCAGTTCGTGGAACGTGCAGGGAAGGAGCATGCTGCCCACTCCCACGATCCCCGTCCCACCGTCCTCTATCCACTCGTGCTGCATGATGAGGCCGGCCTTGGGCCAATGCCCGTCTCCGGGTTTGTCCCGCCCCCATCTGGCATATGGGTAGACCCCCAACTCAACCACGCCGTTGGCCCACGGTTCGCCCCCGCGTCGCCGTTTGCCTCCAGGCGTGCCGCGACCGGCCCCGTCTGCGCGGGGGCGCAGAGCGAAGGCGGCCTCCGGCCAGCGCCTGAGGAGAAACGTGGACAGGGCCCCGCGAGCAGGCAGAGGGGAAGGGTCTCGAGTTGGGGAACCACAAGGACAGCCAAGCACGCGCCGAAGAGCGGACGAAATGGCTCGGGCCTCCTTCAAGGCCGAGCTGTGGAGCCCATGCTCACGGGGCTGACCATGCCGCAAGCAGACCAGAGCATCAGAGACCTCGTCTCTGCCAGCCTTGAGCAGTCGGACGCGCTCCAATTCGACGTCCGCACGATTCTCAGCGGGGAGGACGTCCAGCGGACGGAGAATGTCAGCCCGAGCCTGCAAGACCCCTACCAAATCGCACAAGGTGGGTGTGAGTTCCGGGGGAGGATCAACGAGAATCCGCGCCTCATGCAGAGAAACGGGCAACTCCAACAGCGAGCGCCCCAGATCGCTGGCCCGGCCGGCCGAAGTCAGCGCCCCAAGTGCTTTCAGACGTGAAATCGCCCGTTCAAGCGCAAATTCCGGGGGAGGAGTGACCCACGGAGCGCGACCGATGGCGTCCGAACCCAGCCCGGCAACGGTGGCTCTGAGCACAACATCGTCCAACTCGATACACATCACCTCAGGAGGACGGTCAGGGACAGGAACAAAGCGAGCGGACCACAGCCTTACGGCCTCCCCCCGAGCAACGCGACCGGCTCGGCCCGCGCGCTGATCCATCGATGCCTTCGAAACGGGCAACGTCACGAGCCCGGAGCGTCCCGCTCTGTGAGCCCGCATCCGAACGAGGCCGGTGTCGATCACCGTCGTCACACGAGGGATCGTCAGGGAGGTCTCAGCCACGTTCGTCGCCAGGAAGACCCTTCGGGCCCCGGAGTGATCGGCCAGAGCACGCGCGACGCGGTCCGTCGGCAACTGCCCGTGAACCGACATCAGCACAATATCGGGTCTGTTACCAAGACGCCGGCGGAGTGCCCGATCACAAGCAGAGATCTCCCGCTTCCCGGGCAGGAAAACCAGTATATCGCCTCCGTCATCGTGGGGTGCGCGAAGGACTCCTGCGACGGCGTCGGAGACCCGCCTGTCCAAGTCCCGCAGAGTGGGAGGCGCATCCGTTTCAACGTACGAAACGGACACGGGGAAGGTGCGCCCTTCTGCCGTCAGCAGCGTCGCGCCGAGGGCGGCTGCCAGCACCTCGGCATCAAGGGTTGCGGATGTGACCACGATCTTCGGGGATCCGGTGTTCGGTTGGTTCCGGGCCCGCAGCAGCGTCAGGCAGAGATCGACCTCCCATCCACGTTCATGAAACTCATCAAAGAGAACAGCCTCGAACGGCAACGGGCCGCCGCCAATCATGCGCAATGCCACGCCTGGAGTCACGAACAGGATCCGAGTAGCCGCGGAACTCCGATTGGCGAAACGTATCCGGTAACCTACGCGCTGCCCTACCGGTTCTCCCATGGTGCCGGCAACGTACGTCGCAAGCGATTGGCAGGCGACTCGCCGTGGCTCAATCACCAGCACAGGCCCGTCGAACGACTCGGACATCCACACCGGCAAACAGGTTGACTTCCCTGACCCCGTCGGAGCCACAACGACTAACGGCTCGGGCGATGACAGACACTCATCCACCTGGGGACGAATGGACTGGATTGGCAAGGGCATCGGCATGGGAGTGGCAGTCACGTGCGGAAGGACGGGTGAGGAGAAACAGAGTCAAACGGTAACGTCAAGGCGCGAGTAGAGCCGCAACGGGTTGACCCAGAACCACTGGCGAAGCACACAAACGGCGTCTTCTGTCGACATGAGGCCGCGGTCAATGCGCTGGGCAAAAACGCGCGCGTAGTCCTCACGAGCCATATGCAAATGCCCCACAATCTTCTCAACCGGTCGGGCGTAGTCTCCCCCAAACGCGAGCACCTTATTGACGGGCACCTGATCGATGAGTTCATCCAGGCCGGACACCGTCTGTGCCTGTGAGATGATGTGTGTCCAGCAAAGGTTCAGGAACACGTTCGGCAAGTTCTTCGCCACGACAATGGTGTCCCGGACAGAAGGCATGCCCAGATGGTAGAGGTCAAAGTTGGTGTCAGGGTGCCGAGGGGCAAACTCAAGCATATGAGTGGAGTCGATCCTGCGGAAGTCTCCCCAAATCCCGGCGTGAACGGCGACCACCAGTTCACGTTCGGCAGCCAGGTCCACCACGAGGTGGGTCAGGTAGTCACTCAGGCACTTCCGCTGCGGGGCTGCCGCTTCGCCATTCCCTCCCGTAACCGCAGAAAACGCCTCTTCGGCGTCGTGCCGCGTCGGGGTCGTGTAATGGCCCGACATCATCTTAAGGCCAACCGTTCCCTGCTCAATCCATTGCTCGAGCTGAGCCTGAACGAGAGCGACGTAGCCATCCAGAGAGCGTGGCGGCGAAATGCTCAACTCATCCGCTCGACGCTCGAGCTGCTCACAGCTGCCGACCGTGGTCAGGTTGGCCAGAGGCATCAGAGGAACGAGAGGGGCTCCCACGTCAGTGCGCCCACACTGAGTGAGGGCCACTCGGATATTGCACCGGTCATTCAGTATGCGTCGATAGATTCCCGGCGTGTTCTGGGCAAAGATCCGTTCAGAGAGAGCCTGGTATGTATCATCATCGATGTCCTCAACCTGGTAGACCATCTTGGCTGTCAGGCGGGCTGCTCGGGCATACGAGCCGTGCTTGATGGCATCCCAGTACGGGCGGAAAATCTCCCATCGCTTCTCAAGCGGAATGTCCTGGTCGAACAGGCTCTGAAAAATGGGACGATCTGCGCTGAACGAGTCGTTCCCATGGTAGCGATCACGGTCCATGCCGGCACTGAACAGGTCGTGCCGCGTGTAGTGTGAGAAAAGCGTGAAGACATCCTGCGGCACCCCCGTTCGCTGGGCTTCCGGCGGCAGGTGCTCATGGCAGTCAATGATCTCCATGGCGGTCATTTCCGCCATAAGCCTTTCTTCGTTGGCGCTGAGTCGCATGTCGTCTCCCTGGTCAAGGCGTGTTATGGCGCTGGTGCGAATATAGGAGAAGCACGGGCGCCGTCAACACCGGTCCCGGAACGGAAATGGACCTTCCTTCGTGCTTGTTGTGAATGCCGGCACCAATAGAGAACGAGTTTCCTGCGTCTCCCACAGACAGAGAATCGTTGACGAGAGAGGTCCAGCGCCGGCCCCGGAAATGGGCTATCCTCCCCTCCTTCGCCATGGAATCCCAGTAGAAGCTGCACGGCATCCCAGATGGACACAACGAGTATTACATCCCCTCTGCGATCACCGCGTACCTGCGCCCTGGCCCTTTTCGTCGCTCTGACGACCGTCAGCAAGCCCTCGCGGGGAGCTCCACCGACGTGGGACCTGCAGTCCAAGCTGCGCCTGTCACTGTGCTATGATGAAACAGCAATCCCGCGAACGGGCCGAGACCGCAGCCCGGTTGACTCGGCGTGCACCACAGTCGAGCCGGGCATCGCGCTCAAGCGCCGTTCCGGCCCTGATCTCATTGACATGCGTTACCGCCTCCGGGCGAAGATGTACGAGGAACTCAGCAGCCGGGACGCACAGGCCCACTACGCGACCCTGGCATGGCGCAAGCGCGTGCTTCCACAGACGACGCTCAGCGTGAACGACCGTTTTGCCTACTCTCTGGACAGCGGAGGCGAACAGGATGAGGCGGTAACCCGGCCGACCACCTACACCAACAACAAGCTGAAACTCGCGATGGAGACACGTACTGGCGAAACGTGGCGCTGGCTCGTTGACGTCGTCCACGAAAGGCGCCTCTACGACGACCACTACTTCGATAACTGGTACACGATCAGCCCGACCGTAGGGGTCGAGTGGCGGTCTACTCAGCACTGTCGCCTCTCGCTCCGCCAGGAACTCAAGCACTTGAGCATCGAAGACGCAGATCCGGAACGGACCAGGCGCACACTCGCCGGCTACGCCTGTCGCCTTCCCTGGAACCTGGATTTCGACATCCGCGCCGGCGTCCTGACTCTCGACGATGGGACCAACACGGAGCCTGCGGGTTACGTACGCTTCTCCCGCCGCTGGAAGAAAGGCGCGCTCAGCGTCAAGTGGGACAGAAGCACATCGATCAGCTCGGGGAACGCACGTGTCGTCCGGCGTGATTACCTGGTCGTGCAGCCTCGCTACCGGCTAACCGCCAAGACGCAGGCATCGGCCCGCGTCGGACTGGTTGTTCAAGACTCCGTCGGCGACGACTATACCGACACAACGACGTGGCGCAGCGGCGTGACGGTCCGACGCACGCTTGCCAGAGGGATCTCAGCGGACGTCGGGTACACCTACGTGGATCAGAACGTCCGCGGCCGCAGCGGCACACCGTTGAGCGGCAGCATCGTGTCAATGGGGGTCACAGCGGCCTTCTGAGCAGCCCCGGGCTCGTCCAGGACCGAAGACAACAGACTTTGGTCCAAGACCACAGACCGTCTATATTGCCTGCCCAGCCGGATCATTCCGGCAACCGCGTGGAAGCATTGCGACCACTTGACAGGCAAACGGAGAGCGTGGCATGAGACGACCCCTTGTGATGACCCTGAGTGTGTTCCTGACGATCATCCTGACCGTCGCCGCCTTGGCCGCCGGGAAGCACGCCGTGGTGACCGAACCGGACCGGTTCATGGGGGACTGGCAAGGCACGCTCCAACGTGCAGATGGCAACGCCACCCCCGTCGTTGCCCAGGTAATCGCCCTTGGGAATGCGGACTACCGCATCAACCTTCTTCCGGAATTCGACAGCCGTGCGAAACCCCTGGCCGTCCTGAACGGCAAGCTGGCAAACGGAACGGTCAAAGTCGGCGAGAGCGCCACGATCACAGGGGAATCCCTCCAGGGGACGCTGACTGGAGCCAATGGTGGGTCCTTCGCCCTGCGCAAGGTCGTGCGCCTGTCCCCCACCCTCGGTGCCAAGCCCCCGGAAGGCGCCAGCATTTTGCTTGGCGAAGGCAATCTCGACCAGTGGGAGCGTGTGGAACGCGCGTTTGGCATCGTCAATCTCAAGACGGCTCTTGGCGGGGACAACCGCGTAGCCTACCTGCGGGCACAACTCACCGCCACGACCGCCCAGAAGGCAAAGCTTGAGCTCGGAAGCGATGACGGAGTCAAAGTCTGGCTCAATGGCGACGTCGTGCACACGAACAACCGGCCCCGCGGATGCGTCCCGGGCGAAGACGTCGTTCCCGTGAACCTGACTGCGGGCTTGAATGTCCTGATGCTCAAGGTCAATCAGGGAGGTGGCGACTGGGCCGCATGTGTGCGGGTCGTCAACCCCGATGGCAGCTACATCAGGGGACTCACGTCAGCCCCCCTTCCGCCCATCCCCAACGGCAAGGCGTTTGCCGCATTGAACCCAGCCACTCAGGGATACATTCTGGGCTGGGATCTCAGCGGTCCGTTCATGCTGAAGGGCAAGCATGCCGGGGAACTTCTGCAGACGCCATTCGCCCCCGAGGCCCAACCGGCAGCCGCGACCTGGAAGCCCGTCGCAGGCACGCGCCCAGCCGAGCCTTACCGCTGGAAACTGCTGGATGACGGAGCAATGGAAGTCCTGCCCAAGGGCGGGTCGATGATCAGCAAGGGACGGTTCCAGGACTTCAAACTGCACGTCGAGTTCCAGACGCCCTTCATGCCCACAGCCCGGGGACAGGCTCGCGGAAACAGTGGCGTATACCTCCAGGGCAGGTACGAGGTGCAGGTGCTGGACAGCTATGGGCTCGAAGGCAGGAACAACGAATGCGGCGGCGTCTACAAAGTGGCAGCGCCACGTGTCAACATGTGCGCCCCGCCATTGCAGTGGCAGACGTATGACGTCACATTCAAGGCCCCACGCTTCGACAAGGCAGGCAACCAGGTCGAAGAAGCCGTTCTGACCGTACTCCACAACGGAATCGATATTCACAAAGACCTGAGAATCCCCAAGGCTACCGGAGGCAGTCGAAGCAGACAGCACCTGCCGGGACCAATCCTCCTCCAAGATCACGGGAACCCGGTTCGCTACCGCAACGTCTGGATTCAGGAGCTCTGAACGACGATTGCACGACCGTTCAGGTACCGACTAGCGAACAAACCGAAAGTGAATAGAACGACCGCAAGAAAGGGATACCAGACACATGCTTAACGACGGTGAAAAGGGCGCTATTCTCCAACGCGACAAGGAAACCTACGCGGTAGCCCCACATCTCCCCTGCGGCGTGGTGACGCCTGACCAGCTCCGGAAAATCGCTGACATCGCCGAGAAATACGAGGCCGCAGCACTCAAGTGTACAAGCGCCGCCCGAATCGCCATCGTCGGCCTCAAGGAAGAAGACGTAGACGAGGTCTGGGCAGACTTGGGCCTCAATCCCGGGGCAGCTGTCGGACTCTGTGTCCGCAGTGTCAAAGCGTGCCCGGGAACGACGTTCTGCAAACGAGGCAAGCAGGACAGCCTTGGACTCGGGATGTACTTCGACGAGAAGTACCATGGGATGGCACTGCCCGGCAAGCTGAAGATCGGTGTCTCAGGCTGTGCCAACCAGTGTGCCGAGACGTGCATCAAGGACTTGGGCCTTGTAGGCAAGTCAAAGGGGTGGGATATCTACGTGGGCGGGAACGGTGGCGGACGCCCCCGCCTGGGGGACGTGATCTGCTCAGGCCTGTCGGACGATGAGCTGAAGGACATGTGCGAACGGATCATCGAGTTCTACAGGCAAAATGCAAAGCCCAAAGAACGGATCGGCAGGATGATCGACCGGATCGGTCTCGATGCTCTGACCGATGCAGTGACAGAGAGCGCCTGAACCCGAGAACATGCCGGGGAATGGGTCCCCCTCAAGGAGACTCGCAACGGACTTCAGAGCTCGGCGACTCCGCGCCCGCGATTGCGTTCAGCGGTCCGGCAAACGTGGCTACGGTAGCGGGGCACGGGTCTGGGAAACAGGACTGGCAGGGCGTCCTTCAGCGGGGGTCACCCCTTGCGATCGGCCCAGTCAAACAGGTCTTGCGCGGGGCCGGACTCATTGTCCCCGCCTGAGGGGGCCTCAGCCTCAGCCAATCCCAGCAACTCCAGAAACTGCTGCTCGTTGAGCACGGCGACACCGTTGGCTTCGGCTTTGCTGATCTTGCTGTCTCCAGCCTTCTCACCGGCAACCAAATAACTGGTCTTCTTGCTGACTGCCCCAGCCGCCGTTCCGCCGCGCAACCGGATGGCCTCCCGGGCCTCATCACGGCCCATTTGGGTAAGCGTCCCGGTAACCACAATCGTCAGACCTGCCAACGACGGCATATCGACCGCCTCTCGTTCAGTCTGGGCCAAGCCGCCAAGAGGGCGAATCCCGAGCTTCTGCAGGCGAGACCGAATGGCCACGCCGCCATCTGAGTGGAGGAAGTCGAGCAGACTGCGAACCGTGACTTGCCCGATCCCGGTCGTCACATACGCGTCTTTCTCACGCTGCGTTCTGTTGGCCTTGGGGCGGACCAGCCCCAACGCCATCAGACGCTCCCCCAATTCGGAAATCTGGTCAGAAGACGATGTGGGGGCGGACGCCTCGAATAGCTGCCCCTGCTCCTTTGGGGCCTTCTTCGCCGCCTCCTGCAGCTCGAAGAGACGCAGAAAATCCCGCAGGACAGCGGAATCTGCAACGTCCTCCAGATCTTCGTGTAACGCGGCAATTTCATGAGCAGTCGCCGCCCCGACATTCGGGATTCCGGTCGCGTGCAACCAACGAGCCAATGGCATAGTCCGAGCCCGCTCAAGAGCCGCAAGCACCTTCTCCGCATTCTTCTCCCCAAATCGTCGCGGCTCCGCCTGAGTGCCCAGATTCAGAGCTCCAAGCGGACCGACCTCAAGGCCAAACAGCTCAAGCGGCTCACGGGCCAGCGCCCGCTCAACGAGTTTCTCCGCCACGATTCCGCCAATACCCTCGATATCCAGGGCATTCCGGGCGGCGAAATGTTGGATTCGACGGACACTTTGGGCCGGGCACTGCAGATTCTGGCACCGCCAGGCAACAGACGCCGGATCCCTCTCAATCCTGCCGCCACACGACGGGCACGCCCCGGCAACATGCTCAAAAAGATCGAACGACCGCGTGCCCTCAGGGCGCTTCTCAGGAACGATCGTCACCACGGCGGGGATAATCTCACCCGCCTTCTCGATCACAACCGTATCACCCTCACGGATGTCTTTGCGTTTGATCTCGTCATCGTTGTGGAGTGTGGCCCGACTGATTGTCGATCCGGCGAGGAACACCGGCTCCAACTCAGCCACAGGGGTCAGCACACCGGTCCGCCCAACTTGCACGGTAATCTCACGCAACACGGTCGTCGTCTGTTCGGCTTCGTACTTGAAAGCGATGGCCCAACTCGGGGCTTTGGCCGTGAAGCCGATCCCCTCTCGCTGAGCAAAGCTATCTACCTTGACAACCGCTCCATCCATGTCATAGGCCAGACTGGGGCGAACGCTTTCGAGTTCCCGAATGACAGCCCAGAGCTCGTCCAGCGTGAATGCCGTGCGTACAAAGCTCTCAACCTTGAAACCGAACGTCCGGAAGGCTTCAAGCAGTTGACGTTGGCTGTTGATCTCGAGACCGACAATCTCACCTTCGGCGTAGAACAGAATGTCCAGCGGCCGCTTGGCGACCTCCGTGGAATCCAGCTGTTTCAGGCTCCCCGCAGTGGCGTTTCGGGCGTTCGCAAAGGCCGCTTCGCCACGGGCAAGTCGTTTCTCGTTGTAGTCGAGGAAAGCCTGTCGCGGCATGAACACTTCCCCTCGGGCCTCGAACACCGCCGGGGGCGAACCAGTGCGGAGACGCACGGGGACACTCCCGATCGTCTTGATGTTGGCGGTGACATCATCGCCCTCCTGTCCATTGCCGCGAGTCAGAGCCTGCACCAGGAGCCCGTTTTCGTAACGCAATGAGATGCTGACGCCGTCGATCTTTGGCTCCACGACATAGCAGATGCCATCCGGCCCGGCCTTCTTCCTGACGTTGTCGTCAAACAGCCGCAGCTTGTCATCCCCGTCTTTCGCGTTCGCCAAACTCAGCATGGGCACTGCGTGGCGACGGGTCACGAACTGAGAGAGAGGAGCGCCACCGACCCGCTGAGTCGGCGAATCCGGAGCCGCAAGCTCAGGGAACTGCGTTTCCAGTTCGGCAAGCTCACGGTAAAGGGTGTCGTACTCCTGATCAGAAATGACAGGAGCAGCGTCGACATAGTAGCGATGGTTGTGCTCGTTGAGCTCGCGACTAAGGTCTGAAATTCGGCTGGCGGCTCGGGCTCGATCCATGGTCAGAAGTGCCTCCTTGGGTGCACCG
Source organism: Lentisphaerota bacterium (assembly GCA_018676675.1). Taxonomy (GTDB): domain Bacteria; phylum Verrucomicrobiota; class Lentisphaeria; order Oligosphaerales; family JABHEG01; genus JABHEG01. The sequence continues at coordinate 23,118 of JABHEG010000305.1, forward strand.
TAAAATGATGCACGATGGCAGCAGACGCAATCTGTCCGGACGGCCGACGTTGAAGCACGCCACCCATCCCACGTTGGGGACATACACCGGCGAATGCCAACGGCCTCGATGGTCGCCTGAACACCCTCGACATTCATCGACACCGGCTTCCCGCGCCCGCCCCGATGATGCCAACCTTGAGTTGTTCGTCCACTCGATAGACGTTCCTCCTGGCGTTCCAGTACGGCCCACCCGGACAGCAAGAACGGCAAATGTGATCGCCGCTGGCTTCTCGGCCGCCGCTGATCCCCCGGAGCTGGTTCCCAGCCGCAAGGAGCCCCCGTGCGCAACTGCTCCCTGCGGGTAACGGGTCAGTCTCGTGAGGCGAGGCCACCCTAGCTCTTGATCCGGCTCTTGATCTGGCTCCTGATCCATACCAAGAGGAGCGTAGAAACGGATCAAGAGCCGGATCAAGAGCGCGATCAGGATTGGGCTCCCCCTCCCCGTAACTGAGGCATTGCCCCTGCGGCTCACGTGGTGGTGGTGTGCCCCTTTGGGCAGTGCTATGTTATGTGCTTTCGTACTTATCTAAGTGAAAGCCAGGGAATAGGAACGGATTCGAGGTGCGCTCATGGGCAAGAAGAAGAAGAAAACACAGGACACGATGGAGAAGATCGTGGCGCTGTGCAAACGCCGCGGTTTCGTCTTTCAAAGCTCCGAGATCTACGGTGGCATCAACGGATTCTGGGACTACGGCCCCTATGGCGTGACCATGCGTCGCGCAGTCGAACAGCTCTGGTGGAAAATGATGGTCGAAGACCGTCAGAACGTCGAAGGACTCGATTCGACGATCATCTGTCATCCCCGTGTATGGCAGGCCTCCGGGCATCTGGACCAGTTCAGCGATCTGATGACAGACTGCCGGGAGTGCAAACGACGCTATCGGGTCGACCAGATGGACGATCCCTCCACGTGCCCCGAATGCGGCTCGAAGGAGCTGACCGAGCCCCGCGAGTTCAACCTGATGATGAAGACCTACGTCGGCCCCGTCTTTGACGACGACCACGTGGCCTACCTGCGCGCCGAGACGTGTCAGCCCATCTTCGTGGACTTCGAGTCCGTACGGATCACCGCCCGTCAGAAGCTGCCCTTCGGCATTGCCCAGACCGGGAAGGCATTCCGAAACGAGATCAACCCCCGCTTCTTCGTCTTCCGTTCGCGTGAGTTCGTGCAGATGGAAATGGAGTTCTTCTGCCGCGAAGAGGAAGCAATGGATTGGTACAGCTACTGGCGTGACGAGCGCTGGAAGTTCTATACCGAATACCTCAGCTTCCCGGAAGAGAAACTGCGCGTACAGGACCATGACCAGTTGGCCCACTACGCGAAGGCGGCCTTGGATATCGAGTTCGCGTTCCCGTTCGGCTGGGGCGAGATCGAGGGTGTGCACCACCGGGGAACTTGGGATCTGGGCCGCCACACAGAGTACTGCGGCAAGGATCTCAGGTACTTCGACCAGGAACGCAATGAGCGCATACTGCCAACCGTGGTCGAGACGTCGTGCGGCCTTGACCGCATCTGCCTGGCACTCCTTGCCAACGGATACCGCGAGGACATGGCCGAAACGAAGAAAGAGGGCAAGGAAGCCGAAATGCGGGTCTCCTTGAGCCTGCCGGCGATCATCGCTCCGGTTCAAGTCGCCGTGCTGCCGCTGGTCAAGAAGCTGGCCGACACAGCGCAGCCCATCTACACCGACATCAAGAAGCGGTTCAGAGCCGAGTACGACCAAGGCGGAACGATCGGGAAACGCTACCGGCGCCAGGACGAGATCGGGACGCCGTTCTGCGTCACGGTCGACTTCGACACGCTGGACGATAACGCGGTGACAGTTCGCCACCGGGATTCCATGGAACAGGAACGAGTGTCGCTCGACCAGTTGATGAGTTATCTGAGCGACCGCATCCTGGGCTAGACGACGGATTGGGCAATCGGCATTGGCCCTCCACGCTGGAGATTCACCGGCAGGTGGGCCGCCATTCCCGTCCGCCACTTTCACGTGCAAGGACCAAACCGGAAGCTCGCGCCGGGCGTGGGCTTCGTTGTCCTCTCTGTAGCTGATCGCTCACTTCCGGAGACAGTTCATGAGCATCTCGCCCAAACGACAGCGCTTCTGGCTCCTCATGCTTGCCAGCGTCCTGGCAATCAACCTGGCCGTTGGCCTGCGAGTCTATTCGAACGAGGCGGAAGAGAACGGCGAGACGGAAGCGTTCGAGAAGATCAGCGTGATGATGCGGGTCCTGCACCTGATCCGCAAGGATTACGTCAACGGCGAGAAGGTCGACTTCTCCAACCTGATCTACAGCGCCCTGCGCGGAATGGTCGGCTCGCTGGATCCGTTCAGCGGTTTCATGGATCCCGATGAATACGGGAGCATGATGGAATCGACCGAAGGACAGTTCGGCGGCCTGGGGATTATCGTGACCATCCGGGACGAGGTCCTCACCATCGTGACCCCTATCGCGGACACTCCCGGAAGCCGGGCCGGACTGCTCGCCGGTGACCAGATCATCCGGATCGAGGAGGAGAGCACGCAGGGAATGGGCATGCACGAGGCCGTCAAGCGGCTCAAAGGCGAGACAGGCACGGAGGTCAACATCACGATCCATCGTCCCGACTCCAAAGAGACGAAGGAGGTCACCGTCGAACGGGCGCTCATCCCTGTCGCCAGCGTCAAGCAAGCGCAGATGCTCGACGACAAGATTGCCTACGTCCGTCTGGTGCAATTCAGCGACCCAACAGCCGATCGTCTCGGAGAAGCCCTGGAGTCATTCCTCGCGGAAGGGGCGTCGTCCCTGGTTCTGGACCTGCGCAATAACCCCGGCGGCCTGCTCGAAAGCGCAGTGGACGTGTGCAGCTATTTCCTCCCGGACGACAAACTCGTGGTGTCAACGCAAGGTCGACAGCCGTCTCAGAAACGCGATTTCAACACCACTAGAAAGCAACTTTTCGGTAAGCGTCCCGTGGCTATCCTGATCAATCGAGGCAGCGCAAGCGCAGCCGAGATTGTCGCCGGGTGCCTGCAGGACTGGGGAGTGGCTGTCCTGGTGGGTGACAAGACGTTCGGCAAGGGATCCGTGCAAAACGTCATCGAACTCCCGGATGGCAGCGCCCTTCGCCTGACCACGGCAATGTACTACACCCCAAGCAAACGCGTGATCCACGAACACGGGATTGAGCCGGATATCGAAGTCAAGCTCACGGACGAAGAGATCAGACAACTCATCGAAGCGCAAAACACGTACGAAGCGCAAAAGAAGCCCGAAGTAACACACGATCGGCAACTTCAGCGCGCCATCGACACGCTCAAGAGCTATGACGTCTACATGAAGGCTCGCAAGGGGAAGTTCAAAGAGCTGCGGGAAACCACGGAGGCGGAAAGCAAATGACACGGATACTGATTCTCGGGGCTGCCGGTCGCATGGGCCGGATGCTGATCGCTCACGTGTTACGGGCTCCCGACATGGACCTGGCCGGAGCTACCGAAGCCCCCGGCAATCCGGCTTTGGGACAGGATGCCGGCGTCCTCGCTGGACAGGATGCCTGCGGCGTCGCCGTTACAGACGACGCAGCGGCGCTCCTCGACGGTGCCGATGCCGTCATCGACTTCACAGCCCCGAGTTGCACCATGGCGCTGGCGCCGGTCGCAGCGGCACGAGGGTGTGCACTGGTGATCGGGACAACCGGCCTGACCCAGGACGACAAGAACGGCCTGGCCAGTCTGGCCGAGGATGGGGCCCGAATCGTCTTCGCCCCAAACATGAGTATCGGCGTCAACCTGCTGTTCTACCTCTGCGGGAAAGTGACCCCGATTCTGGGCGACGATTACGATATTGAAGTGGTGGAAATGCACCACAATCAGAAGAAAGACGCCCCTTCGGGAACGGCAGCTCGCCTTGGCGAAATCCTCGCGGATGCCGCCGGCCTCGATTACGAAGAGGACACCTGCCATGGCCGGGAAGGTATGGTAGGGGCTCGCCCAAAAAAGCAGATCGGTATGCACGCCGTCCGCGGCGGAGATGTCGTAGGCGATCATACCGTCATCTTCGCTACACAAGGCGAACGGGTCGAGTTGACCCACAAAGCAGGAAGCCGCGAGACCTTCACAAAAGGCGCTCTCCGAGCCGTCCGCTTCCTCGCTCAGAGCACCCCGGGACTCTACGACATGCAGGATGTCCTCGGCCTCCGCGACTGACCCCTCGGGAATCGATCAGGCCCAGGGAACGGCCGGCAGGAGCTTTCTCCCGTGAGTAACCTCACTCTCCGAACGATGACACCTGACGATGTCCCCGCCTGCATGGCGCTCAAAGAGCGGGCGGGCTGGAACCAGACGACACGCGACTGGCTTACCTTTGTCGAACTCCGCCCCGAAGGCGCTTTTGTGGCCACGGTTGACCAGGAGGTGGTCGGGACAGCGACCACGGTCGACTATGGCGGACAATTCTCCTGGATTGGTATGATGCTTGTTTCGCCGGACCACCGTCGCAAAGGTATCGGTTCCCGCCTGATGCGAGCCTGCATCGACAGTCTGAGTAACTGCCGGACGGTCAAGCTCGATGCCACCCCAACCGGGAGACGCCTCTACGACACCCTCGGCTTCCAACCCGAATACACCCTCACCCGCATGGCCTGCAACGCAGTACCGAAGGCTGAAGGTGAGGCAGACGTCGACGTCAGGCCGATGGCGGAAAGCGATCTGGACCAGGTCACCGCGTTCGACACCCCGTTCTTCGGAGCAGAACGCGGCCCTGTTCTTCGACGGTGGTTCCACAACGCCCCGGAATCGGCCTTCATCCTGCGTGAGCAAGGGCGTGTCGCGGCGTTCTCCATGGCCCGGTTGGGGAGCCATCGAGCCTGCATCGGACCGGTGGTCGGCAAGACACAGGAGCAGGCTGAACACCTCATTCTGCGAGCCCTGCGCGATCGCGCCGGCGAACCGGTAGTGATCGATGTCTTCGAGCATACCACGACCTTCCTCGACGCCCTGGAAGAGCTCGGCTTCTCAGCCCAGCGTGGGTTCACACGTATGTTCCTCGGCCCGAACCAGGCTCCCGGCCTGCCCGCGCATCAGTGGGCGATCGCCGGTCCAGCCGTGGGGTAAAAAGGGGAAACCCCGCACAGTGGGAGGAGGGGTACTGTGCGGGGTTGCGCTTGGCAGACGTCAGGTCCGCCTGTGGGTTGTATAATCTCGGGATGGTTCCCTACTTGCCGCCCCCACGACGGCCGCCTCCACGGGCGCCAGCCATCTCTTCAGCACTAAGTAGGCCATCGCCGTCTTTGTCGGCGTTTTTCAGGATCTTCTCGAAGGCTTCTTTGCCGCGCGGAAACTCCTCGGCGGAGATTTTGCCGTCGCCGTTCTTGTCGAACCGCTGCACCGCGTTCCCCTGACCACCTCTACCGCCGCCTTTGCCACCTTCGCCACCGCGACCGCCACCTTCGCCACCGCGACCGCCGCCTTCGCCACCGCGACCGCCACCTTCGCCACCGCGACCTCTGCCGCGCATCGCGGACATCTCTTCCATGCTCAGAGCGCCATCGCCGTCCTTATCAGCGCGCTTGACAAAGCGCTCGAAGACTTCGGGCCCGGCAGGAAACTCTTCAGCCGTGATCTTGCCGTCAGCATCTTTGTCCATCTGCTTGAACCGCTCAGCCGGATCGCGTCCCTGCTGGCCGCCGCCCTGACGACCGGCCATCATAGCCTTCCGAACCGCGCCGCCAATGATCTCGCCGAGGTTGGCTTCCGTGAATTCCGCTTTGCTGATCGTGCCGTCGCCGTCCGCGTCCAAGCTGCTGAAGAGCTCGTCGCGATCAACCTGTTCCCACATCTTCTGCATGCCCTGGCGCCCTCCCCGACCGCCCCCCGGACCACCGGCTCCACCACGACCGCCGCCGCGCGTCGGACCGCCATCAGTCGGCTGAGCCTGTACCAAAGGACACAGTGCGAAGGCCAGACACCCCAGAATCAAACTCACCTGTTTCATTGCTCTACTCCTTTTCGTGTACCGCTGCCTGTTTCCCGTCTTTGGCCCCCGCGTCATCACCGGGGCCCGATCTCGCGTCCGATTGGCCAATCCGACGAACTCTGTCTCCGCTGTTCCCAGCGTCTGCCCTACAAACGCTGCTCAGCGGAGGTTATTGTGTCCGCCAGTCAGTCATGTGAAGAAAAGGCTCAGGGCTGTGCCTGCCTGCGGGAGTAGCGCCCTGGCTTGAGCACGGCGACGGGAGCGTACCATCGAACAAGCTCGCGCAATCCACCACGTACCCATCCCCCCAAACTTCCTTTCTTCAGACCCGACAACCAGCGGGGAGACATCATACGGGGGAGACATCCGCGTCGGCGACCTCACCGGGGATGGGAGCCCGGACATTGTCGTCTTCAAGTCTCTCGGGGGGCTGAAAGTGTCGTTCATCGGCGCATTCACGCTGGCTGGGGAGCCGCTCTGGCAGTACGGGGACAAGGAACGCTCCGTCGGCAACACGGAAAAAGCAGGTGAGATGACAACCACAGCTCCCATGCGCCCCGGGCCGGTGGCTGTCTACGACATCGATCAGGACGGCACTCAGGAAGTCATCGCCCTGACCCTTGCAGCGGACACAACAGCAACCAGCCAGTGGACCATGGCAGATGTTGAGATGGTCGCGCTTGATGGGCAGACAGGCAAGGTAAAGTGCCGTGCTGTCCTGCCGGAACTCCAGGCTGCCGGGGCCTACGTGGGGGGACATCTTCACGTGCCAAACTACGTGCATCACCGGCTTCTCATCGCCGATCTCCGGGGCCAGGGCATCGCCCGGGACATCGTCGTCAAACTGGGAAACGAAGTTCTCGCTCTCGATGATCAGTTCCGACTCCTTTGGCACTACGAGAATCGGCATTATATCTACGGACACCACGCCGCCTACATCCCGACGGTGGGGGATGTCGACGGCGACGGACACGATGAAGTGCTGGGAGGACAGTTCTGCCTCGACCACGACGGCCGTGTCCTGTGGGAGCGTGACCTTGCCGAGCATAACGACTCCGTCATCATCGACACGTGGGGAGGGCAGCCATGTGCCATTTGCTCCGGGTTCGGGCACGTTCTCGATGGGGAGGGAAACGTGCTTCAGTGCCTGGGAAGGGATGTTGTCCCGCACGGGCAGGAAATCCGCTACGGTCGACTCCTGGCAGACGTTCCCGAGCGGCAGTTGGTCATTCGGTATAACGGTCACACGCCCGAACTGATGGTAGTCCGAACTGACGGGACAATCCACGCCAAATTCTCAGCTTCCCCCTCCCCGAACAACACCGGCATGGAGCTCGTCCACTGGCACGGCCCGGAAGCTCCTCAGCTTATATTCACACCCGTCGAACTGCGTGATGCCACCGGGACACTCGCCGTGGCATTCCCCGATCTCCCACCTTTGACCCCGTCCCGCCTCGGCAACCAGGGCTGGTACCATTGCATCCCAGTGGACCTCTACGGCAACGGCTACGAGCAGCTGTTGCTGTATGATATGTACGCCGACGCGGTGCATGTCTACGGAGCACCGGAAGGGATTGAGGACAAACCGGCCTACCGGCACACCCCCACGCAGTATAACGTCCGGCTCATGGATTAGTCGTCGCCGGGCATCAGCATCCGAGCATCCGGCGATATGGTACGCCCAAGTGCCAACGGATCACAGCAAGAAGAAAACGCGCGCGGAACTGAGCAAGGAAATAGACCATGTCCAGCATCAACGTCACGCCTGAACACATCAAGATCGCGGAGACATTTGTCGCCAAGACGCACGCGAACGGCGGATTGGCCCCGGTCGACCTGAACCGTTTCTGGGAAACTCAGGAAGCAGCACGAAGGGACCCGTGGAACGGCCCCCAGGTGGCATTGGGGATCGGGATGTCATCAGAGTGCTGCTTCGACGAACTGGACATACCGATCGACTACCACACCCTCACGCACAACCACGCCTACCGACTCGACCTGCATACCCGCTACAACAACCTGGCCGAGAAGATCGTCGGCAAACGCCTGCTCAGCGAAGCCCCCGCCCCGGATCCGGCCCTTCAGTATCCGGGAGTCAAGCAACTGCACGACATCTTTGAGGCCCGGAACGAGTGGCACAACGAGTCCTATTGGCTCATGCAGGCTGCGACCAATGAAGACGAACTCAGCGCATTGCTGGATCGCGTGGAGGCACGCCTCAACGACCTCCGGGCGTTCATACTCCCGGAAAACTGGGACGCAGAGCGGAGTCGCCTCATGGCTGCAGGACGCAAGCCCGGATTATACCGGGGACAGCGCGGCCCCGTGACGTTCGCCATGTCCGTCTATGGCGTCGAGAACCTGATCTACCTGATCCTCGACAATCCCGAACTGGCCGGACGTCTTCGGGACCTTATCCTGGAAGCCATGCTCGAACGGGCCAGGATCCTGGATGAAGAAGCCGGCTATTCGCCTACCGAAGCCCCGCGGGGCTTCTCATTCGCCGATGACAACTGCACGCTCCTGACCGCCGACATGTACGAGTTCTTCGCCTACCCAATCCTGAAGGGCATGTTCGACCGCTACTGCCCCGCCCCGGAAGACCGACGCGGACAACACTCCGACTCCGACATGGAACACCTTCTGCCCATTCTCGGGCGCTGCGATCTCCGCTGGACCAACTTCGGACCAACGGTCATGGTCGACAAGATCCGGGAACACCTCCCCAACGCCGTCATCCATGGGCAATTGGCCCCCTTCGTGTTCAGCCGGAACGAAGAGGTCAACATCGTCGCCGAGCTGCTCAGGGACATCGAACTGGCCGGGGACGAACGCGGACTCCTCTTCGCCACGGCCGGCTCCATAAACAACGGTTCACGCCTGACCGGACTACGCCTGATCATGGCCGCAATCCAGGAGTTCGGGCAGTACCAGTAACCGGGTCAGGAGAGCTCCGCGGATACCCTACCCTCCACCACCGGCAAGGCAGACGCGGAAGAAGCGGACAGCACCGTCAGCGGACCGCTCCAGATCGACCATCTCCTGATTCGAGAGTGGCGAGGCGTCACTTGCGAGCACGAATGCGACGCGACTGGGCTCCACGATCCGGTGGGAAGGGTTGAGAACGAACCAGCGCCCGGAAAACTGCCCCCTCAGGGTCAGTCTGTCGATTACCGAATCTGCTGCGGACGCGCTGGTCGTCTGAAGCACCGCGACCACGGGGCCGGCCATGTCGGCCCCCGTACCGTGCAAGGGATGAAGGGAATAGAGGCTGTAGGCCATATTCTCCAGCCACTTGGTCGGTGGAGGAGGCGTCCGGGGCAAGGCAATGCGCCCGGCGCTTGCCCAATCCCGTAGGGAGAGCCCACTGAGTGCCGCCACTGGCCCACCCGATCTGGCCTCAACGCGCGGCTCCATGACCACCAACGGGCAGACCGCCGTCGGTAGCCGCTCAACACACTCGGCATTGAACGGAAGGTCGTAATAGGAGATCATGAGACCGACATCGGCAGGGTAGCAGATGAAGGCATCGCGAGGGACATCCGCTTTCATCTGGTGCCAGGCAGAACGAAAGTGAACGGTCAACTGCCAGGCCGCAGCGCGCTCCTCCGTCCCGTGATGAATCAGCGCCACCAACACGACCAACCACCAGCAGGCCGGTGGTTGGTCGTGGGTGGGACAGACGGGTCTCCGTCCAACAGAGGAGGGAATCCACCCCGCAGGCAGCAGCTATGCAGAGAAACGGAATAAGAGGGGTGTAAACGCGGGCCGGGCCTCCGTTGACGACGATCGCCGACCCCAAAGAGAAGGCCACGAGTGCGAGGCACGCGACTCCGTAGAGACGATTGCGCCGTCCTCGCACGAAGACGAGGCAAGAGGCAAAGAGGCACGACCTTCCCAGCAGCTCAACCAGGGCCCGACCGGCAAACACAACCAGAGAACCACCCCCTGCCACGACAGTTCCGTGACCACGGCCAAGGGCAATGCTTCTTGCGTTCCCACCGTACCAGGCGGCAAGGGCAAGGAGGAGCACGGCGTACGCAAGGAGAAGGTCGCGATGGCGCACCGCTCCCCGACGGATGATACGCGCGGCTTTCGCTTCGGGGCAGCGACTCCGTTCGACATGCCAGAGCCAGACCAAATGACATGCCGCGAGGGGAACGATGAAGAGGATTGACGGCGTCAGCGTCAGGGCTGCCGCCAGCGGACAGAGCACGAGCAACGCCCGGCACAGCCCCCTCTGTCGCTGAGAAGACGGCCCTTGAGCTCCTTCATGGCACACGGCCGCCAGTGCGAACAACACGAGAAGCAGTGTTTGGAGGGCATACCCTCGGGCCGCCCCTGAGTAGAACACCAGCGCACCGTTGAACGAGCAGAGCGCCAACGTCAGAAGCGCCACCCTTTTCCGCAGGAAGAGGGCGTAGGCCAGACCCGCCGCTGCCAGAGGAATGCCCAATCCCGGCAGCCAGGCGAAAAGGCGCACAGCAAAGTTGGTTCGGCCGAACAGAAGCATCGCCCCCTTGATCAACAGCGTGCTCAAGGGGTGGTTGTTCGGCGAAGCGAGGTCACGGAAAATCTCGCCCACGGGAAGGGGAACGGAGTAGCGCAGCGTCCAAAGCGCGTCTTTTGACAGATTCGGCGCGCACATGCGGACCGTGCGATGGTAAACGCCCAGTCCATAGATCGCAAGAAGGCACGCGGCAAACGCGACCGAACGCAAATCCAGTCGGCATCCCGTGCGGGGCTCTGGCCCATCTACATGTCTATTACACCTAAACATCTACCATCGTGACGCCGCGATTGCTGCCCCCGAAGCTGGTGGCAGATATCCGCCTCGGGCCTGCTCCCCACGCCCCTTCGATGATACTCGGCCAGGTATCTCCCTGATCAAGCGGGAACAGCCAGGCAGGCTCATTGGGGAAACGTCAGCCCTCCTCTGCGCTGCTATCTCGTGACACGCCGTCTGTCGGTTCCTGTGGAACAGGCGGCGGAACCGGGGCGACAGGTTGCTTGGCTTCACCCGCCTTGCTCGCCCGGATGTGTTGGTCCAGAATCTCCCGGTTGGGCACACGCCGCTCCTTGCCTTCTCCCTTGATCAGCGTCTCGACAGCCCCAAGCTCGGCTCGGTCTACGGTACCCCCGGCGAGTTGGATCTCTTTGTCGGCGCTGAAACGCAGGTAGACGCCGGCCAACAGATCGGGGAGACTGCTCCGGCAACGCTGCCAGAAGAAGACCACGGCGCCAACGACGATGAGCAGGACGACCGCGTCCTTCCCAAGCAAGACAAAGAAGCCGACCAGCACGGCCCCGATCACAGCCGTGGACGGTCTGGATCTTGAGGCCTCAGGCCCTGGGCGTTGAGCCGTGGAAGGAGAGGCCATCATCCTTGCCCCAAGCAAGACGGCTCCCGCGACACAGAGGGCCAACACGAGCCGTCCTGTTCCGGAAACGCCACTGCTCAGGAGCGTGGAGGCGGTCGTCAGGCCGGCAATTTCGGCAGCTCCAACAACACCAACCAGAACAACGGCAAAGTAGCCCAGCCGAGCAATGAACAAGGACAACGGGTCGGCCCCTTGTTTCTCCTTCTCCCCCAGACGACCGCTTCCGAGCGACGCCTCAGGGGCGGGTGCAGAGAGTCGGTTCCCAAGACGGGCTCGCATGCCAGGCGTATCGAGGAACTCCAACAGAATCTGCGCAAACCATCGGGCCAGCAGCATGGCCCCGCCCACCGCGAGAAAGGCGGTCCAGGCGCCGACCACGAACGGCGCAATCGCTCCCGCGCCCTTCGCCAATCTCTCATGTGATGCAAAGGCCATGATCGGGAGAATCAGACACGTACAGCCGACCAGTCCACCGGCCACGGCCGCGGGGAGGGATTTCTCTCCATCTGGAGTCGCGGGCGTCCCGGGGGGCAGCACCAGGCGATCCATGTCGTACTTGGCAAAGAGACGCCGCGCCAGGGGAGGGATCCTGACCGCGAGCAAACAGGCCACAACACATAGCCCAAGATCACTGACAAAGGCCTGGACTTCAGGTGTGAGATCGAATAGCGCATCACCAGTGCCAACCATGACTGTCCCCTTCCGTGGTGGGTGTTTCGTGAACAGGACTCCCAGCACGATCGTGTCCCGCAGCAGCACGGATCCGGGGCACCCTCCCCAAAGCCGCTGCCGCTGGGCACGGTCGTCATACACACTATGGTACCTGCCGGACGAGGAGCAAATCCCCCAGCAGAGCAAGGAAGAACAACCCGATGAACACACTGCCGACCTGTCTCTGCTTCTGCACCGCAGGAACGATGGCATTGGCCGCGTCCTCTGTGGTCGTAGAACATCCCCTCCCGTATGCCCTCTGCCAGCGGAAGACGCCTGAAAGTGGGGAGATCCCCGTACGAGGTCGGTGCTCCGCCACTGGGAACGTTCCCGAAGTCGAGGCGCGATTCAGAAACGGCAAGTGGCACGCACTCCAGACGGACGCCAAAACACGCCGATTCACGGGAGCCGTTCGCGGTCCGGCTGGCCAGGGGAGTCTCGACGTTCGCATCAAAGGCCAACCGGATACGGTCGTTTCGGTCCAGTCGGTAGGCATCGGCGATCTGTTCGTGGTCACTGGTCAATCGAACGCGGACGGACGGGGATCCGTGAACACAACGCTTGCCCCAGGCAACCCGTTCATCGGTGTCAAGTTCCGGGGCGGAGGCTGGTCACCGGGCAGTGATCCATCTGACAATGCTGGGAAGCACGCCTCTCCCTGGCCCATCGTCCTGAACACCCTCATCCCTGAACAGAACGTTCCCATCGGCTTCATCCAGACGGCCGTAGGCAGCACAGTGGTCAGGCAATGGCGGGCACCGGGAAACATGTTCCAGCGCATGGAAAAGATGGTCGGACAGGCAACCGCAGGAACAATGCGGGTCAAAGCCGTCCTCTACTACCAAGGTGAGAACGACATCACCCATCACAACAAGCTCTCGGTGCTCGGAGACTACACAGAATACCGCACGCATCTCCGAGCGATGGTCAACGACATGCACTCCCTCCTCAACGCACCGGTTCTCGTGGGGCAGATAACAAACCTGCTCAACATGAGGGATCGGAATGACGGTGTCCGTCGGGCTCAGCAGGAGATCTGGACAGAGTCCCCAAATACCTTCCCGGGAGCGGTCACCTACGACATCTTCCCGACAGACGGAGTGCACTACCGTGATGCAGAGAACATGCGCGTGTTCGCAGGGCGTTGGACACACGCCGTGCGTAACGCCTTCTACGCTCAGCCTCCCATCGCCCGCCCCAAGCTCACAGCAATCGCCATCACCGCACCCAACACGCTTACACTCACGCACGATCGACCGCTATGCATCGCGACCTGGGACGGCAAGACAAATGCGAAAGCGTCAGGATTCCGGTTCACGGCCAAAGATACGGTATTGAGCGACGCAAACGTGGTCGCCACCGAGATCCAGGAAGGCGTTCTGAGCGTGACGTGGAACCGAGCCCTCCCGGCAGGCGGCGCTCTGAGCTACGGAAGCGGGAAAGACGGGCAGGGCAAGCCCGTGCTTCGAGATGCCCGATCATCAATCCCTGTCCCCATGCTCTTCAACGTCCCTGTACCCCTGGCCACAGCACCCATCCAGACTGCCCCCTGATGGGCCTGTCGTGAATCTGGTTCCAGCCCCGCTGAGCTGGCCGGACGCTATCCCTCGACCATTTCACACTGCCCGGTTCGCCAGTCAACATCCAAAAGTCGTGGAACGCAAACCGCGCCCACTTTCGGGCCGGTGCTGCGGTCACCGTCCACCGCATTCTCACGAATTCCGGCCAAGCCGTCGAAATACCCCCAGATGACGATCCCACGTGGATAGAAGCAGAGGTTGTTTCCGCTGAACGTCTCGAAGAACACCTTTGGTTCCTGCGTATTTGTGACCACCTGCCATTCCCAGTAGCGATCAGCCAGATGCCGCAGGTCGACGCCCCGATAGAAGGCAGCAATGTCACGCAGCATGTTCATGGAGATCCACCCGGGGTTTCGCGACACCCCAGCCAGTCCTTTCATCGTCTCCGGAATCGAGGCACGCTCGAAGGAGAAGTCGGTGTGCACGCAACCGTACTCACGCAAACATCTCTTCGTGGCCACTCGAAGATCAGTGGCAACCTTCTCCTCATCGAGCCCTAAATCGACCCCAACCATGTCGAACGGAACAAGCCCATTGACGGTATAAATGTGGGGCGCGTCCCACCCGGGGATCTCCGGCAAGTCGATCTTCTCACCTGACCACGGGTCGACGATTCCCTTCCCTTCCTTTCCCAGAAGCGTGGCGAAATGTTCGCCTTGCCAACCCCTTTCAGCAATCAGGGCTCTAATCTTGCCCGCCGTCTCTCGACACGTGTCAACCAGCTCGTGGTGCCCGAGCATCTCCAAAATTTCGGCTCCCGCCTTGAAGGACCCGAGGCACTTAACGGCAAGATAGATCTGGCAGCTCCCGTACTGAACGGCCGGCGATGCATCGTCGATCGTGTTCGCCACGCCCTGATCCGGCACGCCGTTACCCGTCGTATCACAGGCGAGAAGGAACCGCAGATAAGCCTCAATCGTGGCCACGTGTTTGCGCAGAAGTGAATCGTCTCCCGTCCGCTTCCAGTAAGCATAGGAGAGGATCACATAATTCGCTGTCTCCTCGACCTCCATCTCGTGGTGGTAGTCCTGCCCACACGCCGTCGAGTGGCTCCCTGTATCGTGGGAGAGGAAGAGCGTCCCCGCGCCGCGGTCACCAACCGTGAAACGACCATCCTTGGAGAACTCAGGCCAGAAATCCAGCTCGATCCCGAGCAACTCAGGCCAGACCGCCAGGTAGAACGGAGATTGGGTATACTCGACATCGACCGTGGAGTGGAAGTAGCAGGATCCCTCCCACACGCTGAACCAGTCGCGCCCCTTCCGGTTCACCCACCACGTGTCTATGAGCCAGGAGTGGAGCGTGTAAGCCAACAAATTCTGTGTGCTCTTTGAACACTCCCCCGCCGCAATGACCCCGTCTACGACACGCGCATTCACGAACAGCTGGTCTACGTTCGCCCGGGCCCAGTTGGCAACATCGTCCAACGTCCCGAGTCGCTCATTGTACTTGAATGGGCAGAGCTCTCCACGAACACTGAGCGTGCTGGGGCTGTATGTGCACCAGGCCACCGTCAGACCGGTGCTGGGGCGTTCACCGAACGTGATCCGTTTGCGGAAGCCGGTCTCCGTTCGCGAACCGTCAACCACAACCAGCCGATCGCGCTGTTCCACCGCCTCGGTGTCCGCATTCGCCCGGGTCGTGCCTTCCCGCGCGGTCGACGAGCGAACGCTTTGGAAGCACATGTCGATGGCGTCATCACCGACGGGTTCGCGGGTGACCGCCGGCCCACCCATTTCAAGAAAGACCTCCACCTCGTCGGGATTGCAGTCCCGCCCTTCCCAGCGGAAGCTCCCAGCGATCTTGCTGGCTTCCAGCCTGAGGCCCAGCACGGGAGTTGTTGAAAACGCACCATCTCGAGGCCTGAACGGCGTGACAATCTCCAGGCGAAGTTTGATGCCGCTAGCGGGATCAATTCCCATCAGAACGGAGGTGCATGGCGTCATTCGTTGGTCGTGAAAACGAAACACCGGCCCCTGTGGGGTGAGGGGCAGAACAATCTCCCGGCCGTCCACGACAACCCCTGCCCGGATGCGCAGTTCAGGAAGGCAGTCGAAGCGATCGAACCGAATGATCCCGCACTTCCGGCGGATGGGGTCCAACAGGACTCCATGCCGGGATCCCAACACACACACAACGTCACACATCAACTGCATCGCCCATCTCCTCGCATGGCGCCCCAAACCGAACTGTATTGCCGGCATACGCCCAATGTCGCAACACGTAATATACTGATCGTGCAACGCTCAGGCGAACTCTCATGCCCGATGGGGCCGAACGAACTCGTATCATTGTCCCTTCTTTTTTGTGCGCGTACGCATGAGAAATGCGGGAAAGACGTTTACAGTATCGTTGTTAAGGCGGCGTTGCCCTGACAGCGGACCGTTCAAAGTAACCGGTATCCCCGGTGATCAACCAAAATAACGGCCCGCCTCGACCGCCAAAATTATGACAGAACCAGACGTCTTGCCCAGATCCGGGAGTTTCCGTAGACGGCTTCTCCTGAGCCTGATGACACCCCTGTTCGCTCTCCCCACTCTCCTTCACGCCGCGGATACGCGCTCCGCTCGCAAGGAACTGGAACAACTGGTTGCCCGGGCTCTGGAGAACAGCCCGCTGGTGGGGGCCGCTCGCGCCCGTGTCCTGCAAGAGTTAACAAGACAGGACGAGAACTTCGCTTTCTTCGAACCCTCCCTCAGCGGATTGGCGGGCACGGCCGAACGCGATCGCGGAATCCCCGGAGGAACGGGGTTCGCCACATCGACAAACAATGCAACGGTTGTCCAGGGAGGAATCGAGGCCCCAGTCAGACCCGGAGCCTATGTCAGCGCCGGAGCCGCAGAACGCTTCCTTCGAGAGCCGGGCGGCCACCACAGCAGCGTGTTCCAGACGCTTGTGGGGATGCAGGTGCGCATCCCGCTTCTCCGCGACCGCGGGTTCGTTCAGTGGGATCTCAAACAGGCTCAGACCATCGCCGAGTACAACGCAGCGGTCAGTCGACTGCTGACCGTCATGCAGAACCTGCGCCATGACGTTGAGCAGCGCTATGTCAACGTGCAGGCAGCCTTGGCATCATACACGGTGGCTCAGGAAGCCACGGCTCGATTCCAGAGCCTTCTGGATGAAGCGAAGCAGCTCGCCGAGCTCAAGGTCGTCCCCGAATACCAGCTCTGGCCGGCCAAGATGGAACTGCTTCTCCGCCAGGAAGCTGAACTTGATGCCATGCGACTCCACGAGGTGAGTCAAATCCGCCTGCAGGAACTGCTGGGAGACAAGGATGCTCTGGAGCTGAAGAGCGGCCCGGAAGCCCTCGTCGCGTTGGCCGATGAGGTCAAGGTACCGGTTCTGCCGAAGCCGGATGAGATCGTCCCGTTCCGCGGCATCTATCGCGAACTGCTCGATCAGGAAGAAGTCGTCGACGCCCAACTGCGGCAGACGCGAGATGAACTGCGACCTGATGTGTCGCTCAACCTGCGCGCCACGTACCAGGGGGAAGACCCGACCACACCGATCGCAGTGGACCGGGTGACGTCGGATAAACATCTCGGGGCCAATGCCGTCATCGTCTGGAAACAACCCTTGGGATTCCGGGCCGAGCGAGCCCGAATCCGGCGACACAAAGCTCGTCTCGAGGAATTGCGTCAAGAGCTCCGGCGAGTCGAGCAGAAGGTGGCCGCCGACATGGAAGCGGCGGCGGCCGAGCTGGCAAAAGCCCGGGAACGGCTGGCCCTTATATCGCAGGCAGTGAACGCCGCACAGCAGACGCTTGTGGCCGAACAAGAACGCTTTCGACTTGGGGAAGGACGCAGTCGTAATGTCCTTGACGCCCAGAAAGACCTGACCAATGTCCTGCAGCGGCAGATGCGGACAGCCGCCATTCTGCTGCGCGCACACTCGGACTACCAATACGCAATTGGCTACAGCAACTAGCCCCAGCGGGCGCGGAGGCCCACCACCATGGCCAAGATCAAAGAGATGCTCGGAATCAAACCGCCACCGGAGGAGCATGAAGAGATCGGCGAGGCCGGTCTGGATAAGTCCGTCCTCCAGGAAGACCAGCAGGAATACCTTGAGCAGGATATCTCGATCCTGGAAGACGAGGACGGGACCCGCGAGCAGAAGCTGCAGAAGGTCGCCGAGAAAGAGGTGCAGAGCGCGGCGGAAGACTCGCTCAAGAAGCTGCATGTCATAAAGCTCGGGCGTTGCCCGATCTGCAATGAGCATCTGCGCCAGCACCTGTTCGCCAGTATCTGTGAAGCATGCGGCTGGCATGAGTTCGATGCGCCACGCAATGGTCCGGTCAGGGTCCACCTTCGTCATCAGCAGGATGTGATCGAGGGCGACCGCGTCTACGTCGTGAAGACAGGGGCAGCCCTGATCATCAAGAACGATCTGGTCGTGTCCAAAGTCCCGCGCGATGCCTACGACTGGATTGAGTACCTGTGGAGTGAGAACGAGATTGACCAACGCCATAAACAGGTCGTGGATCGCATGCAGATCACCTGTGGCTGGTGCAACGGCACAGCGGACTCGGAGATGGATGGCTTCCACATGGTCCAAGTGGCCTTTGGAGCCTCGCAGGAACGCTACTGCTTCTGCTGTGACGAGTGCTACGAGGAGTTCCGCAAGATGTTCCCGGCCCGAGTGCACCGGAACTGCTACGAGCGGAACTGCTCGGAATGCAGCTTGTGCCTGAAACGCTATGGCGACGAGGCAGAAGGTGTTCGGATGATGGCCAAGGACTATCTGGCCCCGAGAAAACGCAAATCCTGAGCGCCCCTGACGCACAGCAACACGCGATGGCCTCCCCGCAGTCCCCCGGGCATGCCGTCTGACCGGCCGAAGCCATAGCCACCACAAGCGTGACCAGTTTGTCTCCACCAACCGTGACAGGCCGCCGGACGGCCCAGAAACCGGAAGTGATGAATGGGTGATTTCCGCACAACCAAAGGTGAAAGCCTGCCTCTACCCCGCAAGCAGCGGCGACGCAAACGCCTGGTCTGGGCGACCTTCTTCCTGGTTCTGATCGCCGGCATCGTCTACGCAGGCTTCGCCATCCGCGTTCCCAGCTACGTGTTGTCGACCGGCTATGTGACAACCGAACGGTACGCCGAGGTCCGGCCGGCTGCCGTCGGGACGGTGGCTGAGATTGTCAAAAGGTCCGGGAACCAAGTCGAGAAGGGCGAGGTGATGGTCCGTCTGGATGCCTCGGAAATAGAGGCGTCCTTGGAGGAGGCCCGCAGTCGAGTCAACAAGGTGAAGGCGCAGGTTGCGCGCAGACGAGCCGAGATCGAGGAACTGAAACGCAAGCAGAAGGAGAGCATTGCCATTGCCAAGCTGCGTCTGAGGAACATGTCCGCCAAGCTTACCAGGACCCAGGAGTTGGTGGCCAAAGGACTGAAAGCGGCAAGCGCTCTTGACGATGAGAAGCTGAAGGAGGAGCTCTCCCGGGCAGAACTGGCCAGCCTTTTGAACAAAGACCAGACCATCTACGAGAAAGAGCTGGCGGTCATGCACCAGGACCTGGAGGCGGCCTCCGACTCTGTGAAACGCATTGAGACGCAACGCCGAGCTCGCGAAATCCGAGCGCCTATCGATGGCGAAGTTCTGCGCTACGAGTTCGTGATCGGGGAACTGGTCAGACCGGAAACGGTCCTCTACGAGATTTTTGGCGGAACCAAGAAGGTGCTGAAGCTGCGCGTCGCGGAGCGTTACGCGACCCGTGTCACAACGGGGCAGCGATACGAGGCCGAGCTGACCCCGTACCGTGGTCTGCAGAAGGTACTGTTCGGGGGTGAGGTGACTCACCTGCGAAGTGTCATCCAGGCTGAAGGGCAGAAGACGTACCGAGTCGCCTACTGCACCTTCAACAGTGACGACTGGACCCTCCCCGCCGGAAAAACAGTGGCAGACTACGATGTTCCCCCCGGCACCAGCGCGGAGGCCAAGATCTTCTACGGCGAGTCCTATCTCTGGTTCTACCTGTTCAATCTCGACTGACCAACAGCCTCAGGCGCAGAGACGTACGAACCGCCCGGGAAGTCGCAAGACGATCTCGGCCCGGTCGCTTGAATGAGTGAAACCAAATCACAATTCGGTGCCATCTTTCAGTTTGTGCGCCCATACCGCTTCTACCTGCTGTCGGTGCTCACACTAACCGTCCTGCTGTCGATCCTGACGATGCTTCCGCCGCTGCTCATCCGCGGAATCATCGACCGAGTCCTGACCCAGGGCGATCGATCGATCTTCTTCACCTTTGCCTTCTGCCTCATCGCCGTCCGGCTCTTCACAGCGCTCTCACGCTATATCCAAACCATTGGCATTGCCTACCTGGGCCAGCGCTTCGTCTTCGACATCAGGACCGCACTCTATGAACACATGATGCACCTCTCCCTGAGGTTCTACGGCAAGCACAGCGTAGGGAAGCTCGTCACGCGACTCATGGGCGACAGCGGAACCGTCCAGCAGATGTTGACTGCTCAGAGCATCAACGTGATCTCCGATCTGGTCTGCGCCACGTTCGCCATTTCCGTCACCTTCTTCCTGAACTGGCGCCTCGCCACCCTCCTCTGCATCATCGTCGTTTCCTTCGTGGTCAACTACCGCATCAACATCAAGCGGATCCGGAAGTACACCCGCAGTTCGCGGAGCGCCTACGATCACCTTTCCGGAGGTGTGCAGAACAGGCTGACCGCAAGCTTGGCAGTGAAGACTTTCGGGACTGAGGGCCGGGAACACGGGGCGTTCCAGGAGCAGTCGGATCTGTGTCTTGGCCTGGGGCGCGAAGCCGCCTTTGCAGGCAATGCGTTCAGCATGAACACGCAGCTCATCCGGGGCCTGGGCCGCTCGACAATCTACTTCGCAGGATGTGCACTCGTGCTCAGAGGCGAGCTCAGCTATGGGGATGTTGTTGCGTTCACGACCTACGCCATGCAGCTCCTTGGCCCCGCGGTCCGCTTCTCCGGACTGGCCCAGCAGCTCCAGAACGTCTCGATCGCGATCGAGCGCCTCTTCGAAGTGCTGGGGGAGGAACCGGAAATCACGGACAGTGATGATCCCGTCCCCATGACGGAACTGAAGGGCGAGGTCGAGTTCGAGGGGGTGCACTTCCACTATGAGGAAACGAACCCCGTCATCCGTGGCTTTGATCTGCACGTCGCTCCGGGAGAAACCATCGCCTTCATTGGCCCAACCGGATGCGGAAAATCGACCCTGCTTTCCCTGATCATGCGCTTCTTCGATGTCTGCGAAGGACGCCTTCTGATGGACGGAAATGACATCCGCGACATTCGTCTGCATGACCTGCGACGTCAGTTCGGCATCGTGCTCCAGGAACCACTGCTTTTCGATGTGACCATCTCCGAGAACATTCGCTACTCTCGCCCCGACGCGACTCAGGAGGAGATAGAGGCCGCAACGAAAGCCGCCGAGATTCACGACTTCATCACAGGGCTGCCTGACGGCTATGAGAGCCGGCTCGGGGATGAGGGAGTGGAGATCTCTGTCGGGCAGAAACAGCGCATTACCATCGCCAGAGCCATCGTTGCAGATCCCGCCATCCTGATCATGGACGAAGCGACCAGTGCGCTGGACAGCGAATCCGAGAAACTCATTCAGAAAGCCATGGACCGCGTCCTGGAAGGGCGGACCTCGTTCGTGGTGGCCCATCGGTTGAGCACCATTCGGAACGCCGACAAAATCGTCCTTCTCGTGGACGGCACAATCGCTGAGATCGGCGGCCATGACGAGCTCATGGCCATCCCCAATGGGCGGTACCACGACCTCTACACCAAACACATGGGAGCCGGCGTCCTCGACGACACCGACATGTAGCCGCTGAACGGCTAGACCGCTGAACCAATGAAGATGCACCACCGCAACTACCCGTTCCGGCCGCCGCGGAAACGGGCTGAAGACGACAGCGTTGACGGCAACGCGTTGTTCAAGCGGTTCTTCCGTGCCTACGTTTGGCCCCACAAGTGGTTGCTGCTGCTCTGCATGTTCCTGGTCGGCCTGAACTCTTCGTCCGTTTACCTAATGTCGTTCTACGGGCGGATAGTGGTGGACCACATCCTGATCGTCAAGTCGGCAAAGCACGACGAGGTCGCCGCCACGAAGAAACGCCGGATCTGGGCCCCAGATCGTGACCGGGTGAGGCCAGCCCGCCGACCGCGCCAGGGGATGGGAAAACAGATAGATCAAGGCACGATGGCTCCCGAGCGTCCACCTGGGGCAGGCCGACGGCTGGCCATCCTGTTCGCCTTCTACATCGCAACGCTCGTGGGCCTAAACTACAGCGCCCGACTCTCCCAGCGGTCGAGAATCCGAGTCGGTCAGGGAATCACCGGGCGCCTGCGGGAGGACATGCACCAGAAGGTCCTGGAGCTGTCGCTCTCCTACCACCAAGCTCACAGTGCTGGACGCCTGATGTCGCGTATCCTGTCCGACGTGGCTGTCGTGCAGCGGCAGTTCATCATGGGATTCACCAGCTTCGGCAGCAGTGTGGCACTCCTCGTCGTAGGCGTCACGATACTCCTCGTATCCGAATGGCGACTCGCCGTCATCGCGGGCTGCATTGTCCCGATCTATGCCTTTATCTATCGGCGTGCCCGCCCCATGATCCGGGAAATCACCCGCGAAATGCGCCACACGAACTCGTGCCTGTTCGGCATGACAACGCAGAAATTCGACGGAATCAAAGCAATTCAGGCATACGCGAGAGAGCGACTGGAAGTGCTGAATTTCCATCGACTGACAGCGTGTTTCCTGCGAGATGCGCTCTTCCAGCAGCGGCTTGGCGCCAAGCTCGTTCGCTCATCTACCATTGTCAGTGCCATGGGCACAACCACGATCTTCCTACTCGGGTCGCGATATGTAATGGACGGCCAAATGACCCTGGGAGAGATGATGTTCGTATACGGCGCCACCGCCAATCTGTTCAACCCCGTCCTCCAGCTGTCGCGGCTCAGCTTGACCTTCAGCAACTTGGTCGTGAACCTGCAGCGCCTGGCGGACATCATGGACCAACCGATCCAGATCGAGGACGCGCCTGACGCCGTTGACTTCCCCAGCCCTCTCAGCCAAGGCATATCGCTGCAACACGTGTGTTTCGGCTATGAGACCGCGGACAGTGAAACGCCTCCGGAGATGATCCTGCGGGATGTTTCCCTGGACATACCAGCCGGAACGTGGCTCTGTGTGATGGGGCCAAGCGGCTGTGGCAAGACCTCGCTGCTTTACCTGCTCTCACGGCTGCATGAACCCACATCCGGGCAGATACTCGTCGATGGTCTTCCATTGAACAAGGTTAAGATGAGCTCGTTGCGAACCACCATCGGCTTCGTTCCCCAGGAAGCCCAAATCTTCAGCGGGAGCATTCGTGACAACATCTGTTACGGCGTTCCGGATGCAGAGCCAGCCCAGGTCATGGCAGCCGCAACCGCCGCGGAAATGCACGACTTTATTCTTGAAATGAAAGTGCAGTATGAGACCAAAATCGGCCAGAAGGGCACCAGTCTCTCCGGAGGCCAGCGCCAGCGCCTTTCGCTTGCCCGGGCTCTGATCACGGACCCCAACGTCCTCATCCTTGATGACTGCACGTCAGCCCTGGATGCCGACACCGAAAACAAGATTCAGAACACCCTTTCGCATATTCTGGTCAACAAGACCGCGGTCATCGCGTCTCAGCGTGTGTCCATGGCCAGACGCTGTCACAGGATCTGCACCATCGAGAACGGCATTATCAGCGAATATGGAACGCACGAGGAGCTCCTGGCTGCAGGGGGCTTCTACGCCAGGCTCTATGCCCAACAAACGGAGTAGTCCCTCGAGACACTCAAGAGCGGGCCGCTGAATGAAGCATTGTTTTCGTGCTGACCGCGAGGTATCTTGCGACGTCTCGCCCGACGCGTTTCTGACGAAGAAGGCGAAATGAAGGGACCGGTTCAGACGCTGAGCGTCCCCCCCCCGCTGACCGACGGAGTACCCGGCAAACAGCCGATCGATCATTGATGTACGTGCAACTGAGGAGGAGAACTCGTGAGAAAGCTGAGTTGTGTTGCCCCCGAGTGGTGGGATTACACCACCATTGATGCCGAGATCGTCCAGGACGCTGCGAAGCTGAGCGCCGATGATATCCTCGGACTCAGCCGTGAAGGCTTCAAAGTCGTCATGTACGACACCATTGAGGACTTCTACCTGGCCGAAGCACTCGAGTACATCGAGGCGTGGAAGCAGTCGACCCCCGACAACCCCGCCGGCATCTGCGGGCCGATCGGGCCGACCGAGCAACTTCCCCTCGTCGCCCGCCTCGTGAATGCCATGGGGCTGGACCTCGGCAAACACGATGCACACTTCTGGGGAATGGACGAATGGGTCATCGACGGCGTCGCCGTTGGCATGGACCACCCCCTCTCGTTCGCAAACTGCGATAGGGACTTCTGCTTCGACCAGATCAACGACGGACTCAAACTGCCCGAAGCCAACATGCATTTCCCCAGCGGAGATCTGAACGCCTACAGCAGCCTGTACGATGATATCCGCTGCGTAGTCATGCAGGGGGGACAGGGCGATGTCAAACACTGGGCTTTCAACGATCCTCTCAAGCGTGAAGGCGCCTACACCGATGCGCCACCCTCCCCCGAAGAGTACCGCCAACTGGGAACGCGAATCGTGGATCTTCACCCCATGACCGTCATGCAGAACGCACGTACATCCGGCGGCGGAAATATCTCCCTCGTCCCGACCCAAGCCGCAACAGTTGGCCCGGTCGAAACCTGGAAGTCAGAGAAGGTCTCCATCTGGCAGGCCGGCGCCCACGACAACCCGTTCGGCATGCGCCTCACCACCTTGATGATCGCCAAGGGACTGCCCGATTCAGCCGTTCCCATGAGCCTGTTGGCTGATCACCCCAACGTGCAGTTCAACTTCTTCCGCCCGGGACTCGGCACTTGCGAGGTGGAGATGCACTGATGCCAGACAAACCGTGTGTTTTTGCCGTTGCCGCACACCCCGACGACATTGAGTTCATGATGTCCGGCACGATGATGCTGTTGCGTGAACGGGGTTGGGATTTGCACTACATGAACATCGCCAACGGGTCCTGCGGCACCGCCGTTGACCCGCCCGAGGTGATCGTGCCCAAGCGCCGTGCCGAGGCCGTCGATGCATGTGAGCTCATAGGAGCGACCTTCCACGAGAGCATCTGCAACGATCTGGAGGTCTACTACACCTACGAGCAAGTCGCTCAGGTTCTCGCAGTCGTCCGCCGGATCAAGCCGACCATCATGCTGGTGCAATCGCCGCAGGACTACATGGAGGAACACCAGAACGCGACGCGTCTCGCGGTGACCGCAGCGTTCTGTCGGGGTATGCGGAACTACACATCCGCTCCCCCCGTAGCCCCAATCGAAGGCGACGTGACGATCTATCACGCCCTTCCCTACGGCCTGCGCGACCCCATGCGCAGACGCATTCGCCCCGGACAGTACGTCGATGTCTCGACCGTCATTCAGGAGAAGCGCGACATGCTGGCTTGCCATCGCTCCCAGAAAGAGTGGCTGGATAAGAGCCAGGGCCTGGATGCATACCTGGACACCATGCAGGAGTTCGCTGAAGACGTCGGTGAAATGTCAGGCCGCTTTGAGCTGGCGGAAGGCTGGCGGCGACGGTCCCACCTGGGCTTCTCCGCCGCAGACTCGGATCCACTGCACGAAGCGTTGGGCGACCTCTGCCTGATCGACGACGCGTACGAAGAAGACTTGGACCGAGCCTAGCGGCGGCGGGCGGGAGTTCCCGCCCCCC
>JABHEG010000069.1 GCA_018676675.1 Lentisphaerota bacterium
CCGCTCTCCAGAAGACGGTACGGTCGAGGACGACCGCTCTCCAGAAGACGGTACGGTCGAGGACGACCGCTCTCCAGAAGACGGTACGGTCGAGGACGACCGCTCTCCAGAAGACGGTACGGTCGAAGACGACCGCTCTCCAGAAGACGGCACGGTCGAGGACGACCGCTTTCCTGAACACGAGACGGTCGAGACCTCGCTCGTGATCGCCACCCAGGCGACGCGCCCATCTTCGCGTGCTGCGCTGACGCTGAACCCACCTTCGGCACGCAACCCGTGAAAAACCACATCCCCCCACGCATCCGGCCAAGCCGGGAAAACGCGAATCACACCATTCCAGGACTGAAGCATGGTCGCCAGCAAGGCGTCGGCAAAGAGCAGCGGTGACTCGATGACCGGACCCATTTCACGATACAGCGTCGAGGCCCAGCACATGGCGCCGCGCTTACTCCACTCGTGGAGGTAGATCTCGGCCAGTTCCGGGATTGGTTCAGCCTGCCCCATGTGGGCGTAGAGTTGTATCGCAGCAGCAACGGCGAACCCCGCACACGGCAGCTCGGCCTTGGGACCCGCCGAAAGATCGACCCAGTGATCCACGGACTTCTGGATCATCTCACGATTCTGCGGTTGCTCCCAGTTGACCGTGTGAAACGGCCAGATCTGCATCAGATGGCTCCAATGGCGGTGCGGCATAGGCGGATGGTCGACGGCGAGATAATAGCCCTCCGGGCCCTGTGGGTACGGGGGGAGTCGGTCGAGCAGTTCCGGCCAACGGGCGTCCAGGTCGCGTCCGAGCAGGCGATCGATCTTCATGCGGCACTGGATGGCCCATTCGACGACGGCAATGTAGCAGGTCGGATCCGGCACGCCCCGGCAGGCTTCCCAGCTGTAGCCATCGTCGACGTGCAGTTTTCCGTCGTCGCCTGGCACGCAGTACGCGACGAAGGTGTTGATGCCGCCTTCGAGGCGGTCGCCAAGGGGGACGAGAAGCGCCTGGTCCATCGTGAATCGGTATTGGAGCCAGAGATTGTGACAGGCCCACAGGAACTTGCAGGCCGAATCGCAGCTGGCTGTTCCGGCGGGGGTCTCCTTGGTCTCTTTCTGCAGGTCTTCGAGATAGAGGAAGGCGCTGTGCGTCACGCCGGCGCGGAGTTCGCCGCTCGGCCCGTGAAGCATCCTCTCATGGGTGAAATTCACATCCATGAAGCGCATCAAGGGCTGCCCCAGCTCGGCGTGGTTGGACGGAAGATGCAGACGATTGATGGCCTGCACATTCATGTCCCAGGTGGAAAAGCCGTAGCGCGACTCGGTGGTCCATGGTCCGTGGTTGTCGATCATGGGCCCTTCCGGACGAGCGGCTGAGCGGTGCTTGTACAGCTGGATCCAGTAGTGCGACTCGAGCTCCGTATTGGCGAAGCTCACGAAACTACGCCGGTAATGATCGTGCCACCGGGCTTGATGGGACTGGCGGATAGCGGCAAGGCCGCCAGCATCCACTGCCTGAAGTGCTTCGAGCGCCTCGTCTGTCGCTGAGCGGCCGTCATCGTCTGCCTTCCACATCTTCCGGCAGGAGGGTGAACTGCCGACCGAGAACACGACCAGGCGCTTGCCGTCCCCCAAATCGGTGTCGCGCCATACGACGGTGTAGCCTCCGCCATGGACATCGTCAACATCGGGCACGGTATACAGCCGAATGTCGCCGGAACAGCTCCGTTCGCCCGGCTCCTGGAACGTTGGGTCTACATGGTATCCGCTCTCGGGCCAGCGGCTCGTCCAGTCGAGTTCGAGGATGACGACGTTTGGCTTCTCAGGCACGAAACAGCACCAGCCGATGTTGCCGCGCTGTGTCTTGACGGATCCCGCGGCCCCGGCATCCCACAGTCCGAGCCGTGCGTCCCCTCCGGGATCGCCGAACTCGCCAACAGCAACCAAGTCCATTGAACCGATAACCCGGCGGTTAACGACTCCTATGAGCTCTTCACGCTCGCGGATCCGTCCCACGTCGCTGCGGCAGATCCACCAACGCACACGGTTCAGCTGCAGGTCCACGTGCATCAGCGTACCCAGCAGGCCATTGCCGAGAAACACACCGTTCTCCCAGCGGTGGGGCAGACGGTCCCACACCAAGTCATGCCGGGCAAGGTACGTGCCCCAATCAACCGAGTCGCTGAGGGGGATACTGCCGGACGTCACCATCGCTGTCTCTCCTTGTTCCATGTCACCCCACCACGACCTTCAGTCGTACGGTCGCAGCGCAGCCGTTCCTGCCAGTGCGTTGAACGGCGACGATGAAACGGCCAGGTTGGTTGTAGGCGTGCCAACGTTCGGCGAAGTCGCCTTTCGAGCATGTCACGGCCTGTGTTCCATCCCCGAAATCCCACAGCTCTTCACCGGCTTCGTTTGACTCGAACGCACCGCGGAAGAACGAGCGCACCTTGAATGCGATGGGCTGACCCGGTTTTAGATCATTCGTGGGGTAGTAGGCGGCGTGCATGGTTGGCGGTGTCTTGGCCGGATCCGCGGCAGGCGGCAACACCTGGACGACGCAGAAGTCCACGTCCGTCTGTCCACGGTCATCGGTGACCGTGAGGATCTCCGAGTACATCCCTTCGCGGTCATACGTGACGACAGTCTTCGAGCCGACCGCTGAGTCGCCGTTCTGGAGCTGCCACTCATGTGTCACGATCTCCCCGCCATCGCAGATTGAGCGTGAACCGTCCAGCTCGACGGGTTCACCGACCGCAGCCGTACGATGGGGCCGGGCACAGGCCAGCAGAGCTCCCGGGTGTTCATGCAGATATGCCTCGAGGACGAACGGATAGCCGTCGGCTTCCCCGTAGCGCCCGCTTGGTTGCACATGCTGCATGCTGTAGTGCAAATGCGCCCACCCCCCGGACGAACCGGTCTGCCCCAGCACACCCACGAGTTCCCCTGCCTCGATCCACTGGCCGGCCACGAGCGACGGTTCAATCATATCGATGTGGGCAAAGCCGTGGCGCCAGCCCTGTTCGTCGCGGATGACAATGCTGTCATACTTGGCCTCGCGGTAGTGCTCCTCGCCGGCGGCCCACTCGAGCCCGGATCGGATGAGTTTCCCCGACACCGGTGCAATCAACGGAACAGCCTTGTCGTAGCCGCCAATATCGACACCCGAGTGATGATAGATATGCCGGTTAGGGAAGTCGTTGAGGGGCAACTCCCCCGCGTCGACATAGGTGCGCTCATTGGCAAGCTGGGTCATAGATGCAAACCAAACCTGATCCACGGGATACGTCAACGATGTCGGCCCGAAGAGCGGCGCGTCCGGCTCCCAGCAGCGAGTGCGCGCGTCTTTGTCCAAGGCAAACACATCCGTATAGGGCATCAGGGCGTCCGCAACACCACGGGTGACCGAACAGCCGATCCGCACGCCGTTGACGACCTGCGGCATGTGATACAACGCGGCCGGCACGTTCTCGCGCTCGCCGTCGATCTCGATCACGACGGAAGGGAGCCGGATCACACCGCGCACGGCGTCGCGTGGCTCATTCAGTGCGATAAGCTTGACCGAACGACCATGGAAATCGATGGTTTCACCAACATTCAAGTCGAACACATGTCCACCTTGTGGGGTGTCATCTGCTGTCACGTTCACTCTCCTTGATTTCAAGGGACCGGAGGGCACTCTGGGTGCGGCTATCAGTGATGCATCGGCACTTGACTACAGTTGCGGGTGGATGTCTAGGGCTTGAGACCGAAAGTGTGGCAGGCGGTGGAACGTGACCAGCTCCGCGTCGTGGTTGTTCCCGCCCGCTTTGCTGGTGCGAACAGCAAAGATCAGGTCATCGCCATCGATAAGCATCTGGCTGTACATGAATCCCTGCATCGGGTCCTTCGACATAGCCACGACGCCGGCCTGGAGCCAGTTCAGTGAATCCAGACTGTAGAAGAGGGCAAGGATGCGTCGCTCATTGCCGGCCCCGCCACGGTAGCCACGTTCCCTGAGGCGTGGGAATCTGCCAGTATGGTCTTGCGGGTCGGTGACCAGGTTCCCGACCATCCAGTAGAGATCCGAGACGTCATCATAGAGGATGTGGAACTTCTGCTGCCCGCCGGGGAACGGGTGGAACTGCGTGAACTCAAGCTTCAAATCGTGCTCGGTATCGCTCAGGTCGCACACGCCCGCGAGGTGGCAGGTACCAAAGTCATCGATACGGCAGCGCGCGATCACGGTCAGCCTCCCGCGGATGTCAACCACGTTCGCTTCCAGCCAGTGATCGCGGTAATCCGGGTTGATCGGCCGTTTCATTGCCTCAGGCAGACCGGGGAAGCCAACGGCGTTGGAGCAGCGCCAGCTTCCCGGGTCCAAAAGGTCTCTACTCAAGTTTCCGGCAAGGACGAAGAGCTGGCGATCCGCCTGGTGCGTTGCTGTGTCATAGGCCCGGTACAACTGCCCATCGCGGATCACGACGCCGGTCGCCGAATTCCAGGCAGGACCTTCGTGGATTTGGACGAGTTCGCGCCACGTTTCGCCGCCATCCGTGGACCGGGTAATGTAGACGTCACGCCGAACGCCGCCTTCGCGCCCGGTGCCGAGGACGTAGACCGCGTCGTCCAGCGTCAGCAGCATGCCGTCGGCGAGTTTCAGGCGGCTGAGGGGACGCCAGGTCTCGCCGTCGTCGTCACTGGCGTGAATGTAGAAATTGCGGCCTCCAGGGAAGACGCCGTCCAGACCAGCCTGACCGATACCGCCTCCCCAGGAACCGTCGATGTTGTTCGATGCCAGCAGCCGACCATTGGGCAATCGCGCGATGGACGGAGTGTCGACCATCGTGCCCGCAACGTCAGGCTTCTTGAAGATAACCGTGTACGCCTGAGCCAGGGGCTGGGCAGCCTGCATCTTATCCACCTTCCTTATTGAGGTCTGTGCCCTTACCTTACTGCACGGACAACGTCCCACGAACTGCTTTCAGCATGGAGAAAGTGCATGCGAACCATCGCCCTTCTGGCCGCCCTCTCGTTGATCGCAGACATTGTCCCCACCGCGGTCCGTGCCGCCGATCCGGCCTCCTACGCGAGGAAGGACACCTGGCACGAGAGCCTGATTGCGTCGCGGGAAGCGTTGCTGAAGGCCGAGGCCGAAGCTGCGCGAAAGGCCCAGAAAAAGACAGGGGAAGCGCCAGAAGAGAAGCCCTTCACGCTGGGGATATGGTACGCCATTGGCCCCTTCTACGCACCGGGCAACAAGAAGAACTTCGCGTTCGCTTTTCCTCCCGAGAAGGAACCGAGCCTTAACACATCGGGAGCGAACACAGAAGACACGAAAGCCGCGCTCGAAAAGGCCCACGGCAAGCTGCGCTGGCGGGCAGAACCAGACTATCGGGACGGTGTGCCGCAACGCATGAGCGCCGGCACCAACGGCTCGACATACCTCTACCGGACGATCACAGCCACGGCCGCGAAGAAGATCACAGGCTACTTCGGCAGCGACGACGGGATGCGCGCCTGGCTCAACGGGAAAGTCATCATCTCCCACGATGTCCCTCGCGGCTACGGCCCGAACCAGGACAAGGCGGAGCTCGACTTCCAGGCAGGAACCAACCACCTGCTGCTGAAGATCCACAACAACAGCGGTGGCCACGGCTTCTACTTCCATACCGACCCCAAACCGATCAGCGGCAGGTCGGCACCCACTCCGAAGCAGGTCGCCCGGCAGAAGCTCTGGGATACCGTGGCCCGCGATTTCCGCGGCCAGGATTCGGTGGCGAGAGAGATGACCTGGGAGAAGCTGGATGCGATCTGGACTGAAGACTGGAAGCCGGGTGATCTGGGGGAGCTTGCACGTCGTTACCAGCGCGCAACGCGAGTGGCCACACTCGCGAAGCAGGCGGCCGATCTCGTCCCGGGCGTGAAGGTCCCTGCTGATCTGGACCAAGTCCGTAAGCCCTACTACCAGTCATTGCGTCTCCAGGAAGCCGCCCAGCTGGTCAAGAACTTCAACTTTCCCGCCTTGCGTCTGGCGATCGCGGACCTCGCCAAGGAGTTCCCCGAGGAATACCCCCAGGCTCAGGACTACCTGAAGCGGCTCGACGCACTCGAGAAGCAGGTGGTTGGGGCCAGTGACACCGACGCTCCGGACCAGGCTGCCAGCCTGGATAAATTCGCAGAACACGCCGATGCGTTGAAGACCTTGCGCTACGAGGCGCTGCTCACCGAGAACCCGCTGATCGACTTTGACCGTCTCCTCCTGGTGAAGCGCGGCGCGAAGAACCTCGGACTGCCCCAGAATTGGGTCACGAATGCCTCAATCAAACGCACCGGTTACGACAACGAGATCGCCGTCCTCTCACCCATCGGTCCGAAAGGGATGCTGACCACGCTGCACAAGCCCGCGAAGGGCGCCTTTGTTGGCGATGTGGACCTGCACTGGGACGGGGAGCGCATGCTGTTCTCCTCGATCGCCGAGAACGGACGGTGGCAGGTCTTCGAAATCCGCGCCGACGGCTCCGGACTTCGCCAGGTGACTCCGGGGAGGGAGCCCGATGTCGACAACTTTGACGCCTGCTACTTGCCGGACGGGAATGTGATCTTCGCCTCGACCCGTTGCTTCCACGGTGTGCCTTGTGTCGGCGGCGGGTCACCGGTCGCGAATCTCTGCCTGCTCGATGTCGCGACCGGCGTCGAACGCCAGCTCTGTTTCGACCAGGACCAGAACTGGTGCCCGACCGTGCTGAACAACGGCCGAATCCTCTACACACGTTGGGAATACAGCGACACCCCGCACTATTTCACCCGGATTCTGTTCCACATGAACCCGGATGGGACAGAGCAGATGGAGTATGCGTTCAGCAACTCCTACTGGCCGAACTCCACCTTCTACGCGCGCCCAATCCCGGATCACCCGACCAAAGTCGTTGCCATCGTGTCCGGACACCACGGCGTGCCGCGCATGGGCGAGCTGATAGTCTATGATCCGGCCAAAGGGCGCCATGAGGTCGAGGGCGCCGTGCAGCGTATCCCCGGCTACGGCAAATCTGTCCCCCCCAAGATCGCCGACACGCTTGTGAACGCGAGTTGGCCGAGATTCCTGCATCCCTATCCACTCAACAGCCACTTCTTCCTGGTTTCCTGCCAGCTCAACAGTGCCTCCCCCTGGGCGCTGTATCTGGTCGACATCTTCGACAACATGCTGCCGATAGTGGAGCTGCCGGGTTACGCGCTGTTTGAGCCAGTTCCGTTGCGCAAGACGCGGACGCCGCCAGCGATCCCGAACAAGGTCGACACCTCGAAGGACGACGCGACCATCTATCTGACCGATGTCTACACCGGGGACGGCCTCGACGGAGTGCCTCACGGCACGGTCAAAGCGCTGCGCGTTTACGAGTTCCACTTCGGCTACAACGGCATGGGCGGCCACATCAACATCGGCATTGACGGCCCATGGGACGCGCGACGTCTCCACGGCACGGTCCCGGTCTACGAGGACGGGTCCGCCCTGTTCAAAGTACCGGCCAACACGCCGGTCGCCGTCCAGCCTCTCGACGCTCAGGGCCGCGCCCTCCAGGTCATGCGCTCCTGGTACACGTCCATGCCCGGCGAAATCGCCACCTGTGTGGGCTGTCACGAACCGCAGAACCGGACGCCGCCGCATCGTCGCACGATCGCGTCCACGCGGACGCCCAGCGACATCACGCCGTGGCGTGGTCCGGTGCGTGGATTCAGCTTCCGCCGCGAGGTCCAGCCCGTGCTCGACAAGTACTGCAGCGGCTGCCACAACGGCAAACCACGCGCAGACGGCAAAATTTTGCCAAACCTGGTCGACACCGGTCGTGGCCACCGTGGCTTCACGAAGTCGTACATCGCCCTCCACCCGTACGTGCGTCGTCCCGGCCCGGAGAGCGACTACCACCTGCAGAAGCCCCTCGAATGGTATGCCGACACCAGCGAACTGGTGCAGATGCTGAAGAAGGGACACCACGGCGTCACGCTCGACGCCGAGGCATGGGACCGCCTCGTGACCTGGATCGACCTGAATGTGCCCGACCACGGGACGTGGGCCGAGCATCGCGGTAAGAGCATCGAGAAGATCGTGCAACGCCGCCTCGCCATGCGCACGGCCTACGCGAACCGGCCCGAAAACCCCGAAGTCTATCCCAACACGGCGCCGGAGCGCGTTCCCTTTGTCAAGCCCGCAAGGCCGCCGGAGCGCAAGCCCGTCAAGCTTCCCATCTCCGGCTGGCCGTTCAACGCCCAAGAGGCGAAACGACGCCAGGAAGCACCGGAGGAGCCCCCCGAACTCACCGTCGACCTGGGGGGTGGCGAGAGTCTGGCCATGGTTCTTGTGCCGACCGGCGAGTACGTCATGGGGGCAGCAGACGGTTACCCCGACGAATACCCGCCTTGTCGAGTCAAAATCGAGGGCCCCTTCTATATGGGCCGATTCGAGATCACCAACGCGCAGTTCGCCCGCTTCGCCCCGGACCACGACAGCGGGTACATCAGCGTTATGAACAAGGACCACAGCAACCGCGGCCAGGCCGTCAACCGCGAGCAGCAACCGGTCGTGCGAATCTCCTGGAAGCGCGCCATGGCCTTCTGCCGCTGGCTTTCAAAGAAAGCCGGGCGTGACGTCTCACTCCCCACCGAAGCGCAGTGGGAGTGGGCGTGCCGTGCAGGCACGGACTCGCCCCTCAGTTTTGGTGGCATCGACACGGACTTCGGGACTCTTGCGAACCTCGCGGATGAATGTCTGAACCAGCTCTGTATCCGTGACTCACCCAAGTGGATTCCGGCCGTAAAGGGCACCAACGACGGGTCTGTTGTGACCGACCGCGTAGGCAAGTACAACAAGCCGAATGCCTGGGGCCTGCACGATATGCACGGCAACGCCGCAGAGTGGACGTGCACGACCTACAAGCCGTACCCCTACGCGGACGACGGACGCGACACGGACGACCAGGCCGGGAGAAAGGTCGCCCGCGGCGGATCCTACTACGACCGTCCGCAGCGCGCGCGTTCGGCTTTCCGCCAGGATTATGCGGCGTGGCAATGCGTGCACAACGTTGGGTTCCGCGTAGTCATTCCGGCCGAGGGAATCAACAAGACCGCCGCCAACCTGTAGCTTCAAAGCGTCTGAGCACTGCCAAGTCACCGCGCATGGCGTGCCGCCGTGCAAGAGCAAGGCGGCGCGTTCAGGCAATACGCCACATCCCGTGACCACGTTGTCACGTGGAACGGGACTCACGTGGCGCCCTCCCCTGGGCACACGCGGCTGGTGGCGGTCGGAGGGCCGCCCGCCGTACAAAAGCAACGTGGCGCGTTCCGGCAACCCGCCGCTACTTCCACAGCTCAAGCCACTTTGCCCGCTGTTCCTTCTTCCTGGCGCGCTCCTTGGGGTCTCGGATAATGCCGCCCATTTCGGCGAATTTCCGGGGCCGCTGGAAGCCGCGTCCGGTGGGTGAGAACGCCCAGTGCTCAAGCTTGCCCTCCCGGCAGCGCTGTCGACAGACGTTGAAGTACCAGGGGTAGGTGTTCGAGGGCATGCGTCCGGCGAGGCCGTTGTTCGGGTCGACATCGGCCTGACCTTCACTCGCGATCGGGATGCGGATCTCGATCGTCCACGCGGCGGCGCCGCGGTGGACTCCGACCTCTGCGTTGGACGCCCACAGCGTGTTCATTCCCTTCTTTTGATCGATGTCGGCCAGAGCGCCGGAAGGACTGATGCAGAGCTGGTAATAGGAGTGGACCTGCGTCTCAATGAGCACCTCCACTTCATCCCCGTCCCAGACACTCGTGTCGTCGTCGGTCTCCGTGGCGATGGTCAGGTTGCCCATATCCGGATCATGACACACGATGCCGACAAAGAGCGCCCCTTTCTGCCAGAAGATATGGAAACGGGTCTTGACCTTGGTTGACTTGCCGGTCTTCAGATCCCGCAAGCCATTTGTCCGGAGCTGCTTCCACACCGGCTCATCGAGCTTTCCGTCGAGGATCAGTTTGGCATCGTCACGGGTCACGAGTACAGCGCGCGGCACGGGATCTCGCGGGGCGCTCAACTGAGTACGGAGAGCTTCTAGGGGCTTGATGTAATCCGCGATGAGCGCAACGCGTTCGGCAACCACGGATTCCGCCGGGGCTTTGGCCTCAGCGGCAGCCATCAACGCGAACACCTTCTCGATTTTTGCTACCTTCTTCAGGTCCATCCAGTTTGCTTCAGCGTACTCGAGGAACGCTTTCATCTCGGCCTGCGCCGGTCCATAGAAGGATGCGTAGTACTCCTCAAGAAGCCTGTCGATGTCCAGATCTGCGTCCCACCAACAACGTCCGGTGACGTACATGTTCAGGAACGTAACGCCCATGCCCCCGCTGGTGTAGGTCTCAACATAATCCCCCAGCGAGATGCTCTTGAGTGAGCGAAGGTCATCGGCGATGGCATGGGGGAAGAAGGCCGGCATGTACCGGTGCGCTTTGCCCGGAACGGCATAACGGTAGTAGTCGTACATGTACAAGTTCTTTCCTGGGGCCGACATTTTCGCTCGCCAGGCCGTGCGGAG
This sequence comes from Lentisphaerota bacterium, assembly GCA_018676675.1. Lineage (GTDB taxonomy): Bacteria > Verrucomicrobiota > Lentisphaeria > Oligosphaerales > JABHEG01 > JABHEG01. The sequence continues at coordinate 10,533 of JABHEG010000069.1, forward strand.
GTCGCGGAAGTAGGTGCAGGTTTCGGGATCCTGCCCAAAAGCGCTTCGGTGCTGGGCGATGCAGACAATGAGATTGGGGCTGAGCGTCTCGACGTTGGTGGGCGGCTCCATGTAAGTGGTGTACCCCATACCGACAAGCGCCCGATCCGGATGCGTCTCATAGACCCCCTTGGCAACCTCGTTGCAGTAATTCCACACATAGTTCGAGAATTGCCCGCGCCAACCACGTTCCGGTTGGCCTTTACCTTTGCACAACTCGCACTGGCAGATGCTGGTGAAGCCGTCCACCGGCATAACCGATTCCATGGGCAGGTCGAAGGCATCAAACATGGCACGGAGGAAATGGACGTTTGCCTCGATGAGTGCAGGAGAAGAGAGGCAAGGTCTCCCGTGCTTGGCGAAGCGGTCCCGCGTGATGCGTTTGCCCCCCATCAGTGCGTAGAACTCGGGATGCGCCTTCTTGGTTTCTTCGCGGCCGATAACATGGCTGATCCCGTGCCCCCGATACCCTTCACCGACTACATCGGGTGCCTGGCTGAACCCCATGTGAAGCTGCCACATCAGGTTGTCCCCACCACTAGCGAAACGCATGGTGTAGAGGTACGGGTAGCGCACCTCGAAATCCGGGCGCACGATCTTGTCCACAGTAGGCAATGGAATGCTCTTCCTGGGGGGGATGATCGTGCCTATCTCGCCCGGCATATACCAGCGCACACCGTGCATTCGCAGGAAGGCCGCGACCGCGTTGAGGGACCCGCGTTCGTCCATCTCCCACAGATCCAGCTTCTTGTTGTACTGCTTCCAGAGCTGGCTGAAAGGCAAGCCCCAATGCTCGCCTGTCAGGGCGTCCCAGCGCTGCCAGAGCGGATGACTGTATTTGGTCTTCTCATCGGGAGCCACCCAGGCCCTTTTCTGAACTGCCAGTTGCATCAGCTCGCCCGGCGCCCACTCCCGGTCACGGCCAATGAGTACCAGCCAGTTGGGACCGGACACCATCCGATACGCACCATGCCGCAGATCATCCACGGAGACGTCAAGCCGGTCCGTGTGCGAACTCCGCCCAACGTAAATCTGCGCATTGCCCCCCTCGCTGGGTGCGTTGACGATCGGCAAGACTGCTCCCGTCATCTTCAGGATGTGCCCCTGCAGGTCCTGGGCGGCAATTCTGACGATGGGAGCCGCGCTCCCTGAGATCACGATCTCGCTTTGCGCCTGGCCGGCTTTGACCAGGAAAGGGGCAGCCGCAAGCGTGTGCCCCGCAGAGAAAAGTACGCTGCAGACAAGCAGTGAACAGAAACGCCTCATCGTGGTCACCGCCTCCTGTGTCCTCTCGTCACGGGCACCCTCTTTGGTGGCTCTGGCATGCATGTAACCGTTCCTTCCTGTTGGCTTCTGTCGCAGAACGGGCGGCTCGGTTCCGCCGCCCGGCTCAGCTCATTGAGAAGCCATAGACAGCGGCTCGCTCCGCGTGGACCCTCAGACGCACGTCCCGGCCGCGGAGTGACGCAAGGGCAGCACTGCCTCTGAACGAGACGGGCACGCGAAGTCCGTCACTCCGGATCGGCTCCGCGTCGTGCCGCGTGAACCCTTTGATGGGACTCCCCCCGGCGTTGCATATGGCGACCTCCACAGAGCCCCCTGCAGCGTCCGTATTGAGGAGAAGTTCGCTGTTTGTCCACTTGAACGATCTGGTGATCAGTTCCCCCGCAGCCTCGCCAGCCGTGTAGCCGACGAGCCGACCACGAGGAAGCCGCACAGCGCCCATCCCCCTGTACTGCCCAAGGTCCTTCCGCGAGCGGTTCTTGCTGTGATGGTCGAAGTTCGTACCTGCATAGTAGATGAACCACTCGTCGCCAACGGCCACCGGGCAGCCAGCAGCCGGGTAGTAAGCGAGTCCGGCATCCCATGCCTCGCCCTGCCCTACATCGATGAGCGGCTCCCGTTTGGGCTCGCGGCGCCATGTCACTCCGTCGTAGCTATGCAACAGCTCGATCCACATGGTCCCCGGCTCCACGTCGTAGAAAGAAGCCAAGCCCAGGTAGAGATCCTGGTACGGCGTGACGGTGAGACCGTAGTACTGCTTGTTGCGACCGCGAGGGTAAGGGGTACCGTCAGCGTGTTTGGCCTCATTGACCGTGCCGACGGCGGATGCATCCGCGTCGTCCGTGTCGAGCACGAGTTGCTCGTTGCCCCAATGGATCATGTCATCGCTCTCGATCCGGGCCATGCACCGGTTAACATGCGATGGGCCGGCATGAACCAATGGGCGCACGTAGGCCACATACTGCTTGTTCTTCTCGTCGTAGAAGAAATTGTTGAACGTATCCGATTCCCCGATGCGCAGGGTATTCTCCGCGTACCCGGTCCAATGCAGACCGTCGTTGGAGCAGGCCAGAGAAAGCCCACCGTGCTTGCCGGGGATCCAGGCGCGATACATGGCCGTGTACCGAGCTCGCGCGTGTGGTACGGTCTGCTGCTCCGCATCGAGGACACAGATACCGGAGCACCCGCGGACACCGGTAAGAGGCTTGCCGTCTGCACCCGTGTCGTTGCCTGCGATGATGACATTCCCCTCTTCGGGACTGCCGAGCTCAGGCAACTCGAATGTGATGCCATCCCGCGACGTGGCATAGTGGATCCAGGTCTGGTGGGTTTTCCCGCCCTTGAAAGGCACCCAACGTACGGTGCTGTACCACATGGCCAAGCCGTCTGCGGTCGGCACGACCGAGCCGTGCGCACCCGCCGGGACGATGACCGGTTCGGGCGACACTCGTGGGGGACGAGCTACGGTGCGTTCCAGGAAGTACGAGTGTGCGATCCAGCGTCCATCGATGAAGTCTACGTCGGTCATCTCACGCTCTCCTCTCGGGCTGGTCCTTGCCGTGGCAATGCGCATGGAGCCGCTCACGGCGGCGCCGAGCGCCATGCTGCCTATGAATTCCCGCCGGTTCATTCCGCGTTGCATATCGATTCTCCGAACGCTTGGAGGCGCACCGTTATGTCACCAATCAAGGAACCCTCAGCCCGTCGCGAACATGCAGCCTAAACCGCAGGTCGATGGCGCAACCACGCGCAGCGGTGAAGCTGAGAACAAACCGGAAGCAGCCTGGCGTTCTGTCCGTCTTGCGGAAGTCCTGCAGGTACAGACTATGGGCGCCGGTGAACTGCGTTCCACTGCAATCGAGCGTGACGTGTCGTTCGGCCGCACGCACGACCAAGTGCTTCAGCCCGACGCATACGTTTGTCTTCCCGTCCTGCGCGAGAGGCATACTCCCCTTGAGGATGGAACCATCAACCCGGTGCGCTTCGAACTCGGCCGTCTTGCCTCCCGTCAGGAACGCCTCCGGAATAAAGAAACCGATTTCACCGGCGCCGGCAGCCTTCTGCAGCCGCGCCCAATAGCGAAGCGTAACCGTGTCGTCGCTCAACGTCATGATCACCGAACCGAGCCCCGCCAGCTTTCCCGTGCTTCGGGTAAGATGCGCATTATAGACATCGCGCCGATTGCTCCAGATCAGCCGATGGCCATCGGGGACAGCTTCCGCCCCCATGTCGAGGTACCCATCCAGATCTCGGAAATTGAACCCTTCGATTCTGTTCCCGGGCGACGTGTAGAAATACAGGTTCCGCAGGAGCACTTCGTCCTGCCAGAGAACGTGCCCGGGATGGGACCGGCTGTACTGCACCCGGAACGGACCGGAACGAAGCCGCTGCACCGCACTCTCCGCACGAACATCCGACATCGGCATCAACCACCAGGCAACCACGCAAATCAGGCAGCGCAGCCACCTGGATCGCCGCTGATGACGGATGACGGATGACATGTCGTCGCTGCTCCTGTCAGTTCGAATGCACACCGGTGATCGCGATGACCACGGGAATCGGCCGCCGATTCTCGGTGATGATCTCAATGCGGTCCATGACCGCCTGCGCGCCCTTTGGGTGAGTGATCTCGTGTGTCGCATGCCAGACGCAGACCTTGGCACGGACGGGATTGGGGCCTTCCCAGCCCGGCTTCGCTCCCGGCAGTTCACGACCGCCCCACCACCAATCCGCGATCTCGCGACCACAGGCGATCTTGAACTCCTCTTTGAAGCCGTCTTCGTAGTGCATCACATACCGGAACGACGGGACCGGGGTCGCCACTTTCCCGTAGCCCCAGGTCACCGTGTGCAGAACATGCAGTTTGCTCAGCCGGGTACTCCCCGGAAGGGGGACCACAGTCGTCTCCGGAAACGGAGTCTGCTTCGGGCCACCTTTGAGGATGAGGCAGGATTTACCACCGTTTTGGGCCGCATCCAGAATACGGAATGGCACGCCATTGACCAACCAGTCTCCGGGAGGCAGGTTGCGCATGTCATTCTGGCCTTCGTCGGTCCAGCCGCCCTTGAAGTCCTCCGGCGTATCGTCCCGAAAATCCCGGTTCACCACGGTGGATAGGTCCACCGGCTGGTAGCCTACCCAGTGGGCGCGTTTGGCCGCCCCTGACGGCTCTCCGAAGAAATGGCCTTTGAGTGTCCCGGCCTCGACCGGGGCCATATTGACCTCAACATTTGCCAGTGAGAACGCCTGTCGGAGCTGCGCCAGGGAGAGCGTCTCGGTGGAGAGAAACTGCCCTTCCCACGTGACCTTCAGTGTCGTCGACTGGGCATCGCCGGCGACGGGGAACGGGTTGTCGAACACGTCACGCGCCGTGAAAGCCGACGCGGGCACCGGTAGCACGACCGTGCTGGAGTCCGACTTCAGAAACTCAGGCCCCCAGGGGATGACGGTCAGGCGCCGCCCCCGCTTGAAGAGGAACACCTGAAGCTGCTCGTGTAACGACACGTCCTCGACATAGGTTGCACCTTCCAGGTGTTTGGCCAGAGCAGCCTGCGTGGCGAGAAATCCCAGTGGTGTCTCGTCGTACTCGGCCGTGTGTGACTGGCACTCCGTGCCGCCGTGGAAAATGTGAAACGAGTAGAACACATTCTCCGCCTTGTGCACGACCAGCGTACGGAAGTACATCTGAGCCATCTCGACGGGGTCCGAGGGGTGCTTCCCAGGATGAAAAAAGTAGTACCGGGAGTGCGAGGGATGCCGGTAGAGGCAAGACGGCGGATCGAGGGCCGTCTCGCTGTTCCAGAGGGGCAGAACACGACCGTGCTCGGCCATGACCCCGCGAATGTCGTGCATCCATTTGCGCACCTCGAGCCCCAGGCCGCTGCCGACCCACGGACCAAACGCGTAGAGGTGACAGGATACACCGTCCTGATGCGCCAATGAGCCAAGCGCAAATGTGCGCCTGTACCACGAATACCCCATCGACCCGGGGGGGCCACAGGTGCTGACAACCGTGTTTTCCGGATCCACCGCCTTAAGGGCCTCGTAGCATGCCTTGACGAGCGCCACGTACTTTTCCGGACAGGCGCGAAACGTGTAGTAAGGCTCGTTGCTGACCTCCCAATACGTGATCCGTCCCTTGGCATGCGTCGCCGTCGGGATCACGTACTCGTCAACGTACGCTCGCAGATAGGCGTCGAAATCACCGGCCTCCCACAGTTCGCGCAACCACTTTGCTGTGTCGCACAAGTTGTGGAACCCCAGGATGTGGTTCCGGCGATGGATGGCGATCTGCTCATCAAGCATATCGAATCGGTACGTGCCGCGTTCAGGGACGACCACGCGTGCAGAGGTGTTCCCGGACCCGCTCAAAGTCCGCGTCCACTTAATCCCGACACGATTCGCCAGTTTCGCCGTGTACTCCCCCCAGCCCACCGATGCTCCGAAAATCGAGTCGGTTCGGAAGCCCGTATCCTCCACTTCAGGAAGCACGGTGAAGACGAGCTCACGCGTTCGGGAGACTCCGCCGGCAGCGTAGCCAATCTCCATGCGGTAGGCGCCATTCGCCTCGAACACCAGCGGCAGTTCAGACATAGCGAACAGCTTCCCTCCGGTGTTCAGCACCACCGTGCCGTCTCGCACGACGTCCTTCCGCATGTCCGTGACCTTGTAGGTGATCCGGATGCGGCGCTCCCGCTGATCGATCGCGTAGCATTTGAGCCGAACCGTGAGTGGCTTGCCGCTCAGCGTGTAACGCGTACTCCGAGTCGGGACGATCGTGAAACCGTCCATCACGGCATCGGTCAGCAGGCTTGGGAGAATGCCCCGTTCCTCCCGGCCGAAATCGAAGCCCTGCTGTGGGTACGGGTCATCAGTGTTCGCGATGAAACGGACCACTCCCGTCCACTCGTCACCCGCCGCCAGAGAAAGCGATGCATGGTAGCGATAGTGCGTCTCACCCCTGGCCGTGAAGCGCCAGTCAGGTTTCCGGTCCGTGCCGCACTGCAGTTCGACATGCTTCCCTTCAGGGCCGGCAACGATGCAGTAGGTGCTGCCGCGTACACGGATCTCGTCACGCCTGGACAAGTCCTGTTGGTTGATCGCGTAGAACTGAACATACGGAGCGGGGAAAAGCTGCGTCGGCGTCTGGATAGCCAGCTGACCACGCAACGCCGTTTTGGCTCTGACACGCCAAATCAGCCAGGCCTGTCCCGGAGCAACCACGGCTTCACGCGTCAGGCTCCCGGCGTCGGTTTCATGGGTAACACGCAGACACTTGAGCTCACCGGCGGCATCCGTGCTCACCTGTCCTGGACCGAGCTTGAAAAGAGTGAACTTCTCGCCGCTGAAGACGGCCTGGTCGCCGTCCAGGATCTCGATCGCCTGCGCCGGTGTGAACCGTGCCTGGAGCGCAGCGTGGGAGCACGGAATGGCAAGGACAAGAGCGGAGAGCAGGATCAGCTTCATGGCGGATGGTCCTTGTTCAGAGCCGGGGATTCGAGAGAACCATGCCATCAGTAGCGCGCTCTGCAAGACGCTCCCAAGAGGTGAATGGTGTTGACTTAAGCCGCGAGACGACCCCCACGGCGTTGGCTCCGCCCGTCTCGCAAGCTCGGCTGTGCCGTGGGTGAGTGAGATTGTGGTCCCGCAGACGACTGGCTCTATCCTCCGCATCGCCGAAGCGGGTTCTGCCCGCCTCGGGGATGCGGAAGGAGGGTGCGTGGGCGCCCTGCGCTCGGGACCAGTCTCGCTCACCACCCACACGAGGTGGGTGGGGTCGCAGGGCCACGTGTCACGGTTTTCCGGGCTTTAGGTCAACGCAATCCTCCCTTGCATCGCCGTGAAGGACGCCCATGGTAACCGGTCCTCGGTATGCGGAGTCCGGCGACGTGATGCAGCCGTTCCCCCTTGGCTTCCAGAGCACTCGAAGAAAGCCCTTGTTCCCCGCCTGTTCCTGAGACAGAAAGGACGCTTCCATGCACACAGAGGCTGTGAAACTGATACCCACGTTTACCATCACTCTTCTGTGGCTCGCAGTCGCGGCTGGGGCTGTGGACAATGACGTGACCTGTTTCGGTAGCATCAATCTCCTGCCTCAGGCACACACATGGACAGGGCAGGCCCATGCAGATTTCGGCGCACTCCTTGAGCAGTTGGATCCGACCGCCGTATTCGATCCGGGCTCCGTGCGCGTCGCACTGCCCGATGGGACGGTGTTGCCGACCCGCTTCGCTCCGGTGGAAGAAGCCGGGAACCACGGCAATGTGCTGTGGACCGTGCCGGCCATGCCGGGCGAGGAAGAGGCGATTGACTTTGAGATCTGCTTTGCCCCACGCTCGCAACGCGTCTGGCCGCCGTCCGGAGCGGACGGGGTCGGTCCGGCAAACCTGCTGAACGATGGCGGGCTCGAGCAGCTCAGACCGGACGGTGAGCTTCCGGTCGGGATCATGGCCTATGCCAACTTCGAGATGGTCGACTCCGCCGCACTGGCCCACTCAGGCCACCGCTGCCTCAAACTGCTCCCTTTGCAGAAGGAGAAAAACAAGCGTTGGCAAAACATGGTGCGTGCGCCGGTCGGGAAAGGTGTGGTGATTGAACCGAAGCGAGCCTATCGCTTCGCCTACTGGGTCCGGGCTGAAGGCTGTTCCGGGCGTCTCGTTGTGGCATCACAGGTCTACTGGTACCGGGCCGACGGTTCGTACATCAAGCACAACGGCATGGGGTCTCAAACGACCAGAGACACCGATTGGCGTTGCGTTTCGGCCGCAATGGAGGCCCCGTCGGACGCGCGTAGGGTCGCGCTCTACGCGTACCTGTATTCGCCCACGGGAGTGGCCTTCTTCGACGACTTCTCGATTCTACCGGTACAACAGGCACAGCTCCATGCCGTGCAGTCACGTCGAGACGGACGCAAGGCGAGTCTTCTGTCCCGAGACACGCGCGTCGTGCGTCTCGATTTCGGCAAAGACGAGTCTGCCGTGTGGCCGGGGTTCGAGGGCATCACGCCGACCTCTGCGTTTGACAAAGCCCGGGGATTCGGATGGCTCCCGAAGCCGGCGGGGCAGATCCGGGGAAACATGGCCGCCTTACCCGACGACTTGGCACGTGATTACGCGCTCTGCTACCACAAACGGCGCTTTGCCGTGGCTCTGCCCAACGGCACGTACCGTGCACGCCTGCTCATCGGTGATTCCGGCGTCGGACAGGCCATTCACCCGACCCACGTCGATTGGTCCGTTGCGGTCAACGGAACGAACGCGTTGCGGTACCGGCCAGAGCCGGAGGAGTGGTACCGACAAGTCATGTACCGCAACATCGACGATTGGTGGGAACCCGGGGTCGATATCTACGACCGGTTCATCGCTCCGCGGTTCGAGCAAAAGACCGTTCCCTTCACCGTGGCCGACGGAACGGCAGTGTTTGAGTTCTGGCGTGTCCCGTTGTGTGCAATGGTCGTGTATCCAGTGAACGCGGAAAAGACGCTGGAAGCGGAGTTCAAACGGACCCGCGAGGCCCGTCGACGCAGTGTGCCTGTGCGCTTTGATCCGCCAGCCAAGGAGTCCCCGGTGGGGCTAACGCCGGAAGATCACGCCAGAGGCTACGCCGTCTTCGTCCGCGACAGCAGCACAGCGGTGCTGCCGGACAGCGCGCCCCAGCACAAAGAAAACGCCACTGAACTGCGCGCGTTTGCCGCCCCCGGCGAGCACGAGCCGGTCACCTTCAGTCTCTACCCGCTCAAGAATCTGGGAGTTGTGGCGATCTCCGTGTCAGATCTGGCCAGTGCCAACGGCACAGCGATTCCTGCCGCAGCCGTTGACGTGGGTGTGGTGCGACACATTGAAGTCAGCAAGAGCCAGACCGAGTACCGCTACACGGTCGGCCCGGGCCCGATCGAGCCGCGTATGCCCCTCTCGGTACGGCCGGGGCTGACGACGCGGTGGTGGCTCAAGCTCAGCGTCCCGGGGCAGACTGATGCGGGTATCTACCGGGGGACGGTCACGATTACGCCCAAAGCGGCAGCCCCCCTCACCATCCCGCTGTCCCTCCGCGTCGTGCCGGTGCGCCTTGGGCCGACGCCCGTGGTGGCGGGGTTGTACCACTTCGAACGTGCCTTTTGGTATATCTATTGGTGGCGCAAGGCATTTGCGGGCCGCGACGAGTGGCTGCGCGAACAGACATTCGCCCACGAACGTAGCGATATGGCTTTGCTCAAGACGTACGGGATCAACTCCCTCGCCACCTGTGATGATCTGCGAACGCAGGTCGCCTACAAGGACGGCCGTCTCGAGTTTGACCCCGACCATCGCTTTCTGCAATGGATGGACCTCTACAGCGAGATGGGCATGGGGCCCATGCCGTGGTACGGGTTCAGCGCCCTCGGGACACGCTACCTCGCGGCGGGCCTCTACGGCAGCAAGCTCGAGCAGTTCTCCCCGGAATGGGAGCAGGCGTACCGACAGATCATCACCTGGGTTCAGGAGAATCAGCGCCGTCGTAAGTGGCCGGAAGTCGTCATCTACCTCAGCGACGAGTTGTCGAACCACGGCGCGACCGGGGCCGAGAAGGGGCGGCGCCTGGTTCAGCTGACCAAGGGAATCGAGGGCATCCGTACGGTGTCTTCCATGAACGGGCGCTGGGAAAGTGTCATGCTGCCCGGACTCGGGATCGCGATGCCAAATCATGCGTTCCCTATCACGGCCGACACGATGCAAATGGTACGGGACAACGGTTGTGACCTGTGGTTCTACAACATCGGCAACAGTCGGGTTGTCTGGGGCCTGTACCTATGGCAAACCGGAGCGACCGGACGTTTTCAGTGGTTCCACCGCTACACGATGGGCGCGCCGTACGACGCGTTCGACGGACAGAGTCGGTACAGCGTCACTTGGTCGACCATGGACAAGCCGAAGCCGACCCCCGCACTTGCTCAGATCCGTGAAGGCCTCGACGATCTCCGATACATGACGGTTCTGGAAGCACTGATCAGCACGGCCCAAGGCTCCGGCAAGCCGGCAGCAGTCAAGCTGGCCGCCGCCGCAAGGCGGGATTTGGACGACCTGCGCGCTGCGATCCCGGCCGACGCACGCGTGCTCATCGGTATTGTTGACGCTAAGGAGGCCGGCCAGGACGCCGCCGGGCAATTCTCTAAGAACCGCGTCTGTGACCGCTATCGTTGGCTGGTCGTGAATCACATACTCGAACTGCAGAGGGCCTTGGGAACCGGAGGCGTGGGCCATGAGTAAACTCAAAGCGACGTTCTCCATTCTGTTCTTGCTCGGGAGTTTCGCAGCTCCGGCAGCGCCTCGTCCGAAGCTCGAGGTCGCCCGGGTTGCCGAGCCGCCTGCGATCGACGGCCGACTGGACGATGCGTGCTGGGCAAGAGCGCCTCAGATAACCGAGTTCCGCTGCGGTGACCCTGAGCACCCCACGCCAACCCAGCCGACGGTGGCCTGGGTCGCCTGTGACGACAGCACGCTGTACATCGCGGCACGCTGTTCGGAAGAGCGCATGGACATGGTTCCCGCATACGAGACGGGGCCGGACGGGAGTGTTTGGCGCGATGACTGTCTGGAGGTCTTCCTGATGCCGGGCGGCCCGTATTACTACCACTTTGCGGCAAACCTGATAGGCACGCGTTACGACGCCCGGAAAGACACTCGCCCCGATGGCAGTCCCGGCGTGAAGCCCGCCTCGTGGGATGGCGACTGGACCGCAGCGGCGGTGCGCGCCCCCGATCACTGGACCATGGAGATCGCTATCCCGTTCGCCTGTCTTGAGCTCGGCACCAACCGCCTGCGTGAGCTTTTTCTGTTCAATCTAGGCCGCGAACAACGGCGGCTCACAGAGTTTTCGTGCTGGCCCGCTTCCGGGTTCCACAAACATGAGGAATTCGCCGTACTCACAGGTCTCGACCTCGACACGGCTCGATTTGGGCTCGCATTCCGCGATGCGACCATCGGGGCAGGCGTCCCGGGAACAAACCGGTTCGTCGCGACCGTCGCCGAAGAGCCGCAGCTCGGCTCATCGATTGCCGTTCGCGCCCGGGTGCGCGAGTTCCCGGACGGGCTCGAGAAGGTGTACTCCGCGAACACAGTGTCCCGCATAGACTCCACGCTCGCTGTGGACTATCGCGTGCCGTTGACCGGTGGACGGGTCGCCGTCACAGTTGAGTGCTTCGACGCACAGGACAACGCTCGAACCAGCATGAGTCGCGTGTTCCGCGTACCTGCCTTGGTGGAAGGCGAGCTGGATTGCCCGGTGGTGTACCAGGCCGACGGTGTCGTGACGGTGCGCGGCCGTGTAGCCGTGCCGGAGGCGATGCTGCCACGAACCCGAGTGATCATGGCCCTGGTGGATGGCAGACGGACGCTGCGCGAGTGCCCCGTCACAGTGGAACCAAAGACAGGGAGTATCTGCGCCGAGATGTCCCTCTCCGATGCGAGTCCGGGAGCATACGTGCTTGAGTTACGCGTGACATGCCCACTCCTCGGCGACCAGGCCGGTACGGTAGCATTCCCGTTCAGGGCCATCCGCGGCCCGTTTGATTGAGCACGTTGTCAGGGCAACGGCTCCGGTACCTGGGGGAGAACTCCAAGAAGGCTCGACGGAGTCTCTCCCTCCAGGGATCCTCTGAGCCGTCTGTGTCCGATGGAGGGAGAGACTCCGCCGAGCCGCCTCACGAGACTGAGGGTTACGTGGCAGGGGCAAACCGGCTTGTAAGGGACCGCCTCTCATGGTCCATTGTTCAGAGATCGAGCGGACAGACGCGGGGGATGCACGGGCCATGGCCCAGTGATGCCCTCCCGATTGCCGAAACGTCGAGGAACCTATCGTGAAACAGGAACGCACTCCACCCCATTCTGCCGACATCCAGGCGGTTTCCGACTTGGTGATCGTGGCCGGCCACTTGCGCCCGAAAACGGTGGTCATTGCCGGTGGCGACCGCGAAGATGATCTGAGACTGGTGGAGTCAGCCCGCGACCACGGCATCGTTGACCGCTGCATTCTTGTAGGCGACGCGGAGGGCATCCAGAGTGCCGCTGCTCTGGCCAATATTGAGGTACCTCAGTGCGACATCATCGCGACTGAAACGCCCGAGCAGACCGCTGCCCGAACCGTCGAATACGCCCAAAAGGGCGATGTGGACGTCATCCTCAAGGGCAACATCCCGACCCCCATCCTCAACCGGGCCATGCTCGGGATCACGGCACGCCAAACGATCAGTCTGGTCACCGTGTTTGACACGGCGACCGTCGCTGACGGCCGCCCACTCCTCCTGACCGATCCGGGCGTGACCACAGTCTGCACATTCGGGCGAATGCTGGGGCTGGTGCAAAATGCGGTGGACGTAGCCCGCTCCGTGTTGGGCATTGAACGACCCAAAGTGGCCATACTCGCCGCCAACGAGAAGCAAATCGACTCACTGCCCTCAACTGCGATGGGAAGCGCGCTGACCCGGCACGCCTGGCCCGATGCAACCGTCTACGGTCCTCTTTCCCTTGATCTGGCCGTGGACCCGGAATCGGTGCGCCTGAAAGGGTTGCCCCGGCACCCCGCCGCTCGTGCGGTGGCGGGACAGGCCGACATCCTCGTATGCCCGGGGCTGGACTCCGCCAACGTCCTCTACAAGATGATCATGCAGAACGTGAGCTATGGCATCGGTACGTTCGCCGGAATCACGGTCGGCGTACAGTGCCCTTACGTCATCCTCTCGCGAGCAGACAACGTGGAAACGAAACTCCAGTCCATCGCCTTGTGCAGCATCGCTGCGGAACGCATGGAGATGGGAGAGGCAGCGGCGCAGCAGCCGACATCAAAGGAACCTGCCGTCGGTCCTGCAGAGAAAGCCGCCGAACGTGCCGCGCGCAAGATCGGTGCCCTGCCGGAAGATACCACCTTCGTCGTTGCATGCCTGGGCCCCACCCCCACAGTAGCTGCGGTCAAGGGAGGAAAGGTCGTCGACAACGAGACGGTTCCCGCGAGTGATGCTCAGACCTCTTCTGCCGTCCATTCGGACGGAACGACCCGCCCCACCACATACCGGCTGGCGAAGGCCATTGGGGCGATGTGCGTCGCCACCGGTCCGGAGCTGCATGCGGTGGTTCTCGCGGGGGATGCTGTGTCCGCCGGAATAGACCTCAAACAGATCAAGCAGCGGGTCGCTCACCTGGCGCCCGTGCTTACACTCAAGGAGAGATCACCACGATGACTGCCCGCGCGAAAAAGCAACACTGGGTATTCCGTGTCCATGTAGCCGACCGTGCGGGTGCGCTGACCAGCATCGCGTCAGCGTTCTCCAACCGTGGCATATCCATCGAGACGGTCGTCGGCCACGGAGCGTCCCACTCACCAGCCGCCGACGGCACGGTCATCGCCACGGTCTGGTGCACGGAGATGGAGAAGGACGAGATTGTCCGGATCGTCAAACGCCTCTCCAAGGTGCTGTCCCTTGAGGAGCATCCTTACGACTCCGACAGCCTGCGCAAGAGTGCACTCGTACACGTCACTCAACGTCTGACCCCAAAGGATGTGGCTGGCCGGGAAACGTTCCTCACCTGTGAGCTCATGCAGGAAGGCCGGGGTGACTTCACCTACTTCCTCGCAGGCTCGCCCAGTGAACTGGATCCCGTTCTGGCCCGACTGAAACGACGCGGCCTGATCGCCGATATGGTCTACTCGGTCCTTGGTATCTAACTTGGAAAAACGAACAATGACCAATCTCCTTTCTGTCGGTATCCTGGGGCCCACTTTCCTCGCGCTTACCTGTGCCGTTTCGGGGCAGGACACCACCGAGCCCGGGAATGCCGAGGCCGACCGCGTCGCCGTTGAACGGGCACTGACCGGCGAGTGGCGGGAGGTGTTCTCCGATCCCGGAACCGGGGATTGGACCGAGAAGTGGTTTCTGGACGGCGAGATTGCCGCCGTGTCCAACAGCCGGACCGGCATGAAGCTGGCAGCCGGACCACAGTTCCGGAACGACGCCCATCACATGGTCCTCTGGACAAAGGATGTGTTTGAGGGCGATCTGAGAATTGAGTACGATTACACGCGGCTCGATTTCGAGAACCGCTGCGTCAACATCATCTACGTCCAGGCGACCGGCAGCGGCGATGGCCCGTACAAAGAGGATGTCGCCGAATGGCGAGACCTGCGTCGCGTGCCGTCGATGAAGATGTACTTCAACCACATGAACACGTATCACATCAGTTACGCGGCGTTCACGAACCTGGATGATGACAAGCCCGACTATGTGCGTGCCCGACGGTACGTGCCCGGAAAGAGCGGTCTGAAGAACACGGACCTCAAACCCGACTACTTCGGGACCGGCCTCTTCCAGCCGGGGGTTCCCCACCGGATCGCCATCGTCAAACGGGGAAACCACCTGCACATGCGGATACAGACCGAGGAAAAGACGAGTTGCTTCCACTGGCACAATGACACGTTCCCCCCGATCACCACCGGGCGTATCGGCCTGCGCCAGATGTTCTGCCGTTCTGCGCGCTACAAGAACTTCCGCGTCAGCATTCCCAGGTGACCTCCCGCGTTACCATAGTCGCCGGACCGATGGGGCAGAGCCTTCACTAACGCGCGGCTGCCCCCGGCGACGGTCCGGCAGTCGTATCGGGGGAGGGGGCAATGCATTGCTATTAGCTTTCTCTGGAGACGGTCGCGGCATGGCAGCCCCTCCCACTCTCAAGAAGCACACAATGTGGGAGGCGGTGCCACCCGGCGACTCTTCGGCCAGACACGGGCGGCAGATAAAGTCAATAGCATTGGGGGTAATCGAGCCGAACGTCTGGAGGCGCCGGTTTTCCCAAACCGGCCTGGGCGCCTACGGGGAAGCGGCACCCCCGACGGTGTGTCCGCAACCAGCATCTTTGTGCTCAAATCGGGTGAAGTTACAGACGAGTGCTGCCTCTGCCGAGAGTCCGGCAAGCGTGTCAGAGGATGGAACTTGGCTGTCAACTGGAGAGCGGTCGTCCCTTCCGTTCGGCCGGGCAAGCCTCGACCGTATGGCGTGCGTGAAGCCACGGCGGGGGACCGCCGCTCTCCAAGGGAAAACCGTGCTGCGTGGGCCAACTCACGGACGAGCCGTCGCCTCTCTCTTTGCTTCCACGGCAGCGCTTGGGGAGGATCGAGTGGACACCCTCTCCGGAATGGTCCGCTACTCCCCATAGATGCTCGTCATCTGCCAGGCGTCGAGAGACTTGAGAACGGCATTGCGGCCCTGAGCGCGGAGCGACACCCCCAGGCTATCTTCGCGCCCGGGATAGAGACGCACGCCGAGGCACTGTTTCCCGTTCACGAAGACCTCGATGATACTCCGGTCCAGGAATACGCGGAGCTTAAGGGTCTCGTCCTTCCCAACATTGACGGGGGCAATTTCCGGCGGCCTGGAAGCCGCGTCTGGAAGGGCTGATGAGTAGGTGGTGTCGATGGTGACCACGCTGTCCTTTTCGCGCCTGCCGGCATCTCGGCGAGCGTAGCCACGGTTCTTCTGAAACACGATGCGCGTGTACTCCTCTCTCCCGGGCGAACGCAGCACATCCATTTCCACCATCTGGGCTCCCCGCGGGTCGATCTCGGCCACGATCTCCATCGCGTTGCCGCTGATGCCGTCCAGCACGATCTCCTCGTTCGCGGGGAGCTGTATGCTGTCAACGTGCTTGTGATCGGTTCGGAGCGATTCGACATCACCGGCCGGTTCAACGCCGATGTCATCTCCGCCGAGATGGGTCAGCAACCGGGGCAGAGACATGATCTGGTTCCAGCCTCTGGCCCCCTTTCCCGCGTTCATATTGAAGATCGTGATGACTCCGCCTTTGCCGTCGGGACAGGCGGAAGGCGCGTGCACACCGCAGGGGCTGACCGGCCCGAAGTTGAAGTCACTGCCGTAGGTCACAACAAACTTGTCGCGTTCCTTGTCGTAGTCTCCGAGGAGGTATTTCCCGCCACTCATATGACTGAAGTGGAGCAGGATGTGGCGGCTGCCAATGGGCCAGAAGTAGGGGCATGCGCCATCGTCGCCGACAAGACCATACTGGTCATCCTCCAGAAACGGATGCAGGTACTCCCAGGTTGCGAGGTCCGCAGACCGGTGCAGGAATTCTGCCCGGACCGGCTTCCCGCCGGGGCCCTCAGGCAGCGTACCGGCGGTCAACGCGTAGTACACGCCATCTTTCTTCCAGATGCAGGGATCGAAGATGTTGTAGGGCAAACGGTCCTCACCCGGCTTGGCATACGGGATGACGGACTTACCCGTCACCTTCTCCCAGTTCAGCAGGAGGGGGTCGCTGGAGGTCGCGACCATACTCCCGACCTTCGTTCCATGGTACATAGCGATGACGCGGTCCCCATCAACCAGCGCCGAACCTGAGAAGCAGCAGTCCTCCGGATTCGGGTAGATCGCGTAGGGTAGATCGCGCCAGTGGATCAGATCGTCGCTGATGGCGTGTCCCCAATGCTGACGTGGGTCCTCCGGGGGATAGCCCTGGTAGAACATGTGCCACTGCCCATTCCAGAAGCACAGGCCGTTTGGATCATTGAGGCGGTTCTCGGGACTGACGAAGTGGTAGAGCGGGTGATGCGGATCCTTCAGAATCTCTTTCCGCGACACGGCGAAACGGGCCAGTAGCGGGTTGCTTGTCAGCTCCTTCTTCTGCTCTTCGAGTGTATTCGAGAAAGTGAACTGGGGGACTTTCGAGGTGTAGTCAGGTTCTCTGTTGATCTCTTCTTCCGGCATGGTGTAGACCCTCCTCTTGCCGTTTTGATCTTCCTTACCGATGCCCCATTTCGCGCCCAGGGCTTCGTTGAGCAGCTTCACGTCGTCAAAGGCAATGACACGATCGTAGACCAGGATCTCAGCGATGTCCCCGTTTAAGCGTTCGCCACCGCCCTCGATCTTGGCGCCCACCCGGAATGCCTTGGTGCCCAGGTTGTGCTTCTTGTGGCTGATGAATCCCCTGGCGCCCGTTCCTCCCGTGTTGTCGTTGTGCCAGAGCCGCACGGTTCCGGTCCCATCGAGGGTGAGAATGGAAATGGTGAACTGTCCCGGCCTGTAACGGAGAAGGGCGTGCTGATCGTTGTTCTGCCCGTTGAAGCCGTATTTGTCATTGACCGCGAGTAGACTCGCCCGTCGGCCGATGCCTGGGCCTGCCTGTTCGCAAATAGCGCCCACGGTGCCGGCATCTGCTTTCTTCCACACAGCAATGAAGGTGAGTTCCTTGGTCCCCTCCTTCAACGCGGCAGGACCATCGAGGAACGCCTTGCCGGCAAAGCGGACCACCGGCAGCCCGTTCTGCCCGTCAACCGCGAAGGCCGGTTGCCGGGCGACGGAGTCCTGCGCCACATGGTGCCCTCTCCCCGAGAGATCCTCCCAACGGAACACGTTGCCGCCTGCGACCTCACCGGCTTGCGTCAGTGAGGACGCGTCCAGATGCAACACCAGGCCATCTGTCGGGAGGGTCGCGGCGCAGGGCGAGCCGGAAAGAACGGTAACCATCGCTGCAACTCCTGTCGAAACCATCAGTCCTCGCTTCATGCATGCCTCCTGACTCGTGCGTGACATTCCGCAGGTCCCCGGAACGTCGGTCTCGGAGATCCCGACCCACTGAGTGATACCGTCTCCGGCCCCACCAAATCGACCTCACTCCGCGGGGTGCCACTGCAGCTGTCGTCCAGGTGACGTGTCACCTCAGGGCGGCCATCTCTGTCCTTTGCTGACCAACATGATAGATTCTGACACCACTATATCAACTCTGAGTCGCATAGCGTGGACCAGCAACAGCACAACCAAGAATCTGTCCCGCTCCTGGGCATGTCCGGGATCGACAAGTCGTTCCCGGGTGTTCGGGCGTTGCGGGATGTCAATCTCGAGCTGGGGCGAGGGGAAGTCTTGGCGCTGGTGGGGGAGAACGGAGCGGGGAAGAGCACGCTGATCAAGATCCTCGGTGGTGCGTACCAGCCGGATGAGGGAGAGATCCTCCTGAACGGGCAGGCCGCACACGTCTCATCCCCGACGCTGGCCCAAGCCGCGGGAATCTCGATCATCTACCAGGAGTTCAACCTCATCCCGGATCTGACCGTTCGCGAGAACATCTTCCTTGGCCGAGAGCGTACCCGGCACGGGTTCATAAAGGCAAACGAGGAACGCCAGGCAGCCGAGGAGCTGTTCCGAAAAATCGGCCTCAGCGTCGATCCAGACGCGCGCTGCCGCGATCTGACGGTTGCCCAACAGCAGACGGTAGAGATCGCCAAAGCTCTGTCCGTGAACGCAGGCATTATCGTGATGGATGAGCCAACCGCGACATTGACCTCGCAGGAAGTGGAATGCCTCTTCGATATCATCCGGGATCTGAAGGCACACGGTATCGGCATCATCTACATCAGCCATCGCCTGGACGAGATCTTCGACGTGGCGGATCGAGTCATGGTGTTGCGGGATGGCATGCATGTCGGCACGCGCCGGGTTTGTGACATCACGCGGGAGAACCTGATCGAGCTGATGGTGGGACGGCCGCTCGAAGCTGAATTCCCCAAGCGCACGGCCACACTCGGTCCGGAACGACTTCGCGTAGAGGGGCTGCACCGCGGCAAGGCCGTTCAAGAGGTGAGTTTCACCGTCCAGGCCGGCGAAGTCCTCGGTTTCTCCGGGCTGGTGGGTGCCGGTCGCACCGAAACCATGCGGATTGTCTTTGGTGCCGATCGACCCGACCGAGGGCGCTTCTTCATCAACGGCGAGGAAACCGAGATCAGAAATCCCCGGGAGGCCATGGCCAAACGAATCTGCCTGCTTACGGAGGACCGCAAGGGCCAGGGCCTGGCGTTGGCGCATTCCGTGCGCGAGAACTTCGGGCTCCCCAACCTGAGACGTTTCACCCGCGGGCTTTTCCTGGACCAACGCAGGGAACGCGAGGAGTTCGCCGGGTACATCGACGCATTGAGGATCAAAGTCTCCGATCAGGAGCAAGAGACCGAGAACCTGTCCGGGGGGAACCAGCAGAAGCTGGTGCTGGCAAAATGGCTGGCGCGCAACGCAGATATCATCATCATCGACGAACCGACGCGGGGCATCGACGTCGGCGCCAAGTACGAAATCTACTTGCTGATGAACCAACTGGCGGCTGAGGGCAAAGCCATCATCATGATCAGCAGTGAATTGCCCGAAATCCTCGGCATGAGCGATCGCGTGATCGTGATGCACGAGGGCCGTGTCAAGGGTGAAATCACGGATGTGGCAAACGCGACGCAGGAGGATATTCTCGCCATGGCGGTGGGGTAGATAGACATGAAACGACTCCTCACCAACTACGGGATGGTCCTGGTCCTGATCGCACTGTGCGTGCTATTCAGCTGCCTGACCATCAAGGAACAGACGCCAACCGGGCCGGCGGCGGTTAAGCAACTATTGCGGCAAGTCGAAGCCACCTGTGACAAGAGTGACACCATCCTGGTTGTAGGAGCTGCGAAGAGAGAGTCCGGCACACTTGCCGGTGCCCTGGCCCCGAAGCTGGAAACTGCGGGGTTCGCAGGAGTCCGAACCGTGGTGGGCTCGCCCCGGGACCTGCGCGTGGCGCTTGACGACCTCAAGACTGCCGGGCGGGCGCCGGCGGCGATCGTGACGGGGGGAGATGTGGTCAGGTGGCGAGTGCTCGAGAGAGTTCCCGAGACGCACCCGGAGTTCGCCGCCATCAGACTGCTCGTGCCGAGAACCCACCGCTGGCCAGACTTCCTGAAGTGGTCGAACTTTCGGGCCATCGTGGACCGGATCGTGGTGATCGCGGTGATTGCCATCGGCATGACCATGGTCATCATCACGGCAGGCATCGATCTCTCGGTAGGCAGTCTCATCGCGCTGTCTGCCGTCATTGGGACCACGGTCATGAAGCAGATGGGAGGGCTCGAAGCATCCGGGTGGGTGGTGCTGGTCGGTTTTCTTGCCGGGGCGTTGGCCTGCGGTCTGGTAGGGGGTCTGGGGGGCTTCATCGTCGCCCAGTTCAAGGTCCCGCCGTTCATCACGACATTGGGGATCATGATGATGGCACGGGGGTTGGCTTTCATGATTACGGGAGGCTTTTCGATCTATCAAGTGCCGAAGTCCTTGGCCTGGTTGGGACAGGGATGGTCACTCGGGTTCCCGAACACAGTGCTTCTGCTGGTCGTTCTGTATCTCGTTGCCCATGTGTTCATGGCTCACACACGTTTGGGACGCTATATCTATGCGGTTGGCGGGAACGAACAGGCCGCCCGCCTGTCCGGGGTGCCGGTGAAGTTCGTGATCGTGTTCGTCTACATGGTCAGCGGCCTGGCCGCGGGGCTTGGGGGCTGCATTCAAGCATCGCAGCTGAACACCGGGACTCCGAACATGGGGGTCATGTTCGAACTGTACGTGATCGCGGCGGTCGTCGTGGGCGGAACCAGCCTCGCAGGCGGGGCAGGCAGGATTCTGGGCACCCTCATCGGCGCCTTTATCATCTCGGTAATACAGAACGGAATGAACCTGCTCGGAATGGAAAGCTACACCCAGCAGGTTGTGCTCGGGGCCGTGATCCTCGGAGCCGTCCTGATTGACAGATTACGCAGTGGGAAACACGTAACCGCTTTCTTCGCCAGAAAACAGGAATGAGCCCCATCGAGAGGAACGCATTATGAATCTCAAACGAATGCTGCTGACGAACGCCACAGTGCTGCTGGTCTCTCTGCTGGTCGTGTCATGCTCGAAGAAGCCGGCTGCAGCGGCGGGCAATGAGACACCCAAGCCGGCAAAGGAAACGAAAGGCAAGATCGGGGTCACCTGCATGGACCTGACCAACCCGTTCTTCAAACTCATCTCAAATGTGATGACCGAGGAAGCCGGCAAATACGGCTACCAAGTGGTGAGTCTTGACGGCAACAACGATCCGGCCAAACAGAACAGTCAGCTCGCGGACTTCGCAGCCCAGGGCTTTGACGCCGTCTTTCTGAACCCGGTTGACTCCAAAGCCGCAGGGGAAGGCGTCAAGAAAGTGCATGCCGCCGGCATCCCCGTGTTCACGTTCGATGTCCAGGTGACCGACGATGAGGCAAAGGACTTGGTCGCTTCCCACATCGGCAGCAACAACTTCCAGGGCGGTCTGCTCGCCGGCGAGAGCATGATGAAGGCAACCGGTGACAGCGGCAAGATCGCCATCATCTCCTATCCCGAGGTCACCTCCTGCATCCTGCGTGTTGATGGGTTCAAAGCGCATCTCAAGAAGCACAACAGCAAACTGGAAATCGTCACCGAGCTCTCAGGCAAGGGCAATCGCAACGACGGCTACACGGTCGCGACCGATATCCTCCAGGCGCACTCCGACATCGTCGGCATCTTCGCCATCAATGATCCGTCGGGACTCGGGGCCCATTCCGCGGTCCAGAAGGCGGGCAAGGCCGACCAGATCACGATCGTGGCCTTCGATGCGTCACCCGCCGGCAAGCAAGCCGTGTTCGAGAAGAAGCTCTTCGACTCTCCTCAGCAGTTCCCCCGCAACATGGCCAAGGGCACGGTCGCGGCCTTCATCAAGCACCTCGAGGGCGAGACGCTCGAGAAGAAGATCTTCATCCCCTGCAGCCACTACTATTACGAGACGTCGGTCAACGACAAGACCCGCGTCGCGGAGCAGTGGTAGGTCTGGCCCCCCGACCGTCATTCCCTGGAGGCCGGTTTTCCCAAACCGGGAGGCCCCCGGTCACGGATGACCGGATCTCCAGCGCCGGCCGCCTGGGGAGCCGTGCGGCGTACAAGCGGAAGACGCCTCCCCCTGTCTGGTACGGCGGGCGGCCCCCGAACGCCATTCCCTGGAGGCCGGTTTTCCCAAACCGGGAGGCCCCCGGTCACGGATGACCGGATCTCCAGCGCCGGCCGCCTGGGGGGCCGTGCGGCGTACAAGCGGAAGACGCCTCCCCCTGTCTGGTACGGCGGGAGGCCCCCGAACGCCAACGTGGAAATGCCGCCCGGGGGGCCGCCACGTGAGTCCCGTTCCACGTGACAACGTGGTCACGGGATGCGGCCAGGACGGCGCGGGTCGCCTTCTGACCAAGGGCAGGGCCATTCCACATAGATGTGAGGCCGAGATCCGGGAAGGAGCCTGGCTCGTTCCCGGCAACGGCGACGATTGCCCGGACTACTCCACCTGGTAATGCTCTATGGTGAGGGACGGTGGCTTTGCGGGAGCCTTGGCCGCAGCGGATGTAAAGATGCTGTAGTGGAGCCTGCCGTCCTTGCAGGCGCAACCGTCGACGATGCGGAGCCGGAAGGCGCTGTGCGAGAGACCGGCAGCCAGGTCCGCTTGGACGCAATCGGTGACGTCCAAGCTGTAGGGCGCATACCGGCCGACGTGCGTGCCCGGGAGGATGGTCCCGATGCTTGCCCGTCGCGCCCTGGAAGCAAAATCCGTCGGCTTGACACGGCTCGGGTTGGCTGCGGGGATGTGGTCGACAACGATGTCAGCGTAAGGCGGAGTATGGAGAGCATTCACGTGGTGCACGGTCAGCTGTGCTCCTGCGACCGCGTCGGGGCCGCCGCGTACGGATGATAGGTCAAAGATGATGACACTGCGCTGCTCGACCCAGCTCCGCCCGCCAATGTCGCGTTCTCCCACGATCAGTGTGTCAGTCTTGGGGTCGGCATCTTCCGGAACGGTAGGCTGGGCCGGTTGCTGCGCTACCGCGGCGATGCGTCCCGTCTGCTCTGCAGCAGGCACGAGGCGGAGCTGCTCGGTCGGCACGCGGTGGAACACGAGGCGCCCGAAGCGCGACACCGGATAGTCCCAGGAACTGAGCACCGGCGACCAGCAGTGGAAGTGGTGCTTATCCCGGCGACACCAGCGTACCACCTGCGCCCTGAGAGTCTTCGGACGTCCATCCAGTCCGGGCACGGCTTCCCAAGGGATCCCTATCTCAATCGACCACGTCTGATCTGCCACATGACAGGCGACCGTCACCCCTCTGGTGTCCCAAGGGACCAGGTCGTGACTAGGGAAGAAGCCACGTTTGCGCAGGACATCAGCTTGGGTTGAGAAACTGCCGTTCGGGTTGACTGCCAGCTCGGTGTACCCGCTGGGCGTCTGCAGGTGCAGCAGAAACATGTCGTCACGTTCCACCAACAGGTTCTCAGGGCCTAGTGCCTCGGCGACCATCTCGGCCGGCTCCGGGACACGCAGTTTCGCCCCAATCATGAGTGTCTGAGGATCATGCAACATCATGACCCTGGTATCCGCCGGCGCCTCGTCGCCGAGGCGTCGATCGGCGAGCTTGAGTGTCGGCAGCTTCTGCCAGTCAATCTCGTCCAGATTGCCATCGATCCGGATCTTCCCCGAGCGTGCCGTGGGAGTGTAACGGCGCAGCACGCCGGAGGCCGCGTGGAATCGGCGCGCTTCCTGGAAGAAAGGGCCGAAGCAGTTCTCCCGGAACCAGTCAAGCCGTTTGCGGTACTGGCTCCCGGATGCCGCTGCCACCTGGGCCTTGTCCAACAAGCCCTCGAGATCTTGCACGACAGGGGCAGGATACGTTTCAGCGAAGACCGAGTTCTCGCCGACATAGCCGACCTTCGGCTCCTGGCTCCACACCACGTCTTCCCAGCGATCCTCAAGGATCCTATAGAAGCCGTCCATCTCCTGGGAGGCGGGACCGAACAAGTCCCGACACCAGTCCCGGCGGGCGGCGTCCAGATCCAGGTCCGGATTCCACAGCAGTTGGTGCATAAGCCAGACCATTCGCAATGTGAGATAGGCCTTGGGGTCGGGCTTACGGCTGATGCTGAAGCCGTTGTTGAAGATACCGAGCGCCTTGTCGCGCAAGTAGTTGACATGTTCCTTCATGGTGCGCGGCAGTTCGGTTGGCGCCATGAGCCAGTAGTTTGGGTAACAGAAGTAGTCCCAGACCACGAGGCGGCGGCGGTTGCCCCGGACCAGCGCGTACCAGTCGTCGATGAGCTGCCGATTCCGTGCACGAACGCCGGGATGGTTCATCTGCACGACGGTCGGTATCAGGCAGAGCGTCACGCCCAGGTTGTCGGGGAACTCGGTGATGTCTGTAGCCGGCAGCTGGTAATGATCGTAGGCGAGGGTCCAGATGACGTGGTCAGGATGCCTGGCCTTTGTCTGCTCAGCCAACCGACGGACGAACCCAAAGATGAGATCCGAGCCTTTGCCCCAGCGCCCGCGCTCTTCGTCGATCCGGGGCTTGCACTCAGGGCAGAGACAGAGCTCGCGGTTGTCGTTGGGTCCGAACGGGATCATATGTCCTTTCGGACGAGCGGCTGCACCTGCCCAGGGCCGCATGTTGCCATCGTTGACATACCCGTCAATGACCGTCCCGTAGTGCCCCAACAAGGTGGGGGAACTGTAGCACAGGTAGCTGCGGTTCTGGCCGGTGGCGTGACGCTCGGTGGTGATCGCCCGTGAACCGTCTTCCCGAATCGCGAATATCGTCGGCTTGGTCTTCCCGTACAGGCGGTGCCACTGTTCGTGTGTGTGGTTGGCCACCATGCCGTCGTGACTGCCGAATCTGATGGCCGGATGCCAGGCCTTGGCCTGGGTCGTCTGCCAGTGATCCACCCCGCCGATCCGCACCTCAAAATGCGGTGCATTGGTCACGTCAAGCGGTCCGATGCTCAGTGAGTCGCGATTCGGGATCACGGTGCCGATCTCGCCGGGGAAATACCAGCGCACGCCCGCGGCACGCTCGATGAAGTCGTAGACCCCGAAAGCGGTGGAGCGGTCGATCCCTTCGCTGGTGGTCTCACCGACGATGGCGATGCAACCGGGAAGACTGCGGATACGGTATCCCTCGGGCGGTAGTCCGGCAGGGGTGACGCCGAGGGCGCGTCCGCGCTGTGTGTCGCCGACCAGGATAAGCGTACCCGCATTCTCAGGCACGGCCGTCTCGGACACAAGCGGCAGCCGCACGCCGGTCACGCGGCCGACATAGTCCTGCAAGACCACGGCAACGTCGCGGACCGTGGCCTTCTTGCCGTAGACGGGGACGGAGGCGGGCGTGTCGGCAACCACGATCGTCGCCGCGGCCGTGCACTGCTCCACAATCCGGATGGTGTCCGCCTCGGCCGCGAGGCCCACGGAACAAGCGACGAACGCGGCGATCAAGCCGGATCGATGGACGTTTCGGTATGACATATGCATCTCCTCGCCGCGAGCATCCGCCCCAAAAGGTCACTTGAGGGAACTTTGACTGGGTTCAGCCCCCAAGTCAAGAACTCACGGCGATGCCATGGCTTGCAGGACCGGATCAGCAACAGGCGGGCTGGTCGGCCGACCTGCAGCAGTGCTGCGGAGTGCTATGTTCCGCAACATGCCAGCGAGTGACCGAACGCACTTGCTCTCGGTGGACCTTGGCTGTAGATTCCCCTTAAACCAGTCTGTCTAGTCAGATGGAAGCAGCGATCGCGACTGACTACCCATCGAGGAGAACTCCTTTCATGCACAGCAGCACCTGGCAATTGCAGGAAGCCAAGGCGCGTTTCAGTGAACTCGTGAACCAGGCCCTTGAGAGCGGCCCGCAGACCGTTACTCGTCGGGGGCAAGAGGCAGTCATGGTGGTGGCGGCGGCCGACTTCCGTGCCGATGCTCCGAGCAAGCCACGGGACTTCTTTCGCCGCGGTCCGTACCTGGATGGGGTCGCCTTGGAGCGCGACCGATCCCTGCCGCGCGAGGTCGATCTATGCGATTCCTGATCGACACGTGCGTGGTATCAGAGTGGAAGCGGCGCAGGCCGGCCGCGGCCGTTCTGGATTGGCTTGACGCGATCTCGAACGACCAGATAGCGTTCAGCATCTTGACGATCGGTGAGCTGGCCAAGGGCATTTTGCGGCTGCCCCCGGGGCCTCGAAGAGCTGAACTGGAAGGGTGGCTCCAGGAATTGCGTGACGTCTATGCACCGCGCATCTTGCCGCTCTCGTTCCGCGAGATGGAAGCCTGGGCCCGGATCTGTGCCACAGCAGAAGGCGAAGGCACACCGGTGGCCGCCATCGACGGCCTGCTGGCAGCAACGGCCCATGCCCACGGTCTGATCGTGGCCACCCGAAATGTAGCCGACTTCCTGCCAACGGGGGTACCCATCTTTGATCCCTGGGCGGGGGAACGGCACAATCGCTGATTGAAGGACTATGAGCCAAACACAACACGTTCTGATCTTTGGTGCTACGGGTGAAATCGGCAGCCGCATTGCTCACGGGTGCGTTGCGGCGGGGCATCGTGTGGTCGGCGTCACGCGCGGCACGAACACGCGCCATCGCGTGGACCTGCAGGGCGTCGAGATGGTCACCGGCGACAAAGGCGACAAGGCGTTCGTCCAGAAAATGGCCGCGGAGCATGCCTTCGATACGGTTGTCGACAGCGTACCGACACCCGCCCACGTCGACCTTGCCTTCAAGGCATTTGGCAACCAGCTCACGCACTACCTGATGTGCAGTTCGACAGGCACGTTTGTGCCGCTTCAAGCCATGCCGGCCGATGAAACGCATCCCTGGGAAACCAAGACCCCGGTTAACTTCTGGCCACAGTGTGAACGCGACTCGTTTGCTCTCAGCCTGCATGAGGAACACGGTTTCCCTGTCAGCATTCTGCGTCCGACGAACATCATCGGCGCGGGACGGGTACCGCTGGATACGTGGGGTGGGCGCAGCCTGGCCTACTGGCGACGCCTCAAGGCCGGTGAGCCCATTGAGATTCCGGTCACCGGCCAGACGTTAGTGCAATCGGGGTGCAACGACGACCTGGGCTCGGCGTTCGTGGATGCCGTCGCGTGCGGCCCTGAAATCGCAGGGGAGATCTTCATCATCTCTACTCGCAGGGCCATCACGCTGGACCGGTACGTGGCCACTGCCAAGGCGTTCCTCGGCAGTGCTTCCCCGGTCGAGTACGTGACTCCTGAGGAGATCATCCGTCGTTATCCCGAAGAGGCGACGGAGAAGGGCCTTCAATTCCTCATGGAACACATGTGCTTCGACATCGGCAAGGCCGAGCGCATGCTCGGATACGATCCGCAGTTCACCGGCGAGCAGGGCCTCCAACAGGCACTTGCATGGGCGCTCGAAGAAGGCCTGTTCTGACCGGGCATTTGGATGGACAGGCTGTGGTGGTTCACGGTGAAACGTGCACAGTTCGCCTATCCTCTCCTGTCCTTTGTCACCGGGCTGGAGCCGCCCTCCGTATCTGCCCCCGCCCCTTTCCTGTCCCCCCCTGCGCGGGTATATTGATCGGTTCACAATTGCACGCATGTCTCCTGCTTATGGATAGGGATAGAGAATGACAACGGCAACGATTTCCTGGACGAAGATCGACGAAGCCCCGGCCTTGGCCACGTGGTCTCTGCTGCCTGTTCTCAAGGGTTACCTCAAGGGCACCGGCGTTGAGATTGAGACGCGAGATATTTCCCTCGCGGGACGCAT
Source organism: Lentisphaerota bacterium (assembly GCA_018676675.1). Lineage (GTDB taxonomy): Bacteria > Verrucomicrobiota > Lentisphaeria > Oligosphaerales > JABHEG01 > JABHEG01. The sequence goes on from JABHEG010000069.1 coordinate 38,278, forward strand.
CATCGCGAACTTCCCGGAAGCGTTGACGGAGGACCAGAGAGTCGACGATCACCTGACTGCGCTCGGGGCCATCGCCAAGACGCCGTCCGGCAACATCATCAAGCTGCCCAATATCAGCGCCTCTGTCCCCCAGCTCCAAGAGGCGATCAAGGAACTGCAGGCTGAGGGGTACGACATCCCGGACTACCCGGAAGAGCCGTCCAACGCCGAGGAACGGGCGTTGCAGGCGCGTTTCGCCGTAGTCCTCGGCTCAGCCGTCAACCCCGTATTGCGAGAAGGCAATTCCGATCGTCGTCCAGCCGCTTCAGTGAAGGCGTTTGCCCAAAAGAACCCGCATCGGATGATGAAGCCCTGGCCGGAGTCCGGCTCCAAAGCGCGTGTTGCGCACATGACAGACGGCGACTTCTACGGGAGCGAACGCTCAACCACACTCGACAAGGCGTGTGAGGCGAGGATCGAGTTCGTTGCGGTCGATGGCACGGTTTCCATACTCAAGGACAGCCTGCCGCTGCAAGCCGGCGAAGTGCTTGATTCCGCAGTGATGAGGGTCGCTGCTCTGCGGGAGTTCTACGCGAGGACGATCGCTGAAGCCAAAGCGGATGGAGCGCTGCTTTCACTTCATCTCAAAGCGACAATGATGAAGATCTCCGACCCCATTCTCTTCGGCCATTGCGTCTCGATTTTCTACGGCGAAGCACTGGACAAGCACGCGGACGTTCTCAGAGATATCGGGGCAAATGTGAACCACGGCCTCGCCGATGTTCTGGAGAAGCTCGAGCGGCTTCCTGCGGACAAGAAGGCCAGGATCGAGGCCGATATCGACGCAGTCTACGCCACACGCCCAGCCCTTGCCATGGTGGATTCACGCAAGGGCATCACCAACCTGCACGTGCCCAACAACGTCATCGTCGATGCGTCTATGCCCAATGTGGTTCGGGACGGGGGAAGAATGTGGAATCTGGACGACGAGCTGCAGGACACCGTTGCCATCATTCCCGATCGCTGCTACGCAACCATGTACCAGGCTGTCATTGAAGATTGCCGACGGAAAGGACAGTTCGACCCCGCCACCATGGGCAGCGTCTCGAATGTGGGATTGATGGCGCAGAAAGCCGAAGAGTACGGCTCCCACGACAAGACATTTGAGGCCCCCGGTAAGGGAATGATCAGGATTGTGGACACCGACGGCACGGTGTTGCTCGAACAAATCGTGGCGACGGGCGACATCTTCCGCGCCTGCCAGACGAAAGACCCCGCGGTCCGCGACTGGGTCAAGCTTGCCATCACTCGGGCCCGTGAGTCTGGAGCCCCCGCCCTATTCTGGCTCGATGCGGAGCGTGGACACGATACAGAGATCATCGCCAAGGTGAACGCGTACCTTCCCGAACACGACACGGCCGGGCTCGACATCCGCATCCTCCCGCCTGTGGAAGCCATGGCTGTTTGCCTCGAGCGGATCCGCAAAGGGGAGAACACCATCTCCGTAACCGGCAATGTACTGCGCGATTACCTGACTGACCTCTTTCCCATCCTTGAGCTCGGCACGAGCGCCCGGATGCTCTCCATTGTTCCGCTCATGAATGGAGGGGGGCTCTTCGAGACCGGCGCCGGAGGCTCAGCCCCGAAGCACGTGCAGCAGTTTGTCAAAGAAGGGCATCTCCGGTGGGATTCCCTGGGCGAGTACTGCGCCATTGTGCCATCGCTGGAGCTGGTGGCGAAGCAGACCGGCAGCAGCAAAGCCGCTGTCCTTGCCAGTACTCTCGATCAGGCGATCGGGACCTATCTCGACGAAGGGCGCATCCCGTCACGCAAGGTGGGAGAATTGGACAACCGCGGAAGTACCTTCTACCTCGCTCTCTACTGGGCCCAGGCCCTCGCAGCCCAGGCTGACGATCCCGACTTGCAGGCTCGCTTCACCCCGGTCGCAGCGGCGTTGGCAGATGCCGAAGAAACGATCAACCAGGACCTTCTCACGGCCCAGGGCCCGCCTGTGGATCTCGGTGGATACCACCTGCCCGATCCGGTCAAGGCAGAAGCGGCCATGCGCCCGAGCCAGACACTCAACGCCATCATCGACGCGCTCTGAACGACGCGGGTCGTGAACCTGACTCCTGTGTCGCTTCACTCGATTTGAGCATGGGACACACCGTTGGAGGCCCCGCATCTCCGCATGCGGCCTGGCCGGTTACTGTAGGAGAACCGGCTCCTCCACACGTTCAAGGGCAGTGACACCCTCCGGCTTGACTGCCGGACATTCGACGGCGGATCCCGAGCCCTGGGAACAGCCCCACCGTACCTCCAACTCAAAGGAGAACCTCATGGTCGCGCTCAATTCCCTTCTCCCCACGATCGTCTGTTCCATTGTGACGGTCGGACTCTCTGCCGGGGCCGCCCAAGAAGCCGGCACGCCCATACCCAAGGGCGGCAAGCCCGTCCTGCGCGATCCCCTGGAAGCTCTTTCGGAGCCGCGAGAGAACGCGAAGGGGGGAAACCGCGTCGTGGCAGCGGATGGCCCCGGCTTCACCCGGGCTCTTGAAGCGGAATCCAAGGTCAGAGGCAACAACTGGGAGCACCAGCTCCGACTGGGGGTGACCTCGCCGCTCAAGAAGGGGGATGTGCTGCTCGTGCACTACTGGGCCCGAACAGTCTTCACGGCGGACGAGAGCGGCCAGAGCATCATCCCCACGGCCATCGAGGTCCCCAACCAGTGGAAGCTCCCTCAGAAGGAAAGGGACCTGTTGAAGCCATTGACACGGGGCGTACTGACGGCTGCGGGGTCGAAATGGCAGCAGTACTTCATTCCCGCAGAGTGCCCGCGAGACACGCCCGCAAAGGACGTCGCTCTGGTCTTCCGCTGTGGTTCCGAACGCCAACGCGTTCAGCTGGGCGGCTTGACCATCCTGAACTATGGGAACGCCGTGACGGCCAAATCCCTGCCGGTGACGCGTTCCTCATATGCCGGACGCGAGCTCCACGCTCCGTGGCGGAGAGAGGCCAGGGAACGCATTCAGAAACACCGTGCACGCGACTTCAAACTCCGCGTTCTCGATGCTGAGGGGAAGCCGGTGAAGGGGGCCGGAGTCGAGCTGGAACTGACCCGGCACGCATTCGGTTTTGGGGCCGCTTTCCGCGCCAGTGACGTCGTCCCGGAGTTCAATCCTGGTTACGCGATAGCCCGCGAACGCATTGTGGACAATTTCAGTTCGGCCTCGTTCGTCAACGCGCTCAAGTGGCATGCGTGGGCAGGCGACTGGGGTCCTCGAATGAAGCGAAACGTCTCGTTAACAGCACTGCGTTGGGTGGCCGAGCAGAAACTGCCGTTTCGCGGACATTGCCTCGTGTGGCCCCGTTTCTCGAGTGTGAGCAGAGCCATGCGCAAGATGATGGAGGCGGACACCCCCGATCCGGTCGCAATCCGGGCCGGCATCCTTGAGCACCTGCGCAGCATCAGCCCGGAGACCAATTTCTGGATGCAGGAGTGGGACGTCATCAATGAATCCATCCCGTGCCACGACGTCCAGGACATCTGTGGAGATGACGTGATGGTCGAGTGGCTCGAGGAGGCCCGACGCTTGATGCCGGGAGTCAAGCTCGCACTGAACGAGTACAACATCCTGTCGTCGCTGTCCGACGGCAAGAAGGTCGGCCAGCACGAAGAACGCATCAAGTACCTGCTCGACAACGGAGCCCCGCTCGATGTCCTCGGTCTACAGGGACACATTGGGGGCTCGCCGCCGAGCCCTCAGCGTATGCTCTCGGTGCTGGACCGCTTCGCCAAGTTCGACCTGCCCATCCGGATCACCGAGTTCGACATAAAAGCCGACGATCCAGACCTGCTGTACGACTTCACCCGCGACTTCTACACGGTATTGTTCAGTCACCCTTCGGTCATCGGCGTGCAGATGTGGGGGCTCGGGCAGATGTTCACCAAGACAGGGGACCTCACTCCGGTCGGCAAGGCCTACCGCGAGCTCGCGTACGAGACGTGGCACACTAGAAAAACAGGCACAACAGACACCAACGGTGTCCTGACCGGGAAGGGATTCTTCGGCACGTATCGCCTCGGGCTGACCGTCGGCGACGCGGCCACGGTACGAACCCTCCTCCTGCCTGAGGGGAACGGCTCCCACACCCTTGAGGTGCAGGTCGGGAAACCGGTCAAATAGGGTAATCCGGAGCGTAAGACTCTCGGTCCCGGAGGTCCCGAGTCACCTGCCAGGGGTCCCCAGCTCTGATCAGGTCGGCTAGCCCGGCAGAATTGCTGACGCCTGTCCACACAGTCTGTAGACCAGCCTGCCGGCCTTCGGTCATTCACGCGGCGGGACCGGGGACAGCCAGGTCACAGTACTCGCGCAGTGCCTGGCTCAGCCACTGCCGGCGCCAACCCGTCAGTACGTCAACTGCGGCGGCCTTGCTCCCGGACTCGGCCACAACTGCCGCCAGTTCCGTCATCAGGGGGCCTGGGAAAGCGAGCTCCGGCGCGATGTTCACCATCTCGGCCACCACCGCTCGGGCCATCTTCAACCAGGCATCCGCCCTGATCGACTCAAAGGTCGTGTAAGGAGGCGGTTCCGCATTCCTCGTGGGATCCTCGCGTGCCTCGTTGGCGGCTTTGGCGATCCGCCCCGTCAGCCAGTCGCCCCGTTCCTCAGCGAAGCGATAGTAGATGCCCTTCATGCTTGCCAGTTCCCGACCCGACTTGGGTTGCTGTCTGGCGATATGCAGCAGTATAGGGGGTTTGGGCACCCTCCGCCGCTGGCCCTCGCTCAGCTCGTTGTACCAGTTTACAAGGAACTCCAACGCTGCCAGACCACCGGCATCGAGTTGCCAGGCGTTTCGGAAGTCGGCCATAGTGATCGGCAATGTCTTCTGTGACTGACCTCGACTCCGGCAACGCTCCTCGGAGACTTCCCAGATCAGCTCGTTCTTGCCCTCTGCCTGCAGGAGATCCCCGAGCTTTTGCCGCATGACGGGAAGGTGCTCGACGTCCTCGACCGCGTAGAGAATCTGCGCCTCCGGAAGGGGACGACGCATATAGTCAGCCGTCTGATGCTCCTTCCCGGCTCTGACGCCGAGCAGTCGGTATTCCAGGTACGCGAGCCCAACCTGCGCCTCGGGTCCCAGCAAGGCCCAGGCCACCTGAGTGTCAAACAGCAGGGGAGGCGAACTGACATCGAGCGCATCGAGAATAAGGGGCACGTCGTTGCCGCCGGCGTGGAGCACCCACTCCGCACCCTCGGCGGCAAGGGCCGGGGCCAGCGGTTTGAGGGTGGGCAACCTGATGGTGTCGAAGATGAATGCGGTGTCGCCATCCGAGACCTGGAACAGACAGCACGTCGTTGCTCCCCCCCGTCGGCTTTCGAACTCGGTGTCGACGTAGAATCGCCGGCTGCTCGCAAGCCGCTGTGCGATTCGTACGACGTCTTCAGGCTGGTCCACAAATTGATGCTTCACGCATGTATCCCTGTGAAGAAGAACTGCGCGACCCGACAGAGCTCAGGTCGCTATCGGTGCCGGAATGGATGCAGATGCAGATCGAGAATCGCTTCCCGGCTGCGGGAAAGATGATAGCGTTGGGTGGGCAAGGATACAAAGGGTTGGCCGAAGTGCAGGGGGTTGGGCCCCGACTCGGCTGTCCTTGCTTCCACGAAACGACGCCCCTGAACAGGCCCTGTACCGCCGCATGCTCCCCGATTCCCGATTCGCGTCTCTCTCAATCGAGACGACACGGATGGCATGGCTGATCCCGGCCTCAGATAGTATGGTTGCCCCCGGATCCGTACCGACGTCTGCAGGAGAGACTCCTGGATTCTCGACAACAAAGGGAAATCCCATGTCCGACGCTTTCATGCGAGAAGCCGCGCGAGCACTCCCCCTCGAACAGCCGTACGACTATCACCGCACGCTCAAAAAAGGTCCTGTCCATCGTCTGCGGCGCGCCCCCGCGGCTCGTCCGGCCCAGGGCGAGATGGCCGTTCCCGCCGAAGGCTGGGACGTGCAGATCCACGCCCAGGCAGGGCCGCTTGTCGAGTTCGCAGCCGCGGATGTGCGCGAGTACCTGAATACGTCGATGCAGGTCTTCGTGGCGGTCGAGCGAACGGAATCGCTGGACGATTGGTCTACCCGGACCGGTGTCATCCTGGCTGGTGTGCGCGAAGACATGCCGGGGATCGGTGACGAACTGAAAGGCTCCAAAGACTACGAGATTCGCGTCACGGGCGACCAAATCATCGTCTGCGGCTACGACGAGCTCGGTGTCATGCACGGGCTGTTCAATCTCGAAGCTCGGATGAGTCTGCGCGAGGGTCCATTCCTGCCACAGGACCTCACCACCGTGCGGCACAGTCGCTACCGCGCGCGGATGGTGCTGTCGTGGCTTGGCTGGATGCAGTGGCCAGATTCATACCTCTCGCACTTGGCTCACGACGGCTATGACGCCATCTTCGCGTCGGTCTATGCCAATCCAAACGGCGTGCCCGGGCCGCCCCATTACGATCTGATCCGGAAACAGGACGCCGCGAAACTCAACGACGTGATCCAGCGTGCGAAGCGCTATGGCATCAAGGTCTACACGCCGATTCTCTACGCAAACACGCGCGAACCGGAGAACAAAGTTGGGCTCCGGGAACACGTGCGGGACATCGTCACCGCGTTCCCCGATATACACGGCTACATCCTGCTGACCGAGGGCTTCTACTTCGAGAAGTTCTTCGGGGCGGGAGGACATGGCAAACAGGACCTGCGCGACTGGGCCCAGCATTGGACCGAGGCCGTGCGGATCACTGCTGAAGAGTGTCACCGAATCAATCCCGAAATCGAGATACTGCCGTGGGAATACAACATCGACTTCCGCCCCCAACAAGTGGAATTGAAACGCCACGTCACCAGCCTGCTCCCGGCGGACACGATTCCGCTTCTCACCTGGGAGAACGGCAAGGCATTCGAGATCGACGGCCTGCATGGATATCTGCGCGACTACTCGATCAGCCAGGTCGGCCCTGCCGAAGTGTCTGAAGGCCAGATCGCCGAGGCGAAGCGCCGAGAGATGCCCGTCTACTGCAAGGTCGACTGCTTCGCCACGTGGCAGTTCGGCACGACACCGTATCTCCCCTGCCCCCAGCAATGGCAGAAGCGCTACGACGCACTCGCCGAACACGGCATCAACGGCACGCTCGAGACGTGGAGCAACGGCTACAAGCCGAATTTCATCGCCGAGCTGCGCGCCTGGTCGTGTTGGACCAACCCGATCGAATTCGATGCACTGCTGCGATCGTTCGCACGCCGCGAGTTCGGCAGCGGCTCGGAAGATCTCGTCCTGAAAGCATGGGACCACTTCAGTCGAGCAATTCAGTTCGTACCGGACACCGGCCCGTCGATGGGCACGAATGCGGCGGTCGCCAACCCTATCTTCTTCGACGAACCGCCGGCACGAATCATGACGCTGAATAACTCCTGGTGGGACGAGGCCCGGAAGACGCACTGGCGGCATCGCATGGACCCATACTGGCCGTACGCACATCCTGTCGTCGTTTTCACCCCCGATTTCACGAATCGCGTCAACCGGGCTGAATCGTACGCACGCGCCAGGTCGGGGATCGGTGCGATCGAGTCCCCGGAGCGGCTGGCGGAAACGGCGGTCCTTCCGACCTTCAACAAGTACCTCTTGCTGGCGGCCGACGAGTTCGAGGCCGGGCTGAAACTCTACCGCAAAGCCGCACTCAGCGCACCGGAAGCGAAACGAGCCAGCGCGATGAAGGACGTGCTGATCGTCGAGCAGATGCAGCGGATGCTGCGCAGCACGCACGCCATTCTGGAATTCGAAGACCTCCGCTTCCGCCTGGTGAAGATGGAAGATCCCGTCGAAGCAGAGCCGCTGCTCGACCGGATGGCTACCATCCTGACGGCCGAGGTCGAGCGAACGGAGGCCGCTCTGGAAACGTCTCGGCGCGACTCACGACTGGGCTACGAATGCGAGATGGACTACGTCTACACGCCATACATAATCGGCGAGAAGCTCCGGGTGCTGCACGACATTCTGGAGCAACAGCTACCCGCGTATCGTGAGCGACACAGACAATCCTGACCCGGAAAGTACGCTATGGTTCTCTGTGTCATGTCCCAAACGCATTCCGCCCGGAGTTGGCCGATGTCACGCCTTAACGCACTCCTGCTCGTCGTCTGCCTATCTGCCTGCCTTGGGACCCATGGGGCCCCGGTCAGTCTCAGGCTTGAGTGGGCAGGTGGGAACCGTGGCAACCCCATGCACTGGGACGGTACTATCTCCATCCGCGGAGGCACGATCAAGTCAGTCCTGAATGCGGGGTTCGACGGGAAAGAAGCCTGGAAGGAGAAAGGGCAGAACGCCATCACATTCGTCTCACTCACCGAAGGCGGGACGGATGGGCTCATCATCACGGTTGAAACCGGAACAGACGCCGTACTTGTCTTCCAGAGCGCAATTCTCGAGAAGACCTTCCCGCTGGATATACTGCCCCCGGGGGGCGCCCGGGCAACGAAGGGAAAGGACGCCTGGCTGACGGTGGAGAGGACGAATGACGTCGGAGTCGCGATGCCGCGACAGGAATGTGCCACTGTTGTTGCCGACACCCGAGGCCGTATCTGGACGCTTGGGATCGCGAGTAACGGGAAACTGGAGAGCGCCACGACGCGGCAGACAGTGATGCTGGGGCGGGTGGGAGAGACGAAGTGGCAGAAGAAGCTGACTGTCGCCGGCCCGGGAGCCGTCTACTTCCCGACCGCGGTTGCAGAACCCAATGGCTCGCTGCTGCTGGCCTGGTGCGAACTCCGCAATGACCGTTGGGAAGTCCGGACAGGGCAGTGTGATCCGGAGGCGGGAGAACTCGGTCCAGTCATCACCTTGTCGACAGCCGACGTCGCGCTCTGCCCATCCCTCTATCACGGCGCCGAAGGGACGTTCTGCGCCTGGCAGAGCGGGGAATCGGGCGGCCCCTTCCAAATCAGGATCAGTGAACAGCGCAACGGTAGTTGGGAAGTCCCCCTGACGCTTGCGGCTCCCAGCCCTGCATTCCGGCCCGTGATAGCAGGCGGGGGCGATGATATCGTTGTCGCGTTCGACGCGTTTGTGGGACGGGACTACGATGTCCTTGCGGTGAGACTGCAAGACGGGAAACTCACCGAACCGGTTGCGATCTTCGCATCCGACGCCGAAGAAATGGCGCCGGTTGCGTGTGCGGACCCCGCGGGGACCGTGTGGATCGCGGCCGCGAACCGCCTCGCAGGACTGAAGGGCATGACCCGAGTGGTCCCGAAGGCCAAGACCGCTCCCCTCAAAGGCCCTCCCATCGTAGCCATGATCCAAGACGAGGCCCGACGCTTTTGGCTGGTGTCCGGCGGAGGAGCCGGCAAACGCAGTAAGGGCGTGTTCAAAGCGATCCTGTTCGCCGGTGATGCGCTTCGGCCCGCCGGCATCATGCACCTCCCGATGACGTGGGGAACGCCGGTCATACGAAGGGACAACACCTTCCTTCATGCGGGGTCGGCAAAGGTATATCGCGGGCCGCTGATTCTGCCGAAGAAGCTGCCGACCGGCCCGCCCCTGGCTGTGATTGCCCCTTCCGCCGGGGAGAAGTCCCCGCCGAAAGCGCCTGTCCTGCCCCGCAAACGTCGGGAAATCATGGTCGCCGGAGAACGCTATGGGGTCTACTTCGGCGAGCTTCACACCCATCTCGGCGAGCATCCGTCCGACCGCACGATCCGCACGTGGGTCGACCGCTATTACCTGCGTGCACGGCACGAATACGGCCTCGATGTCGGAGCCACCAGCGACCACGATTGGCCGAACATGACGTACACGAAATTCATGGTCCAGCAGGGCATCAGTAGAGTGCTCAACAAGCCGGGAGAGTTCATCGCCTTCTCGGGATTCGAGTGGTCGGGACACGGGCCGACCCGGAAGCGTTACGGGGACCGCACGGTCGTGTTCGCCAGGGAATACACACCGATCTTCCGAATCACCGATATCGGGAATACACCGGCAAAGCTGCACGCGGGGCTCCGGAAATGGGGAGGGATCGACTGGCCACATCATGTGGGGGCAAGTTGGGCGATCATGGATTGGGACACCCTTTCCGCGGAGATTGAGCCAGTCGTCGAACTGACCTCAAACCACGGCGTGTACGAAACGTACGACCAGGATCGGGCGATCGCTGGTTGGACCAAAACACCGATCGCGGACCGGAACACCAAGATCCCGAGGAGCGCCTCCAAACGCGGCGGCACGACGTTCCGCAAGCCAATCGGGGATCAGGACTTCACTTCCCTGCAATATGGCCTCGGTCAAGGGCATCAATTTGCCTTCGTGGGCTCCAGCGACAGCCATAACGGATTGGCCGGATACCGGACGGGAATGACCGCGATCATCGCCAAAGACCTGACCCGTGAGGCGATCTTCGAGGCGTGGCGAGCACGCAGAGCCTACGCGCTTCGGGGCGGGGAGCCCATATTTGTGGACGTCCGCATGGGGGCCGCCGTCATGGGCCAGGAGACGATCGTACGCGGCAACCCCGCGCTGGCAATCCGGGTGATCGGGACGGCCCCCGTTGAGAAAGTCGAGATTGTCCGCAACAACGAATACATCCACACGCGGCAGGGAACGGGTGCAGCAGAGCTCTCGTTCCAATACGTGGACGCGGCGCCGATTCGAGGGAAAAAGAGCTACTACTACGTCCGCGTCTTCCAGGTGGGAGAAGCCTACGCCTGGGGCAGCCCCATCTGGGTGACGGTGAAGTAACGGAGACAGGTGAGTACACGTGAGAAGACACCATGCACTGATCGGATTGATCTCCTTTTCCCCCGGCGCTCCCACCGGTCTTGCGGCGGCAGAGGCCGGTGTCTCTCCGCAGTCCTGGATCAAAGCGTTCCTGAGAAGAAGCGTCCGGTTGGCCGCTCTCCTTCTGCCGGCGGCGCTGATGACTGCAGGCGACGGGACGCGAGCGGCCGTAGACGTCGATGTGGCTCAATACCGGCACTGGCCTGCTTACGCGAAGACTCCTGTGGGTGAGATTCAGGCCCAGATCTGGCGTGAGCACGAGGACGTGATCGAGGGATGGGACTGGTCCCTGCCACCCAGTGTGGGCCCCAAGGCCAACTCATTGCTCTGCATCTCCCGCAGAGCGAACCGACTTCCCGCGATTCAGTTTCCCGCCAATCCGGTGGTCTCGCTATGGGTCTTCTGGAGTGACCTGGAGCCGCGTGAGGACGAATACCGCTTCGACAGGCTCCTCGCGCAGCTCAAGGACATCGAGAAAGCAGGCTACGGGGCGATCATCCGGCCGATGACTGCAGCCCACGCACGACCGAGCTACCCCGATCCATCTCACACGCCCAAGTGGCGACAGAAGCCCTGTGCTCCTCCCTACCTCGTAGAGAAGTACGGCGTGACCCAGATCCCCGAGCCCCCCAAGAAGGGGTGGCGCATCATCAACCTCGATCCCGCGCACCCGGCGTTCCACCGACGGTACATCAAGTTCGTCCGCGAACTGGGCAAGAGCGGGATCCCGGGGATGGACGTGGTCAAGGGGATCATCGTCGGCTACAAGTCTCCAAGCTGGGGTGATGAAGGCATCGGGCCTCGCCCTGAGACTCAAGGTGGTGAGGAGCCAGCGCACGTCAAAGAGCGTTTGGATGCGTGGGCGGACGTCTGCAAGGGCGTGGAACACAAGGTCTGCATGGGGGGAACGAGCGAGTACGGTTTCAGCAAGGGCTTCGGGATCCGCGGCGGCTTCGTGGAGATGTACCTCTACCGGATTCCCGACCCCCATCTGGGCCAGACGATCGCCCCGAACGGCTACCTCGTCGTGAATGAGGACGCGGTCGGTACTCAGGCCTCCCGTTTCCTTGGCGACGAGAACGAGGAGTACGAGGAGAGCTGGACATCTCGATTCGGCAAGCTCGACTCGTTTGTCTATCGCTACTTCACCGCCAGCCTTCGACTGCTGCAGATGCGACGAAACTACCTCCTGAACAACCCGTTCTGCGTCTATCCGGAGATGCTGCCCTTTATCTCCCTTGAAATGGGCCGTACCGTAGAGGACACGCCGGACGTCTGGTGTGCCCTGCGCGAAAGCTACCTGAGAAAGAAGCGCAGTCACGCACCGCAGCCGGTCAGGAACTTCGAGCGCTGGCTCCACCAGCGGGACAGCGCCGGCTTCGAAACCACGCCCGCGATCAAGATCGACCATGCCATTCGGATGTGGATGGTGCATGGCAATCGCCAGACTGGTGACGGCAGCTACCACGATTACGTTGCCCGTCGCGGCAGGCGCATCGGCTTCAACGTTGACGAACGATTCCTCGCAAGGGCCGGACGGGTTGCCATCAAGGTGACCTACTTTGACCAGCAGGCAGGCTCCCTGACACTCGTATGTCGGCACGCTCAACGCAAGGTGACGTTGCTTGGCTCGGGCAACGTGAAGACAGCCACGTTCTTTATCGACACACTGGGTTCAGGCCCGGGGCACGACCTTATCATTGAGGGAACACCGGAAGCGGTGGTTGCCTTCGTTCGCGTCATCAAGGCCGGAGACCACTGATTCGGCCCCGTACGGCGTGCATGCTCGAGACACTGTGGAGACAGCAGGACTCAAGGAAACTACGACAACCATGAGAAACATGATGCAACGGAATGCCTTCACCTATCTGAGCCTGACAGGCATGGCTCTCTGCCTCGTCCTGAGCTTGCCCGTGCGAGCAGCAGAACAGAGTCGATCCAACGTGCTGCTGATCGTCTGCGATGACCTCAACGATTATGTGACCGGCTACAATGGCCATCCCCAGGCACGGACACCGCACCTGGAGCGCCTGGCGGAGACTGGGGTCTCCTTCACCCGGGCCTACACGAACAACCCCATTTGCGCTCCGTCCCGCTCAAGCTTCCTAACAGGCATCTACCCGCATACCTCGAAGAACCATCACTTCGACAAATGGTACAGGAATCCGGTACTCAAGAACTCGCGCACACTCATGGCCCACTTCAAACAGAACGGGTACCACGTTACGGGCTCAGGCAAACTCATGCATCATGGGCGGCCGGAGGAGTGGACGGAGTTCAAACACAAGGCGGATTACGGTCCGTTCTGGCATCGGGATGGGAAGCGGCTCGCGCACCCCGATGTGCCTGAGCCCTATGCCTCGATCGGTTGCGTTGACGGGTCGTACGGCGCGCTGGAAGACATTCCCTCGCCGGAGAATCGTGCCAAAGGAGAAGGCTGGATCTACGGGAAGTGGGGAAAGAAGCCCGACCCCCTGAAGGTCAACAGCGCGGACGACCGGGATCCGACCCCGGACGAGAGGAATGCTGCCTGGGCCGCGGCAACGATCGGGCAGCTCGCGCAAGCCGATTCGGACAAGCCGTTCTTCCTCGGCGTGGGCTTCATCCGCCCGCACACGCCGCTCGTCGTGCCGCGCAAGTACTTCGACCTCTTCCCCCTCAAGGACGTCAAGCTGCCCGTGCGCAAAGAGGGTGACAAGGAGGACACAGGCCTTGAGAAGGTGATGCACGACAAGGTAAAAGGGCCCATTTACTTCCGCATGCTGCAGGAATCGTACGGTGGCACGCTGGAGGGCTTGCGCGCATTCACCCAAGCCTATCTTGCCTCGATAGCCGCGGTCGATGACTGCATCGGGCAGGTCCTCGATGCCTTGAACAAGAGCCGCTTCCGAGACAACACGATCGTTGTCGTCACCAGCGATCACGGCTGGAACATGGGCGAGAAGGACTGGGTGTTCAAGATGTCGCTGTGGGAAGAGAGCTGCCGCGTTCCACTGATCATCCGCGCCCCGGGCGTGGCAAGGCAGGGGAGCAAAGCTGGGCATCCTGTGTCGCTCGTGGACCTGTACCCGACCCTGGTGGATCTGTGCAGGCTCCAGGGCGACACACGGAAAAACGACGAAGGCGCGCAACTTGACGGCCACAGCATGCGCCCGTTCCTCGAGGATCCCGAGAATGGCACGTGGGACGGCCCGGACGCCGCCCTCTCTATGGTCCATTCCGGGGGTGAATACACCAAGATCGCGGAGATGCAGCACTTCTCCGTGCGAAGCCGAGATTTCCGCTACATCCGCTACAACAATGGGTTCGAGGAACTCTACGACCATCGGGACGACAGCTACGAATGGGACAACCTGGCTGGGAAGCCGGAGTTCGAACCAGTACGGAAAGCGCTCAGGGAGGAACTGAACGCCATGACGGGCCTCGAGGTGGGTATCATTCCCCCCCGAGAACCGACGCCACTGGAAAAGGGCGAGGTCCTGGCCTTCACGTTCGAAGACTTCGAGCTGGCAGACGACACTTCCACGTGGCCGGCGGCGAACCGCTCAACCATCACCCGCAACCGATCGCAGGTGATTGACGGCCGAGCCTCGCTGCTCATGCGCAGTTCCGGAAGCCCGTGGAACACGATCAGCTTCAAGACCATCGGGGTGCCGCCGGGAATGACCTGCAACGTTCGTTTCAACTGCCAGGCTGTTGAGACGCGTGAAAAGGGCTTCTTCTATTACCTTCTCGCTCAGGGCAAGGTGAAGTCGAAGCTCGTGAAGGTGCCGCTCAAGAAGGGCGAGCGGAAGACAGTCACGGGAACCCTCACGAACGATCAGAAGATCTGTCTGCCCCTAGTGATCGGCTTTGCCCAAGGCGGCACCTACGTCATTGACAATCTCGAGGTGAAGCGGAAGTAGCAGCAAGTCAGTTCCTCAAGGGCGTCCAGATGACGTACCGCGATGGGATGTAGACTGACGTCTCAGGACAACGTCATCCGCAAAGAACTCGCCCTTGCCGCCGGGGGGCAATGTCGGCAACATGACGACGCTTGCGAAGGTCGCGCCGGGCCAGCGTTTCAGCATGGTGGACGTTACCTCACCACGCCACTGCGTCCACTCCTGCGGGACATCCCCGACGCAGGGGAAAGCGCCGTTGTTCCCGGCGCGATGCGCGATGATGCGGGTCCCGGCCGGGACGTCGAACCCGCACGGTTCCCGCAGCTTGATCAGCCAAATGTCGCCGGACTGGTAGCCACTATCGACCATCCCCGTGACCCTGAAGTTGGGCAGTTGGTCCTCCGCCCCAAAGGCAACGCGCTGCCGCGGACGCCAGCTCGAGGCGTCTTTGACCTTGATAATCCGGTCCGCCTCCGTGCAGGCCGCCGCCAACACCGTCTCCGTCCCCTTCACACTGTTCACGTGGATTGACTGGATGAGGCGCTTCTGTCGGTCGTACAGGAGCACCCCGAAGATGAGGCGGCTCGGTTGCGGCTTCATCCTGAACGCGCCGGAAAGCTCGTAGGTGGCTTCGGAATCGATCGGGACGGGGTCGCTGCGGAAGTTCACGTTCGGGTGGTCCGTCCAAAGCGCGAAACTCCCGGTCTTGGCCGCTGTGGAGACACAGATCCTCCGAGTTGAGATATTCCAAGACCGCGCATCCCCGTACTCAGCGTGCCCGTTGCGGATGAGGTTGCCGGGGGCCTCGTCTAGCGTTTTTTTTTGAGCACACTGTCGTCGCGGAACTCGGTCGGCTGGTCCCCCTCTTCCAGCTGCAGCCCGTTGATCCACACGGTTGAGCCGATGCCGGGGCAGAGGATGTAGACGCGCCCGCCCATGTCCCGGTTTTCCGCCGGAGAGACGTCGAAGGTGAGGTGATAGCGTTCCCAGGTCTCACTGACGGGGAACGCCTTCTGAGTCTTGGTGAGTCCGTGGCCCACGAACGTGACGCTGTCCTTCGCGCCCTGCCCTTTGGCGTAGAAGGAGAACGTCATAGTCTGCGGCGTATCGGAAGGCGGCGGGTACGCCACCGCAAACACGCCGCGGGCGGTCTCCTGATCAATCGGCCTCCGGGCCATTCTCAGGGATGGATTTCCGTTCCAGGGCGTCTCACCGTCCAGATACCAGTCCGATCCCTGCTGTCCTGCGTGGAGGTCGATTCCCAGACAGAAGAACGGCTTGCAGAAGTCGGGAATGCCGGGGTTCGTGCACTGCCGAAAGACGGGGTTGGGGCAGTGGTTGCGGCTCCGCTTCAACTGCTGAACGATGGCGACAACATCCACGAAGGGCGCGGCCTCTCCTGGCACGACGGCCATATCCACGGCGACCTCGATGCAGTCGGTCCGATCCAGCTTCAGCCTGTAGGCGCGAACACCGTAGGGCTCAATTCGTTCCGTGAATGCAGACGCTGTGACCGGAGGCTGCACGCCGTCGTGGAAACAACGCTCGACCGCGGTAAGCCCCGTCACTGTGAAGGTCGAGTCAACCGCGAAGGGCTTGATGTTGGCCGCCAGGAGCAAGTAGGCGCCGTCGGGATACCTGAACGTCGCGACGTTGACCACCGGGAACTGACGCTCTGCCGGTCTGAGGGCGCCCGGTGTGTAGCTAACCACCTGCTTTGGGGGTGCCTCCAGCAGCGCTGGTGACAGCATCTTGACTTGCGCCGCGATGGTCTTCAACCCGCCCCAGGCCTCCTCCCCGACGACGCTGGACAGGACAAAGTACAGCAGACCGCGCGACCCGTAGATCAGGGTCGTGTACGCCTGACACAGTAGGTGTGCGCGGCTCATGCCGATCGGCGCACGCGGAGGCCCCAAGTGACTTGAGAGCGGGACGAACCACTGGACCTTGGTGTCCCGGCGGCACCGATCGCGCAGATCGCAAGAATAGTACGCCGTCGCCAGGCCCGGTTCACTGTACATGCCGCCGACGTACGGCCTGGGGTAGACATCGTACCCCAAGACCTCACCCCACCGAGTCCATTTGTCGCCATGCGGAATGTGCTTGGAGTACAACAGGAATTGGGGCCGGTACGGGTCGATAGGATCCACGGTCTTGAAGTACCACTCGGCCGCCGCGATACGCGCTTCCTTGTTGAGAAGGTTGGGTTCATCCACGTTCCAGTATGCCAGCATGTTCGGACTGTCGCGCAGAATCTCCGTTTCCCTGACGATGGCGGGTTCGAGCTGGTCGTACTTGGCGCGGTGGATTCGCAGACGTTCAGGCAGCGGTTTGCCGTCGATCGGATGCGGCTGCTTGCCGGTGCCCCAATTGACGACACTGAAACCGTACTTTACCGCGAGGTCCATATAGGCTTGGGCGTCGTTGAGGTCGCTTCGGTACGTGCTGTCCTTGTACGTGCCCGACCTGACCAACGTGTTGAACCCGATCTCTTCGGCCAGGAACTTGAACACCTGCTCGTGCTTGCTCGTGACCCCGTGCATCACGATGCCGACCGGAAAGAAGGGCGTTCCGTCTTTCAGCACAACGCCTCTGAAGCGATCCGTCTTGACCTCGAACCCGGGGCGGGGCTTCAGACGCCTCAACATGATCGTCGTCGTCGCTAGCTGCCTGCCACCTTCACTCAGAGACAAGGCCAACGCGTTTTCGCCCAGAGCGAGCTTGTCGACCGGAATCTCCACGACTTCCTCCGGACGTAGCCCCCGGGTCTCGGCCAGCGTCCTTCCACCGGCCGCAACCTGCAATCGGGACGTTCTCAGAGCCGCATCTGAAAGCGAGGAACGGACTCGAATCCTGGCGACTTCCTCGGCGGTGTAGTAGTTCCGTTCCACAACGGCCTCCTGGATGACGTTGAGCATGGACGTGTCGGCGATGACTTGCTCGGCCAACCGGTCACCAGTATCCGGCGCATCCAGTGCCACGGTCACCGCACGCGGCTGGAAATCCCGGACCGCCACGTCCAGTGAGAGCCTGTTCATGCCGTCAACCCTGATCGTCTTGGCGACCTTCTCGACGTAGCCCCAGCCGCTGTCCTCCAGGATCTTGACCGTGGTTTCCCCGGAGACCGGTGTGCCGGCAATCAAGCTCAGCGCCACGCTGTAAAAACGTTGGCCGTCGGCTTTCTGCTGGTAACTGCTCAGCGAGACAGTGTCGATCCGGGGTGCGAAGGGGATGGTCGGGGTGAAACCGCCGAAACCGTTCAGCCTGCTGAACCCAGCCATGTCGTGGGGACTGCCGGCGTTGGGATTGAGGAGGCGAAAAACGCGCCTCTCGTCCTGGACGGCCCCGTAGGGGTCGAGTTCGATCGTGACAAGGTTGCGCATGAGGTTGATGTGGGCTTCGGCCAGGCCATCGCCGCCGAGGGCGTACAGAGGAATCGCTGCTTCCGCGGTCCACCCGGTCGGCAAGCGCCTTGTGGCCGTGCGCCACACCGGGTTCCAGCCAACATCGCGCATGCCCTTCTCGATCTTCTTATCATGGGTCACGTTGGCGAAGCCGAGCATGAAATGGCCGTACTGCTTCCCGTCGGGTGAAAGGAAGATCTCGACCGACTCGTCGCGACAGACCGCGTCGTCATGCTTGAACGCAGTCTGGCTGACATGCGGCATCGTCGGGTTGTCGCACTTGAATCCCAGGTAGAGCCACGCCGTATCGCGCCCGAGGAATACTGTGGTGTCGCTGAACGGCGTCGCCGTTCGCTGCAGGTACAGCGTCTCGATCCGGTTTGCAGTCTCCCAGGCAGCATCGTCCAGCGCCCCATCCAACGTGGGCGCAGACCGCAGCTCAGGAATGTCGATGGAGTCCGCGACCAGTACAGCGGAAAACACCCAGAACATACAGAAAACGTGTCGTCCCATGGGGTGATCGTTCCTTCTCGGTGACATGTATGGGGCGCTTGGGCTGCTTGGAGCCACCAAGCTCAGACGGCCTCCCGGAATGGCGCAACCACTCGTGAACTGCAACGCAGTGGCTTCGGGAATGGCGGGAGGCATCCGGATGCCCGAAAGTCTTGGTGACCATAACGTGCGTCGATGACCGGAGCGCTTCAAGTAGTCGCTGCCTCGATGCGGCCGCGATGGGTGCAGGCTCGTCGAGCCAGCACCTACTCCTGAGCCACCAGCCAAGCGGATTGCTGACCCCCATCCACCTCCCCGAGCACATCTGCGCGCCCGTCCCGCACCGTCAGGTGGTGGTCACCATGCCGAAATGGTCCCGGCTCAGTTACCGTTCGTTGCGCTCACTCCTGCACGTGCGTGCAGGGCGTCTCCCTTCAGTCGGCTCCGCGTCGATCGTGACCTGTCACGCAGGGTGCCCCGACTTGCGTGGGAGACGGTACTCAAGGTCTATCGCGCCGTGCTGGACCGGAACGACGTTGTGCCCGGCACCCTCCCTAACTGAACGTTCATCAAGGTCTGGTCGTGGTGTCAGTTCCACCATTGCGCCATGGTCGACCAAGTTTGCGCGAAATGGACTCTTTCGCAGTGCCCATCGAGGAAGGCGACGATCACGCCCCCGCTGTGCCGAGGGGCGAGACGATCGTGTCCATTAATGCTGCGCCCGATGCGTGGCGTGAGCATACGCCCATCGTTGGCGTAGAAGTACGGACGTTCCTTCATGTCGGTGTAGATGGCCAACTCCACCGGCGAAGGAACAGCACGGGGCTTCTTGGATTCCATGGTGTAGTTGTACCCGTAGCTCAGCTTGCAGTTGCTGACTCGACTCGCAGAGGGATCGTGAAGTTCGAGGTGTTGGGACGCGTAGCTGTGGCCGCTGGACACGATGCAGCTCATGTCCCAATCCGACGGACATTGAAAGACCTCGGCACTGTTGATGTAGTCGAATTGGACATCCACATAGCCACCCGCGTACTTGGCGTTGGTGACATCCCAATAGCTCAAGGACCCTCCCATGAACGATTCGCAGTCGTCCGTGTACATGGAGGTGGACAAAGTAATCTGCTTCAGATTGCCCAGGCATACAGCTTGCCGTCCCTTTTCTCGCGCCTGGGCCAGCGCGGGCAACAGCATGGCCGCCAGGATAGCGATGATAGCGATCACGACCAGGAGTTCTATGAGCGTGAAAGTCCGATGGCTTCGCATGGCTCCCTCTTCCGGTCTCTCGATTTGTGGTTGCTTCACCGACGCCACATCCCAGTCTCCAAGGTGGAAGTGCGGCCCCCATCCATATAGGCACTATTCAGTATATCAGCTACACGACGGCAGCGCTAGCCTGGATAATTCGCGCAGAGCGGCTCTTCCCGCCTTACCCACTAGGACAGGATCAATGTGACGTTGCCCACTGCTCCCACTGTGCCGGAACGTCTTCACCGAATACTCACAACAGACATCGTTTGTGACGCTACGTCGTTGAATAGAAGCAGGATCAGTGGGAACGGCACCCTCCCTCCCCCCAAACCCGGTTCTCAAGGCGTTGTCTCATTGAGAAACGCTTCAAGGTTGGTGTAGCCATCCCCATCGCGATCCGCGGAGCCGTCGGCACGCGCGTTGGGATCAAAGCCGTGCCGCTTCTCCCAGGCGTCGGGCATCCCATCGCCATCGCTGTCCACCGGTGGCGTTCCGGGCGGGTACTGGGGCCAACCACCGACCTCCTCCTGCGAATCGATCACGCGACCTGAACGTTCTTTGACCTGAGTCACGATCCGGGCATCCACAGCATCACGACTGGGGCGCGTGGCTCCGACATCGGCAAGCAGGGCGTCGAGGACATCGCTGGCGGGCATGGTCCCGACAACGGCTCCAGCGGGCTCTTTCGTGCAATGCAACTCAATCGTCTCGAGGTCAGTCAGGTTCTTGACCATCACCCAATTGTCGGCCGCCCCGTCGATGCAGCCTGGGGCTTGGTTGTCCCGCAGGAAGACAAGCGGATGCTCCCCTGGTGTCTTCGCATCCAACCCCACATGGATCACCTCACTGACACTGGTGGTCGGCCCCGGGAGGTAGACATTGCTCACGCAGCTGAGCAGCAGGTTCCCGCGTGCTACGGTTCCGAACTTGCCGACATCATAGATGACGTTGTTGCGCAGATCGTACTCCGCCCGTGCCTCTCCGCGTCCCTGGAAATACGGATTCCGCCAGTGGTTGTGCGCGAGTAGATTGTGATGCACTGAGAGGCGTGCGGTTCGGTCTCCGGCAAGCAGACCCATGCTGTGTGGGCCTTTGGGGTGCCGGCTGCGAAAGAGCGCTTCGGACACAACGCACCATTGAATCGTCACATCGTGCGGGGTCCCCCATGTAGACACGTTCTCGTCGACAGCCCAACTGAACGAACAGTGGTCGATGACCACGTTGTGCACGTTTGTCCCCTCGATTTTGAGCGCGTCTCTGTTACCGAAAACAACGCCGGCGTCCCGGTCCCCCGGCCGGGCCCGGATGTATCGAACGACGACATCATGGCGGCAGACCCGAAGCGTTCCGCCACGCAGGCAAATGCCGTTCCCCGGTGCCGTCTGGCCGGCGATGGTCAGGAAAGGCTCGGAGATCTTGATATCTGTCTCGAGGTCGATGATCCCGCCGGTCCGGAACACAACCACGCGCGGTCCAGGCGCCGAACAAGCCGCACGCAGACTCCCTGGTCCAGCATCGTCAAGGTTGGTCACGGCTATCACAGCACCCCCTCGCCCGGCAGGGGTCAACGCCCCGAACCCTTCCGCCCCGGGAAACGCCGGAATGCCGGCCGCCATGGCCGAGTAACCAATCAGAACGCTGAACGCAACGACTACGGCAGTGGGGGGCGACATTCCCCGGACCAAAGCGCCTCCAACCATGCTCATCCTCCTCTGTTCCATCTCAAATCACCTGTCCTTCTCAACTCTCCGTGCCCACACTCCCCCGAAGGTCGAGTGTCTACGGCGACCAAGGCTCCCTACTCCCGGCCAACCACTCGCGCGGGGTCTGCCCGGTGATTTCCTTGAAGGTGCGCAGGAAGTATTTGGGGTCGTTGAAGCCGCAGATGTGCGCCACGTCAGCCAGTCGGATTGGACCGTGCGCAGCCAGCAGTTCCTGCGCTCGGCTGATGCGACGCCCCCGCAGGTATTGCACCGGAGATTGCTGCAACTCCTGGCGAAACGCGGAGAAAAGTGTCGTGCGGCTGACGTGCAGAATGGCCGCAGTCTCGGTTACGTTGATGGCGGTGTGGAGCTGTGACTCGATCACGGCTTTGGCTCGTTCCACCAGCGTCTCTTCGTGGTGCCGGCGTTGCACGCTCCCGGAAGCCTTGGCGCTCTGCCTGGCGAAGCTGTAGAGCTTCATCTGGACGTCGTACGGGTGGGCTGGTTGGCCGGCATCCAGGCAGTCCCAGAGGTCACGCATGGCTTCCTGGACTGGTCGGTGGTCTTGAGCGTGCCAGACTGGTTCTTCGGGGGTGAAGCCGCAGCCCGCAGCAAAATCCACGACCCCACTGCCATGGATCCCCAGCCACTGATACTGCCATGGATCCTGCGGGTCCTCCCAGTACTCAACCGGCATGTCCGGAAGAAGACTGAACAGCGAACCGATCTGCACCTCTTCCCGTCCTCCTGGCCAGGAAAAGGTGCCACGCCCGCGAACCACCACGCTTGGACCGAAAAAAGCGGGTGCCCAGCGGTAATTGCTCTTGCCATATCCCGTGAGTAGCCCTGCCCCCTGAAGTTGCAGGCACGTGCCAGGCGGCTGGGTGTAGCGCGCGATGCGCACATCATTGTGGTCTCTTCGTGGCATGCGAACAAATCTACACCCCTATCCGAACAATTCTCAACCTGGTTTCAGCTTTGTCCTTCGGGTCGCAAAGCTTATCGTATCAAGCACAACGAACCACTCCGAGGTGTATGATCAAAGGAACGCCGGATGAGCATCCCTTTCGAGACCTTTGCCACCTTCACGCGCGTCTTGGACGCCAGCCCACTCTTTGCCTGCGAGAAGCCTGAGTGGGCCGCCGCCGCCCACGCGATCGTGGTGAACGACACCGTTCACTATATCTGGTCCAGGCGACGCGTAGGAAACAGCTGGGTACTGCTCCACAGCACCGCCCCGGCCTCCGATCCTGCCGCAGTTACCCACGACCCGCGCAACCCGGTCTTGCTGCCGGCGGAGTACGAAGCCTTTGACGACCACACTGTTGAGTATCCTTTCCCTTTCCTGAACCCCGCCGACCAACGCTACTACATGTACTATCTGGGCAAGCGCGAGAAGCCGCCGAAGCAGACCGGTTTGCTGGTGAGTGAGGATGGTGACCTCGGCAACTGGACTCGCGTCAGCACAACCCCGGTCATCGCGGTAGAGACCGACTTCGAAGAACGGGGCTCGTCGCATCCATCCGTGGCCATCGACGGCGATACCATCCACATCATTTACACCGGCGAGTCCAGAGGCCCGGACGTGCTCTGCCACGCCACGGCACCGACCAGCGATCCAGCCCGGGTCACCAAGGATTCGGCCAACCCTGTCTTCACCGGCAGCGGCGAGGTCTGGGACAGCCAGGGCGTGCGCGAAACCGAGATCGTCAGGGGACCGGAGTACTTCCACATCTTTTACGGCGGCACCGATGGCACAACTTGGCGCATCGGGCATGTCCGCACCAAGGACTTCCGCACCTTTGAGCCGAACCCTGCCAATCCCGTTTTTACCCCTTCTGAAGACCCCGATGCCTGGGACTGCGACGGTCTGCTGACTTCGCAGGTCTTCAACGTGAACGGTTCCTGGTACATGCTCTACGCCGGCCTCAAGGGCAGGAACTGGCAGGAAGGGCTGATCTGGCAGAGCGGTTTGGCCATCGCCCAGGGAGATTGAGATGCTGCATCTGGATGGAGAATGGGAGATTGCTTTCGACCCCGACAATCAGGGCCGTGGCCAACAGTGGCACCAGCCGGACACGTTCGGCGTCGGCGCTGAAGTCGAGTGCAGCGACGTGCCGGCCTGCTGGGAGACCGTCCGCCAGGACTATGAAGGCGTGGCCTGGTACCGGAAGGTCTTCGACGGCCCTGAGGCAACCGAAGGCAAGAGCGTGCGCCTCTGCTTCGATGCCGTTAACTACCTGGCCGAAGTCTGGCTGAATGGTAGCCCTGTGGGCAGTCACGAAGGTGGGTTCACCGGTTTCGAGCTGGAGGTAGGGGATGTCATCCAGCCCACGGGCAATGTGCTGATTGTCCGGGTGCTGGGGCCAATCGTGGCCCAGGATCTGGTCATCGACGGCCTCGGCCGAAACGACGCCCCTCACTGGCGCGGCGCTATCGCCGGGGGCATCTGGCAACCCGTGCGCCTCCAGGTCTCCAGCGCCACCTACATCAGCGACCTCTTCGTGAAGCCGGACATCCACACCATGGCCGCGGGCGTGGAGCTGAGCATCGACCACGGCGGCAACACCGCCGCCACCACCACGGTGGACGTGAACGGCCAGAGCTTCGCCGCAATCCTGCAGCCAGGCAAGAACCACCTTGCCTCAGAGCTTCCCATGGCGGATGCTGAGCTCTGGACGCCGGACAGCCCAACGCTCCACACCGTCACCGCCACCATTGACACGGACAGCGCCAGCGCGCGTTTCGGCATGCGCGAATTCAGCGTCCGCGACAAGCGCTTCACCCTCAACGACCAGGCCATCTACCTCAAGGCCGCCTTTCACGAAGGCCTCTACCCACACACGCTCGCCTGGCCCACGCCCGATTTGGTCAAACGGGAATTGAGACTGGCCAAAGACGCCGGCTTCAACATGATCCGGCCCTGGCGCAAACCGCCTCCGCCCTTCGTGTATGATCTGGCCGATGAAATGGGCATCATGTTCGTGGGCAGCCTGCCGGTGGAGTGCATGATCTACTGGCCGGCGACCGGGCCGCACATGGGCCGACGGATCGAGATTGAGGTCCGCGAGTCCATCCTGCGCGATCGCAACCACGCCTGTATCGTGCAGTGGGAGCTGTTCAACGAGATCCACCGTCCCGAACTCAAGCGACTCAAACGGCCGATGATGATTCTCGCCCGGGAACTCGATCCCACCCGCATGATTGTGGACGAGTCCGGCGGCTTCACCGGCGCCAGCGTCGCCCTCCCCGGCAGTCGCGAAGCCACCAGCTACAACGAAGTCCACACGTACCCCGGGGCCCCACTGGACGAGGCTTCATACCAGCGGCTCACCAAGATTGGGTGCGATCCGGACGTCCCCCTATCCAACAACGGCTCACATGTGAATGATGCGTTGATCTACGTGAGCGAGATCGGCTACGGGAGCCCGCCGGAGCTGGAAAGCAACTGCGCCGAATTCGAGCGGCGTGCCAACTCCTCGTGCCTGACTCCAGCGTATCGCTATCACCACGACATCCGCGATGGCTTCAAACGCGACCTCGCCGACGCGGGGTTTAGCCACCTCTTCCCTGACATCGATGACTTCTGCCGGAAGCAGCAGGAGATCCATGCGGACGGGAACTCCCGAATGCTTGAGGCCGTGAGGCTGAATCCCGCCATTGCCGGATTCTGCCTGCACGCCTACACCGATGGCGACTGGGTGCTTGGGGCAGGTCTGCTCGACCTCTTCCGCAACCCCAAGAAGGCCTACCACGCTGTCTGCCTATCGAACCGTCCTCAGTACCTGGCCGTCCACACCAAGTCCACCATTTGGGCGGGCGATCAGGCCAGCATCACCGTGAGCCTGGTGAACGAAGGACCGCCACTCTCCGGCAAGGTCGTGTTGGAGATCAGTCCTTCATCAGAGGTCGTGACGCTGGGTGCGCACGCCTCTACCGGCGCGACACGCCTCGTCACCACGGCCTTTGCCCCACCGGCCGCGGGTTCCTACACCATCGCTGCCCGCTTCGTGACCGATAACGGCGAGCTTGTCGCCGAGAACGCCACCTCCCTCCTGGCCTTGGCTCCCATTGCCTGCACTGCCACCGCGATGCTGGCAGGCCTACCGAAGCATGTGGCGCAGGTTCTGTCCGACCACGGGGTCACCTGTCTGCCCCCGGATGACCTGAGCCCGGGTGTTCCTCTGCTGGTGGGCCCCGCGCCGAAGAACCCCGAGCAGATACTCGCCTTTGCGGAACAGGGCGGCACGGTTGTCTGTCTGCAACTCCCGTGGGGGACGGATTTCCCCGGAGGCGGACTCAAGCGCCACGTAGAGACGCCCTGGTTGCCGCATCGGCTCACCGTCCGTCCCGCGAAGGGGCTCTGGACCTGCGTACCACACATCATCCGCCAACACCCGATTTCACAGGGACTCCCAGCAGACCGCATCATGGATGCTTCCTACGAAGGCGTCTACCCGCTACGCACGATTCTCGGCCTGCCCGGACAACCCATTGTGGGGTCGATCAGCTACTGCTGGGGCGGCGGCGAACCGGATCGCCACTACCTGGGTCCCAAAGGCAACTTCCGGGGCACTGATCTGGGCGTGATTCCCCATGGCCGAGGCCGTTTCGTTCTTTCCACTCTGCGAATTGTCGAGGGCCTGCAGAAGAATGCCATGGCCCAGGCACTACTGCTAAACCTGCTGAACTACCTGAAGGACTAGTCCATGTTGTTGCGCGCAATGTGTCTGCTACTGGCCTCTGGCGCCCTTGCCGGACAGAGCCCCAACGTGCTGATGATCGTGCTGGACGATCTCAACGATTGCGTCGGCGTCCTGGGCGGTCACCCGCAGACACACACACCGAATATCGATCGCCTGGCCGGCGAAGGCGTGCTCTTCACTAACGCGCACGGCAACGTGCCCGTCTGTTCACCTTCCCGCGCCAGTTTCATGACTGGTGTCGCCCCCACCACCTCCGGTTGCTGGGGCTTTGAGAACTGGATGCAGAACCCGATCCTGATCAACACCAAGACCCTCGGCGAGTACGCCATGGCCAACGGCTACCGGGCTCTGCAGACCAGCAAGGTCCTGCATAATTCCCGACCCAACATGTGGACCAGGAAAGGCGTGCCCGTCGACTACGGCCCGCTCGCCTTCAACGGCAAGAAGACGGTTGGGCATCCTTCCTGCCCGGGGACCATGCGCTTTCTGGGCGCTCTCGATGCCACTTTCGCACCCCTGTCGGACGTTCCCACCGTCGCCCCCTCGGCAGATGCCCCCGGCGCTGTCGGCTGGTGGAATGCGAAGTGGGGCAAGCCAAGCCCCTTCCGGTATGTCAACGAAGATGATCGCGACTCCATGACCGACGAAAAGAGCGCCGAGTGGCTGCAGAAGGCGATCGGTGAACTCGAGAAGGAGGATACAGAGACGCCCTTCTTCATTGGTTTCGGTATCATCCGTCCTCACACGCCTCTGGTTGTGCCGCAGAAGTACTTTGACATGTTCCCGCTCGAGACGGTCCAACTCCCACACGTTAAGTCGGACGACACCGACGATCTCCCGTGGGGGAGTGATTCCCGTGGCCGGAGAGCCTTCGAGGGCCTCAAGAGCGGCTACCAGGATCCTGATGAAGGCCTGCGACGCCACACCCAGGCTTACCTGGCCAGCGTCGCCTTTGCCGACGACATTGTGGGACGCGCGCTGGCGACCATCGAAAACAGTCGGTTCAAAGACAACACCATCGTCATCCTGTTTAGTGACCACGGCTACAACCTTGGAGAAAAGGAGTGCCTCTGGAAGTACAACCTCTGGGAGAAGACCACCCGCGTTCCCCTGATCATCAAGGCCCGCCGCTATGCCGCGAACGCCGGGAAGACCGTTGGCCACCCCGTCAGCCTCATCGACATCTACCCCACCATCAAAGACCTCTGCGGCTGGACTGGCGCTACCACCAAGAACAGCAGGGGCGCTCCCCTCGATGGCCACAGTCTGCGCCCCTTCCTGGAAGACCCGGCTACCGACACATGGGACGGCCCCGACGTCGCCGTCACCGTCATCGCCAGCTGGAAATCCCAGTCACCGGCCAAGCAACACCTCTCCGTGCGCTCAAGGGACTTCCGCTACACCCGCTATCACGACGGCTCTGAAGAGCTCTACGATCATCGGCGCGATCCCCACGAGTGGCACAACCTGGCCGCCGATCCTGAGTACACAACGACCAAGGCCGACCTCAAGAAACGGATGTTTGCTCTGATCCCCAAAACCACCAAGGCTCCCCCCAAGACAGCCAGGAACGAGGCCGAAGCCTGGAAGGATCGCTACTTCAGGAAGTACCCCGAGGCTGACACCAACCAAGATGGGATCCTGAGCTGGCCCGAACTGAAGCACTTCCAGAAGAAAACGGGAAAGTCTGTACAATAGCCACCCGCGGATCGGTGCTGATCCAGCCACCTGCAGCATTACAGGAAAGCCAGTAGATTTCAGGTGTCATGTCTGCCGCGGGAGATGAGCTGGCGGGACAATCTCGGTTGAGGCAGGGCCCTGGTCAATTGCGGGACGCCGCCCGAGGATGGAGGACATCGCTCAATGGGGAGTTTCACCAGGCGCCCCCCAAAGGAAGGGGCATGCCAGGGACGTCCTACGCACTGACATTCGTGGACGGCGATGGCGTGCAGCGCCGCGGCCGTCCATTATGTTCCCTGTTCAGCTCGGTCCCTTTGGCGGGCATCTGATGACGATCTGTACTGCTTGGGCAGGGAAACACGAGAGCCAAGTCCTTTTCCCATGAATCAGCCTCCTATAGCTATCGCCTCGAGCTCTGACCATAGCCCTGACGCCCGAGAACGCGTGCTGCTCGATTTTGGCGAAGCCGGTCCGCCCCCGAGAGACTGGGATGTAGACGGCTTTGCCTTTGGCACGCATCAGCCGGAACCGGGGGAACGCCAGAAGGCGGCGATTGCCGCCCGTAACCAGCGCTATGCCCAGACCGGCCGGATGACCTCCCCGCGGTTCGTGATCGAGTCCGATTACCTGCGGGTGACATGCGCAGGCACTTACCACCCGACTCTGATAGCTGTCGTGCTCATCGTTGATGGGAAGGACGTCCGTTCCTGTTCCCCCGAGCCCGGGTACGGTTTCTTGGGCTATCAGCTTCACCGGGAGGAAATCGAGTTCTTCGTTCCACCGGATGCTGCCGACTACGTCTTCGATGTCCGGGATTTACGCGGGAAGAGAGCGGCCCTCGAGGTCCGGGATCTGCACCGTGACGGCTACCTCGATCGCGTCAGGATCGTGGCCACCAACCAACACCCTCCCGCTGGAACGGAGCTCATCACGTCCGCTGCAAGCTGGCTCCCAAACCAGTTCGAGACGACCATTGATGGCGATTTTCTGCTGCTTCCGGTTGGCCCGTTGGCAGGCACCCCGCTTCAGGCGGTTACGGTGGAGATAGACGGCGTGAGGAAGTTGGTCGTCGATCAGCCGCTCGCCTTTGGCGCGATCGCGACAGTCGGCTACCTAGCCACCTACGACCTGACCGGATACCGGGGTAAGAAGCTCAAAGTCCTGTTCCATAGCTACGGTGGCACCGAGAAAGTCCCGTTCCTGGTGCAACGTGAGATCCCCGGACGCGACACGTCGGACAGGGCTCCCGCCTTCCACATCCACAACCGGATTGGGCTGCTCAATGACCCAAATGGCTTGGTCTACCACGACGGGGACTACCACCTCTTCCATCAGTTCAACTACAACGTCTCCCATCTGGACTGGGCCCACTACGTCAGCCGTGATCTCATGCACTGGGAGGAACGTCCCATTGGCATCTCCCACGATGCTCTGGGGTCCATGCATTCCGGGTCAGCCGCTGTCGATCTCCTGAACACTTCAGGCTGGCAAGACGGGGACCAGCCACCGGTGATTCTGGCCTACACCTCATCTCAGGGACACGGTGGGGAGAGCGGCGACCAGATTCAGACCCAGTGCATTGCCTACAGCACGGACAGCGGCAGGACCTTCACCAAGTACGAAGGCAATCCCGTTCTGGGGCAGGATCAGCGCTTCATTGGGCCGGAAAAGAACTCCCAGAACGCCCGTGATCCGAAGGTCTTCTGGTTTTCGCCCACCCAGGGCCGTGATCCGACCGCCAAAGACGGGGTCTGGGTGATGGTCCTCTTCAAAGGAGAGGGCCACACAATCTACACGTCTCCTGATCTGAGGAACTGGGAACAGCACGGCAGCATCCAGGGATTTCATGAATGCCCGGAGCTTTTTCCCCTTGCGATCGACGGCGACCCCGAACGAGTCAAGTGGATCATCTACGGTGCCGGTGGACGATATCACATCGGCTCATTTGACGGGACGAAATTCGCTCCCGAGACTGTGGCGCAAATCCCCATGTTTCATGATGGCCACTGCTACGCCTCCCAGACCTTCAACAACACCGAAGCCGGGCAGGGCGCCCAGCCGCGACGCATCCAAGTCGCATGGCAGGGAGGACGCAAAGGACAGATATCACTGCCCAATGAGCTCACGCTCAGAACAACGCCGCTGGGGCTTCGGCTCTGCATGCTGCCGGTCAAAGAGATCAAGACGCTGTACCAACGGAGCGTGTCACTCGACGGTCTCGTTCTCCAGCCCGGGCAAGTGAACCCGCTCGCGGATCTGAGAGGCGGCCTGTATGACATTGAATTGGAGGCCGACCTGTCACCGGGGACGAAGCTGCTCCTGGATGTCCGCAGGCAGCGTCTCGCCGTGGATTGCACAGTCGCCGGGATCTCCCTGGGCCAAAGCATGACCGTTCCGGGATCCACCCGTCTCTGCCTCCGTGTTGTCGTCGACCACACGTCGCAGGACGTCTACTTCGGCAAACATGGTCTGTACTACTCACCTCGCATGACCGCACCCACCGCCGACAAGTCACTTCGGATCGGGGTCAAGGACGGTAGCGCCGTCTTCGATACGTGCCGGATCCGCGAACTGAGGTCGATATGGGACAAGGGCAGTTCTCTAATGTAACCCCTGCCCACCAGAAGGAGGACATCACTCATGAGACATGCTTGCGGACTCTGCGAAGGGCTTCTGGTTCCGACTCTCCTCAAGCTCGGGTTGGGGCTGGCCGTTCCAGCCCACGTCCCCGCGGCGTTCGCCGACGAGGCCCGGTCCGACTGGGGAAAGGCAGGGGGCGGATTGCGTATTCACGAACGGGCTGAGTACCTCGAGGGATTGCCGATGGGACCGTTCGCGACATTGCCCGACGGCAAGTTGATCACCGTTGACGAATCGATTCATGCGCTGTTGAGCACCGATAGCGGCCGTACGTGGCAAGAGCACCCCATATTCGCCGACACTGCGACGTACAAGATCCGTCCCGAGCGAGCGATCATCTGTACCCGCGAGGGAACGGTAGTCGTCGCATTCGCCAACGAGGCCGAGCGGGACTTTTCCGGATGGGACGTCAACACGCACGACACCGTTGGAAAGCCGGTCCTCCCAACCTACATCGTCCGCAGCACTGACGGTGCCAAGACCTGGGAGGAACCACAGAAACTGCACGACGACTGGACGGGAGCGATCCGCGACATGATCCAGACCAAAGACGGCACCATTGTGTTCACCTCAATGATGCTCCGTCACAGCCCCGGCCGGCACACCGTCGTCACCTATGCCTCCAAAGATGAAGGCCAAACGTGGCACCGCAGCAATGTGATCGATCTGGGAGGCATCGGGCATCACGGCGGCGTAACGGAAGCGACGATCGAGCAGCTCGCCAACGGCCAATTGCTGATGTTGGCGCGCACGAATTGGGGCAAGCTCTGGCGGTCCGTTTCCAAGGACGACGGAATGACGTGGATGCCGATCGGTCCGAGCGATATCGACACGAGTGCGGCCCCAGCCATACTCAGACGACTGGCGAGCGGACGCATATTCCTGGCGTGGAACCGCTTTTGCTATGAAGGAACCGATCGGTTCCCCCCGTACGGCGGCGACGGGCACGCAACCGGGACGGCGACATCCTTGCAGCGGCAAGAGCTCTCGATCGCTTTCAGCGAAGACGACGGTCAGACGTGGAGTGACCCGGTCGTCGTCGCTCGCGTGCCTAGGGATCACGACGGAACATGGCTCAAGAGCCAGGTATCGTACCCGTATGTGTTCGAGTGCACCCCGGGCGAGATCTGGCTGACAACCTGGGCGGGTGGGTTGCGCGTCAAGCTGTTGGAGAAGGAGTTCGTCGGTCCGCTCGGCCGCCCGCACGTGGTGATGTTCGGCGATTCGACGACCGCCCGCCGCGGGAACCTCCGGATCTATCCCGATCAGGTCCGCAAGTTGCTCCACGCCCGCGGCCACTCGATTCACGTCACAAACTCGGGCGTATCGATGCAAAACACCGAATCGGCCCACCCCAAATTCGACGAATTGGTCCTCAAGCACGAACCGCAGGCCGTAGTCATCCAGTTCGGCCTCAACGACGCAATGGTCGACGTGTGGAAAGACCCGCCGGCAACCGAGCCGCGCGTGCCCATCGACACATACGAACAAAACCTGCGGCAATTCATCGCCGAGATCCGAAGCATCGGCGCCCGGCCGATCCTCATGACGCCCAGCCCGCTCACGTGGACGACCCTCACGCGAAAATACTACGCCAAACCACCCTACGCCCCAGACGATCCCGACGGTCTGAACCTGTTCCTGCACGACTACGCAGACGTCTGCCGGAACATCGCAGAGAACGAAAACGTACCGCTGGTTGATGTGTTTGGGGCATTCGTGTCACAAGATGCGGATGCTCTGCTTCTGGATGGTATGCACCCGAACGAAGCGGGACATCGTCTCATCGCCGAGCTACTCCAACCGGTGCTCGAGAGCACAATCGAGATAGGCGAATAGCCGTCAGCAAGAGAGCCTAACGGAATGAAGTGGATTCTCGATGCAGGCATGTGCCTGGGCGCACTGTCATGAACGGCCGCAGCGGACCAGCAGGGGTGGACGTTGGCGGAAAAACGACAGACACAGTCGCTGGCTGTGACAGAGCTCGACGTCGTCCTCCCGACGGTACCGGAGGGGCAGCAATTTCAGCTCGCGCTCGATGCGCGCATCGACTGGGAGCGACCGGCCGGCTCGAACCCGTGGAAGGTGGGAATGGCGGAGTGGTTGCGACGCGAGGGGAAGACGATCATCGGCAACGGACCACCGCGCGCCCGGACCATGCTTGACCTGCACATCCCCCGGTTCACGGAGATGGCCTCCTACTCGTTCCTGCTCAAGACACATCTCAGTTCACCATGGGGTCTGGCGAACCACGATCCGGACTACACCGTAGCCGGACACGCGAGGCAGGCTAGACGCTTCCTCGACTACGCGGGGGTCCTGACCAGCTACGTCTGGCCGAGCGATCCGGAAGTGCCCACGTTCCAGCCCCTGATGTACCCGATCACACCGGTCGAGTTGAGGGCCGGAATGGTCTTAGGCGAGGAACGCATCCTGACCAACCGCTCCGGACGCTATGGCTGGCCAGACGGATCCCAAGCGGACGTCTACGTCATCAACGCGCAGGGCCGATGCGTGTCGAAGCCGCAGACACGCACTGTGCGCGAAGACGGGCGCCGTCTGATCGAGGTCCGAATGCCGGGGGACCACTTCGCGATCCTCGTGCGCAACCCCGACGGTTGATTGCGAAGTACATGCACGCTCGTTCCGTGGTTGACTGCCTACTTCACGGACCGGAAGCCGAAGCTGTACAGCCTCAGGCTCGGTGCGCCCAAGTGGAAACGCAAACGGATGTCGCGGCCGACCGGCAGAGCATCGCCCCCCTGCCACGCAATCGGCACCGCCAGGCCGTCTCCGGCCGGCATGCGGCAGTCGGCCCGACTGAACCCTCCCAGCACCTCGCCTGAGGCCGCGTCGAGCACCTCGACCCCAAAGGCGCTGTCCCGGCTGGCCGCACCTTCGATGTTGACCGTCAGGCCCCGGCTGGTGCCGCCAGGCGATGCGATGGGAATCGTGGTGATGGTGGCCTCTTCGCGACCTCGCTGCGGCGTGTAGTAAGTCCAGCCATTCACGCGAATCGTGGCGCAACCGATCTCGGTCAAGTTGTGCCTGTACCCGTCCGTGCCCTCGCGGCGCGCGGCCGTACCTCTGTAGTAGACTCGGACCGTGTCACCTTCGAGCATAGGCGACATCTGGAAGATATAGCCCGAGTCCCAGGCGCCCGGTGGGCCCACCGGCAGGACCCTCTCCCCGTTCTTGACCCGCGTGAAATTGAACCCATCGCGGCTGACGGCAATGCCGACATCCGCGAGTGGGCATCCGTGTCGTCCCGGCCAGTAAAACGCGAAATACAGCCCCTCGGCCACGCGCACTTGGGAGGCATAGATCTCATACTCGTTCTTACCCGCGACCGAATCGAGGTACACCTGGCCGCGCATCGTGTACTGGTTGCCTGTGGCACCGATCTCGCTGAATGCCGGCGTTGTCCCGTAGGGGTTGTCGACATCCAGCAGGTGTTCCATGCCTCCCCAGTTCACCAGGTCCCGGCTCCAGATCACCCCCCAGGAGCGACCGGTTTCGGTATAGACCCGGCTGTAGATTCGGATCGGGCGTTCCGGGTCCTGGGCCATGTAGACGCTCGGCCGGCCCCCTTCCCGCATTGATCCCACCGCGCTCGTTTCGGTCCGACCGGTCCACGTAACTCCGTCCGCTGAGTAGTCCGCCCAATAAGTGCCGCGGTTGTCATGGGAATACCCCAGACGCATGTACTTCGCCGCCGGATCGCTCGCGTCCGGATTGTCGTAGTAGGGCGGTTCCTTCGTGTCGGGCTGTCTGTACGGCGCCTTCGTGCCCGGGCGTCCGTGCCAGAAGTTGAGCGGCCGAGGCGGCGTCTTATCGGAGTCGGGCTTGCGCACGCCCTCGGGCGGCGTGTCCACCATCTCAAAGTGTACCCCATCGCGGCTGATGGCCAGGCCGTAGTGCGGCTCACCGAGGTCTTCCCCTCCTTCCGGGGAGGAGTAACGCATGACGTAGAGGCCGTCGTGTTTGGCGACCCTCGGCCCCCACACGATGCGGTTTTCTCCGCGCGGGGATAGAGACGGATTGCGACTGGGCCTGGCCATCCGGTTGAGCACGAATTCTGCGTTCTCGGTCTCGGCCACCTCAAGTGAGTCCAGAAAGAGCACCTCGCGGTCCTCGTCTACCGACAGCGAGGGGATTCGCAACCGGTCAAAGATCGGCCGGTCCCTGCCGCCTGCCGCGGCCGCGTAGAACAGGAGTCCGACGTCTGAGGCATCCGCCGGCGCATGCTTCTCGGTGTTCACCGGCAGGCAAGGTGCGTTGAAGGGCCCGCGGCATTCCTGCACCTGGCCGAACTCCTGGCCCATCCAACGTGCGCTGTAGGCCCAGCGCCGGGTCGTGTTCTGCCACAGCGTCCAGACCACCCCCTGTGGGTCGCGGAAGAGCACTGGCCAGCCCAACTGCTCGATCTGTGGATGGACGTGTCCCTGGTTCCTTTGAGCCCACATTCCCCGGCGCAAGACGGGGACTTCTTCAGCACTCACGATGGTGCCGGTGTGCCAACCGTCTTCCGACAGCGTCGCGTAGGCGATCGTCGGGCCACCCCCGCTGTGCCTGCTCAGATTGCCCTCCAAGTCCAGGGGAATCCGGCGCAGCCCCTCGTGCAAGAAGCTGACCAGAGGCCGCCCCTCGGCAACCATGATCGAGGGATGGAACGCATACTCCCGGGCCACCTGCTCAGGGCGCTCCCATTTCCCTTCCGGCGTGCGCCGTACCACCCAGATGCTGAGGTCCCGCCGGAACGCAAGCCAAATTGATCCGTCGGGAGCCAGGTCCATCACCGAATCCTGGCATTCGCGTTCCGATTTCGGGATTCGGCCGCCGCGCGAAGCCATCTCCGGCATGCCGGCGCCCAGCCCCCCGACCGCTTCCGCCTCGCCCCCGGATACCGGACGAACATAGACGGTGTCGTCCTGCGAGTAACTGACCACGATCGCCCCGCTCGCGTCCCTCGTGATGTCGCCCGCACGGCAGGCCCCCGCAACCAGAAGCCTCGGCTTCGACCAGGACCGGCGATCACTCAGCGCTGGGGTGGCCTTTCCGCCCGCCTCGGCTCCCGTGTGCCACAGTCCGTCCGGTGCATGCCACACAACATGGAGACGGTTCCCGCCGCCGATCGCCATGCTGGCGCGGCATGCCGCGGTGTGCCCGGGAAGCAAGGCTGAAGGCGCCTCGCCCAGCAAGGCCACCGCCTGCAGATCACCACCCCGCGGCTTGTATGGGTTGTCCCGGGTGCCCGCCCCCCAACTCAGCCAGATCTTCCCCGGCTCCTGCTCGACCAGGACCAGCCAACGGCCTTGATCGTCCCGGACCAGCTGACGACCGTTCCAGGGCAGTTGGTCGAAACGAGATGTGATCCGGTCTGTCGAGTCCGTTTGGGCTGCGATCTCAAGTCCGGTACCCGTCCCCGGGTCACGCAGCACAAACGGGTCCCACATGTTCGCATAGTCTTCCGTCTCGGCGGGCAGCGGAGGCATGCTGGTGTGAGTAATCGCCTCGCCATATTCGCCGGCACGCCCACGGCGTGAACTCCAATACTCTCTGACCCGCCGCGTATGCTCTTCCACGGCCTGACGTCGCTGTTCCTTACGGCGCTCCCGTTCTCGCGTGAGATCTGTTTCTGGGATCGACACCGCCTCAATGGCGTCCACATAGACGTGGGCGGGCAGGGCCTCAGCCCCGAAATGTGGAAAAAGGTCGAGGGTGTTGAACGAATGGTCACTCTCGTAGCGAATGTCCGTACCGATCTCGAGCCAGTCGTCCGCCGCTTCCGGGCGGTAGTGCAGGTCATACGTCCTCGCTGTCTGGTCAACGGAGAATCGGAACTGCCACCAGATCCCGGTCGGCATGGTGGCTCTGTAGTGCCAACTCCCGCCCCCGCCGTGCCCGACACGACCACTGGATGTTATCAGCAGGCTTGGCCCTCCGACGGCGTCATCGGCGGCCAGTCGCACCACCATCGCGCCCCCTTCGCCGCGTTTGGCCAGGAAGGATAGGCGGAACGCGCTGTCCGGCCCACACAGAGGGGTGGAACGCACAATACGCCAGTGCTCTCGTTTCCCAAGATGACTCTCTGCGGCGCCGCAGACGATGGCCAGAGCATTGCTCCCGCCCTGCATTGCCGTGTCTGTGGCATCCGCCAGTCGATTGCTGTGGGGCGGATTGTCGGGATGCGGGTGCATCAGGCCGAATTGGCCGCCCGGGTCATCCGGATTGCCCAGCAGCCCCGCGTCCCCACGTGCACACTCCTCGAAATCTTGCCGAAGTGTCACCGCTGCGTCAACCACTCCGCAGGTTCCCAGCAGCAGAACCAGAGCTGTCACCGATGCGACCTTCATGATGGTTCCCTCGCTTCTCTGTAGACGCTTCACTGCAACAACGCGGTCCCTTACGTCACGACACTGCTAATCCGCACTTCTCATGAACTTGGGGTGGGTCGAGCCTTGCTTTCGCAAGCGGGTGCTGTGGAGCCGAGCATAACGAGACGGGCTCCACGGCTTCCGTGGGGCAATGAGGCCTTAGCGAATGTCAAACCACTGCCCCGTGCGGCGAGAGCGGGGATCGGCGTGCCCCAAGTTTACCCAACGGGTGGGCATCGCCTTCTGTTCTCGGAAACACAGTGTCTCGCCCAAGGATCGATCAGGTGATGCCCAATGGGCTCTGCCAGAACGAGAAACAAATGCCACAATGTCCTGCCCATGAGAAATGCGGGCCAACGGATCTGTTCTCCGAGGAAGAGGTACAATCGCGGTTCCCCGGCAACAGGTCAAACCTCACGGCGATCACGGAGGAGGGAAACGCCTCAGTTTTTCCCCGTCGCGCGCCCTGGGCCAAGGGGCGTGCGAGCGGCATTCGTGGAGCACCCGAACACAGACGAAGTATATTCCGACATGACGGAACCAACTCACAGGACGACAACGGATGGAGATCAGTTGCACGTTCGTCGGGACGCGGAGGAGGGCGGCAGGTTGGTCGCGACCGGCGGCAGTGGCACACGCTTCGGGAGGGACCGGTTTCTGTGCATTCGGCCGAGCCCTGGCTTGCAGGGGAAGGTGAAGACGTGGTTTCGGCACGACTGATTCCGTCCATAGACGCCGGAGAAGTCAGCATCCACATCCCGTCATCCCGATTCATGCTGTGCATTTCGCTGTCGGCTGGAGCTTTGGGAGATTGACCATGCCACGCATAACGCGTCCGTACCGCACTCTGTTTACATTTCTAGCAGCCACCGTTCTGCCCGCTGCGGGCGCGATGGACCGAGACGCTGTGCGCAGTGCGCTCCTGGACGGCGTAGAGACCATCCACAGCGGCAGTCAGCCCGGGCGGATGATCGTCTACGGTCCGGACAGTGTCGCGGTGGCCAACTACGAAGGCGGTCCGGCAGAGGGCCCGGTCATCGCTGCGGCTGTTTGGGGAAAGGGCCGAGTCATTGCCATGCCTGACCACCAAATGCTGAACATGGACTCATACGGTGAGAAGGGCGATTCCGGGCGGTTCTACCGCAACGCACTGGCTTGGCTCGCGGGCAGCACGGAAAAGAGCATCCGCGTTGCGTCTACCGGCCATTCCGGCATCGGTGGCTGGCTCCGGAGTCAAGGCTACACCAACGTCACGAAGGTTGACAGGAAAAAGGCGGGTACCGGGGATGATCTGGAGCGTACGGATGTGCTTGTAGGCTGGCTGGGAACAAGCGTTTCGAAGTCCGAGCTGAGCGCCATCGCCAAGTTCGTGAAGGGTGGAGGAGGGCTGTTCCTGTGCGAGTATGGCGTTGGGTACCAGTGGTGGTGGAAGCGTCCTGTTCATGAAGCGCCAGGGAACGTTCTGCTTCGTGACGTAGGAATCGCGTTCACGCCCGGCCACCGTTGGGACCGGGATTTACTCAAGATCAAACGAGCCTCGGGACACACCACACCGGAGACCGTACTCAACGTGCTGAAGGAGCCTGCCG
Source organism: Lentisphaerota bacterium (assembly GCA_018676675.1). Lineage (GTDB taxonomy): Bacteria > Verrucomicrobiota > Lentisphaeria > Oligosphaerales > JABHEG01 > JABHEG01. The sequence goes on from JABHEG010000069.1 coordinate 76,811, forward strand.
CTCATCCGAGATCTGTTCGGGACCAAGCGGCCCAGGTGATGAACGGCTTGTATTCTGTGCTGCCACCCGGGACGCCTCTCATCGCCGAACTCGATGCCGCGTTCCGGGGCCGGGTCAACCAGATCAATCCGACCCCCAAGACGCGGGTCACCGATCCGTTTGAAAAAGCTCTACTGAACCGTGAGCTCGCGTTGTTGAATCGCGTTCCGGTCAGCGAAACGACAGCCCATCGTACTGCGGAGGCCGTTTACGGCACGATTCCCGTGGACGCAAAGCGTGTGACCAGACGCGTGTCCATCGACACATCGCGAACACGCTGGCACAGCACCGGCCTTTACGCAGCGCCCGGCGACCGAATCACAGTCACTGTGCCAGCCCATGTCGCTGGTAAAGGATACCATGTCCAAGTGAGTGGGCATGTCGACAGTATCGCCCACAAGGGATCGTGGCTTCGCATGCCGCGCGTCTCCAGGAGATACAAACTCGAAGCGGAAGCGACCACGGTTGCCAGCCCGTTTGGCGGCGCGCTCTATGTTGACACGACTCCCAAACCGCGAGTTACCCCCGACTTTGAGGCCGTGTTCGCGGGTGCCATTGAGGCGCCGTGGTTCGTTCTGGGGCAGACCACAGACGCCCAGTGGCGCGACGAGCAGCGACACAGACCGGGCCCCTTTGCGGAGCTCTGTTCGGACCATCTCTGCATCTCCCTGCCTGCCAGAGCGGTGCGTGATCTGGAGGCGGTGTCGGGGTTGATGACGTTCTGGGACCGGACCGTTGCCTGTCAAGATGATCTGGCCGGACACGGCAACTTGCGTACTTGCGCAGAGCGGATCAACATCGACGTTCAGATTAGCGCGGGAGGGGCTCACGCGGGTTACCCCGCGCAGGGCCCGGGAATTTGGGGACTGAACGATGTTGAACACTTGCGGACGAACGGCACCTGGGGGTGGTTCCACGAGCTCGGTCACGAGGCTCAGCGCCGTCCCGACAAGAGCTGGGGCTACGGGAACCCTTACACCTTCAACGGCAGTACGGAAGCGACGGTCAACCTGTTCTCAACCTACGCCCGCGACACACACGGAATACGTGCTCCCGGCGGCTGGGGCTGGACCAGCTATCCGGACAGAGTCATGAAACGGGCCCGGGAAGCGGTTGACAAGGGGGGGTACACCAAAGTTGATGTCGGCCGGAAACTGGCCATGTTCCTGCAGATCCGGGACGGGTTCGGCTGGCAGGCGTGGAAGCAGGTTCTGCGCAGCTACAATCGCGAGGCAAAAGAGCAACCGAGTGAGCTGCCGAAGACGGACGCGGCGAAACGTGACCAGTTCCTTATACGGTTCTCGAATGTAACGGGACATAATCTGACCCGTTTCCTGCGCGATTTCTGGAAACTGGACTTCAGTCCGGGTGCCATTGAGCAGGTCAGACAACTGCCCGACTGGATGCCGGCTGTCGGAGGCATTGACCGGGCCACCGTGGCGGCGGGTGACTCGTTCGTGCTGCCTCTACAGGAGGAAGCCCTTTCGTTGGACGGTACGGCGCGAATAACTGCCGTCGGCAAGCCGGGACATGGTCAGCTGAAGTTGACTGGTGAGGGCAAGTGGTCGTACACACCGATCAGGGGGTTCGAGGGCGATGATACGTTCTCCTATACGGTTTCCTCAAGCACAGGGCACACGCATACGACTGACGTCACCGTAGCGGTTCGAGCAGACGGGGCATGGTTGGATACGTGGCGTGGTGTCCCCGGCGTTGCCATCGCCAACCTGACTGGCGACAAGCGCTATCCGGACGCACCGGATCAGCGCACCATCGTTGACAGCCTCGAAGTAAGCCCCACGAACCTCGACAATTACGGGGCTCGTCTGCGGGCGTTGCTCGTCCCTCCGGCCTCAGGGCTCTACACCTTCTGGATTGCATCGGATGACGCCGGTGCCCTGTACCTGAGCAATGATGATCAGCCGGGCGGGCGGAGATGCATCGCTCGGGTGTCCGGCTACACGGCCAAGCGCGCCTGGGACGCGGCGCCCGAGCAGAAGTCCGCGGCGCTGAAGCTGGAGCGTGGCCGAAGCTACTACCTCGAGGCATTGGTCAAAGAGGGAGGCGGCAGCGACCACTTGTCCGTTGCCTGGCAAGGTCCGGACATCGAGAGACAGGTCATCCCGAACTCCTGCCTCAAGCTGCCCCCCAGGTGACGGCTTGCCTCGCTCTCGCCCCTCCGATTCCCCCGGCACGGGTTCCTTGGTTGCCGTTCACCGAAGAGCGCACCATGCCTGACGGTCGCGCGAAGCGTGCATTCGCTCCCGGCCGTGCGACCGGTATCTTACCAGCACTAGCCAACCGTCTGGGCAGGCAGTGCGGACAAAGGAGTTCCTCCACATGGCTCTCGAGACCTCGTTTGAAGCGTTCTACACCTACGATGAGATGGTCTCCTTCCTGAACCAGGCCCAGGCCGATCACCCGCAACGGCTGAGTCTGCAGTCTCTCACGACCACGCCTGAGGGTCGGGAGGTGCTGCTCGCGGAGATAACCGATCCCGCGACTGGCGCTGCGGCCGACAAGCCGGCGTATTACGTGCAGGCCGGTCTGCACGCTCCGGAGGGGGCGGGAACGACGGCGGCTCTCGACGTCATCCGGCGACTCCTGTACAATCCGGACTGTGCCGAACTACTCAAGACCGTGGCCTTCTACGTGGTGCCCCGAGTGAACCCGGATGGCATGGAATACGCGTTGACCACACGCGGTGCCATTCGCAGCAGGATCGAGACCGACGAACACGCGAGCGGCCTGGTACCGAGAGACATGAATGGCGACGGGAGGATTCTGCACATGCGCTGGCCGGACCCGGCCGGTCCGTTCCGCGAGGACGACATCGACCCGCGCATCATGGTCAAGCGCGAGCCCGGCGATGCCGGCCCGTTTTACTGCATGGTCGGAGAAGGCGAAATCCGTGGATACGACGGTACACACATCGGCAGCGCCACGCGCACTGTTGACATGAACCGCAACTACGCGGCCAGCTGGAAACCCATAGCCGTCGCGGGGAGGTACCCGTTCTCCGAACCCGAAGTGCGTGCAGTCGGGGAGTTCACGTTGGCCCACCCGAATATCTTCGCCGGCGTCGATTTCCACTGTGGCACGAACGCAATCTTGCGGCTGACCATGAACACCGATGCGGAGCTCAACCAGGGAGATCTCGAGTTGACCTTGACCCTGGGCGCCCTCGCCGAGGAGGTCACAGGACTGCCATTGGTGAGTCTGCGTGACTATGGCGATGCCTGGCGCTCCAGAGCGGTCTTGCCTGGAAACTCGAACCAGTGGGCTTACGGCCGCCTGGGGATCTCTCACTACGTGGTCGAGCTCGGGAACGGGTTCAATTCCGCGGGCATCACTGCCAAGGAGTATTTCCAGGCAAGCGCCCGAACCCGGGCCGTCGAGCTCATGCGCCGTGTCTTGGCCTGCCACGACAACCACCAGAGCGAGATATTCGTTCCGTGGACGCCTGTCGACCACCCGCAGCTCGGCCCCGTGGAGGTCGGGGGCATTCTCCAGGGAAACGCGTACTACATGGTACCGCGGTGCATGGAAGCGATCATTCCGCGCACCACGGACTTCGTCCTGCGCCATGCCGGCTATCACCCGCGCCTGATCCTGAGCACCGTTGAGACGGAGAGCTGTTCGGGTGACGTCTACCGCATCCGGGCAACCGTCGCAAACATCGGTGGATTGGGAACCACCGTCATGCAGGGCGGAGGCGGCCCGGGACACCGGCGCCCGGTGCAACTGCGCGTCGATCTGCCGGCAAACGCACGGTTGCTGAGTCGATCCGACACTGTCGAGATCGCCTCGCTTCCCCCGGCGGGTGGAAAAGGCTACGCCGAGTGGTTCGTGAAAGCGCCCGCCGGCACGGACGTGACGGTGTGCGCCGAGCATCCGCGAGGAGGCGTCACAGAGACGAGCGTTCGTCTTAACTGAACCCTCTCTGTGTTAGGGGGTTGAGTCACGCCGGTGGAAACGCCGTGCCAGTGGATTTGTTTCGGGAGCCAAGGCCTTCGAGTGAGTGGAATCCAAGGGCGGCTCGATCCCTGGAAGACATCGAAGGAAGGCTGCAAGACAACGATCACGCTCGATAGTGAGGACACAGCTCTGATTACTCTCGTCAGGTGGTCTGTCAGGAGTTCGAACAGACTGTAGGGTCACACCGAATGCGGCGAAAGGGTCATTCTAACAGCGGAGGCATTGTTTTTGCTGTTCCTGGCTGAACGCCGACCTGGCGGAGTATATTCAACCGGTACACGAGGCCGGCAGCCACGTCCTTCGCCTCTGGAACGCCCTGATAGGAAAACAGAAGCGGTCATAGCGAAGAAGAGCTTCCGTTTCGCGCTGAAATGCTGTTCTGACGCCACATGAGAACATGTGAGATCTTGCGGGCAAAGCAATACTGAACCAGCGTCGCTACAAGAAGCAAGCGAGAGCAGGCAGAGACGTGTCAACCCAAGTCCTAGAGAAGCAGTTTCACGTCGAGATACTGTCGCCGCGCCAGAAGGCGGAGAATCTCGAGGCGGACCTGGAGCGCTTCGCGACCCGTTACACTCAGGCCATCGCGGGTGGCGATGTGGTCTGCATCCCCGACAACCCGCTGGGCAAGCTTGCCTTCCAGGGAACTGAGCTGATCCGCGAACTGGGGCTCCCCGCCGCACCTGGTCAGGTCTCGGTGCACATCAACACCTTCCACACGAAGCAGAACCTCGATGAGGTCCTCGGTGAAGCCGTCGACCTGGGCATCGACAATGTCCTTGTGATCAGCGGAGACGGCAGTGAACGCCTCCCCAAGCTGCGCGCCCAGGACCTGGGCATGGATGCTGCCGGGGTGACCTCCGTCGAGCTGGTTCAGTATGTCCACCGCGAGTATGCCGGAGCCTTTTCCGTTGGAGTCGCCTTCAATCCCTACGAACCACAGGAACACGAATGGGAGAAGCTCCAACGGAAAGTAGATGCGGGTGCGGATTTCATCACCACGCAGCCTATCATCGGCCGGCATGAATGCATCGGCCGGCTGCAGGCACTTGGCTTGCCGGTTGTGGTGGAAGCCTGGATGTCGAAGAAGCTTCACCTACTCAGCGACTGCGTTGGATACAAGATCTCGGAAGACACCCCCTACGACCCGTGGGAGAACCTCATTGCCCTCAGAAACGCCTATCCTGAATGCAGCGTTTACCTGGCACTGCTCGGATTCAAGACCCAACTCCCCCAGCTTGCCCAGCTCAAGGAGGACATGGGATGAGAATCGTCGTCTGCGTCAAACAAGTGCCGGCCATCAACGAGGTGTCCATCGACCCTGAGACCAAGCGGCTCAAGCGAGAGGGCGTGGAATCGGTGATGAACCCGTTCGATCTCTACGCGCTCGAGGTAGCGCTACGGATGCGTGAGCAGGTGGGTGGCAGTGTCATCGCCCTATCCATGGGCCCCAAGCAGGCCATGCGCACGGTGCGTGAGGCCATTGCTGTCGGGGCGGACAGCGGCGTCCTACTCAGTGATCGAGCCGTTGCCGGGTCCGACACGTGGGCCACCTCGTACGCCATCGCGTCTACTGTCCGGCATCTCGGCAATGTGGACTTGGTCATCTGTGGGAAGCAGGCCGTTGATGGAGACACGGCCCAAGTTGGGCCTGGCATTGCTGCCCACCTGCGCTGGCCGCAAGTGACCTACGTATCGCACGTTTCCGCCGTGTCGAACACCGCCCTGACACTTGCCCGAATGCACGAGGAAGGCAGTACGGTGCTCGAGGTGACACTGCCGGCCGTGCTCACGGTCGTCAAGGGCATCAACCAGCCACGCGTGCCAACTCTCGTGAGTGTTCTGGCTTCCCGCGGAGCCGATGTCCCTGTCCTGAGTGCTGCGGATATTGGGGCTGACCCGGAACGACTGGGGCTGAACGGATCACCGACGCGGGTGGTCAAGACGGGCCCGCCGCCGCCACGCGCAGCCGATACGGTGATCCTTGACGGACCGGCTCGCGACGCAGCACGCAGAATCGTCCATGAGCTGCGAATGCAATCGTTGGTATAGACCGCCAGCGGCAAGAGCCGCCGCAGATAGGGGTTCGGGATGCAAACCAGGACCGCAGAAGAGCGTGACGCGTTCCACAACGTGTGGGTCATCGCAGAGCACCGCTGGGGTGAGACCAAGGCCGTGACCTTCGAGTTGCTCAGCGCCGCCCGAGACCTCGCGGACAAACGAGGCAGCGAGGTGTGGTGCATACTCCTGGGGGACGGAGTCCGGTCAAGTGCCGCTGCCTGTATCGCATCGGGGGCCGACGTGGCCGTCGTTGTGGATGCCCCGGCTCTCTCCGAGTTCGTCGACCAGACCTATGCGGACCTCGTGTCCCGTTTCATCGCCACTTACCGGCCGGAGATCGTGCTATGTGGCGCCACGGCATACGGGCGCGCCTTGGCACCACGCATCGCCGTGCAGGTGGATGCGGGTCTGACAGCCGACTGTACCAGCCTGGAGATTGATCCCGAAAGCGGGGACCTGCTGCAGACCAGACCGGCCTTTGGCGGGAACATCATGGCCACGATCAGAGCCGCGACCCACAGACCCCAGATGGCGACCGTCCGCCCGCGGGTGTTAGACCTGCCCACCCCTGACCCCGGGCGTTCCGGCCGCATCGTCGAGGAGCAGATCGAGCCTGACGACGTCACTGAGAACGTGCGTATCATACGCACGATTCGGGACAACACAGGGACAGTGCCGCTGGCCGACGCCCGGTTCATCATCGCGGGAGGCAGAGGTGTGCAGGGCAAGGAGGGCTTCGAGCTGCTCAAGTCCTTTGCAGAGACTGTCGGTGGGGCCGTGGCTGCAAGCCGGGCCGCTGTCGATGCCGGCTGGATCGACTACGCCCATCAGATTGGCCAAACCGGGCAGACGGTACAGCCGCGCGTGTACGTCGCCTGCGGCGTCTCCGGACAGATTCAACACCTTGTGGGAATGCAGTCAGCCAACCTCATCATTGCCATCAACCGTGACCGCCATGCACCCATCATGCAGTTTGCCGACTACGCCATTGTCGGTGATCTGTTCGAGATCCTCCCCGCCATGATGGACGAGATCCGCCAGCTCTGACCTTCTCTGGGGGGAGAGGCGGTCGGAGTAGACGATTCTGAGTAGTGTCCGGAGAGCAGCTGCTCCAGAACAGCCCACCCTCGACGCCAGGCACGACACGGCCGGACTCAAGGCGGTCTTGGGGGCGCTGCGGACGCCGGACACAACCTGCGGGAGTCGGAGGGCTGGGCTGGAGGGCTGAGGGGGCAGTGTTGGCACACCATCTCCAGCGCAACCTGGTCTGACACAGTTCGTCGTCCGGCCATTCCGAGTTCCGACTGTTCTCCTTGTCTGTTCTTGGGTGCCCTTCTGGACGGGTTCTCTGGGAACGCGGGATGAGTCGCTAGACTGATCCGCCTCCGTGTGAGGGGGGGGCGTCCGGATCAGTACAGCCAACCGCGGTGCGCCAGTGCCTTGAGTAGGTGCGGCAGGGGCGTGACCTCGACACGCTCGTGGATTGGGTATGTCTCGGTCACGGGCGCTGCCAGCCAGGCCTGATCCACTCCCAGGTCGTCAATGGCGTTCCAGAAACCACGCGTAACCTTGGGCGCGGTTGAAGCCTTGCATTCGATGGCGAGACGGACACCGGATGCGCTGAGGACCAGGTCTAGTTCGGCACCCCTGGCTGTCCGGTAGAACGCCGCCTGAACCTGAGGCCGCAGCCTGGCCAGAACATTGGCCACCACAAGCGTCTCCCACGACGGCCCGTAGCACGGGTGCCCAAATAGATCATTCATCGACTGTATGCCTAGCAGGGCGTGCAGTAGCCCTGTGTCACGGATGTACACTTTCGGAGACTTTACGAGTCGCTTCTTCAGATTGACCTCTAACGGCGAAAGCAGCTGTGTCACGAGCGCCCCTTCCAGCAATCCCAGATACGAACGAACCGTGTGATCTGATACCCCGAGAGACGCTCCGAGCTTCGACGAGTTGAGTAGCTGCCCCTGCTCATGGGCACACATTTGCCAAAGTCGACCAACTTGCTCAGTCGCCACCCGAGCGGCCAACCGCGGAATGTCTCTCTCCAAGAAAGTCCGTACGAAATCCTGCCGCCACTCGATGCTGGCTTCCTCGTCCGCCGCAAGCAGGCTGCGCGGGAAGCCACCGCGCAGCCACAAATCGTTCAGGCTGTGAGTGCTCTCTACCTCACCCACGTCGAACGGAGCCAGTTCCACTCTCGCGATGCGCCCCGCGAGAGTCTCTGAGCTCTGCCGCAGCAGATCCGGGGAAGCGGAACCGAGGATGAGAAACTGTCCATTGCGTCCGCGGTCGTCGATGACCGATCGCAGGACCGGGAAGAGCTCGGGAACACGTTGAATCTCGTCCAGACACATCAAGGCGTCGGGGTTGGCTGCCAGGAACGCCTCCGGAGCCCGGAGCTTCATCGCATCGGAGGGCCGCTCCAGATCAAGGTAGACAGCCCCCTCGTGGGTGGCGAGGATCTGCTTGGCCAATGTCGACTTGCCGGCTTGGCGCGGCCCCAGGAGCGCAACAGCGGGGGTATTCGCCAACCGCCGCTCTATAGTCGCCTCCGCATGCCGGCGAATGTAATCGTGCATTATCGTACCCTGCCTTCGAATATACACCATTATATCCCTGGACGGCGGAGAATTCAAGGGGGAGAGATGGGGCCCATCGGGCGAGGAGTCCTCTTGTTCGTTGAGGGGGCAGCGTTGGCACACCATCTCAAGCGATGGTCATGGTTGGATCCCCCTGCCTCAAACTGCCCTCAGACAATCTGCTCCACAAGCTGATGCACGGCGTCCAGCACCACCTGCTCGGCTTCGGGCCGCATCCTGGTCGTGCCGTAGTAACGCACGGATTTCTCCGCCTCGTACCCGCCCTCACAGCATGCGGCGGCGGTCGGGATGTAGCCCACGTTACCGTTGGTGTAGCCGAGGACTGCGGTCCGATTGAACGGCGAGCCAGCATCGATTGCCAAGGCATACTCCACAAAGGGCTCACCGGCCAGTGCCACAATCCCGAAGTCACCGATCCGCGCAATGCTGAGGGGGCATGAGAGGACCTGATCACGAACGCCGGCGGCCGCAAGCCGGACCACCTCCGCAGCCCACTGCACGTTGCCGTCGAGCATCAACTGCGTTCCCCGGTTCCCGGAACGGCCGTTCGCATCGCGGGCTTCTACACACTTTTCCAGCTCCGCCTCGGCATCTCCCACGGCCGGCGGATCGAACAGAGGCAGCCCCAACTCAATGCCGGCGCAGACGATCTCGGCCGTGGTGGACGGGATGATTGCAGCAACGGCTTTGGCAACAGCCGAGCCGAGCGTGCGGCCGTGCTCCTCAGCCAGTTCGAACGTGCCCTGCGGCCAGCAGGTGATGTTGCCGCAGCAACCTTGTGCGAACAGCGCAACCGCTCCGAGGCAAGTGCGCTCCACCTCACGCCGGGCGTACCCTACCCAGTCCGCGCTGACCAACGTGTTGGTGTGCCGCAGAGCGACCGGATGTGCCGGGTGACACATCCATACAGCCATCGGTGTGCCGGAAGCGGAATCGTCGACACGCAGCACATCGACATAGTCCACGATCGTGCCTCGTCCCTCCTCCTCGAGGAAACCGGGCCTGCGCGTCACTTCACGACGGTTAACCCCGATCGTTACACGCTCACGCGCGACGCCCCAGGCGGCTGGCTTTCGTCGTTGCCACGCGTGAACGCCCAGTTCGACAAGAGCTTTCTTGAGTCTCTTGAGGTAGGCCGGATCGGGTTTGCCAAGTGTCGGTAAGCACGGCATGGCCGGCCCGGAATGGGTATGAGTGCACGTGATGAAGACGTTCTCGGCCGGTATCCCCGTGCGCTCGGCAAGCCGCCCGCGAATGGCGTCTGCTGTGGCTGTGTCCAACCCGACCAGATCAGCGGTCATCAGCAACAGAGGTGCGTCTGCGCACAGGCACAGCGCGCCTGCCTCCAGCTCATCGTGCACGCCGGTCACCGGGCCCGCGCGCCCGCCATACCCACCCAGATCAACCCCAACAGGGGGAGTGATCACTGCCTTTGCCACGCCGGCCGTCAACTCAGTGCTCATGGCTACGTCCCGCTGCTGGTATCCGCTCCCCGCTCTGTTATCCACCGACGGGTTGGAGCGATCACGGACACTCGATCTGGTAGCGCTGCCCACGCCGCATGTCGAGGGTTGCGGTCACGCGTGCAGTGCCGGCATCGTGCCCCACTTCAGTGACGCGCCCCTCCCGCGCGAAATTAACCGTGCACGAGGTCTCGGCCCAAATTACGTCACGCCCTTCCACATGCACCCAGGCGTCGACGGGCACGATACGCCGAACGTACACATCAGTATCAGTCGCAAGCGCGCAGACCGTGGACAGCCAGTGGTCCAGACGCTCCCGGAAGAAGTCCCCGCAACCGATGTAGGTCAGCCCGGTGGGGTGACGCAGGAAGTGGAGACTCGACTGGACCGAGATCGGGCTGTAGCCCTTGGCGCCATGCGCCACCACACCGGGAATAAAGGGCGCCTGATCTCGCTCGAACGCCATGTCGCGTTCGCTGTTGATCCGCGTGCAGCGGTGGGAGAAATCCCTGGCAAACAGGGCCCAGTCCCCGTACATGAGCTCTTTGAGCGCAAAATGCGCTTCACCGAGAGCGTCGTAATACTGGTTCGACAGCACCCCGAGCCGGGCCGCCGGGTTGACCTGTGCCAGCCCCAACCGGATCTCGCGCAACAACTGCCAACGCGCAAACGCCAGCGAGCACATCGCTCCCGGTACGTTGCCGCCGCGCCGCCCGCTCGCGTCGGCCCAGAAGGGGTAGCCATCGAGGAACACACCGTCAAACCCGGCGTCGACAGCCGCGCAAGCGCGGCGCACGAACTGCTTCCGCACATCGGGTCGCCGGATGTCGCACAACAGCCACGCTCCGGACGGAGACTTCGGCGCGGTATACAGGCTCCCGTCCGACGCACGCAAGCCCATCTCGCGCACAGTTGCCGGGGTCACGTGCGCTGAATGGCGCCGCAGCGCGCCAAGGTACTGGTAGCACAGGACACGGATGCCGCGTTCATGGAACAAGGCGGGAATCCAGTCATGAAGCTCCACTTCCCGGATAACGACAACGTCGAACACCCCCTTCAGGCCGTCGGCGACACGGCCATACTCGGCAGGCGACAGAGACTTGGCGGTCCAACCGCGGTAGGCTGGCTGTGTCATCCGCCCCGACATCGCCTCAAGTGCCCCGGAGCGTGCCCGTTTGGCGGCGGAAAGGTCGTCGAACACCTGCACCGTGAAGGTGCAACGCTGCCCGGCCGAAGCCTGAACGCGAGGGGTGGCGCTGTCCGCCCCATCGTTCGTCACGCTGTGGGCAAGTAACAGGGCACGCACGGCGCCGCTGGACGTCGCCTCCAGGCGAAGAGACCACAGGTCACGTGTGTCGGCGATGAGCACGCGCCCTCCAGCCGCGATACCCGGCATGATCAGGCGCGGTCGATTGAGAACGTTTTTTGACCCCGTCCAAGTCCAGTCGTATGGATACCGCAGGACCAGCGGTCGCTTCAGATCAGCGGCCCAGTATGGCGGCATGCCGGGGGCCAACGGACGGATGACGTCCGCTTCGATTGATATGCCAAAGGCATGGGTGCCGGACACGGGGGGAACGATGGTCGACACCAAACGGTTCGGGCTCCGCTCCAGCTCCGCCGGGCACACGGCATCTGTCCCCGACCCCGGCACACTGTAGGCAGCGATCGTGACGTCCATTCCCATAGCCACCCCCGTGAAGAGCATCGCGGTCAGCACGCCCGCAAAGCCCCGCCTGCCAAGGGCCGTGAGCAGGCAGACCTGGGGCAGTCCGTTCACTGGTGAATGTGAGCTTCCCGTTGTCACGCATTGCCTCCGCGACGGTCATCGATGTGCGTGTGAAGCTTCTCGCCGCCGTTGATTGCCAGCTCTGCCATACTCAGGCTCCTTTACCTACGGCGCAACTGTGAACGCCATCTGTCCATGATAAGCGCCCAATCCTGCTGCACAACACCATGGACCATGGAAAATCAAGGCGCAGCGTCTCGTGGCGAGCAAGCGAGCATTGAGGGATCTGGGGGGTATGGCGCCAATGCGATCGAGTTTCTCGGGAAGACGGTCGCGGCATGGCAGCCCCTGCCTTCTAAGTGGAATGCCACTTGGTCCACTACAAATCCAGGCGGAGCCGGTCCGGGACTCCCACGTTTCGGGAGCACA
>JABHEG010000066.1 GCA_018676675.1 Lentisphaerota bacterium
CCGCTCAGGGAGCGCCGAAAACTGCCAAACCCCTGCCGTCGAACGGGCCCCCGGCCTCCCGAATCTGAGCTCAATCGACCCCCAGCTTAACGGTTACCGAGAACGCGGTTTAGCGCTTCTACCTGCCCGGCTATCGACGGTGAATTGTCTCAAAATGCGTTTTGGGCCTCGGATTCGCAGCCTAGCGGCCTATTCATGATCCTTGTAGACCTTCGTGGTCAGATACTTCCGTGGGAACGGCACCCAACACTGGTGGTCAGATACTTCCGTGGGAACGGCACCCAACACTGTGGGAACGGCACCCAACACTCACCGGCGTGCGATCCCCGCGTCCTGCGCGCCCAGTAACAGGTCGCAGACGGTATATTCTGTAGCGCAAACGTCGCGGGCACTGATGTGGTGTCCAAAAAGGAGATCTGTTATGACACGAAAGAGCCTATGTTCAGCGGGAAAGTGTTTCTGTATCATAACTCTGACAATGATGGCGATCGGTTGCCGCACAATGACGACCCAGCTCTCTCCCGGGGATCGAAAACTGCTGTGTATGGACGCCGACATGTCGGAAATGCTCGAAGGTTGCGCGTCTCGAGGGTTGCTGGAAATCGCGCCGGTTGCTCTTCCTGAAGGCGAGCATTTGCTGGGCGTGAACGATCACATCTGCCATCCGGTAGCAACCATGTCCGGGGACACGATCATTGTGATGTACGCCCGAAATGCCTCCCACTGGGGCGGAGAGGACAAGCCGGACAAATACACCAACCCCTGCGTGATAACTCGGTCCATGGATGGTGGTCGGACGTGGTCGGGCCCGGTCGCGATTACCACATTTATGAAGAAAAGAACGAAGGGCTGCAGGGCCGGGTTCGGCAATGCGTTCGGGACCTTGCCGGATGGCACAGTGATCTGCCTCGTTCGCTACGGTGTTTTCAGATCCCGTGATCAGGGCGCGACGTGGGAACACCTGAAGGGAGCATACGGCGAGCAGCAACTCAAAGGCCTACAAACCAACATGGGGCCAAACCTGATCGTCCATCCGGTCCATGGACTGGTGGCAGCCGGAAACAGCGGAAGAGATAAGCCTCCGGACTTTCCACCGACGATCTGGCTGCGCTGGTCGCAGGATGCCGGGGAAACGTGGTCGGAAGCTAAACAGGATCTGCCGAAATTCGCTGTCCCCGTAGAACCGACCCCTTTCATGCACGATGGCGCAATGCTGGTGCTCGGCCGTTCACATAGTAAGGAAGCGCTGGATACCAAGAATCAGGTCTGGCGTTACACGCAGCTCTACTCGCGCACGGGCTGGATGCCGTTTACTGCGTCGTTGACGAACATCACGGCTTCACAGGTCGGCATCGACACGGGTCACGGCCCGTGGGCCCAGGACACGACCGAGGTCTCCTACAATCCGGTCAGCAAACGAGTCGAGGCCGTCGTGACCAACCGCACCGGCGGGGGACCGGGCAGAGAACACCCCGGAAACCAGCAGACGATCAATCTCTGGAGCATCGCGCCGGAAGAACTGGCCGAAGGCCGTTCGCAATGGCACTTCGAGGGTACGCTGCTGCGGCGGCGCAAGATAAGGGGCATGGATGGCATGCATCCGGGCGGCGGGGTTATCGATGCAAAGAATGGCGTTGCTCACACGTTCGTGTACTGTGGGTTTCGACTTGGCCCTTCAGGGATATATCGGGTAACCCGATCGCTCGACACTCGCGCACTCTCCCGCCAGTTGCAGAAACTCCCGGTGATGGCCGCTCCCACTCCGTCGCGCAAAGAGCTGGGGCCCGCCGCGAAGATCAAACCATGCGGACTCCGCATGCTGTTTATCCACCCGGCCACCCCCGCGGGCATGAAGCGCGCTTGGTACGAGCCGCCCGTTAAAGGACGCTTCACTGATGCCGCTTCGAACTATGCTCCATGGTTTACGCGTCTCGGCCTGCAAGTTCGGCATGTGCACACACTCGCGCAGTTCCTCGAAGCCTGGTCCGATCGCACCGAAATCGATGTAGTCACCATTGCCGATCACGCGTGGAAGCGACCAACATGGCTGCGGCACTGGCTTGCGAAGTCCGGAAACGAGCTGCTCGAATACGTGCGCAATGGCGGCGCCCTGGTGACCGAGGTCGGGCGCGATCCGCAGGAGAAACTGTTGGCAAAGTTGCTGGAGCTCGATATCGAGAAGCTGCCGCGGCTCGGCAAAGGGGAAGATATTGACGCCTGGATTGATGTTGTTCAGAAGACGCCGTTTTCACGGCGGTTGCTCAAAACCATTGACACTCGCAACAGTGACGATTCACTGGTACTCTCATCCTATGCAGAACCGCTGCCGACCTGGGCCCGGTTCACCGTCTGCAGCAAGATGGACCGCCCGGTCATTGTGGCCGGGCATCTCGGCAAGGGCAGGATTGTGGCCGCAACCGCGGAGATTCTGAACCCCACCAACTTCGCGGCCGTTCATACCAAAAGCCGGTTCCGAGAAGAGGATCTGCTCCAGCTCTGGGGAAACCTGTTATACTGGGTAGGCAAGGAGGAATAGCGCACTGTTCCGACTGGTTTGCAGGCGGCGTACTTTATGGCGCAAGTGTCACGGACACTGATGTTGAGTTCAAGAAGGAGATCTACTGTGACACGAAAGAACTTACATGTGGCGGGAAAGTGTTTCTGCATCATGGCTCTGACAATGATCGCGACCGGCGGCCACACGATGACGAGCCGGCTCTCGCCCGGGGACCAGAAACTGCTGTGCCTGGACGCCGACATGTCGGAGATGCTTGAGAGCTGCGCGTCTCGAGGGCTGCTGGAAATCGCCCCGGTTGCTCTTCCCGAAGGCGAGAATCTGTTCACCGTGAATGATTTCTTCGGCTGGCCGGTCGCGACCATGTCCGGGGACACGATCATTCTAATGTACTGCCGAGCCCCCGCCCACGGAGGCGGAAAGGACAAGCCGGACAAATACAGCAACCCCTGCGTGATAACTCGGTCCCTGGACGGTGGGAGGACGTGGTCGAGCCCGGTCGCGATCACCACATTTATGAAAAAGAGAACGAGGCGCTGCAGGGCCGGGTTCGGGAATGCGTTCGGAACCTTGCCGGATGGCACCGTGGTCTGCCTCACTCGCTACGGTGTCTTCAGATCTCGTGATCAGGGCGCGACGTGGAAACATCTACGGGGAGCATTCGGCGAGCAGCAACTCAAAGGCCCAGGAACCAACATGGGCCCGCGCCTGATCGTCCATCCGGTCTATGGACTGGTGGCAGCCGGACACCACGAACGCAGAATCGGGGAAAGCAAGACTACGGTCTTTGAGCCGGAAATCTGGCTGCGCTGGTCGCAGGATGCGGGGCAAACATGGTCGGAAGCCAAACAGGATCTGCCGAAATCCGCTATGCCCATAGAGCCGGCCCTTTTCACGCACGATGGCGCAACGCTGGTGCTTGCCCGTTCACATGGCAAGGAAGCACTGGACACCGAGAACAAGGTCTGGCGTTACACGCAGCTCTACTCACGCACAGGATGGATGCCGTTCACCGCGTCGTTCACGAACATCACGGCGTCACAGGTCGGCAAGAACAAGCACTTCGGCCCGTGGAGCCAGGACACGGTCGAGGTCTCGTTCAATCCAGTCAGCAAGCGTGTCGAGGCCGTCGCGACCAACCGCACCGGCGGCGGCCCCGGCAGAGAACACCCCACCAACCAGCAGACGATCAACCTCTGGAGCATCGCGCCGGAAGAACTGGCCGAGGGCCGTTCGGTGTGGCACTTCGAGGGCACGCTGCTGCGTCGGCGCGGCAAGATGTTTGGACCTGTGGACGGCATGCATCCGGGCGGCGGGGTTATCGACGCGAAGAATGGCGTTGCCCATACGTTTGTTTACTGTGGGTTCCCGGGCGGGCCTTCAGGGATATACAGGGTGACCCGAACGCTCAACACTCGAGCGCTCTCCCGTCAGTTGCTGAAGCTCCCCGTCATGACCGTTCAGAAGAAATAGCGCACTGCTTCCGGAACAGGGTTCTATGGGGACGTATCGACATGAGGGGTACGGGGTCAGAGTCCTTGTAGTTGCAGTTTTGCGAGAGGGAGGCCACGATGAGGTCGTGCGTTCTGAGTGAGAGACGATATGGAATGCTGACGCCATGGCCCGTCCTCTGCGTGTCGAGTTCCCGTGAGCCTGCTACCATGTGATCTGCCGAGGCAACTTCCGTTTCCCCGTCCTGCAGGAGGAAGGGGACCGCGAGATGCTGCTCGAGCGTCTGGTGAAGTACGCCGAGATCTTCCAGGTCCGGGTGCGGTCCTACTGTCTGATGGTGAACCACTTCCACGGGTACGTCCAGACCGAAGAGGCGAAGCTGGGGCGGTTCATGCAGTCGTTGCTGACGTCGTTCACGGTCAGCCATAATCGCCGACATCACACCTCCGGGCACGTGTTTCAGGGCCGCTACAAGGCCTTCCTCGTTGAAGAGGATCGCGCCTACGCCTCGCAGGTGTCTCGCTACATCCACCTGAACCCCGCACGTATCCCGTCTTTGGAAGGGACCTCGGCCGATGTGCTACAACGCGAGATCCGGGCCTGCCCGTGGAGCAGCTATGGGGCGGTTATCGGTCTGCGGCAATGTCCGACATGGCTGAAACAAAGCGACATTTTGCGCTGTTGGGGCGGGTCTCTAAAGGAGCAACAGGCTGAGTACGCCAAGTATGTTGAGCAGGGACTGACCGAAGGCATGTGGGATCCATGGCAGGCAGCTGCGGCGCAAGCAATCATTGGCAGTGACAGCTTCGTGGACCAGATCCGTCGAGGTTTGGTCGACTTGGCCGAGAACGTTAACATCCGTGGTGATAGTGCCCAAGGGCGCAAGCTGCGCGCATGGTGTTCGCTGAGCGAGGTCAAGACTGCGGTCGCAAAGGCGTACGGGTGTGGCGAGCCCGAGCTGTTGAGGCGTCACAGCCGAGGCAACGAGGCGCGTCAGATGCTGCTGTACATGGCGGCCACGTACTGTCGGGGGCGCTACACACTGTCTGATCTCGGCCTGGAGCTTGGCCCGATCACTGTCGGGGCATTGAGCCATGCCCGCAGTCTGATGGCGGACCGGATCGATGCGTCGGAAGCACTGCGAGCTCGCGCATCTGACATCGAGCTTCGGCTGAAGGCCGTTAAAGGCACTGACAAGGGCTTACCGCTGTTGCCCCCCCCCGTCCCCGCGCGCTTTCAGTCCAACGGCATCACAAAGCCGATTCAGTGCCTATAACATACTGGTGGCCAATCATAACTGTACGTACGCCCCCAAATCGCAAATTGGTTCGGCTGCGTCACGATGGTCTGAAGAGCTGCCCTTACGTGCAGCCAACAGGTACATGCAGGGCATGAGGAAGAGTGCGACGGGCATCTCTAGAAGCAAGCCCCCGATGGCACCGATGGCCATGGGCTGCAACATGTCGCCGCCTTCGCCCATATTCAGGGCCAACGGAAGGAATCCCATCAGGGTGGTCAGCGTCGTCATGACGCGCGGGCGAAGGCGAGTTTTGGCGGCTTCCACCACGGCGTCGAACGCGGAGATTCCTTTCTGTTCCTGCAGTTCCGCGGCGAATGTCAGGAGCAACACGCCATCGTTAATCGTAGCCGCAACCACGACGAGTACGCCGATGATGACCGTGGCACCGAAGGGGAAACCCGTCACGTGAAGCAGATAGACAACCCCCGTCAGGCAGACCGGAACACTGCCGAGGATAAGGCCTGGCAGTTTGACGCTGTTGAACTGGACGGTGAGAATGACGAATGCGAAGAAGAGCGCGAAGCCGAGGACGGTCAAGACCTCGTTCTTCATGTCCGCCATCATCTCGGCTCTGCCGCCGAAGACAAACTCGTACCCGGGCGGGCGCTCAACGCCCGCCAAGATTTCTCGCAGTGAGGCAACGCCCGCCGCCAGGTCACCGTTCCCAATATCTGCCTCGACATTGACCTGTTTCACCTGGTTCTTCCGAACAATCTCGACAGGGCCGACGGCAGGTTGCACGACGGCGACATCACGCAGCCGTACCGTACCCCCTCCAGCACAGGTGATCGCCAGGTTCTCTACATCCCGCCGGCTGGCCATTCCCTCGTCGGACACGATTACCCGGATGTCGTAGTATTCGTCCGCCTCCCGGTACTGCGTAGGGATAGCTCCTCCTACGAACGTCCGGAGCGCAGCGGCGACATCGGCCGCGCTGACGCCCAGCTCAGCCGCCTTGGTCCTGTCGAGCACGACTTGGTACTCCGGCCGCGATAGGTCCAGGGAGATATCGACATTGATGAGGTGGCCGGACTCACGCATGGCCTTGGCGCTTCGTTCGGCAAGCTCGAAGAGCGTCGCCGTATCCTGGCCTCGTATTTCCAGGAGGATATCGGAGCCCTGCATGGCATGAATTCCCTTTATGGGCATCTGCCTCGGCATGGCGCGGACACCGGGAGGAGTAGCCTTGGGAACGAGTTGGCGCAGTTTCCGAACGTACTCCACAGTGCTCATGGCCCGTTGCGCCTTGGGGACGAGTTGCAGGTCGAGCTGGCCCTCATTGGCCACCTCGTAGATGTAGAGCCCGCGGTCCTGGCCGCCTGCCAGGGCGAAGGCGGTGGCCACCACAGGGGCGTCGCTGAGCTTCGCTTCGATGGCCCGCAACGCCCGATCCGTCTCCTCCACCGCTGCTCCAGAGGGCAGCTTCAGCTTCACCATGATCCGGCCGTCGTTCATCAGGGGCAGGAATTCGCCGCCAACACGTCGGGCGAGCAGGATGCCACCGATCAGGATGGCAGCGAAGGCCGCGGCCACAACCAGCCGTCCGCGCAGCATCCACGCCAATATCCAGCCGTAAAACACGGTCATGGCAGCAACGGCTCGTTCGAACCGCGTAGCCGATGTGGGTGGATGACGGTGCAGGAAGGTGGCGGCAAGCATGGGAATCACGGTGATTGAGGCGACCAAGCTGACCACGATGATACCGGCAACCACCAAGATCAGTTCCTTGAAGAGCAGGCTCGTGAGCCCTGGCACGATGAGGAAGGGCACGAACAGTGCCAGGTAGGACAACGTCGCCGCGACAATTGCAGAGCCGACCTCCGACGTCCCCGCAACCGCCTGTTCGGCCAAGGCATCATCGGGTTCCTCGTGGCGCAGACGGCTGATGTTCTCCAAGACGACAGTTGCGTTGTCCAGGATGACGCCGAGCGCCACGACCAGTCCCCCCAGGGAGAAGATATTGAGGGAAAATCCCGCCATCTTCATCAGCCCGAAATTCAGCACCAGCGTGAAAGGCAAGGCCAGAGCCATGACGAGCACCTGCCGGAGGCTGCCCAGGAAGAGGTACACGACCAGCACGAGGAGAATGGCCGCCCCGATGGCGGCATCGCGCACACCGGCCAGGGACTGCCGCACGTAGGCGGCCTGGCTTTCCGCAACAGCGATCTCCAGTCCATCGGGCAGAGACGACCGCAGTTCATCCAGTCGCTGAGCAACAGCATCGGCGACGTCGACCGTGTTGGCCTCGGCCTCTTTCCTCACGGACATTCTGACACACCCCTCGTTGTTGAACCGTGTGCCTACACGGAGATCCTCGTGGCTGTCCACGACCGTGGCGATGTCCCGCAGATACAGCCTGTGTTCCCCCCTGCGTGCGACGAGCACGGACCGTATCACGTCCAGCGAAGTGAATTCGCCTGTCGCCCGGGCAATGATCTCCTTGCGGCCGACCGTAACCCGTCCGCCGGTCTGTTCGACGTTCTCTTGGCGCAGCCGGGTCAGAATGGTCTCCAGAGACAGATGGTGCTTCTCGAGTGCGGCCGGGTCGATCAGGACTCGGATCTCCCGTTCCAGGCCGCCCACGATTTCTGTCCCGGCCACCCCTTTGACGCCCAATATCCGGTCCTGAAGCCAGTTGTCCGTCCATTCACGCAGCTTGACCGGTCCCCATCGGTCGGAGCGAACAGCCAGTTTCATGACGGGTAACTGAGATGGGTCCGCCTTGAAGACAAACGGCGGATTGATGTCCGGAGGAAGATCGGGTTCGGCTCGGGGCAACGCCGCCAGCACATCTTGAAATGCCACATCGACATCCGCACCGTACTCGAAGTGGACGTCCAGAGAGTAGGTGGACTCGCGCGACGACGACTTGATGTAGTCCAGATTGTCCACCGTGGCCATGAGCCGTTCGAGAGGGTCGGCGATGTCCTTGTCGATCTCGTCGGGCGTGGCCCCCGGCCAGGCGATCTGCAACTTGACCACCGGGTAGGTGATGTCGGGCAGGAAGTCTACCGGCAGACGCCAGAGACCGTAGAACCCGAGAACCATCAGAGCCAGCATAACAACACTGGTCGCGAGACGACGGTGAACTGAGTATTGGGTTAGTTTCACGTTCTGAGTTCGCTCTGCACCTCGGTACACGAGCGCTTCGCACAGCCTAGGAAGCGGACGACGCCCGCGTTGGCTTCTGTATCGACCCCCTCTGCAGTATTGTGCATGATCGATCCTGAAGCCCGCGTGATCTGGTCCCGAAGGCGGAAGTCCCGGACAGAAGTCGTGCCCTTGGTCTTTGCATAGATTTCACGGGTCAGTTCCCGCGTGATCTGCCACGCTTTGATATCCTCAAATCGCCCAATCGCCGCCACGTCTCACCTCCGTCATCTCCAGACTCCCGCCCCAACAAGGAACTGGGAACTCAGAACTCAGAACTGGGGAATCCCACCCCTGAACGACCGCTCTTGCCTCCGACGCGGACAGGAGCGCCGTTCTTCAGCATGCCATTGCCGGCGACCACGACCATCTCACCTGCCGAAAGACCATCTGTCACCTGCACGATCCCGTCCTGCTCAATACCGGTTTGGACCACGCGGCGCAGGGCTTTTCCCTCAGCGACCACGAAGGCAATACGGGTTCCTGCCGGCGCATCGAGTACCGCATCGGTGGGGATGGTCACAGCGTCGTCGACCGTGTCCAGGTGGAGTGTCAGTCGCACAAACTGGTACGGCATCAGTCCGGCCTCGGTGTGCAACTTCGCTTCCAGGGTGCGCGTGCGCATATCCGAATCGAGTTCGGGATACACGCGCACTACCTCGCCCGGGAAGGTTCTCCCTGGAAGAGCATCAAGCATCGCTTCGAGCCTCATCCCATTCTGGAGGGCCGCGGAGAACCGTTCAGGCACGCTGAACCGCACCACCAGTGAGTCGGGCGCATACAACTCAACGAGCGGAGTACGCGGAACGGCCAAGTCCCCGCGCCGCACGCGGACCCCCGTGACAACCGCATCGAAGGGTGCCGAAATGGTACATTCGGACAGGTGTGCTTCGGACAAGGCCAGGCGAGAGGACGCCTCTTCGACGGCGGCCTTCTTAACCGCGATCTCGGTTTCCGTAGGTCCGGCCCTGAGCATCCGCAGAATCTGCTCCGCGGATTCCAGCTCGGCCTGCGCGACTCTTTCTCGTTCCCGGGCTTGGTCAACGCTCTGCTGGGACGTGAAGTCCTGCTGGACCAGTTGCGCCTGGCGTTGGTAGGCCTTCCGGGCTTCCTCCAGCGTTGCACGCCATTTTCGAACGGTTGCTTCTGCACGGGCGACTTCCTCAGGACGGGAGCCGGCTCGCAGATCAGCCAGGGACGCCTGGGCAACGGCCAACGCGGCTCGCGCCGCCCGAACTTCCGCTTGATGCACCTCGCGGTCGATCTCGACGAGTTTCTCCCCCGCACGAACCCGGTCGCCTTCCCGCCATGGACAGTAGATGATTGGGCCTTCCTTCGTGGCAGCAACGACGACAGAGCAAGTTGGCCTCACCTCGCCAGTGAGCTGCAGATCCCGGGTCATATCGGCAACTCGGGCTCGGACAACTCCGACCCGCATGGGCTTGCCCTTCTTCTTGGCCCCCTGCGCCCCAGGCTGTCCCGATTCCCCAGCCGCCCAGCATGCGGCGAGGACCAGCGAAAGCGCGATCGCCAGCGACGCGTATCGTGTGTAGCGCATGTGCTTACTCATGTGTTGCTTCCATCGGTTCGTTTCCCGAGGCAAAGGACCTGCCGACGCTCCACTCGAATCGGGCCTTCGCCGTATACCAGTCCAGCCGAGCCTGGATCAGGCGCCGATCGGCCTCTGTCTGGGCTGTTTGGGCATCGATCAGACCCACTATGGAGACAATGCCGTTTTTGTATTCACCTTCCGCCAGCCGGGCGCTCTCGCGTGCGCTGGCAGTGAGCGTTCCTGCCGCCACCATTGCCTCGGCGGCTTCCGTAAGCTCCCAGTACGCTGTCCAGACCTCCAGCTCTATCCCCTGCAGAAGGTCGGCGCAGTCTGCCATGGCCCGGCCCAGATCTGCCCGGGCCCGCGCCACTCGGTGCTTTCTCTCGAAACCATCAAAGAGGGGGAACGTCACCGCCAATCCCACAGACCATTCGTCACGTTCGGGCCAAAATTCGGTATCCTCGTGCCCGGCACTCACATTCGCGCCAAGCGTCGGCCAGTAGGCAGCCTGTCCCGCGGCTACGTCAGCACGGCTTGCCTCGACACGGGACAGTGCGGCTCGAAGCTCCGGCCGCTCCCGGGCAGCTTCATCCACAAGCTGCTCTGTTCGCGGCAGCTCCTCTCTCTGGACCTCGTCGGGCAGTTCCGCAATCTCGAATGCGCTATGCACTGGAATCCCCATGGCGTACGCCAGGCGGCCGTGCGATGTCCGCACGCCGTTGCGGGTCTGAACAACCTGCAGGTGTGCATCGGCACGCTGCGTCTCAGCCCGAAGCACATCGGCACGGGTTACGACTCCGGCTTCATGCCGGGCCCGGGCCAGCTCCAGTTGGTATTGGGTGCGCTTCGACGCTTCTTCCGCTACCCTCACCATCCACGTTGCCCCCATAAGCTCGTAATAGGAGACTTCAACGGCCAACGCAACGTCTTGCAGATTGGTATTGTGACGAAAGCCCAATTCGGCGAGCACGGCTTCCGCGCCTGCCACCCGTGCCCTGCGTGCGCCACCGTCGAAGAGCAGATAGCTGACGTCGATTCCCGCGGCGTAGACGCTACGCGATGCATTCTCCTGACCGCTCTCCAGCGAGACCGTTCTGCCCCGTGATACCTCAGACTGGAGATCGACCGACAGCAGATACGCCGCCCGTTCCTCGCCCACTCGGGCTGCCGCGGCACGAGCCGCATACCAGGTCTCACGTGTTCGAGGATTGCGCTCGAGTGCAACGCGGATGCATTCGGCGAGCGTCACAGCATGATCACGTTCCAGCGGGTGCTGAACGCAAGTGTCATCAGGCCCGGTCGCATCCGTTCCCGATAGCAAGCCGGTCTCCGGCAAAGCCTGGAAGCGATCTGACGGCCCAATCGGCGTGGCATGCTGGTGATCCGGCATTCTCAGGGATGTGCAGCCGGTGCCAATCATCAAGAGCAGGCTGGCGCAGCAACCTGCCCGAACCACTGGCGTTATGTGCGTGTTCGTGCCGGCCGCCTTGGTCA
This sequence comes from Lentisphaerota bacterium, assembly GCA_018676675.1. Taxonomy (GTDB): domain Bacteria; phylum Verrucomicrobiota; class Lentisphaeria; order Oligosphaerales; family JABHEG01; genus JABHEG01. The sequence continues at coordinate 11,464 of JABHEG010000066.1, forward strand.
TCGATGGCTCCAGGCGGCTATTCCTGCTCGCCCAGTCCTGTGCCCACCCTCTCGGTGGTGCGGCCAGCCTATGGCCCCAGCTGCGAGCACAACGGTGATGGCGACGAGCAGCGCAATGACTGCAACGGTGGCCCGTGGTCGCGAATGCTCGGGCCGCAGTGCATTGGCAAAGACCTTCCCCGATACCTCCGAGCGGTGCGTTTCTTTCCCCCAATCCGCACGCAGCTCCCCCTGGAACGCCCGACAGCTTCCACATGCTTCGAGATGCTTGTTCACGAGGTCGACCTCGTCAGGTTCGAGCGCTCCCGCGTCGAGCTCACGGACCAGCAATCTGCAAGCGCTGCATCTCACAACGATACTCCTTTGCTTCTTGAGAGCGTTCCGGGGACGGGCATGTATCCGACCTTTTCTCACAGCTGGCTCTGCTGTTCGCGAGGATACACGTCTTTCGCTTTCAGCGTGTTGCGCACACAAGGGGATGTGGAAGGGCGGCCCATGCCGGCACGGCCATGGAGGCCCGAAGACACGAGACCGCCCTGCCCAGCGAGACTCAATCGCACAAGTCGTTCTTGCTTCTACGACACGGGGCTTTGCCGGCCCGTTTCCCTGAGCACACTACGGGAGTTCCGTCGGCCTTCTTGCAGTTGCCGGCTTCCGCCTCGCCCGCACGGCAGTTCTTGCGAAGGCCCTGGGAGCCGCATTCAGCTTGAGGGGAGACGCACGCATCACAGGCATTCTTCCTGCAGGCGCTCCCCTTCGCGCACGTTCCTTTGCTGCCGCAATCTTTGCAGTCAGGGCACTGATTGCATCGCTTCCCGTCGCAGTCGCATCCCATCTGTCCCTTTTGACACGCCTTTGCCGTATCGCAGACTCCGGCGCCGTCTAACGCGCACTCTGAGGGGCACGGCGTTTTGGTCGCAGCGGCTCCCGCGTCCGCCGTGGCGGGGCGTTCCTGTGCATGAACCCTCATTGCTGAAAGGACAACGATCACCCCTGCCATTGTCGCGCACACTACGATTGCTTTCCTCATTCCAGTTCTCCTTGTTGTCGAGTTCGTTCTCCGGGTTCTGGTACTGAGTGTCGATTCCTGATCGCCACTCACTCGTTCGGCGCTGGTTCTCCGAGCGTCTCTGATTCGAGAGCAGTGCACGATGGTCCGCCGCGCAACGGCCCGGCAATAGGTGCGTGGCCAGCACACCCCGCCCGGTGTCGCAGCAGCTCAAACAACCGCCCCTGCTGTTCGGGATTCAGCGCCTCCTTCTCCGCCAGCAGCCAGTCAACCACCAGTCCCTGCATGCGCCGTTGTCCCGCCAGGATTTGCTCCCGTTTGGCACCGACGGCTTCCATGTCCGGTTCGCTCTCTGCCAGGAGGCGGATCAACTCCTCTCGGCTGCGGTTGACGTCCTTGCACACGCCACGGGCGGCTTTCTGAAACTGAATCAGCCGCGGCTCGATCAGCCGCCATTGCGTTCTGGTCACTGCCAGTCGGCGATGGAGCGGACACCAGATGCTGTCCGTGGCGGCGGAATCCTCCCGCTGCAGCAGTGAGGGTAGGACCCGAAACGCCCAGCCCGTGACAAAGGCGGCATTCAGAGCCAGCGAGAGCACGACCAGCAGTAAGGCAACTCTTCTTTGCATCGCTACTCGCCTCCTCCGTTTGCCCCAGTCGCCAACGCCAGGTAGCAGTTTGCCAGCGATCCCTCCGGTGCGTCCGTGAGATAGTCAAGCCCGTATGCAGTACCAGACTGCGCCATGGATGTATTCGGAGCGGTATCCCCGGTGCTCGGCATCCCGCTCCCCATGAGCGCCCCCAGGCAGACCCCGCAGATGAACGTGGCGGCGGCGGCCAGTCGCATGGGGGGCGAGATCGATTGCCAGAACACCAGAACCCTTCTCTTTCTCGCGGGGGGCTTTGCGGCGCGTGCCATCACGTGTGCCACGAATCCGTTGGGAGTACCTGGCGGCGGCGGGAGTGCCAATATGGCGCTTGCTACGACTTGCAGGCGCTCAAGCTCCTCGCGGCACGCGATACAAGCGTCGAGGTGCAGCTTCACGCACTCCCGATCCTTGCGGGAAAGCTCTCCGTCCAAGTAACGATTCAGTTTCCGCTCTGTGGTCTTGCAGTTCATTGTCAGCGATCCTTCTGCCCTGACAAACGGGCGTCCCCGCGAGAACCCCCGCTATCCTTCCGAATTTCTGACCCCATCAGGTGCGCCTCCATTCCCCAAGCCCGTCCGCAAGGGCCTCGCGCCCTCGGGCAAGAAGGCGCTCGACGGATTTGACCGATGCCCCCAGGATCTCGGCAATCTGCTTGTAGTTCAGGTCTTCGAAGTACCGCAGCATCAAAGCTGCACGCTGGCGTGGAGGAAGTGCCTGGAGGGCACGGTTAACTGCCGAGGCACGATCCCGACTTATCAGTTCATCCGAAGGTGTTACGCCGGAGGGAGTTGAAGCAGGCGGGGCATCCGTGTAGACAGGCTTCTTCTTCTCGAGCCGGTCCAAACATAGGCGAGTAACGACACGGCACAGGTACGTCCGGAAGGCCGCGGTGGGACGGTAGCGCGAAGCTGCATCGAGCACTCTCAAGAACGCGTCTTGGGCAACGTCCTCGGCCTCGGCAGGATCCTGTAGCATGCGCCATGCTGTGTTCCAAGCATAGCGCTGATTGCGGCGTACGAGCTCCCCGAACGCCTCAATGTCGCCGTGGGCGACGTCCTGCATAAGTTCTTCGTCTTTGCGCATCTTCTCGGCAATGCCCTTTGCCGACTGTAAACGGATACCTCACGGAAAACCCCCGCCAACGTCGGAAATTCTCTCGCCACGACCCAAGTCGCTGCAGCGCCAGACACGGGGTCAGAGTACCAGTCCTTGTTCTTGCCTTTGCCAGCCTTCAGCCGAAGTTCGATATCAGACGCGCGAGCTCGCAGTGCTTCCGACGCATCGATCCGGTCCGCCATCGGACTGCGGGCATGGCTCAATGCCCCGACAGAAGGGCCGGAGCCAGGCCTTGCGGTTTGCGTTTCTGGAGCTCCCGGTGAAGGCTATTCAGCATCCTCAAGCTCGACGTAGATCTTGTCGGCGGGGCCCATCATGCCGCCGCTGCCAAAGCGGTCAAACATACGGACAGCAATCACGTTGCGGCCGGCCTTCACCTGCGACGCCGGGATCGCGTACTGCCGCTTGACGGAATAGAAGAAGGGAACGCTCTTGTCTGTCTTCCCAACTGAGCGCCCATTCCAGAAGGTCTCGTCGAAGTCGTCGATGGCCCCGAAGGAGAGAAGCAGCGCCTTACCCGCCCACGCCTCCGGGATGTCCACGGTCAGGCGGTAGACGACTTCCCCGTCGACGTCGGCCCACTGCTTCCCATAGTTCTCGAACGCTTTCGGAACGTCGACGGTCTCCCATGCGGTGTCGTCGAATGCTGTCTGGACGGCCGCCCGGGCTGCAACACTCATCCCCGGGTCAGGGTGTGCGGTGTGCATGGTTTTGGCCTTGGGAAGCTTGCTCGTGATCCTGACACGCCACCCGCGCAAGAGCCTCAGTTTCTGCTGCTTGCCCGCCGGGGGCGAGTACATGGCGACGGCCTCGCCTGCCGGTGCGGGCGCTTCGAAACGAATGCTCCCCGCCTCAAGTGCTGCCGGATCCGCGGGCCGCAGGAAGACCGTTTGACCGCCGGAAACAAGCATGGCCAGCCGATTGACGCCGGCCGTGAGATGAACGGTGCCCTTCCCTTTGATGTCCCGGTGGTTCAGGAACACCCCATGGACCGTGTCCGGTCCCGCAACCACATCCAGCTCGCGATCCCGGTGGGAACGAATGTCAGTCTGGACCACGAAATAGTGGTCATCGTCTCCGTAGAGCTTCACCTTGAACGTGTTGCCGTCTGTCCGGCGCTCGGGATCATGCGCAACCCACTCAAACACCGAGTTATCGTTGAGTTCCCACTTCTGAACGGGATCGATCGCTCCGTCCTGGATCTGCTGCAGGAGCTCCGGGAGCTTCACGTTTCGGTGCCGAATCGGTCCCAACCGCACAAAGCCACCCTTGTGAATAGTCGCCGGTGGCGCCGTCACTGAAACCGGCTCGCCCGACCACTCGGCGACTTCGGGCATGGTGATCATAGCAAAGGAGGTAACGATCGGGTAATTGCACACACAGGTTCCCGCGAAGTTCGGGACATTCAGGACGCCGTCCGCAGCCACCAGGCTGGCACTGCATCCTGAACGGGTGCCTCTCAAGTGGTAGACCTTCTCGCTTTCGACGTCCGTATAGCTCACCGTCGCATCGCGCGACATCACGAGGTGCCTGCTGGCAACGGCATAGTTGCAGCCAATCCGGCGACCGAGTGGCCCGCCCTCCCCCGGCTCTCCGGTGAGCAGGTCGTACGCGTAACCAACGTCCCTCCCCAACGCACTGAATCCCTGGGTAAGGAACGTGTTGTCATCACGGATGATCACCGGGGCCATCCCGACCTTCTTGTCCCGCCAGATGGGGGTGCCGGTCTTTGCCTTGTAGGCGCCCGCTTTGCCGCTCCGGCCGAACAGCACGATACCCGTGTCGGCGGAGTAGCCCACCCAGTCGTCCTTCCCCCGAATGCTCGTCCATCCCGACGGACCATAGGAGGCATACAGCGTACGCATACGTGCCGTCCAGAGTTCGGCGCCGCTGCGTGCATCGACTGCGTACAGCACGGACTCCGTTTCCTTCTTCCCGTCCGTGCGTTTGAGCCACCGAGCTGTCTTTGCCATGGAGACGGAATCCACGCAGAAAACGATCCCGTCGCCTATGGCCAGGCTCGCGTTATTGAACCGGTCTTTCGCCTGGCGCCGCCATAGCTCGGCGCGGCTCTTCCGATCGAAACAAGCAAGGTACGTACTGTCCCAGTACCCATGATCAATCGCCCTGGTCTTCTCCTCGCTGAAGGCAATGAGAACGACGTCCCCGTCGACCCGAATGTCCTTCACGTGCGGGGCCTTGCCGTCGGCGTCGAACGTCATCGTGCCCAACACATCGCCGGTCTCCGGATCGTAGACCACGCACTTCCCGTTGGAGGCCAGGTAAACACCGTCATCCATCGATGCGGCCCTGGCAAGGGGAGTGCCCATTGGCGCGGTCCAAAGAGGGCGGCCGGTGTAGACGTCGTAGGCGAACAGCTTTTTCGCGCGCTGGTGAAGGGCAAACAGTCTGCCGCCGTTGATCTGCGGCTTCGCCCCGAGGCCATAGTCGTTGTACTGGACAAAGCCATTCTCGTCACCAAACCAGAGAAAGCCGAGCGGGGCCCGTACCCGATCATCTCTGGAGAAGAATGTGCGCGCTGCATTGGCCGGTTCGTGCGTCCACTGATCTGAGCCGGGCAACGCGCCCTCACGGACGACGAGAAGGTCGTTGCCGTCCTGCCTGACCGCCGCCTTGGGCAGCTTCGCGGCTTCGACCTTCTGTCCGAAGCCCTCCGCGTCCCCGGGCAGCTCAAGTACAAGCGTTCCCCCATAGGGCCGCAGGGAGTGGAAGGTCCGGTGAAGGTCAACGGCGCCCAGTTCCTCCGCCGTCAACCCCCGTTCCGAGATCACTAGGCTCGCGATATACGGGGGGAAGCCAAACTCGAAAGGACGTCCAACGAAAAGCTCTGCCCTGGAGCCCAGCAAGCCCGTCGCCGCCAGACGCTGTTGCAGCGCCCGGACCTTCTCACGATCCGCGTCAACGGCAAGGATGGTCAGGCCCGTCTGGCGGATCAGGGCCTCAATGAGCCGTCCACTGCCGATGCCCTGGACGATGCAATATCCCGAACGCACGCCGGTTGTCTTAACGAGTTCGGCCGCCTTCGCCTGCCATGTGTCCTCCTGCTCTACGGTTTCGGACACGGCAACCGCCGCCTTCGGGACCGGGGGCCCCTTCCCGAGGCAGTGGATCATGCCTTCCACCGTCGCCACGAAGAGCTTGTCGTCAGCCGCAATGATGCTTGAGGGCGTCCCGTCCAGGCTACAGCTCCAGGCCACGCGGGGAACGGCTTCCAGGTTCTCCAGCGCCACGAGTGTGCTGCCCACGTGCCCATACACGCGGTTCCCGGCCTTGGCCAGCGCCTCGCTCCTACCTTTCCATTGCGTCTTGTGCTCCCAGAGAAGTGGCGGCTTCCATTTCCGGAAGGTCCCCACCTTCATGCCGGAATCTTCCTGCACTTCCGGACGTTCGGCGTGGGCAATGTCGTAAGCGTAGAAGGCACCCGCGTGAGAGGCGTAGGCGAGTCCACCGTCGAAGGCCGAGGACGCGTCGCAGCCTTTGGCAAGTTTGTATGGGAAATAGGGTGATTCGTAGCCGTCTCTGCCCCTACCCGGACTGTCAGGTCCTTTCGGCCCCGTTCCCGCCCATTTGCTGCCGGCCTCTCGAAAGTCATAGAGATCCACGACGCCGGTCTTGCCCACGAAGAGGGTGTCCCCGCCGGCCGTCACACGGCTGTCACCGTTACGGTAACCCTGCGCATAGTAGATGATTCGTCCGGTTTCCAGCTCAAGCCCGGCCGGCATGGAGCGTCCGTTGGGAACGACCAGGCGGTTCGCCGCAATCAGGAAGTGGCCCTGCGGCGAAAGCCCGACATCATGTTTGCGCTCGTGGTCGATCCGGACATTCTCAATGTGATTGAGGTCACGGTTGACCCACTTGACGGCGCCGGTTCCTGCATCGAGCGCATAGTAGAAGACACCGAAGACCGGCCAGATGCCGGCGCCAAAGTAGAGGACGCCGTCCTTGACCACGGGGCCGCCTCGGACCGGCCAGAAGGAAATCAGATGGCCATTCCCCAGGAGGCGCTTGTCGGGGCGTTCCCTCGGCGCTCCGCGGAACCGCCACAGTAACCGGCCCGACGCCGAATCCAGGCAGTAGAGGCATCCGTCGTCTGAACCGACAAACACCCTGTCCTTCCAGCAAACCGGCGCGCAGCGGATGGGCCCCTCCGTGAAATACGTCCACTGCTCCGCACCGGAATCCGTATCATAGGCTGCAACACTCCCGTTGACGGGAGAGGCAAGAAAAAGCTGCTTACCCATCACCACCGGCTCGTAGGACGCGTCGAAATCAAGCCGTCGTTTGCGTTCGAGCGGCCACGCCTTGTGCATGGGAGGCAGCTTCAGCGACCAGAGCAAGACGGGATTGTCAACAACACCATCAGGGGATGCGGCGCTGCGCTCGACATCGTGCCGCCACATCGGCCAGTCACCGCCACAGAGCGACACCTGGGATGCCGCAAGAAGGAGGACGCCAAGGAGACAGGTTCTCATAGGGGGATTAGGCATTATGCACACGTCCGCATAAAGACAATGAGGGATAGGACCTGTTCGGGTGTGGCAGAAAAGTAGCTGAGCAGAGGCGCAAATGCCAGTGTAGAACGACCGGATCCGGGGTCACCTATGGTCGCAGACGCCGGGGAACTCAACGCGCGACGGACGGGCCATGCAGCAGCTCCTCCTGATCCGGCTTCACATTGCCAGCGGAAAACGGCCCAATCAGGGCGCAAGAAGCACATCGGACGACTGCCCCCAAGTTCCCGAACGCTGCCACATGAGCTGATTCCGCTTACTCCACCAACAACATGACCGGCCACAGGTGAGGCTTCATGTGGCAGGACGTGCCGGGCGGGGTCAGGGTCAGAGAGGTCTCGATGCCTTTCCCGTCGTCGTCGCTGAGGAACAGAGCGAAGCCGACGACGGTCCCGGCCTGCAACCGCACGGGTTGAATGAAGCGCGCCGGGAAGGCGATCTCGTAGACATAGCCGCCAGGGACCTCACGGAAGGCCGTCGCAATTCCCGGTTCGAGTTGGCGATTCTTCAGTCCGTAGACGCCGCCGGTGAGTTGTTCTTCCGGCGTGACCATACGCCAGGGGGTTGCAGTGTCCAGTGCGGCAGGATCGCGACAGAAATCGTAATTGTAATCGTTGCTGTCATATCCCTCGGTTGCGCGTGAGCGTGCGTCGCAGCAGGTGTCGATGTAGACCTGCAAGCAGTCGTTGTTCCAGTTGTTGGGCCCGCCACCCTTGGCGCAGGACAAGGTCTCGTCCGTGACACAAACGGCGAGATACAGGTTCTGATCGTCCCAGGCCATCCTGAAGGTGGCTGAGAAGGGGAGCATGCCTTCCTGCTGGTCCGCCTGCTTCGGGGCCTTCCCGTAGTCGTAGACACTGCTGATCGCGATTTCGGGTGTGGCGCCCCAATCGGCAAGGTCGCCGTCAACAACAAGGCGGGACGCGGGCCGTCTATTGACGGCGAAGCCGCGGAAGGAAACGTCGGTTTCCACGAACGAACCGTCGTGACCCGTGATGTGCACGGGCAAACGCAGCTCGGAGATGTGCGCGGACGACAAGACGGCGGGGAGCGGTACTCGCAGCGCGAACCGTTCCTTGACGGCAAGCTCGAGCGCTTGGGTCAGAGGCGCGTCCTGAACGCGGACGACAGCTTTCCCCCGGAACGGCCGAGTCAGCAGGTTGCGGAACTGGATCTCTACATCCCCCATACCGGTCGGCTTCGCGGTTATGTCCAGCGGCGCCACGGCATCCCCCACGAGAGTGGCCGTGTTGAGTGACTGACAGAGACTCTCCAGCGTCCCCGGGCGGCCGCGAATGAACAGGGGAAAAGGCGAGACGGGCACGCGACACGCCCCATCATCGTGAACAGCGACCGATCGCGGCGCTTCCATGAGGTCGAAGAACTCGGGCATGGCGCCTGCAAACCGGATGAGAGCAACCGGGGGCGGCTCATCCCCTCGGTCGACTCGGGCGCGGTGTGACCACAGCGCGGCAACAGGACGGCCGCGTTCATCCTCGAAAACGTAGCCCCGTACCTGAGGTGCAAACCGGATATCTCGCCTGAAAGAGGCGTTCCCCAGCAGGCGCCCAAGCGTATTCGGTATCTTCTGGAACGCGAACGGCGCCAGGTCGACATCCAGGAACATCAGGGCCCAATGACCGTCGAAGCACTTCACCTGTTCCTGGTGCTTTAGACCGACCAGCCAGTACCGGGCGTAATAGGCAGCACAGATGCGTTCGCCCCAACCCATGTGGTAGGATACAGGCCCGATCCGGCAGTGCTTAGAAGCGCCCCGGTGGGCATTGAGCCCCCACGCCGGGATGACGTACGAATGGTGGTAGATGCCCTCGTTCCAGTAAACGGGGATCTCGCCCCAGCCGTGCTTGGCGAGCATGCTGCGCAGGACGGTCGCATCGTCGTCCAAGTCCGGATTCTCCGGCAGGGCGCGGTACGGATGAATGCCCACACCGTCGAAACGAACACCGGTGCCGAGGGCTCGGACATAGCGATCGAGCAGGTCGATGCCGTTCCCCGGGGACATGTTGCATGGTCCGCCGACTGCCAGGAATCTCGCCTGCGGATTCGCTCGTTTGACGCCGCGACGGCAGGCAAGAATGAGCTTGGCAAAATCCGGGATGTTGTGAGGCACCAGAGACGCGCCCTTGACGCCATGCGCTCTGTACCGAGGGGCGGATTCACCCGCGAACCACCACATGTCGATCCAAGGCAGGCTCTTGGCTTTCAAGTAGGACGCTTCCTCGACAGCCTGCTCCACTTCCGCAGTGACGTGCGTCAGCTTGAGGAGACCGGGAACCAAGCGCTGTCCTTCGACCTGGATGCAGCCGTTGCTCACGTCGTTCATGATGGCCGTGCCCATGGACTCCATTCCGTAGCGCCGCATCAGGTCCATTTCCTCTTCGGGGAAGTCCCTGGTGATTGCGGTCTGGCTCCCGATGCCCATGGCGCGACCGCGCTCAAAGATGGCTTCGCGGCACGGCCACTTCGGGAGCGTGACGCTGGTAAGGGCCTTGTTCCGGTGCCTGTTGTCGAGAGGGGGCATGATCGCGATGCGGGAGAAGATCGTGTCGCTGAATCCATCGCGCAGGGCGACATCAGCGCGGACAACGAACACCCCCCGGGGCAGTCGTCGGTCCAACGGCAGTGGGATGTCGGCCTGCCCCCCGCCGTCGATGGTGAACGCAAACTCACCGCGCCAGACTGTCCGATAGAAGAAGTCCTCAACAGAGACAGCCACCTCGCCGGTCGTCCCCGGACGTCCCGCTAGGTGTAGACGGCACGCCATGCGCTCTCCCGGCGCAAACACACTGCCGGGCCGAGAGGATACAACAGACGCAGCAAACGGCTTCTCCGTGTAATCTGTCATGCCGCCTTCCTCCAACTGAAGGCCATCCACCCAGACAGTGCCCTGCCCGGAGGCATCGTCACCGTAATAGGCTCCCCGCAGGCCAATGCTGATTCCCGCGTTCGGGGCTGTGAAGGAGAAGCTGTACCGGTCCCATGCGGTCGTGACGTTCGTCTGTGAAACGAGCGGGAAGACCGGCCAGTCTGCACTGATCCCTCTGACCGTGAGCCGCAGCCCGGGCAAGTCGCCCCTGGCATAGCAGCTGAAGGTGTATGTCCTGCCCTCAACGACCGGGATGGCGAAGCTGGCGAGACCGTGCGGGTAACCCATGCCTTTCACGGCCCTAATCCGCAGACTTCGCTTGCCGCGGTAGGCCTGTCGGTCATCCACGGTGTACAGATCTGCAGGTCCATTCTCATAGTACAGCCCGTGCATGGCATACTGGTAATGGTAGAGTCCGGCCTCGAATGACGGGTTCTGGATCAGATTCCGGCACAGTCCGTAGTTCGGCACGTGCAGACGATCGCTCTTCCAGAAGTCGATCCCGTTGTGGGCGTCTGCCGAATCGGTCCGTGCAGCCGCACTGATGGTGCGCAAGTCCAGAACGAGGGAGATCTCACGTTGCGCGTCGGCCTCGACGCTCAGGTAGACCATCTGCCCCTCCCAGTTGTCCTTGAGCTCTTCCCTGATGGTCAGCGCTCGCTTCCGCAGCAACGCCATGTCGAAGGTCGCCTCGGGATCGCCTGGCGCAAAACGCAATCGCCGCACATTACTGCTGGCGAAGAGGACGGCATTGGTCTGCGACGGAGCACTCCCCGCCGTGAATGCGTACTCTCGATCGTCGATACTGAACCGGCGGTCAGCGCAAACAGCGAACGGCAACTTGAACAGCAGCATCGCGCTGCTGACAAGCGATGCCCCGGCTGCCGGGACGGACAAGGCACAATCGAGCCGGATGCGACCGTCGGGCAGGACGGTCACGTTCTGCCGCCACGTTCCCATGGCGCCGTGCTGATCAAGGGGGACCTGCCCCTCATAGGTGAAAGCGCCTGGTTCCTTCCCGGAAGTGAGCGCTCCGTCTCTGAATGACGTCGATGGGATGACATTGACTGAGTATGCCGTCCGGACACAGGGCAGGACCGCCGCCAGTTCCCCGCCGCCGGACACGAGGGACAGCCGGGAACTGTTGTCGATAATCAATCCCTTGTCACCGAAGAAGATCCCGTTCCCCCTGACGACCGGCGTCTTGACCACGACCGACGCCCGCGCGGCGGCGCGGTTGACCGCGAAAGGCGCCGGCGGCGGCGACAGCGCCTGCACGTTGGCCGCGCGCATCTCTCGGTTCGGAGCGCTGAGAAGAAGCAGCGTCGACAAGACGACCGTGCTCAAGCGTGGCCCCAGAGAATTCACGCGCTGTATCCTCTCCAGATGAGGGCTCACTCCCGCGAATGAACGGATGACCCCAAGCGTTTCTCCGACATCAGTACCGCGACCGGCTGGCAGGATCGAGCTCATTTCGTCAATCCCTTCAGGTGAATTCAGGGGCAGCAGTCAGCATTCGTTTCCTCATGTTCTATCGGTTCTGCGGAATGCCCCGGCCTCAGCCCATTGTGCGCAGATAGCTCACGACCCTGTACGTCTTGTCTCCGAGCGTTTCCCGCCGGCCGACGTTGCAGGATTGTCTGAACCCGTGTTTCTCCAAGAGGACGATCTTCTCATGTTCCGCAGCAAGAATTTCGGCCCTGACCTCGGCAATGCCCTTTACCTTGGCCGATTGGAGAATGCTCTCGATCAGGTCATCCGCTTTCGTTCGGAACGCCGGATGGACAAAAACATCGACCAGCGCAGAGCCGGGGTTGAGGCGATTCCCCTGATGGAGAAGCGTGCCGATCCCCATTACGCCGCCACCATCGGAAGCCAGCGCGAATAGGCCCCCGCCCTGATCAGCCGCCTTCTTCAGTAGTGTGTAAAAGGAGACGCATCTTGCCTGGCTCTGGTGGCTGGAAGAGAAGAGTCCGATCGGGTAGCAGACCGAGATCCAGTCGTTGGGCGTGCCGATCAGGTTCGCGATCCCGGGGATGTCGCCGTGCTGGATTTCCCGAATACGGGTGCTCTGTGCGGGATCAAAACACGCGCTGTCAAAATCTCCGGGAGCACCGACGGTATACCTCATCAGGCCTTCGGGATAAGGCTGGAATCCCATGGCAAAATACATGTCGATTGCGGCCGGGTTGTTGCTACCGAGGAGCATCGCTTTCCCGCCGCTATTGATGAAATGCTGCAGCGCATGATCGCAGAGCTTTCTCGATATCCCCTTCCTTCGATAGTCGGGCCTCGTATACACCTCGCCGAGAACGCTGAGCTCGGGCGAGCTTGCCCCTGTGAGATACCAGCAGGAGGCGATGATCTGACGGTCAACTTCGGCGACAAAGAAAAAGTTGCGGCTGGTGTCCTCGAACATGCCTTTCAGCGTCGGGGTCAGGGGCACATCCGATTCCGGCCCGAAGAGCCCTTCCAGGAAATACCCGATGCTCATCCCATCGGGCGGGTCCGTGGGACAACCGGTGAAACTGAAGTGCACTTCATGGTCGGGCCCATTCTCAAGCCCGGATTTTTCTACCAATTGGCGTGCCATGCGAAGAGTGACCTATAGGAGATGGCTTTCCGGCCACGGCGAGGAAGATAACGTCGGGGACACTGGGAGGCAACGTCCTGTGGGAATGGCCCTGCCAAGAACCCGCCTCGTGTTGCCCTCACGCCTCGGAACAGCTACCTTCTCACCATCATCGTTGGGAAAGCAGTGCGCCTTCAGACCATCCCCCCGCAAGCCAAGGAGAGTGCAGCGTGTCCGGAACAGGCAAGATGACGTCGAGAGGCTACTGGATCCACGAGACGGTCGAGGAGATCCCGGGTCTCAAGTCGGGTCCGTTCGTGCGCCTGGGAGACGGGCGTCTACTCACCGTTGAGGGCAACGCCTGCTGCGTCAGCGGAGATGAGGGGAAGACGTGGGACGAGCACCCCATCTTCGCTGATCCGGACTGCTTCGAGATCCGCGTAGAGCGAACGCTCGTTCGCACGCGAAGCGGTGCAATCGTCCTCTTTTTCGCCAACGACAAGGAGCGGGCAAATTGGGAGTGGCAGGAAGATCTGGCCGACTCGCCACGCGCGATGCTGCCCACCTATGCGGTACGCAGCCTGGACGAGGGGCGCACATGGCAGGATCTGCAGAAGCTGCACGACGATTGGACCGGGGCCAATCGAGACCTGATCGAGACCCGGGACGGCTGCATCGTGGCCAGCTCCATGATGATGCGTCACAACCCCGGTCGCCATGCCGTGGCCACCTACACCTCCCGGACCAACGGCTTCAACTGGATCCGCTCCAATGTAATCGACCTGGGCGGCGTAGGGCACCACAGCGGCGTCACCGAGGCCACGGTCGAGCAGCTCGGCGACGGCCGGCTGTGGATGCTCATGCGCACCAACTGGGGCGTGTTCTGGGAGGCGCATTCCGCCGACGAGGGCCTGTGCTGGCAGGGCTTCAGGCCCACGACCATAGACGCCAGCTCTGCGCCCGGTCTGCTCCAGCGGCTGCAGAGCGGTCGCCTCTTCCTGATCTGGAACCGTGCCCAGCCGGAGGGCAGGGACGACTACCCCCTGAGCGGGGGCGACGGCGTTTCCTCGGAAGTGGCCCACAGCAATCATCGGGGTGAGCTGTCGGTCATGCTGTCCGAGGACGACGGCGCTACGTGGACCCAGCCGGTGGTCATCGCCCGGGTGACCGAGGACAGCGAGGGCAAGTGCCTGTCCTACCCCCGAGTCTTCGAGGCCCGACCCGGAGAGATCTGGGTGACCACGACCTATGCCGGGTTTGGCGGCTACCTCAGCGTCCGGCTGTTCGAGAGGGACTTCGTGTAGAGTGTGGCCTTACGGCCGGTGAGCGGCTCGCCCGTCTGCCGGGCCAGGTCGAAGGACGACGAACCGGAGGCGATCGCCCTCAACCCCGGAACAATGCAATCAAGTGCCTTCATAGTGACTGAATTTGGCCAATTTGGGTCATATTGTCAGTCCGCCCGGAGTTTCTCCAGCACGTCCCGGTCCCGGGGATTGACCGAGCCGTCCCCCCTGAGCCCTACGTTCAGAATCAGGTTGGCGCCCTGGCTGTGAGCGATGTTCTTCTGGAAGTGCACCTCTTCAACCGTGAGCCGCGGAGACGTCTCGTGGTGGATCCAACCGTTGTCCATGGTGTGCTCCGAGCCATCCCGCCACCGGGCCGCCTGGAGGGTAGTGGAGATCTCAGCCGGCTTGTATAGAGAACGGTCCATGAGAAGCAACGTGTTCTCACCGGCCACGTCGTTGGACAGTACCCGTTTGCGCTGGTGCTCCAGGCGCCGTTCCCAGCTCCTTTGCCGGTAGGGGGTGTCCCACTCAACCGGGTAGCGAAACAGGAAGAACTCGGGTGCGATGAAATCCTCATCTCCGGTGGCACCTGTTTTGAAGGAAATGAGGCACTGGGGCTGCAGTTCTCTGATAGAGGCATAGATCTCCGGGAGTTTGGTATACTGTTCCGGGTTCTTGTGACGCTTGCCGACTCCGTCAAACCAGATACCTGCAACCGGCCCATAGTTCGTCAGTAGTTCCTCCAGAACTGTTTGGTTGTGCTCCAGGTACAGATCATCCGTCCGTGACACGTCGGGCGGCACATACAAGAAAAGGCCCAGGCCCCGTTCATTGCAGGCTTCTGCCATTTCGGCCACCAGGTCACGGCCAATGATCTCAGGAGCACTGAATCCACTCACTGATGTCCTGAACATATACAATCCACCCAAGTGTTTGGTGGTGAAATTGACGTATTTCATGCCCGCTCTGGTTGCCAGATCACACAGAGCTTCTGCATCGAAACGCTCAGCCGTGAACCGGGCAGCCAATTCGGCTTTGATCCCAAGACATCTTGTCCGGACAGCGTTCGGTAGGTCTAGCCCATCCAGCATCTCGGGAGAATGCTGCAGGGCACCCAGAGCATCTGCCTCATTACCTGCCATGTTTTCCAGGCCGATTCTCCCTTTGGGAAACAGGCTGGCCAGAGCATAATGAATGAACAACCCAAACTCAGCCTTGCGGAACCACTCCAATGCAGCCTTGTGGGGACTAACACTGTAGAGAGATGCATGGTCTTTCAGGAATGAAGGAACCGTCCCTGCAAAACGTGATGTCATGGGAAGTCCTCTTGTTCTCTTGGTCCTTCTCTCAATCCTGCTCTTGATACTGTCTGTTCAGGACGTCAACGGGTCGGTCGGGAAGCTCCTCCCTTCGGTTTGGGCTTCGCCGCCCCTGCCGCGCCCTTGAAATCCCATCGCTGCTCTCCCGTGGCACCGTCCCCAGTCGGCGTGATCTCAATCCAGTCGATCTCCACGGGGTGCTTCTGAACAGGTGGGAAGAGACGCAGATGGATCAGGCGCCCCTCGACGGCAAGTGGCACGCTCAGCTCCTGCCAGTTGCCGCCACGGGTAGTGAATGGCGTCGTCTGTCCGCTCTTCGGGAAGCGCTTCTGGCCTTCCGTTCGCCACTGCAGTCGGCCGGTGCCATTTCCAGGTGTCCGGATCCGAAGTCTGACCTCCACGGGGCCGTCGGCCCGTACCTTGGCATTGGCGAGAAGCGGCTTGCCGCCAACAGCCCTGATCCGGAGCGAATCAGACTCCACGGAAACAGCACCGCCCCTGGCGAGCCACCCCAGCATCGCTGCCTTGCTGACGGGGGGGCGCGGACTTGGCGGCGACCGGCGGCTTCTTCGACCTGGGCATCTTCAGCCCGCCCTTCATGCGGAACCCATAGGTGCCCAGCCCCCCTTTCCTGAGTCTTCCGGCGTGCTTCCCATAGTAGATGCCGACCTTCGCGTCCTTCACGGTCACGTGGAAGAGCTCGATGTTGTCGTTCTTCAGGAACTCGAGTCCAACCGTGTTCTTCCGGCACCAGTCCACCAGCTTTTCACGCGATTCGTTATCATTCGGAGCGTTGGCGATGGAGTTGAACGGAGCATCCGCCCAGATTCCAGGCGAAACGTGGATCCTGTCGAAAAAACCATATTCAAGGCAGATGTCGCCCTGTATGCCTTTCTTGAGGAAGGTCCCGTAGACCTCGGAGATCAGCGGGGAACCCCCGCTGTGCAGCACCTCGTAGCCTACCCACGAGTTGTAGAAGGTCACCCTCATGACGATGCCGGGCATCTGTTCCCTCAGAACGGTCGGGGGGTACGGCACGGGGTTCTCAGCATTCTGCTCGGGATACCAGAAGCTCAGGTTCTTTATCGCACAGGGCCCCCTTCTCGTCCGAATGAATGGTTCGGCGTTCTCGTCTCCCTTGCCGGAGTAGACCATGAAGATGGTTCCTTTGCCGGAACCGCCTTTCAATGGGCTGGCCCAGTCGCCCTTGAGGGTGACACCGGACTGGAGGATCAAGGTCCCGTTGAACCGGTATCTCCCGGCCGGGAAGTAGAGCACGCCGCCACCGGTCTTGCTGAGATCGTCGATGGCCTTCTGTACGCTTGCCGTGCAGTCGGTCACCCCTGTCGGGTCTGCCGCATGTGGCGCATCCGTGATCACCACATCAGCCACGACAACATCGCTCTGATCCAAGGTTGGTTTGACAATCCTGGGCTCTAACGCCGCCAGTGAAGTGGACAGAATAGTCGTGGCCGCTGCTGTCATTGAGGCTCTTCTCAGGTTGATGCTCATCAAGCTCCTCCGCACCAAACCAACTGATTCTAGTACTGATGCTTGTACTTGCCCGTGCTCTCGATCTTCTTCGGCAGCTCCGCTTTGAACGCGAGTACCTTCTTCTTGAGGCGTGCGGCCACGTCCGGATATTTCTTGGCCACGTTCTTCGCCTTTGCCGGATCCGCGCAAATGTCGTACAATTGCCCGGCCCAATGGGTGGACGATGACGGCTTGGTGCTATTGATCCTCAGGGCCTGTGCCGTTCGATCCCTCGAACGTCAGTCCCTTGACACGCGTGCCGGTCGGTGAACGCGGATCGCCATTGATCGCGAAGTAGACAATTCGGCAGTTGCTGCCGATACTGTCCGCGTTCTTCTCCGGCGAGATACGCACGTTGAGCGTGTGCTCTTTTCCCGGATCCAGTTCGGCTGCAAGCGTGTAGAGTCGCTGAAGATGCAGTCTCGGGCTGTGCCGTGTGAACAGGTCCCGCTTCACCCAGGGCGCCCCGTCAACGCTGTGCTCGATGATCCCCGCTGCCGGCCCCGCGATGACCATGATGCCCACAGCCGTGCCGGTGAACCTGACCGTGAAGCTGTCCCCCGGTTTCTCCCCGGTCAGCTGCGGCAATTCACTCCAGCCTCTGCGGACCTTGCCCCCCTCCTTGTTCGTGTAGTCGGTGACGATGTGGAATCCCTTGCACTCGGCCGCCAACCCCGGCGGGAACAGCTTGCCGTCATCGTAACAGAACGCGTCCAGCTTGTCCGACAGAGGATGGGGCGTTGTCGCGGCCGTCGGCGCGTCGGCCCAGGCGACGTCCAACAGCCTGGCGATGCTCTTCGCGTAGAGCTTTTGACCGAAGGGCGAGGGATGCAAGCTTTTGAAGTCGTCTTTCCAGGTGAATTCGCCACGGTTGATCCGCTCGGTCACCTCCAAGGTGAGGTCCAGTGAAGCGACGCCATAGTGCTCGGCAACGGATTCGTGGCTCGCGATGACCTCCGGCGTCCGTCCCTGATTGTAGTCCTCGACCTTGCTCGGGCAGGCGAAGTGCATCATCACGATGTCCATGTCCGGGTTCGCTGTCCGGGCATGCCGGACAATCCCCTCCATGCCGCGCATCTGCTCGTCTGCCGTGCGTCCGATGGCCAGATCGTTGACCGCAGCTTCTTCGAACAGAAGATCGATCTTGCCCTTATCCAGCACATCTCGACCCAAACGAAAGGCGCCATAGGTCGATCCCGTTGACCCGACGCCCGCAAGGATGAACTTGAGCTTGGCCTCCGGGAAGCGGCGCCTCAGGTCAGCGGCGACCAGCTTGCGCCAGTTCATGCCGGTGATCGAGCCGCCGACAAAGGCAACCGTTCCTTGCTTCGTCGTCTCGAAGACGCGCTGCGCGTTCTTCAGGCCATTGCGCAGGTTGAAGTAGTTCTTCGTGGAGGCAGGCGTTGGCGCGTCACGTCTTGCGGCAGGTTCTTCGGGGGCCGATTGTGCCTGCCGTTTTGGCGGTGTCGCCCGTGTCGGCAGCGGCGGCAGGGATTCATCCCAGGTCGTGATGGATCGGAGCATGCTGGCAGCCTTTTCGGGGTACTTGGCGATGACGTTCGTTGTTTCATTCGGGTCATTCAGCAAGTTATAGAGCTCGTCGCCATCACGCCTGTTCACATGGTATTTCCAATGGCGGTCCAGGGCAGTCGGATACTGCTTCTTCCAGAACAGGAAGCGCTCCGGATTCCGCTCCCCGCCCAGCCAGATATCGGCGACATCCAGTCCCTCGAACTGGTCCTTGTCGTATGACGTTCCGGTCAGGCGACACAACGTCGGCAGGAAGTCCAGGCCGGAGAGAACACTGGTGTCATTGACCGCATCAACAGGGACCTTGCCCGGCCAACGGACGATGAAGGGGATCCGCGGTCCACCTTCGTACAGCTCGTGCTTCCCGCCCCGAAGTCCCTGGGCCCACCCCATCATGTTCGCGCGGGTTTTGTCGCCGGCCTGGTTGGGCTTGTTCTCGTTGAGTGTATTCCTGGCGGGGCCCTGATCACTGGAGAAGATGACGATCGTGTTCTCCGAAAGCCCCAGCTGATCCAGCTTCTTCAGCAACCGGCCGATAGCTGCGTCCAGGCTCCAGACGTCGGCGAGGTAGTTCTTCATGCAGGCATTGACACTCAGGCCCCATTCGTTTCTGCATATATCGAACTTATTGACCTTCATGTACGGACCGAAAAGCGATTCATCGACCTGCAGATCACTGAACTTCGCGGCAAACGCTGTATCCGATGGGACGCGAAAATGCGTAATGTGGGCCCACACATTGACATAGAACGGCCCGTCCTTGTGGCGTTCGATGAAGTCAATGGAAGCCTCGAATGTGTTGTCGTCACGACCTTTCGTGCGGTCCTTCAGGGACTCGAGAACCTTGATCTCATCAATGCCATAGCTGAATGCGGGTGGATTCTTTTCCGACACATGTGACCCTCTGGCTCCGGGCCCGATGTGCCACTTCCCAAAGTGTCCGGTGGCATATCCGTTGTTCCTGAGCAGTTCCGTGATGGTCTTGCGATCCCCAAAGCCCTTTTCGCCGATCCGATGTCCGAAGCTGCGGGGATGCCGGCTCGTCATGAAGCCTGCTCTGCTGGGCTGGCAGGTCACTCCCGTGGCGTAGAAACGGGTGAACCGCGTACCGCTTTTGGCGAGGCGGTCGATATTCGGTGTCTTCGCATAGGGGTGACCGTAGCAACCGAGATCGCCGTAGCCCAAGTCGTCGGCGAGGATGAAAACGATATTGGGCCGCTCCGCGCTCTGAACCGAAACTGTCGCAAGCGCCAACGCCAGGGATGCTGTTCTCAGTAGTGGTTTCGCTAGGTTGAGGTCCATCAGTTGTTCCTTCTCGTCTTTTCCAGTTTGATGAAGTCGATGTCCACCGTGATCGGGCTCTTCGCGGGCTCCGGCATGACCATGCCGAGGCGACCGCGCCGGGTCCACTTGCTCCAGGCCGGGGACTGGGTGACGTCGATCACGTACTCGTGCCACTGCCCGTCGGCGTGCACGTCGAATGGGATGTCCTCGCCCTTCCAGCCATCGTTGCGGAGCAGGGCTCCGGCAGGGCCGCAGTCGCCCCCGTCCTCAACGGTGACCCTCATGCGAATGCGCAGCGTGGAAAAGGCAGTGATTGCCGTGCCGCGGTCACGAAAAAGTAGCGGCGTGGGAAACGCCAGGCCGGGGCTGAGTCGGACGCTGAATACCCCGTCCCGAATGACCGGCTCCGAGACCCGGGTTTCGTTGTTCCTGGTCAGGAGGGCTCCGCCAATGGAGCCGTAATCGAAGTCGAAGAGCACGTTGATGGGCGGGGGGGTCGGCAGCGCCTTCTCCCATGCCAGGGCCTTCGTGCGCAGGCTGGCGGCGACTTCGGGGTGCTGCTGCGCGAGATTCCGGGCTTCGCCGGGGTCATTGGAAAGGTCATAGAGCTCGTCCCCCTGCCTGCCGCGGTAGTACCGCCACTTGCCATCGCGGATGGTAAGACCCTCGTGCCCTCGCCAGAACAGCGGCTTCCGACGTGCCCGCTGCGCGCCAAGCCACATGTCGGACACGTCCTCGCCGGCGATGTCCGCCGGTGCTTCGACCCCGGCAAGCTTGCAGATGCTCGGGAGCCAATCAACGCCGCCGATGACATTGCTGTCGTCGACGCGACCGGCCTTGACCTTGCCCGGCCAGCGGATGATGAACGGGATCCTCAGCCCCCCCTCCAGGACCGTATGCTTGGTGCCCCGAAAAGGACCGGTGTCTCCCAGCATGTTTTCATCGCCCTCTTTGTACTTGTACTCCTTGCCGTACCTGCCGTCGTTCAGCCTGACCACGGCCGGGCCCTGGTCGCTGGAGAAGACAACGACAGTATTGTCGCGCAGCCCCAAGTCATCGATCGCCTTCAGCAGGCTCGCAACGTTTCTGTCCAGCGCATAGACGTTAGCCAGGTAGTGCCGCATCGACACGTTGAGATCGCCGCCGACCTCGATGCAGTCCCGGAACCTGGCCCGCATGTGCTCGGAGAAGTCGGCCGGGTTGATCTTTGCGTCCTTGAACTCGGCCAGGTGGTTGGGATGGGACACGACGGGGTAGTGCGTGGAGAAGCCCCAGACGTTGACGTAGAACGGGCGGTCTTTGTTCTTCTTTATGAACTCGACAGCCTTTTCATAGATCGGGGCATCTCGCCCCTCGGGGGGAACGAGCCTGTGGATATCAATGGGACCGCAGCGATCGTATTCGTCAACGCCGTAGACCCCGGCGGCACGCTCCTTTATCGGGCCGATATGCCACTTCCCGAAATGCCCGGTTGCGTAGCCGGCCTTGTTCAGAAGTTCAGTTATTGTGACTCGGTCTCCGAACCCGAAACGAGCCGGGCTTCTGGGAAACTGCGGCCAACCGAGGCCTGTCATGACCCCGGTCCGGCTCGGACTGCAGGTTTGCCCGGCCGCGTAGGCCTGGGTGAACTGCGTGCCCTCAGAAGCCAGCTTGTCGAGCGTGGGCGTCTTGGCGTACGGATGGCCGTAGCAGGCGAGATCGCGATAGCCGAGGTCGTCCGCGAACATGAACACGAAATTGGGGGGGCTCTCCGCGCTCGGTTCCAGTTCGATGAAGTCAATCTCAACCGTGACGGGGCTCTTGTCGGGCTCGGGCATGACCATGCCGATGCGTCCGCGCGGGGTCCATTGGCTCCAGGCCGGTGATTGCGTAACATCGATCACGTACTCGTGCCACTCGCCGTCGGCATGGACCTCGAAGGGAATATCCTTGCCCTTCCATTGGTCGTGCCGCAGCAGGGCTCTTGCCGGGCCGCAGGTCCCGCCATCCTCAACAGTGACTTTCATACGAACGCGCATCGCGGAAAAGACCGTGGTTGCCATGGCGCCATCCCGAAAGAGCAACGGCGTTGGATGCACCAGCCCGGGGCTGAGACGGACGTTGAAGACCCCGTCCCGGATCACCGTCTCCGAGATCCGAGTCTCGTTGTTCCGCGTCAGGAGGTGGCCTCCGAGGCGGTCCCGCTTGAAGTCGAAGAGCATGCTGACCGGGGGGTACTTCGCGGGTGAACCGAGCTGGTCGGGGACGGGGATCAGATAGTCCGGCTTCTGCTCCACGACCTCCTGCTGCCAGTGATCGAACGCGGCCTGCATGGCCGCGAACTTCTCGGGGTTCGCTTGTGCCAGGTTCGTTGCCTCGGAGATGTCGTTCGCCAGGTTGAACAGCTCGACGGTAGGTTCTGCGGACCGTTCGTTCTTCCCGATGTTCCTGTAGGTCCGCAGCAGTTTCCAGTCGCCGGCGCGAAAGGCTTCCTGACGCAGGGAGTTGAAGTTTGGGCTCCAATCGCGACGACGCCAGCCGAGCACGCGGTCGCGGACCGGTTCGGCGTTGCCTTGCAGGATGGGGAGCAGATCCATGCCGTCCAGCTTACGGGCCGGCGGCACGCGTTTCAGGGCACCACCCGCAGCCAGCATGGTAACCGACGCATCCATCATGATCGACGGTTGCGCACTGACGGTTCCCGGCGGGATCACACCGGGCCATTGCATCAGGCACGGGACGCGGATCCCGCCTTCCTCGAGCCACTGCTTCTGCTTCTTCAGTGGCCAACAATTCCCGGCACGCATGCCCCCGTTGTCACTGGTAAACATGATCATCGTGTTGTCGATCAGGCCTCGTTCCTCCAAAGCCCCGAGGATCTTCCCGATGCGTGAATCGAGGTACTCGACCATCTTGACGAAGGCTGCCCGCCCTTCCGGCGAAGTGGCTTTGGGCTGTTCGTCGAAGGCCAGGGATGGATCGGCGGGGTCCTGGAGCGGGCTGTGTGGGACAGCGAAGGGCAGGTAGAGGAAGAACGGCTTGTTTGTATTCGCGTTGATGAACTCGAGCGCCTTGTCCGTCCAGATGTCGGTCAGGTATTTGCCGCGAAGGCTGGTGACGCGCACGCCGCCGGTGCCGAAGAGCATCTCACGCCCCTGGCAGTCGGGGTTCTTGTTCTGGTGCTGGAAATAGCCGGTGTTGTGGTCGATGATCAGCCAGTCGTCGAACCCGTGCGCGCCTGGCCAGGAGACGTCCTTCACCTCGCCTACGTTCCACTTGCCGTAACAGGCCGTGGCATAGCCGGCCTCCTTCAGCCACATGCCGATCGTCGGCTCCCTGGCTGCGACCATCCCGTCGGGGGATCCGCGATAGGCTTCGGCCCATTCGCCCAGTCGACTCGAGTACCGGGCGCTGAGCAGGGCGCGACGCGACGGCGAGCAGAGCGGGGCCGCCGAATGGAAATCCGTCAGTCGCGCGCCATTCCGCGCCATGCGGTCCAGGGCCGGCGTTCGGATCGGCGTGTTGTTGGGGGCCTCGCCCTTGGCATCCGGGTTGTAGCTGCTCAAGTCCCCGTACCCAAGATCGTCGGCGAGCATGAAGATGATGTTCGGTTTGGCGACGACCCATTGGGACAGCACCGTCGTCAAGGCGGCTACGGCTATGGTGAAGTGTTTCAGCGTCATCTTCTTCCTTTGTACGATACGGACAGATCGGCAGTGCAGTGACGGCGCCCGCGTCTCTTCTCTGAGATCTGGGATGCGGGTCATCCGTGTCGTCCCGCCTCGACGCCAATCGCCTCTAATCGACTCGAGTCGACCGCAGTCGATTGGCGTCGTTTCACGTCGTTCTCCAACGGCAACGCCCCGCTGCATTCGGGGTAGTTCGGGCAACCCCAGAACTTGCTGCCGGCATGGGGGCCCCGGCGGGCATGACGCAGTCGCATTGCATCGCCACAGTCCGGGCAGGCGGGGCCGGTTTCCGGTTCCGCACGGGCCGCCGCCCGTTGTCGTGTCAAGCGCTCCCTGAACCCGCCGTCCTCGAGAAAGCGCTCGCCCTGGGCTTCCAACTGCTTGCGGATCAGGAAATCGGCACGGTCACAAAGCCTCACGAGCGCGTTGGCGACGACGACGGGATCCTCCGACTCGAGCCACTTGGCGAATTTCGCCCGGTTCCGTGCCACGGTTCTCGAGAAATTGTGAATGATATTCGGGCCAGGCGGGGTGCGCTCCAGCCGGATGGATTTGATCTCAAGGCTGTTCGGGTCATCGTCGCGCCACGGGGTCAGGCCGGCGAGGTTGATGAAGTCCTCGAAATCGAGCTGCAGTTCGGTCAGGCTGGCGCGGGCCACATCAGTCAGCGTCATTTCTGTCTGCGCGGATGTCGCCGCGCGTTGGGAACCTTCGGCCATGTTCTGGCGACCGGACCGCGCGGCCTGCTCCATCTGTTCGGTCTGTCGGTTACTCTTCACGTTGTTCCTGCAGAAGATGACTGTCCCATAGTAGATGATGGTGGCCAGCATGAACGTGTCCATCCGTCGGTAGCCGCCGCACTTGGTGAAGGTCGCCTCGGACATGGGTACAGCTCCTCCCTGCTTGGATGTCTCGACTTGAGTCGACGTCAATCGCCTGGTGTCGACTCGACTCGATTGACATCGACTGGCGGCGGCCCGCAATGAAAAACTACACCCCGCTCTTCGCCACATGGCTAACATATACTCGCCTAACGCGCAGTGTTCATATTCACCTCTCTTGCCTCAGGACGTCGATGGGCCGCCCCGGCAGACGGCCGGTTTTCCCTTTGCCGCTGAGGTGCGGGGAACCAAATCCGAGAGCCTTGATGAACTCGTAGCCGTTGAGGAAGGGGTCTTCGAAGCGGGCGAGCCACTCGTCAGTCAATCTGTCGAGCTCCTCGCGCTTGGCGGCGTAGTCATCGTCGTAGTAGCGGTTGGTGAGCTGGTGCGGGTCGGCTTTGCGGTCGTAGAGCGTGTTCCAGTCTTCCTTGACCTTACCGTTGACGGGGCCGCGCCTGGAATACGTGAAGTCCCTGGTGAAGACCCCGCGCCAGGAGGGGATGAAGTAGAACAGCGGGACAGACGCCACCGCGTCGTCACTGCCTGACAAGAGATGCGGCGTGAGATCCTGCCCGTCGCAGGTATCCGGGATCGGCAGGCCCATCATGCCGAGGATCGTGGGCATGAGATCGAGTGTACCGACCAGCAGCTCGGAGGCGCGCGGTTTGAGCTTTCCCGGATAGCGGATGAGCAGTGGCACGCGGCATGACTCGTCTTCGGGGAAACTCTTGGCCCATGGGCGGCCGTGCGCACCGTGCAGATCACCGTGGTCGGAGGTAAAAACGACGATCGTGTTGTCGTCCATGCCTTGCTCTTTGAGCGTTTTCATGAGTCGGCCGAAGGCGATGTCGCAGCCGGTGCACATGGCCATGTAGCCCTGCATGTTCTTGCGCACCTTCGGCGTGTCCGGTTGCGAGGGACGGAGCTTGATCGTGGCCGGGTCGTAGAGTTTCTCGAGCTCCGGCAATGTGGTGTATTTCTGGCCTTTGTGGTCGTGGGGCGGGTGCCAGGAGACAACCAGCGCCCAGGGATCGTCTTTAGGTGATTCCTCGATGAACTGCTGCGCCTGATCGGTCTGTCCGTAGACCTCCCATCTGTTAAACTTGACGCGTTTCCCGGTGTGCTGATCGTAGTAGAAAGCAATATTCGGATCGTAGTTAAGTTGGCAGTTGTTGCTCAGGAAGACATCGTCGAAGCCGTAGCGGTGGGGACCCGCCGGGACGCCGCGATTGCGATCGCCGCCGTAGAGGTGCCATTTGCCGATGTAACCGGTGCGGTAGCCGTTGTCGCGCAGCACTTCGCCGAAGTACTTCCCTTTGCCGGGCAGCATGCAGACGTCGTTGCTGATCGCGCCGTTCTTGAGCGGATGTTGGCCGCTCAGCAGCATGCCGCGCATGGGGGTGCAGACCGGCGTGGAGGAGACGCAGTACTCAAACCGGACACCTTCGCTTGCCAGTCGGTCGAGGTGCGGCGTCTGGATCTGCTCGTTGCCGTAGCAGCCGAGCATATCGAACGACTGCTGGTCGGTGAAGACAAGCAGCAGGTTCGGTTTCTTGCTGTTCCGGGGTTCCGCAGCGTAGGTATTCAGGCCAGCCAGAGCCGTGCCAGTCGCGGCCATCTTGATGAAGTCACGTCGTGACGGATTCATGGTGTCTTTCCGGCTTCCTTCGGGCGTTGCCTCGGACTGTCATTGTCATGTCTCTCTGGGGCTCATTGCCCGGATTTGAGGACACGCTGCAGTTCTTCCAGTTTCATATATTGGTCGCCTTCGGTCGGCGCGACGAAGCCGCCTTCGCCGAACTCGTTCCAGGCGTAGCAGTTGAAGGCGGGTTGGACGGTGCCGTCGGGAAGCGGCAGACCGAGGTTTGGCAGGGCCAGCAGGTCCTGTTTCATCAGCGCCAACTCGTGGCGCCACTCGTCGCGGTCGGGCAGCGCGAAGCAGGCGCGGGTGTCGGGCCACGGGCGCGGGTTCCAGCCAGCGGGCATGTAGGGCATGTAGGGGATCGCGTCGTCGCTGTGGACGCGGCGCGCTTTCCGGCAGAGCTCTGCCAGTATCTCGTAGGGATAATCCTCCTCGGTGCGCGGCAGATTCGGAACGTCCATATAGGTGCAGGTGAAGTCGAACACATCGGCGATGGGATTGTCCGCATCGACGCCGCCCCCGGCCATCACGCCGGACCCGATGATCACGTCCATGCCCTCTTCGGCGAACAGCTCACGGATGGAATCGAGTTGCCTGTTGCAGCGGACGATATCTCTGCCATTCTGCTCGATGAAGAAGTGTGCACCGTGGACTTTGAACACGGCCCGCCCGCCGACCTTCAGGTACGACGGGTGCGAGATGCACTTCCGCCAAGTCTCAAGGCACTCCTGCCACTGCTGGTCGGCCGTCACCTCGAACGGCGGATGATTGCAGAACTCGATGAAGAAGCTCATGCTCTCGGCAAACGGCGAGGCAATGAATTCACCCAGTGCACGGTTGAGGAAGCGGCTGTTCGGTTCGCGTTCCTGATCCGGCTCGTTGTAGTACCACAGGATCGGGAAGAAATCGACACCGTACGCGGATGCCGCCTCGATCTCGCGATCCATGGTCTCCTGGCAATTGTATTCGCCCAGCAGCGGGACGCGCGCCGGGAATTCCGGGCGCCAGTCGCTGCCCTGGTCGGCGGCAAACGAGTCCGCATGGCGGTGCCACTTGTTGGGAAGGGGCTTCCACCAGCCGGCAAAGTAGTTCACTCCGGTCAGAATCGGGCTCATCGCTGCTCCTGATCAGATCCACTCGACCGCGAGTACTGGTCCGGGAAGGGGATCCTGTAGTGGTGGTCCGGGTCGACGGTACGTGTTTTCCAGTCCTCGAAGGCCGCACGCAGTTCTGCCAGTTTGCCCGGGGCGTCTTGTGCCAGGTTGCGGTCCTCATGGACGTCGTCGCTCAGGTTGTACAGGAGTTCGAGGAAACCCGCGTCCGGATAGCCGCCGTCCACGGACCGTGCGAATGGCGGCGCTTCCTTGAATTCGCGGATGTACTTCCAGTCACCTTTGATGTAGGCCTCCGCCCATACGTTGTTCCACCCGCCCGGGTCCGGGCGCCATTCGCGGCGGCGCCAGCCGAGCTCGCGCTTCTGTTCGGGGCAGGCCCCGGAGAGAATGGGTGTCAGGTCTATTCCGTCGAAGGGGCGTTCCGGATCCGCATGTCCGGCTGCCCCCGCGGCCTCGACGATGGTCCGCGAGAAGTCCGTGAGGATGCCGACCTGGTGCGACACCACCCCCTCCGGATAGACACCGGGCCACTTGGCAATCGCCGGCACGCGTATGCCGCCGTCGAGCATGCCCTGCTTGTGCCCGCGCAACGGCGCGTTGATCGAGGCCGGCGTGCCACCGTTGTCACTGCTGAACAGGACCATGGTGTTCTCGTCCAGCCCGAGCTCCGTCAGGATCGCCAGCAGGTCGCCGATCCGTCGGTCCACATGCTCGACCATTCTGGTCAACAGCGGCCGCTGCTGCTCGCGCGGCAGGTTGCAGTCCTTCTTGCCGCCGCTTTTCTCGTTCCACCAGGCGAACTCGGGGCCTTCGACGGGGTCTGCCGGGTCCTGGAAGGGCGCGTGTGGCGTGCACAACGGCAGGTACACGAAGAACGGGTTGGCGCGGTTGGCGCGTATGAAGTCGATCGCCTTGTCGATGAACACATCATCCGAGTACTGGCCGGCATACTGCGGCGCCAGTTCACCGTTCTCCCAGAAATCGTCGGTGCCGTTGTCGCGTCTGTGGCCGAAATAGGAGTGGTTGTGGAAGCTGCCGATCCAGGTGTCGAAGCCCTGCGCATCCGGTGTTGACACGCCGTTGACTTCGCCGATGTTCCACTTTCCGAAACTGCCGGTCGCGTACCCCGTTCTCTTCAGGTACTGCGCGAAGCACGGTTCGTCGGTCCCGGAAATCGCGTCACAGGTCGGCGTGCCGTGGTAGGCTTCCGCCCATTCCCCGAGGCGGCTCTGGTACCGGCCGGTCAGCAGCGCGCGACGCGACGGCGAACAGATGTTGCTGGTCGCGTAGAACTGGGTGAACCGAATCCCCTCCGCGGCAAGTCGATCGATGCTCGGCGTCGAAATCCCGCTGTCTGGATTGTAGCAGCTCAGATCTCCGTAGCCCAGATCGTCCATCAGGATGAGAACGATGTTCGGCGGGGTCATTTGGCAGCTTCCTTGCTTCGTGTTTCTACTCCCAAAGTGGGAGGCGCACTCTGTGCCGTGCCCCTTCTGTTCGGTCGCGGCAAGGATGCCCCTCCCACGTTCCGGACTGCCGCCCCCCAGAGCAGGTTCGGGGTGCGTGTGGTCATCTACTCTTCTCCGTCTGCAAGTGCTGGAGCGACGCCGAACACATCAAAACCGGCCACGCGGATAACTCCATCCGCACCCGGGTCGGCCACCCGGAGCCGGACGTGGCGCGCCATGACCGGCGGCAGGATCGGGATGTCGACCCAGCTGTGCGGGACGGGCTGGTGCTTGCCGCCCGGACGGGCGTAGAGCACGGTTGCGCGTCTGAAATTGGTGCCGTCGCTGCTGACCAGAAGCTCAGCCGTCACCGTGTTCAGCGGCAGTTGCAGGAACCGGCCGGCCCCCTCGATGCTCACCCGGTTCAGAAGTGTCTCGGTCCCCAGATCCACGTCCAGCAGTGCATCGGCGGGGGCTTCCCACCACGTTCGCGGGTCACGATCGACGGCGCGCCTCGGGTCGCTGCCGGCAGCCGTTGCACTGGCACTGACAGTGCGCCCGGTCGTCAGAGAGCACTCGTTGAAGAACCGAACCGCATTCCGGGCCGCCGTAATGGGATGATTGATGAACTTCGGTTGAATGCTCTTGCCGTAGACATGGAGGGGACCGTGGAACGCAGGTGATGTCTCGAACCAGTTGTGCGTCTTGTCCCCGCTGCCGGTGCCGAAGTAGCCCAGCATGTCGATCGGGCCTCCGGCATCCAGCTTCAGGCACGTCTCGCGCGCCACGTCATGCATGCTCAACCAGAACTCGGCGTCCCGGCAACCCCGCCCGTTCTCTTCCACAAAGTGGAAATGATATCGCGGGTAGAACCCGACCAATCCCCACGTCTTCTGCCCTACGCAGTCGCCGAAGGTGTAGTGGACGCTGTGCTCGTGGTGAAACGCGGCCAGTTTCCGCGTCCGTTCCGATGAGCGCTCGCTCTTGGCCAGACGGCCGGCCTCCGCCCACGGACCGTAGGACCAGGCGACTCGCTCCAATCGCCCGTTTCGCGACCCTCCGCTCACGTGGATGCCCTTGTACAACGCAGTACCCCACACGTCGCGGACAAGATGGTCGTCGCAGCGGTGGGCAGCCAGGTCGATGCCGTACGTCGCGTTGAGGATATGCATGTCAACGATCCAGATCCCACGACCAGCACCGCGGATCGCGTAGGGGTAGGAAATGACGTTGTCAACGTCGGGTGGTTGCTCCGGAAACACGATATTGAACCCGCGCACGCCCGAGGTCGGCATCAGCGTGAGCAATGCAGGCGCAGTCGCCGCGTCCGGTGCGCCCCTGCCCGAGTAGCCGGCCAGCGAACAGGTCTCCCGGTACTGGCGGATCTTGCCGTGTCCGAGGGGGCCGCGAAGCTCCACGCCGGACGGTACGGTCAATGGCGCTGTGACCCGGTACTCGCCCTGCGGCAGGTAGACCGTGCCGCCACCAGCTCTGCCCATGTCCACGAGAGCCTGGCTGATCGCGCGGGTGTCGTCAACTACACCGTCTCCGGCGGCTCCGTATGGCAGCGCCGTTACGTCGACAAACGCGTCTGGCTCGACACGCGTGGGCACCGGCACGTGCCGGAACCTGTAGGTGCGTCCCTTGGCCTCCGGGACGTTGTCGAGGTCGGCGTAGTGCATGCCGTAGTACCACGGATCCCAGCCGTGCTCCATTCTGGGCCGCGCCACACTGTGCATCAGGCCGCCGTACCCGAAAACCTGGTGCTGTTTGACGTGCGGTCGCTTGCGGATCAGCACCGGCAGACGCGCGTGCGCCACGTCGACCCCGTCGATGGCAAGCGCGTCCAGCCGTCCCAGTTCGAGGCCGACCAGGTTGCGTCTCGTGAATCTGTCCACGGCCGATCGTTGCGCCGGCCCTATGGCCGCTCCGCTCAGTGCTGCTCTGGCCCGCCCCCAGACATCGTTCGAGAAACGGACATCGCGCATCCATGCGAACTCGGTGCTGTTCAGTGCAGTGACGCCGCGGCGCAGGACCGTGCCGCGGATGCCGTCCACGACGGAGGCATTGACCATTTGCAGATCGATCCCGTTGTAGGCGTTGCACAAGGTGATCTTCCGCAGCGTCGTGCACCCTCCGGCGATGGCGAATGGATAGGGAACGACCGCGGCCGGGGATTGCTCCGGGTAGTAGATGCAGATCCCGATCACGCCTGTCTCGCGACCCGGTGTGACCTCGATCAGTGGGGGGCCGTCTTCGCTGCCCGAGCCGGTGCATGCCAAGAGTACCGTCTGCGTGAAGGCGTCGGTGCTCTCGGGCTCGCGCCACTCTCCCTGCAACGTTGTGCCGAATCCGACGCGCAGTCCGGACTCGAGCCGGTACCGACCCACAGGCAGGAATACCACGCCGCCGTTGATTGCGCGCACCGCGTCCAGCGCTTTCTGGATCGCGGGAGAGGCGTCTCGTTCACCGCTTGAATCGGCGTTGTAGGGGGGAGCGGTGACCACGGCCGAGGCCACGACCGTCTCACCGTTGCTCAGGACAAACGTAGGTGTCATCCGACGGCTCCCTGCAACAGTCCGCGATACGCCATCCAGCCCGGTGAGACAGACGGTGGCCAGCAGGATCCCCGCAATCCAGGAGTCGCTTGACCGGGCAGGATGGAACATCATGGGAGGCCTACTCCTCTTTCACCGTCCGGACACTGCCGCGTGCGACCAACTCCGGCCGCAGCCAGGACGACTGTGCCGGCGATGTGTCGCCGGCCAAACGCTGCAACAGGCGCTCCGCCGCCACCCGGCCAATCTCGAAGTGCGGTTGCCGCACTGCCGTCACCGGCGGATCCACGATCTCAAACGCCTGGATGTCACCGATGACGACTAAAGACAGGTCCTCCGGGATGCCCAAGCCGAGGCGGCGCGCGATCCGCAAACAGTGCACACCTAGCCCGTCATCGGACGCAACAACCGCAGTCAACTCGCGGTGTTCGCTCAGGAACTCGCGTAAGGCACAGGCCGGAGTGCGCTCTGCGGCGTCCCGCTCCGCTCTGCCCACAGAGACCCGGACCCGCGGCAGCGCCACAAAATCGATCCCGGCCTCCGCCAGCATCTCCGCCATGCCCTGGCGCATCAGCTCCTCACTCGTCGAGTCCACGTCTTTGTCCAGGATGCCGATTCGGGTGTGCCCGTGCGCCACCAGGTGGTCAACCGCCTGACGGCCCAGTTGCCCACGGTGCGTGGTTACAGCGTCTGCCTCCACCCCCGGCAGCTCCGTGTCCACCAGCACGGTCGGCAATTGACGGCCCTGAACAAGCTCGGCCAATTGCCCAGCGTACTTGGCATACGGCGGGGGATAGACAATGGCACCCGCAACCAGTGCGTCAGTGAGCCCTTCCAGAAGTTCAAGTTCCTGGCTGTAATCGCTGTCCGCCACCTGCAGAAGCAGGCGGTACGAGTCGTCCCCGAGCCCAGACTTGACGCCCCGGATGATGTCGCGCATGTGCTCGGCCGCCAGGCTCGGCAACACCAACGCCACGGTCTTGCCCGCGACCAGCGACTCCGGCACGAACGTTCCGCGTCCGGCCTGGGAGTCCAGGTAGCCCTGCCCCACCAGCACGTTCACCGCCTGCTGCACCAAGGTGTGGCTGACCCCGAAATCCCGCGACAGCTCACGTAAACTCGGAATCCGGCTGCCTGGCCCAAACTCCCGGCTACGGATCCGACGTCGCAGCTCTGCCTGAATACCAGCACCGTTCACGATAGCACACCTTTCTCTAACGCTACCCACTGTATAGTACAGCAACGCCCTTTTGTCAATACGACAGTCGATTTTTCAGATTGCCTGTGAGAAAGGGATGCCTCAGCGCGCATGGAGGATGCCACTCTGGGTCACGGCATTGGGGCCGACCCGAGTCTTGCCGAGTCTTGGGCCACCCGAGTCTTGCAGGAGCACAGGAAAGAGGAACTCGGGTAGGTCAGAGTTCCGGGCGCAGAGTCGTCGTGCCCGACGAAGCCGGTGTTGATCTTCACCGGGAGTCTTCCAGCTTACCGAACATGATGCGGTCTGAACTCCCTTTGTGGTCGCTCTGACTGACTGCCAGCCAGATGGTGCCGCGGTGCTCATGGAAGCTCGGGTATTGGAAGGAATTGGGGGTCGCGAAACGGTACTTGCGTTCCCAGGTCATACCGTCGCGGGACACGTCGATATTGAACACACTCCGGTTGCAGCCATCGATGCATGAGTCTTCCTGCCAGCCGAGCTGGTAGACCCCGTCGAATTCCTCGAATGTCGGCTTCGACGGCAGGCCGTTCGGAACACATGACCTTTCCTCAGCAACACTCCAAACACGTCCGTCTTGGCTCGTCGTGAAATGGTAGTTGCCGTTCTCGTTGCGGCAGATCGCCATCCACGTGCCGTCCGGCAGGCGGTTGACCGCGGATTCGCTGAGTTGCTCCGTCTGCGGTTCGTTGTAATGCCCCAACACCTCGAACGTGACGAAGTCATCATGCAGCAGAGCTAGCGCATTCTGTCTGCCGGGGTAGTTGTTCAATGCGACGTAGATCCTGCCGTCGAACTGCTTGAACGAATCGAAGGGATAGAAGCCTGACGCTTTCGCCGGCTTGGTGAACCCTTGGGCGGCGGCGTCCGCATGGAAGGGCCGGGGTTGCATGTCGAAGCCCCCGGCGGCTGTTTTGAGTTTGGCCTTGTGGATGCTGCCGTCGAAAGTCTGCCGACCGAGGTCGAAATCGCGGTACCAGATCTGCTCCTCGTACCCCGCTCCTTGGCTTGCGAAGAAGCAGCGAAGAGTCTGCTCGTCGATCTGCAGGATGCGAGGCACGAAACACATCCCTAGGGGAAGCGTCACGTTGTCGAATGCCTGCTCGGACTTGGCCAGTAGATGGGTCTTCTCGACAGCGAGCGTTTCCAGATTCACGACAGCAAGCACGCAGTACTCGTGTACCCCTGCCCCATGCCCTGGCTCGACGTCGTTGTCGTGCTCGACGATGTATGCATGACTCTCCACGCACACGAACTCCGCATCGTGTGCTCCTTTCACGCACGGTGCGCTCACTCTGATCAAGCCTGCCAAGACGCTGTCCCCGGCCGCTTCTGGATCCCACCCCAAAGGCAAGAGCCCTTGTCCTTCAATCGGCTGCATCTGAGACATCTCCATTCTGCACTGCGTAAAACATGGGCCACGGCGTTCTTCCCTGCACTCCCCCGCAATCGGCAGGCCAGCCCAGGTTCCGAATGTAACTCTGACCAGCCTACCTTCTGCCAGCTTGGCGCATAGTTCCAGGTAGAATCATGCCATCGAAAGCCGACACTGCAAGCTCGGAGGCGACCGTCAAGGCCTGGCCAGATGAAGCGTGGGGCCGCCTCACACGCTACATTCCCCTGCCAACAGAACCGATGGCGGTTAGATCGCGCGAACATGAGGGAAAACGGGCACATGACAGACGTGTTGAGCAAATGGACGCTACGGGGGTGCGTAAGCAGCCTGCTCATGTGTGCGAGTCTGGCGGTTGGCGGGCCGGAGCCTAGGAAAGAGGTCCGGGTCCTGACAATCGGCAACAGCTTTGCCGATAACGCGCTCAGGCATCTTCCTCGGATAGTCACCGCCTCCGGCAACAGGCTTATCTACGCAAAAGCCAATCTGGGAGGATGTTCGCTGGAGCGACACTGGAAACACATGAAGGCACACGAAGCCAGTCCCGACGACCCGGCTGGCAAGCCCTACAGAGGCAAGAGCCTCCAGGAACTCCTCTCGGGAAAGCCCTGGAACGTGGTCACGATTCAGCAGGTCAGCTGGCTGAGTCACGACCTGAAGACCTATGAGCCCTACGCCGGCGAGCTTTGTGCCACCATTCGCAAACATGCTCCTCAGGCCAAGATCATGCTCCACCAAATCTGGGCCTATCGTGACGACGATCCACGCTTTGTCCCGGCGAATGAGGGCAGGGCCCCGCATACCCACAGACTGATGTATGAACAGGTACGTGCGGCCAATCACGCAACCGCCTCGACGTACGGCCTGGACATTCTGCCCAGCGGCGATGCCATGTACCTGGCCGATACGGACTCCAGGATGGGATTCCAGCCCGATCCCACCTTCGACCGCAAGGCTGCACAACCGAAGAAGCTCCCCGACCAGGCCCACTCCCTGCACGTCGGCTTTGCCTGGCGCTCCAAGAAAAACCAGAGAGACGTCCTCGAACTGAAATACGATGGCCACCATGCCAACCGGAACGGGGAATATCTGATCGGCTGCGTCTGGTTCGAGTGTTTTTTCGGCGACTCGGTGGTGCCCAACACCCATGTACCGAGAAGCATGGCCCCAGACTACGCCGCCTTCCTCCGTCGGACCGCACACCGGGCTGTCGAAAGCCTGAAGCAGGAGGGGTTTCTCCACGACGCTCCGGCAACCATAGAGGCCCCGCCCCGTATGAATCCGGACGTGCCCCAGGCCGGAACGTACCTGATCGATCTCAACACAACTGCTGAGGCAGCTGGTGGCGTGTACGCAGAGCATCCCGGGGGAGCGTCTGCCTGGAACATCTATGCGACCCCCGCTGATATCGACGGCAACGCCATCAGCGACACAACCGGATCCAAGAAAACGGGGATCTTCCTCGACATCACCGGCACAGTAACGGATTCAGCTACGAAGGCCACCGACATCTTCAACAACACGACCGGCGGGCCCGCTTGGGTGACCGGCGACGGGGAACTGAAGACCGCGGCGGCCGCAGCGGACTATTTCTACACCAGAGTCAATGAGGAGGGCATCCAGTCATTCACGCTTACCTTCGGCAACCTGAAACCGCGGAATCGTGTATCCATCGACGTTTGGTTCTCCCGCGGGAGGGCGGGGAGTGGTCGCTACGACTACTCCCTCAACAACGGCAGGATCTGGTTTCCCTTCACCGTGCTGGAAAAGAACGGTACGGTCTCGACAACTGGTGGATGGAACGCAAAAAGCACGGTGACCAGGCCGTTCTCCGGCTCCACGGATGGGAACAAGGAGGCACGCTACATGAACGCCTCTGACGTCCTCCTCACCGGACCATCTCTGCAAATTCGGGTGATGGATAGTAGTGAGAGCAAGCACTGCTGGTCCGCAATATCGGCCGTCAGGCTGCAGGTCTCAGAGTAGACAAATCCGGGATGCAGTCCTATTCATTGACTTTGTGTGCTCCTGCCAATGATCGGGCCGAGCCTTTGACCGCGGCGCACAGGTCAGTTTCTTCGGGGGTCTGTAAGCACCGCGACATCTTGTAGCGCATCGCACAGAGACCGCCAATGGTCTGCTCTCTGTCAGGTGAGGACGACGAATGAGTGAACATCGCATCAGAGGACTGCTCAGCGATCCCCCGAACGAGTATCGGCCCGTGCCGCAGTGGTCGTGGAACGGCGATCTCACGAGGGAACGGATCACTGAACAGCTCGAGCAATTCAAAGCCCAGGGCTGCGGCGGCCTCTTCACGCACGCACGGCCCGGACACATCACCGGCTACCTGACGGAGCGTTGGTTCGAGCTCTGGGAGTTCGCTGCCGCTGAGAGCGAGCGCCTGGGGCTGGACTTCCACATTTACGACGAATTCATGTGCCCCGGCGGAGTGGCCGGCGGCAACGTGACGGCGCAAGACCCAACCTTGATTCAAAAAGAACTGGTTCTCCGCAAGGTTGGCTGTGGAGACCCCGTGTCACATGCGGATGTGCTCGCGTGGATCCGCCTTGACCCGGACAGCGGCGCAGCGCGTCCGGCCGAGGAAGAGAACGCAACGCATGAGATTCTCCTCACCTGGTCGGCGACAGGTGACGGCGGTTTCCCGAGCCCGGACCTCTGCCGTCGCGAGACGACTGAGGCATTCATTCGGCTCACGCACGAGCGCCTGGCTGAGACGAGCAGCCACCGCTTCGGTCGGAACGTCCGCCTTATGTTCTGCGACGAGCCAATGCTGCTGACCACCCGCCAGGGCTTTCCCTTCTCGCGATTCCTGGTTCGAGAGTTCAGGAACGATCACGGCTACGAGCTGCTCGACAACCTGATTCCCCTCTGCTTCGCCACGGATGGGGCACACCACGTCCGGCACGATTTCTGGTGGACGGTGAATCGACTGTTCAACCGAAACTTCATGCAGCCCCTGAACGACTGGTGCGAGAAGCACGAGTTGCTGTTTACGGGCCATCTCATGGAACACGAATGGCCCTGGCCCAATCGCAACCCTGACTGTATGGCCGGCTTGCGCTGGATGCAGGCCCCCGGCGAAGACCTTCTTGGCTTCCAGTACGCGCCAACGGACCTGACCAGTAATGCGCTGTACGTGATGAATCTGAAGGAACTGTCCAGCCTCGTGAATCAGCTCGACCGCGAGTGGTGCATGGTTGAGACGTCCGGGGCTGCCGGGTATGGCGCGGCGTTCGAGCTCTTCAAGCCGTGCGAAGACCTCGCCCTGGCGTTCGGCGTGAACGTGATCGATCCCCACCTCAGCCACCAAACGGTGGCAGGCATGCGCAAGTACGACTGGCCGCAGACGCTGTCCGACCACAGTCCGTGGTGGCAGCGCTACCGGATGCAGGCCGACCACGTCAGCCGGGTAAATGCTGTGCTCAGCCAGGGGCGCGAGGTCAACCGCGTTCTTGTCCTGCACCCCACGACAAGCGGCTGGCTGCACTACACCGGACCCTCCTTCGATCCGGGAGATCAGGCGACGGTGGCACTGGAACAGCTGCGGACCTCGCAGACGCAGCTTGTCGCCGCTCTTTACGGTGCCCAAATCGACTTCGATCTGGGCGATGAGTTCATCCTCGAGGAGTTTGGACGCGTTGCGAACGGCAGACTGGTGGTTGGCGCCCGTGAATACGACGCCGTTGTCATGCCCTCCGAGATGGAGACAGTGACGGATTCGACGCTCCGGTTGCTGTTGGACTTCAGTGAGGTGGGAGGGCGGTTGTACTCGCTGCGCAGCGCCCCGGCTCTCGTGAACGGCCGACCGACCGACTCCCCTGCCGCACTCGAGCGGTCCGTCGGTTGGACGCGGGTTGCGGACTGCAAGGAGCTTGTCGAGAAGGTGCGAAAGCATGTGATTCCCTACGTGAGTTTTCCAGACGGTTCGGCTCTACCGGGCGGAATTATCTGGCGCCGAGCCGTGTGTGATGACGGCGTGATCTGGTTCTTCTGCAATCCGTGGCAAGAGACGATCGAGTGCGACGTTCGGCTCCCCGCGGCCGTCCTGCGCGAACTGGACACCGGCACGGCAGAGATCCGGGACCTCCCGTCGGACCCGCACGACGGCTGGACCACGGCCCCACTGCGTCTGCTGCCTCGCGGACATCGGCTGCTGTTGGGCCAAACAGAGGAACAGGCGGCGACATGGACACCACAGGCCCCGATTGAGGCCGCCCCACGTGAGAGTCCCGCGACAGTGGCCGTGCCGTTAGCACTGATCGGGATTGAACGCGTTACTGACAACCTTCTCTTCGTCGACTACTGCGACGTCGAGGCGTACGGAGCGTCCCACACCGACATCAACACGGCGGCGGCCGACACGCTCAACTGGCGCTGGCAGGGCTTTGACGGAAACCCCTGGCACAAGCAATTCCGGCGCACCGTAATCGAGCAGCGGTCCGTACCGTACACCGAAGTGCTTGTGCGATACCGATTCACGGTGGCCAAGGGACTGGCCGACAACACCAGAAACTCGCTCGCGGTCTGCGTGGAGCGTCCGTGGCTCTACACGGTCAGTCTGAACGGCATAACGTTGGATGCTGACGCTGCCGAGAAGTGGTTTGACGAAGACATGCGCAGGCTCTCCGTCGGGCATGCCGTGAAGGAGGGTGAGAACGAGCTGCTCCTGCGTGCACAGCCCTTCCATGTTCTGTGCGAAATCATGCCCGTTTACGTCTGCGGTGATTTCGGGCTCACCGCAGCCGCCCGCGGGTATGACGTCGGCCTGGCCAGCCCCCTGGGACTGGGCGACTGGACACAGCAGGGCGCGCCTTTTTACCCAGGCGTCGTTCGCTACCGGTACGCGTTCACGCTCGCACAGGACGCAGCACGCCTCTGTGTTCGGGTCCCCGAGTGGCGGGGAGCGGTCGCCGTCGTCTATCTTGACGGTGAAGAACTCGGTCCAACGCCCCATCCACCGTTTGAGGTGCTCTCGAGCTCACGCGTTCCGGCCGGTTCGCATGAATTGGCCATTGATGTCTATGGTAACATGAAGAACATGATGGGCTCGCACCACCATGACAACCTGCCGTTGCGCTGGACGTATGAGTGCGCACCGGATCACATGCCCCCCGGCGCCGACTATCAACTCCAACCGACCGGTCTGCTGACAGAGCCCCAGGTGGCTGCGAGAGCAGCTCCTTGTCCAACGACCTGATTTCCCGCTCGGTCAACGGCTTTCCGGGCGCGTCACGTGGTAAGGACCACGCCATGGAGGGTAGATTGCTGGCAGCAGGTTGAGCGACAGAACGACGGCGTCTCACAGAAGGGGGATGACGGTTGGGGATGCGGAAGGAGCCGGTGGACGATCACGGCGACGATCAGGGTGGACGATCGGGGAACGGGATTCCGGTGTCGTAGACCGTAGTCGTCGCCGTAATCGTGAACCGAAGAGGACGAACCACATACGAGGTCGCTTCTGCTGACCTCGGGACCTCGGTCGCGGAGCATAGCGCTGTGCGACAATGCGATGATCACCAGGTGGAATGACTCAATGAAAACAGATTTCCAGAAGACGACACCCGAAGCCGCCGGCATTCCGTCCACGGCGGTCGCGGCCTTTATCGACCGGCTTGAGGACAAGACGCTTCCCATGCACAGCATTTTGGTGCTGAAGGGCGACCAGATCGCCGCCGAAGCGTACTGGAAGCCGTTCGACGAGAGCTTCCGTCATCGCATGTACTCCACCTCGAAGAGCTTCGTCTCTGTGGCCATCGGCATCCTGGCCGGCGATGGCAAGCTATCGCTGGATGACCGAGTGGTCGATTTCTTCCCTGAGTACAAAGAGAAATGCGCGCCGGTGCACCCGTACACGGCGATGGTCACTGTCCGCGACCTACTGAGAATGACGACGTGCTTCACCGCGTCGAATTACCCGCGCTTCGACGACTGGACGGAGGCGTTCTTCCGGATCACCCCCGGCCATATCCCGGGCAAATCCTTCCGCTACGACACACTGGGAACGGTGATGCTCTGCATGATCGTCCGCCGGGTGGCCGGCGTCGAATTCGTGGCATTCCTGCAGGAACGGCTCTTCGATCCCGTCGGCATGTCGGCGGGCATCCAGTGCATTCAGAGCCCCTGCGGCCACGACTGGGGCGGTTCCGGCGTGCTCTGCACCACGCGGGATCTGGCCAAGTTCGCCTATGTCTGCATGCACGACGGCAGATGGCATGGCGAACAACTCATTCCGGAGGCCTACATCCGCGACGCCACCTCGAGCCAAGTCGACAACACATTGAGTGTGTGTGCCCCCGAAAACCAGTACGGGTATGGCTATCAGTTCTGGCGGACCCGCTTCGGCTTTGCCTGCAGAGGCATGGGGAGTCAGCTCGCGGTCTGTGTGCCGGACAGCGACCTCATCCTGGTGACCACGGCGGACACCCAGGCCATCGCCAACGGGGACGGCATCATCTACGACGCGCTGGACAGATTCATACTGGCGAACATGCGGGACGCACCTCTAGCCGAGGATCCGGGGGCGCAAGCGGCCCTGCAAGCGAAGATCGCTGAGCTTTCACTTCGCACCGTGGCAGGAGCGACGCACTCACCACTCGCCCGGAAGGTCAACGGCAAGACCTATGTCCTCGACGAGAACAGCATGAAGATCACATACGTGCGTTTCACTTTCGAGGGCGACGAGGGCACCCTGGCCTACGAAAACGCCACCGGCGCGCACGAGATTCGCTTTGGCTTCGGCAAGCATGTGCGTCAGCGATTCCCGGAGACGCACTATTTCGGACGCACGATGATGCATCCGGGCAACCAGGGCTACGATTGCCATGCGTCGGCGGCGTGGCGCAGGAATGACTCTCTGGTGCTGTGCGTCTACGCCACGGACGAGTACTTCGGAACGCTGCGGATGAATGTCGTCTTCGATGGCAACACGGTGACTCTGCAGTCGGAGAAGTTCGCCGAGATGTTCTTCGATGAATACCAGGGCTTTACATCGGGCAAGGCCAACGCTTGAAGGAGACGACCGATGCAGGACACGTTGACAGGGACAGTGCGCGACCGACTCTGGATTTTCACAGTGTTCGCGGGTGCCGACGACGCAAATCTCGCCCTGGGCGGCGTCACGACCCCGTCCCGAATGACCCCCGCCGAGGGGGCTTTCTGCCTCGGCGTCCCCAATCTGCTCATGATCCGGTCAGGAGGGCGGCCTCCCGCCGAGCGGTTCGGCCAGTACGCGCAAGCGTTCCGGCCATTGCGTCGCGTTGTCTGGTCGATCGTAGGCAGCGGCGGTAGGCACGACGGCGATGAACTCAGCTTGGTTCTACCGCTTGCGCACGAGTTCGAGAACATTAGCGGCGTGTTCCTCGATGACTTCTTCGTGCGCCCGCCGCAAGGAGGCAACGTCTTCACCGGCGCGCTGTCGCCTGCAGAACTGGAAGCGCTGCGGCCACGCCTCAAGCTGCCGGATCGGACGCTGGAAATGTGGGTAACGTTCTATTCACGTGTACTGGACGCGACGCATCCCGGACACTTCACCGTCGACCTGGCCTTGAGCGAGTACCTCGACCGCTTCGACGTCGTCACGCTGTGGACGCGCGGCGACGAGCGCCTCAAAAACCTGCCGGAGTACGTGGACAGGCTGGCGGCGGCCTGCACGACGCCGCGCATCGTGCTGGGATGCGACTTCTGGGACTTTGTGAACCGTGCACCGGTCCCCATCGAGCTCATGGAGTACCAGTGCACACTGGGACTTGAGTGGCTCCGGCAAGGCCGCATCGCGGGCATGATCTTCCTGGCCAATACCTCAATGGACATCGGCCTGGACGTGGTCGATTGGACACGCGAGTGGATCGCATCCGTGGGCGACCAACCGCTGTCTGTCTAGAGCGCGACCACAGTCTGCGGCAGTGGCCTTTGGGGACAAACGTGTGGTGAGTACACAATGCTGAAACTGAGTTCAACGACTGTGGTCGGCCTCGTCTGTTGCGTCATGGCTTGTGGCCGGCCCACAGATGACGTTGCCTATCGCCTGGGTCTGATGCCGACCCCGCGCCAGATCGCTTTGAACGGAGACCGTATCGACCTTTCCGGCTGGCAGATCGTGACTCCGCCAACGCTACCACTGTGTCGAGTTGGGGCCGCGGAAATCAACCTGCGTATCGAGGAACTCGGTGGCAAGCCACTACAGATTGTCGACTCCCCCCAGTCAAGGCGGGGAAGAATCGTCGTCGGGCTGTGCAGTGGGGCCGCGGTCCGCGTCACTGCCAAGGCACTGGGGGTGGTCCTGACACGGTCGGATCCGGGGGAACAAGGGTACGTGATCCGCTGTGGGGAGATCGCAGGAGCGCCGGTCATCTTGGCTGGGGGCAGTGATGAACAGGGAGCGTTGTATGCATGCATCACGCTACGGCGAATGATCCAGCCGGTCCAAGGCAACGTGCGGTTGCTGTCGGGCAGCGTTCGTGATTGGCCCGACTACAAGATCCGGTGCAACGGTTCACTCAACTTGCAGTTGATCCGAGGCATGCGGCGGCCGGAAACGAGGGTACGAGCCGTGGCGGCGCTCAAGCGCGATATCGATTTCTGCCTGCGCCACAAGATCAATTACGTGCACACTCGCGGGCACTGGACGCGACCGACTCCCGATGACCGGGCCCGTGCTATCCGCCGGCAGATGGTTGAGGTCTCGCGCTATGCGCGGTCTCGCGGCATTCGCACGCGGGTCATCGGCAAAACGGAGATTGGCCGGTATTTGACGCCTGAACAGAGGAAAGGCGCTGTCGTCCGCAAGGCCGGAACGAGCTATGCCTGGAGTGCTCTGGACGCACACCGAAAGCACGCACGTGATTGGGCCGAGTATCTGCGGGATGCGCAGGTCGGCGTGTTCGCTTTGCATCCGGTCGATTCGGGCGGCTACCTGGATCCCGAGACATGGAGTAAGCGCGGCCCGCAGTGCAAAGCCACCTACGGTGATGATCGTGCCCGCGCAAGCCTCGAGCAGTTCAAGCTCTACTTCGACATTATCCGGGAGCAATGTCCTGATATCGAGTTGGAGGCTGTGAGTTACCCTTATCACTACCAGTTCGCCATGCCCGAGTTCATAACGCAGGCCCAGGGCATGGGAGCCGATATGCCGAACATGGGGTGGGTGCGCGGCATCGAGGACTCCGTGACGGCGAGCCGAGTACAAAAACAGCTCAGTGATTACCATCGCCACCTGAGCGCTGGGTTGAGCGAGGATGTGACAGTTACG
Organism: Lentisphaerota bacterium; assembly: GCA_018676675.1. GTDB lineage: Bacteria > Verrucomicrobiota > Lentisphaeria > Oligosphaerales > JABHEG01 > JABHEG01. The sequence goes on from JABHEG010000066.1 coordinate 54,374, forward strand.
TTTCGTGAAGCCAGGCGCGATGTCTTTCTCGCCTGCGGCAAGCTCTACGAAGGACACCCGGTCACGATCTGGATCTATCCCGACCGCAACAAGGGGTGGCGTGGTACGTTCTGTCCGCAAGTGCGCATGACCAGGTCCTTCTGGCGCCCTCACATGCGGGATCACTACTTTGTCGCATCGAGTTGGACTCGTGGGAACGACGCTCGGGTGCAGCGCCTGGCCCAGCAGGAGTATCTGTGGTGTGTGGATCAGCCGGACGCCTCGAGTGAGTTCACAGCCAACTCCCGGTGGTACGAAACGGAGGGGTGTGATATCACCGCGTTCCAGCGCGAGGTCCTGATCCCGCGCATCTGCCGCATTCTTTACGGTGCTGCCGCGCCACCATTCCGCGACCTCGTCACCGCGAACGTGAGTCTCAATTACGTACTCGAGCCCGGAGCCATCGCCTCGGAGCGCGGCGAGAATATGGCCACTTCCCTCACGTACATGCGCAAGCAAGCCGATGCCTTTGCACGCCTTCACCAGAACTTCGCCGAGCTGGCTCCGCGTCTGGACAACACTCCCGACCTGCCAGCCGAAACGGTGGCATGGAGTCTGTATTGGCTCAAGTTCACGGGGCTCTCCGCGATCAAAGCGGAGCTGGAGCTTGGCCTCGGTCAGTGTCGCGAGCTCCTGGCGGCCGGCAAGTCCGAAGAAGCGCTGACACAGGTAGCGAAGCTACGCACGCGTCTGGACGGCCTGCAACAACAGTGTGACGCAGTCCACGGCCTGGTAGACCGCGATCCGCGACACACGAAGGAATCGAGTTACAGCCGCAGCGTGGACAACCTGCTGCACAGGTTCCGACCGGCTGGTTACGGCGCGGTACTCGAGCAACTCGAGCAGAAGGCCACGACTGCTGCGACGATGGGCGTTATCCCCGACCACATCGCTGAGCAACTGAGTCGCCGTCGGATTGAAGTGTGCCGCTTCAAGCCGACGTTTGAGCTCAAGGTCGATGGCAAGCGCGGTGAAGGCGGCTGGATGAGCTCGCAAACGGTCGACTTCTTCACTGCCGACAGCAAAACGCTCGCCCAATTCGAGAGCCGCGTGTGGATTTTGTGGGATGACCAGAGCCTGTACTTGTACCTGGAGGCCTTCGATCCGTTTGCGCTACGGCACAAGCCGAGCGTACCGGCTACCAAGCACGACGGAAGCGTATTCCGTGATGATTGCTTCGAGCTCTTCCTCGACACCAATGCCGACTTGAAATCGTACTACCATCTTGCGGTGTCGTCGGCCGGCGCCAAGTATGATGCCGTGAAGGTCGGCGAGGGCCGCCCCGATGTGGCGTGGGGCGGAGACTGGTCGGTTGCCACGGTGCGCGGCCGCAATTCCTGGATAGCGGAATTCCACATCCCCTTTGCCACTCTCGGCGGGGCGCCAAAGGCAGGCGACGTCTGGCGGGTGAACATGGCCCGACACCGAGCGGCACGCCCCGGCTCTCAGGAGACGGAAGACTCCAATATTATCACTGCCGCACGGAACCATCACCCGGAGCTGTTTGTGCCCATGACGTTCAGCCAGAGGACGCGTATCACCGAGCCCGCAAAACTGCGCGCCACACTCAAGAATGTGAAGCGCTACGATCAGACAACCACGTATGGCTATTCCACCTTCCTTGTCTTCAGCCCAACCGTCGAGAGCGATCGGTCACTTGTGGACCAGCGGGTCGTGTTCGAGGTGTCCGACACCACCGGGAAGGTCGTTGCGAAGAAGGAGTTGGCTGCCAGCCGCATTCCGGGACGATGGTCGGCAGTCAAACCGGTGATGATGGACTTGGGACAAGCCTACAAAGGCGATCTCACCCTTGCCGCGTCTTGTGGCGGCAAAACACGCACCCGCGAGATTCAGTCGTTCCTGATCGGCCCGAAGGGGAAGGTCAGGGACGCAAAGTAACGTCCGCCTCGACCGCCTGTCGTTGACGGAAGGACACCACCGGATGGATACACTTTTTCGAACAATCGACTTGGCACTGGGCGAGGAGATCGCGACCGTGCTGACCAACGGCGTCACGGTTACGCTGAAGCTACTCGGCATGGACACGCAATGCGACGAACTCAGACAGGCCATACGCCACGTCGATCTGAAGGTCGCCATCGACGGGCAAACGTTCGACCTGTGCATGGGCAATTACCACATGCCGATCACGGCGGAACCGGTGCGGATCGACTGCCCGATCACTCGGCTTCTTGCTGCGAACGTGAACAGGGCTGACCGCATCGCGATACGCAAGGACGCTCGGTTCCGGCTGTGGCCTGCAGACTCGCCACTCACGCCCAAAGGCACGTTCATGATGCCGATCAAGCAACGTCTGTTCTGCTCAGCCACACAAATGGGACACGCACCGACGTGGGTGGATGCAGGGGAAAATCCAGCGGCAAAGGGAATCTACTATCACAATGGGCTGGATTTTGGTGGTGCCGACGGCATTGACGAGGTCATCAGCTCGAGTGATGGGATCGTGATCTGCCGGGGGGACAAGTACCTCGAAGAGCACTGCCATGCCATGGTTGAACCCCGCTATGATCGCGTATACGTACTGGATGCAAAGGGGTGGCGCTACAAGTACAGCCACTTGGACAGCATCGATCCGGGGGTCACCTTGGGTGCCAAGGTAACGCTGGGCCAGACGATCGGCCACTTGGGCAAAGAAGGCGGTTCAGGGGGCTGGGCGCACCTTCACTATGACGTGGCTGCGATCGCTCCCACCGGCGAGTGGGATCTGCTCGAAGCCTATCCGTTCGTGGTTGAGGACTACTGCCGGCGATACCGGCCGGGTGTCGTGGCTATTGCGCGCCCTCAGCAGCTCATCCCAACTGGAGGCGTGGCCTCCCTCGATGGCTCCCGCTCGTTTTCCAGTTGCAGAATCGCCACTCACGAGTGGATCCTGTCGGACGGCACGCGCCATCAGGGGGCGCAGGTGCAGAAACGGTATGAAAAGAAGGGCGAATACAGTGAGACGCTCAAAGTGACGGACGAACGGGGCCGGGTCTCGTACGACTTCGCGACCATCCTGGTGAAAGACCCGACGGATGTCGCGCCCGGGAAAGGCGCAACCCGCTCACCCTACTTCGGGCACCATCTCCACCTCGCCGCGTACCCCACGCTGGGGCTGGCTGCAGGCACGCCCGTGACCGTGTTCGTCCGTGTGTTCAGCACGGAGCACGGTGAGGAGCGTCTCGACTTCGGCGACGGCTCGTCCCCAGTGTTCGTCAAGAGCCATGAAGGCAAGCATGATCGCCACTTCAAACCGGGGTACGCCATGAGCAGGCACGTGTACGACGGGCCGGGCGATTACATTGTCACCGCCAGCCGAGACGACGAGGAAGGCGCGACGGCAACCCAGAGAATCTGGGTCCACGTGGACTGATCCGGATGGCTGAAAGGACGCCCAAATTTGATGCTGTTCTTGCTGAAACAGACCGCCCGACGTGGCCGGAAAGACGCGATGAGAAGCGTAGGTAGACGACTTGTGTATCCGACTATCACGGTACTCATGATCGCTCTCGGCCTCAGTGAAGGAAGGTCAGCCGTGAACGGGCGCACAAAGGAAACCGCCAGGTACCAGGTTCCTCCTGGTGTCACACCGCCCCGGATGGCCAACGCTCCGGCATTCAGCATTCCATCCGGAAACGGGCCTCGGTTCTATCTGAACGACAGGGAAATCAGGAACCTGAGGGAGGCCTATGCCGGCGCTGGCGAAGCCGCCCTGCCGTTACAGCAGATTGTCACCCATGCCCGGGACCTCCTGGTAAAGAAAGTCGTCATCCCCCCAAAGGGGGGCCAGCACAGTAGCCACTACAACTGCCCCAACTGTGAGCGGAAACTCCGCCCGGCAGCTGACGGGGAGGGACATGCGTGCCCCAAGTGCAAGACCGTATACACCGGCTCGCCGTATGAAGAAGCGTACTATGACAGGATACATAAGAGCATCTGCAAGAATGCACGCCTGTGTGCCCAGGCGTACATCCTGACCGGGAACGAAGAATTCGCCCGATACACTCGGGGCATCTTGCTCGAGTATGCGGACAGATACCTGACATACGAGCGACATGACCATCGTATGCGCGGAGTGGGAGAGCAATCGCACCGGAGCGGTGGCCATCTCTTCGCCCAAACTCTCGGTGAGGCCTATGCCATGTCGCAATGGCTTGGCCCTGCCTTTGACATGATCTGCGGTAGCAACGCATTCGCCCTCGCGGACCAGAAACGGGTCAAGGACGGTCTCATCCGCCCCATGTTGACGTCGATCTTCCGGTTGCCGGCCGGGAAGTCGAATCACCAATCCTGGCACAACGCCGCCTACATACTCGGCGGCGCAATCCTCGACGAGCCGGAGTGGATTCAGTTCGCCATCTGGAACCCAAAAAACGGCTTCCACTATCAACTGGGGGCATCAGTCAGTGAGGTCGGTCTCTGGCAGGACGGCGGTTGGAGCTACCACTTCTATGCCCGCAAAGCACTACTGGCAATCGCCGAGGTAGCCCGACATCTTGACATCGATCTCTGGGGGGAGGAACAGTTCATGCGGATGTTCCTTCTACCTGCCGCCTATCGCCTCCAGAACGGACACTACCCCAACTTCGGCGACGCCCACACGTCAGACAAGGTTGTGAGGAGAGAAGGCGAAGAAGAGTCATGGGCAGTCGCGAACGATCCCCGGCTGGCCATCATGCTCCCGGAAGACCTGAGCTGGGAGAGCATCCGTGTCGGTCGGACAAAAGAGGTGGATCGGCATTCGTACTCAGCGGGGAGCGCGCTGTTTGAGAGCAATGGGCATTTCATCCTCCGCGGCGGGAAGCCCGGGACCATCGAGCTTGCCGTTCTGTACGGGAAGCACGATGGCTGGCACAGCCACTATGACAAGAGCTCATTTGTTCTCTATGCCCGTGGGAAAGAGCTGGGGGTTGACCCGGGGAAGAAACACAATGTCAACTACCCCGGAGCTCTGCATCAGACCTGGCACAAGGCATCGCTCAGCCACAATTTGGTGACAGTTGACGGAAAATCCCAGGCGTCATACGACGTTCACTCCGCCAGTGGTGGTGAGCTTCTGTGCTACAACGACGAGGGGGGCATTCCCGTTGCAGGCTGCACGTCTACAGAAACCTACCCCGGGGTAACCGTAAACAGGTGGCTCGCGGCAGCTCCACACTATGCCCTGGTGATGGATGACCTGTCCTCGGACAGTGAGCATCTCTACGAATGGTGGTATCACAACAAGGGAACTGAGGCTCGCTGCAGCGATGCAGACAGGGCAAACGGGGATGCCACATCAGAAGCGGACCTCGGTTTTGTGTATGTCCAGAACGTCAAGCGCGGCAGTTCGCGAGAAACGATCGAAGCCTATTTCGACCATGGAGAGCTGACCGTTCATGTCATGCTGGCACGAGGCGGTAGAACTGCAATCCTGACCGGTAATGGCCCGTACACAACGCCCGCAGACCGAGTGCCGCTGATGCGTTTCGGCCGCCGGGGAGGCGCTGTTCGGTTTGCCGCGGTCATAGAGCCCCGGAAGGTGTCTGAGGAGAATTACGTCCGCGACATCGTGTGCAAGCCAATACAGGGGGGGAACCTGGTCATCGTGTCCCATCAAGACGGCTCAGACACGTACCGACTCCGCCCCGATTCGGCCTCGGTAGAGGTCGTGCGTTAGGGCACTTCTACCTGGTTACTGCCTATCCCCTACCCTCCGGAGATGCTCCTCGAAGAAGGTATGCATAGCCGGGCTTGTTTGGGCACGCTTCTGCCCCATCACACCGTGCCCGGCATCCTCGAATCGAAGGTATGTGATATCCGCGTCGACTGCCTTCATCGCCTCATAGAACTCATCCGTTGAGTCGATGAAGACCACCGTGTCTTTGGCTCCGTGCACGAGCATGATCGGGGGCACTCCCCCGCGGACATAGGATGACGGGGAAGCCCGCCGGGCAACGGCCCTGAGTTCCGATTCCGCCTTGCCCCGATCCATGCCTCCGGCGAGCTTCCGGTAGACACTCGCGGCACGCTTGCTGTGAGTCGCGTGCAGCATGTTCCCGACCGCACCCGAACAGACTACCGCCTGAAGTGCGCTCGAAAACTCCTGGTAGGAGCCGTCACCTTCCAAGTCCTCCTCCTCAGCGGTGATCGCTGCCGTCAGCGCCAGCGTCCCACCCGCGGAGTTCCCGTAGGCCCCGATCCGGTCGGGGTCAACGTTGTACTGCTTGGCGTGAGCTCTCACCCAACGGATGGCGTTCTTGACGTCATAGAGGCAAGCAGGAAACGGTGCGTCTCTGATCATGCGATACGTCGGCGTAACAGCAACGTAACCCTTTTGGGCGAAAGCAAAGGCCATTCTCGAAAAGCGATAGTGATCGCCCCCGGTCCATCCTCCGCCATGCACCAAGACAATCACTGGACGCGGTCGGACAGAAGTCGCCTTAGGACGGATGACGTTCAACACCCACCGAGGGTGGCCTGCCCGATAGTGGATGTCCCTCTCGAAAATGACGCTGTCAGGAGCCGTTGGGATATTGGTCTTGCTCGGGACTTCCGCAACCGCCAATTGAGTCCCGGGCACCACCATAAGGAGTACCAATGACGCGATGGATCGCATAGTGAGTCCGTTTGGTTCGCTTCGAAAGAATGCTCTGTCAAGGCAACAATAGTCTCACGGAACATCGCCAAGTATGCCATAGCTGTGGGTGTTTTCCACGCGATTCAGATCCACATCCGCCCCCGCCCCCGCTGGCAGTCCTTGCGTTCCGGGGACAACACCCCGGATCGGAAGCCGCCTTGTCCTGAGCAACTCACTCCAACGACACTGAGCGGCATCTTCATCGAGTTCGCTGCTGCCGGGCCTTTCTGAAGCTACATTAGCTTGAGGCGAGACCTCCCTCCTGTACGGTCTGCATTCCCTCCACGATTCACGTGAAAGGGCCCAGGGGAACGCGGGCCGCAAAGCTCTGGCATGGTCCGCCCCCGATACGTCAACGAACCGACGGACAAACGAATCTTCTCACGGGAGTGACGCATGAAGAGGACATTTCAGATGACAGTGATTCTCGCGATGGTCGGCGCCCTGGGGGGTGCGGCTGAGACGCCGCTTTGGGATCTGGCCACGAGCACGATTCCGGCCGTGCTGCAGTCGGGAGAAATCGAGCGGGTGGGCAATGAGATCACCTTGAAAGATGGCGCTGCATTTGCCGTTCCCGCCGAAGCGTTCCCGGATCAGAGGAACTTCACCGTCCAGGTCACAGCGTCGATACCTGAGTTGGTGAATGGCACCGTCTTCCCGGTGATGCACAAACAGAGCGCCGGGGACGATGGTTTTTCCTTCTCAATGAGCTACAAGGACAAACCGTACTGGGCCCGCCGCCTCTACACCGTTGTGAACAACATCGTCATGTCTTCCATTGGGATCGGCGGGCAGCGGGGACCGCAGGTCAACACGCCCTACACGTTCACCGTGGCCGTCCGCAACGGCTTTGCCACGTTCTACGTCAACGACAGGCCGTACAAGACGTGCTACATGGAGGTCATTCCCAACGACGAGCCCATGTGGATCGGCCGGGCGCAAGGGAAGAAGGCAAAGCCCATGACAGTGGTGATCAGCAGCGTCAAGGTCTACGGCCCAACGTTCGAGTACGTGTCGAAGAACGAGCCCAAAAGCAAGTATCCCCGTGGCGTCGTAGCCGGTAAAGGCTGGGCGCTGGACATCCCCAAAATCGAGCATCCGGAATGGCCGAAGGTGTTGATCTACGGCGACTCCATCTCCATGGGGTACCGGAGGACCTTCATCCCGGAGATGCTGAAGCAACAGGTCTACGTTTTCCACTGCTGCCATTTCATCAACGGCAACGTGCCCAAACCCGCGATGGAAGAGATGGCCGGTCGTTTTGAGTTCGATGCGGTCGTCTTCAACAATGGACTCCATTCCTTGCACTGGACTCCGGACAAGGTCTCCGACCAGGTTGTCCATGACCGGATGCGTGACCTCGCCCAGTGTTTCAGGAAGGGCGCCCCCAAGGCCAAGATTTACTATCTGATGACAACACCTCACACGGCCGCGCGCCCCACGTCGAACGAGCCGGTCAACAGTCTTGGGGACAAGGACGATGTCGTGGTCAGGCTAAATACCATCTCCGAACAGGTCATGAAAGAAGAGCAGATCGAGATCATTGACATCTACTCCGTATTTGCCGAGCGCCTCGAGCTGGCATCCGGAGACGGATACCACTGGCGGGGGCCGGCCTATCAGACGATCAGTGAGGAGATCACCAAGAGAGTCCTACCGGTACTGGGGAAGAAGTAGGTTGGATATGCGCATGTCGAAACGAGTGATTTTGATTTCAGTCTTGCTGATGTGCCGGCTGCCGGTCGCGTTGGCAGCAGAGCGCCCCGTTAGCCGGGTAGAGGGCGTGTATATCAGCACGGGGGACAGTCACTTCCTGGGCGGGTCACTGCCGGTTGACTCACGCGCGTCCATTGAGGCGGCCTTCGACATGCTCAAGCATGTCTTCGGGATCAAGCGTATCTACTGGCGAGGCCTCCAGGAAGCGGCCTGGATGGAGGTCATGCATGTGCGTGAGGAGAACTTCCGGAGCGCCAGCTTCCATCACTGGTCGCACCAGTTGCTTCGGGAACACGATCTCGAGAAGCTGGCAGTGCAGATTGCCCATGCGAAGGGATTGGAACTCTGGGGAGTCGGTACACTGGGTGATTGGGGTGCCACGCCCGAGACCCCGAGCTTTACCCAATTCCCTATGTCAGCTGAAGCCCGGTTCCGCATTGAACACCCCGAGTGGGCACCGGTCGACAAGTACGGATATCGCCGTCAGGGCGGTCCTGTGGAGCTCGCCTACCCCGACGCTCGCGACGCCCTGGTGGATGTGCACACCCGCCTGACCCGAGCAGCCGGGTACGACGGAATCATCTTTCTGAGCTATGTCGAGAACTTCAGTACGCGTTTCCCGGATGAGTTCGGCTACAGCGATCCCATCGTCGATGAGTTTGAGCGTCGGTATGGAGTCAACATTCGGAAGCACGATTTCACCCGCTATGCCAGCCGAGCCGACTGGTACCGGTTGCGCGGCGAGTATCTGACCCAGTACCTGCGGGAACTCAAGGCAGCGTTGGCTCCCGATGGTACCAAACTCGGCATGTTCGTGAACCCACGCACCCCGCGGATGCCTGGCCTGTGGGCCACGCTGCCCCACACCTATTTCACGATCGGGAAGTTGTACTTTGACCTGGACACCTGGGTTGAGGACGACATTGTGGACCTGCTGGCCATCTACGGTGGCTCGTCGCGTGCAGTGCAGGCCAAAACAGTCAGGGATTGCCTGTGGATGACACGTGATACGGATGTGTCCGTGTCATTCGTCACCACCGGGCTCACCGATCCCGTTTGGCAGCCCATCTTTGCGCGAGGCCTGGGGGCGATCTACGCTGCGGGTGAAGATCAGCACTACCTGTTGCGCAGCCGGATTCCGGCACAGACAGCCGAGGCCCTCACATCCGGAACGTTGTACGAACAGATGCGTTTCCTGAGCCAGGTGATCGACGGAGAAGCAACCGTGGCATCCGCGGCGGTGATTCCCTTTGCAGCGCACGAAAACATGCTCATGAGGCGACTCGCGGTGTTCGCCCTGGGGCGTCTCAAGGACCCGGCCGCTCTGCCGGTCATTGAGGCGGCGCTCACCGATTCGGAAAACGGGGTTCGCTGCAAAGCCATGCAGGCTCTGCGCGATGTCCATCGACCAGAGAGTACCGCCCGGATCATCGATTGCCTGGCCCAGTTCGGCAACCACCCCCTGGGAGAGATGGCCCGCGACACGATTCCACGTCTACGGCCCTTCCCTCGTGAGGAGTTGACTGAGGCAGCACTCAACCATGGCAGTGCTGATGTCCGCCGCGCCATCATCCGCGCCTTCGGGCGTGGCCCGGCCACAGCGGATGATCTCCCACTCCTGAAGCAAGCGCTGAACGACTCAGACCGATACGTACGTGCCGCTGCGATCCGGACGCTGGGGACCGTCCGAAATTGCCCGGAGGCCGTTGAACTCATTGTGGAAGCGTTGAACCATGACGATGTGGCCATGTCAAACCGGGCCGTGGACGCGTTGGAGAACACGATCAAACGGCGTGATCGCGACACGCTCGAGCTCCGCCCCCGGATGCTGCAAGCGGCGGTCGGCCTGTTCCGCAAGATGGGTGATGGCTGCAAAAGGGCGGATCGCGACTGGGGCTACCGCAGTGCCGGGAATGCACTGCTTGCCTTCGGGGACGATGGTGAAGCGGCACTGCGTGACTTCATGGATCAGAGCGCGGACAAGCGGCTGGCCGAACTGGCTTGGCGCGTACTCTATTTCCGCGAGAAGGCAGGTGACAATAAGTTCAACATCATCACCGAGAAGGAGAATGAGGAAGCCTTCAAGGCGCGTCCGGCCTGGCTGAAGACGATCGAGATCGAGCGCATCGCACAGGACTTTGAGTCTGACAGGACGTTCGGCGGATCGGTCAGCGGTTCTGTCGGCGACGTGCACAGTATTCCTGCCCGTTGGAATCACTTCGGCCCCAAAGGCCCAATGCCCTGGATGCAGACGGCGCACAGCGGCAAGCGGTCGGTGCGGTTGGTGCGCGGCGGCAATGGAATGAACGGTTGGGTGGTAGGGCCCAACGGACCGGATCCAGAGCTGGACTACGAGCTGCGGTTCTGGGTGTTCCGGGAACCGACGGGGTCATTCGTCGTCGCGACACGCGATGGCGCCAGGCGGGCCAACGAGACATCGGTGCTGGTCGGCGGCAACGGAAGCGTGTTCCTGAGGAACGAGGTGGAGGGCCCCGGCTGGATGCCAACGCAGCTCACGATCCCGGAAGGTAAGTGGACACGCCTGAGCGTGCGCGTTGACCGCCCGCGCAAGATGTTCGGGGTCGCACTCCTGTCTGCGGCAGGCGAGGAAACGAAATCCAGTGTTGCTGCCCCTCTAGGCCCCGTGGAACGAGTGAACAGCGTCTCGTTCTACCCGCAGGCACCGCTCGGGGCAGCGTGCTGCCTCGACGACATCGAGCTGGTCGAACGACGGTAGACCGCTTCGCTGGTTAATGGGAGATATTACGTGGTGCTGACGTGCATTCGCATCGTGGTCTTCTGGTGTCTACTCGTGCCGCTTGTACGCGCTGGCGATCTCTATGTTGCCCGCAGACGCGGGGTTGATAGCAGCACGGGGCTCACAGCCGTCGGGGCGGCCCCCAACGGCCCGCTCAGGACTATTGGACGGGCCGTACGGCTGGCTAAACCGGGGGACACGATCCACGTGGATCCGGCCGAAGGTCCATACCCCGAGATGGTGTCATTCCACAGCAAATCAGGTGTGGTGGGGAACCCCATCACGCTCGACGGTCATGGGGCGACCCTGATTGGGAGCGATCCCCTGCAGCCTGCGCGCTGGGAAGCAGTTGGCGGGGGCCTCTATCGCAACCGCACGCTGTTTGGCGAAATCAAGTGCGATGACGCTGTCCTGACGCGCTACTTCCTCGTTATTGACCGCGAAATGGTGCGGATGAACCGCACTTCCAAGGGACCGAAAGCACCATTCAAGCACCCCAACGACCTGGCCGTGCGGGAGTGGACCTACGTCGAGAACGAACAGGCCTTCTACATCCGGATCGACGCGGAGAAGGCGTTGACCGACTACGCGATCCTTGTCCCGCGACGCCGGAATGGAGTGGGCGTCTACGGCGACAGTTCGCACGTTGTCGTGCGCAACGTGACCTCAACCTACTGTATCAACGATGGCTTCAGTATCTCGAGCGGGCAAGGGAAGCAAATCCGGGACCTGCACTTCGAGAACATTCGCGCGATCCGATGCGGCGACGACGGGATCAGCGCCCATGCGGACTGCGCATTCAGCGTCGATGGCTTTGAGTCGCGCGAGAACTCAACGGGTATCTGTGACACAGGCAAGAGCGTCACATCCTACAATCGTGCCCTGATTGAGGGCTGCTTCGGGTGCGACGTTTTTTTCATCGTTGAGGCGGCCATGGACGGACCGGCTTGGCACACGATGAGCAACAGCGTGGTGGTCTGCAATGCCGCTAACGCGGTGCTGTGTGTGGGCGAAGGCGCGCCCACGAACCTGTGCCACGTTGCCTTGAAGAACGTCCTGTTCGTGGGGAACCGCGAGAGTTCGGCGCTGGTGGACGTGAAGCGCAACGCCACGCTGACGGCTGAACAGGTCACATTCTTCGATCTGGATCTCGTGAATCGCGGGAGTGCCCTGACAGTTACCCGTTCGCTGTTCTGTGGCATGGATCCGCCGGTGCTGCTCCTTGGGAGGGGGGATACCTGCCGGTTAAGTTCGAACCACTATGCCGTGGGATATCTTGAAATGGATGGTGTTCGCTACGGTCCCCGAACTGACGACCAGCAGCGGCACAGGGCTACAACACAGGATCATGACTCGACGTGGTCCGCCTGGCGAGGCGTTGACACGATCGACCACGCGACCGTTTCAGAGAACACTGCCGGGGCCCGGCTTAGCGACGATCTGGGGGCCGTCGAGCGGGGTGCTTGGGCCGCAGTCCGAAACCGTGTTCCCGGCGGCACGGCAGCGGCCAGGCGAGCTGTCACCCAAGGCTTCGATGCCACTGAGTCGTTCACCCCACTGACCGTCGGTCCCGTGGGTTGGCTTGACTCGCCAGGCGGCCAATGGCGCGGGTTCTCACTGGCCGGGCCGACAATCACGGCAGGCCGTTTTCTGAGCTCGCCACACGCAGTCAAGCTGACGCGTGGAGGGGAACACCTCTACTGGGAGTGCCGTTCCGTTGTGCGTGCAGGACAGGATTATGCTGTGTCATTTGCCATGTGGCGAGAGCCCGGTGCCGGACTGGTCGTCGCCACACGAAATCGGTTCAATCGCGATGATGCCAGTGTGTACGTCTCGCCCGAAGGACAGCTCATGCTACGCAATTTTGCGGGCCCGTCTGCCTGGCACCGGACCGCTATTCTAGTGCCCGAGGAAGAATGGGTGCAGTTGCGCATCCAGACCCGTAATGACCGCGATGCTTTCACTGCGTTCCTCGTGCGCAAAGGGGATGACCGCGCACAGGAAGATCAGGAAGAGCGCCCACTGGGATTTGGAGGACAGGGAATGACCCTGGCCATCTTCGCTCCCCAGGGCCCAAAGGGCGCATCGACGTTCGTCGATAATGTCCGTTTCGCGGCAACCGTCGAGAAAAAAACCATGTTCTGAAGGCACTCGCTGGTGCAAGCGACGGCTTCTGAAGCTCAGAAAGCATGGGAAGAGGCGAACCTGGACCTGTGCTTACAGGACGACTGGTGCTCTTGGACGGTATCGCTCGTTTCGGTATAGTGCAGAGACATCGGACAATCCAGTACGGCCCGTGCGTCAGCGGACACTGGCCGATGACCTTGTGTACCTGCCACACAATCAGGAGTCGGCACCATGAGAACCAGAAGGTCCCTATCCCGCGTGGTGTTCGCCTTGATCACAGCCGGCTTGGTTCAGCCGATTGTCACCGCCGAGGGCGAGGGGATTCTGCCGGCGGGGACGAGAGCTGTCTGGGATCTGAACAAGGCCCAGCGCGAGGCCACTGCGACGCGTGAACGAATCTGTATCAATGGTCTCTGGCGCTGGCAACCTGCTGGCGATCGTGCGACCAGTGTCCCAACGGGCGACTGGGGCTACTTCAAGGTGCCGGGGTCATGGCCGGGCATCGGAAACTGGATGCAGAAGGACTCTCAGACCATTCATCGCCACCCTGGGTGGGAGGGCGTGAAAATGGCAGATATCGCGGCCGCCTGGTACGAGCGTGAGATCGCCATCCCGCAGGAATGGAAAGGTCGACGCATTACCCTCTCCGCAGACTACGTCAACTCCTACGCCATCGTCTTTGTTGACGGCAGGAACGTCGGCGAACTGCGCTTCCCGGGGGGCGAGCTTGATCTCACATCGGTCTGCCGACCAGGAAATGAGCATGTGCTCAGCATGCAGGTTCTGGCCATGCCGCTGAAGCAGACCATGCTCTCCTTCAACGACTCGAACTCGGCGCGAGGGGTGAAGGGATCGGTGGCGCGACGCGGTCTTTGCGGCGATGTCTACCTGAACAGCACGCCGGCTGGCCCACGGATTGCGGGCAATAGAATCGAGACGTCCCTACGCCGATGGGAGGTCACAGCCAACGTCAGAATGGAGAAGTTGGCGGCTATCGGCACATACGTGCTCCAGGTGCGGGTCACCGATGGTGCACAAAGCGTGGTGGCGTTCAAGAGTCGGGCATTCGAGGCCAATGACCTCGTGGAGGGGCGCCTGTCGGTGACACAACGCTGGCGACCTGAGAAGCTGTGGGATATCCACACGCCCGGCAACCTGTACCGGATGACCGTGTCTCTGCTTGGACGCGGCGGCGCAGTTCTGGATCAGGGACTTCCCCGTCGCTTTGGGTTCCGTGAATTCTGGATTGACGGCCGTGATTTCTATCTAAACGGAACACGACTCTTCCTTTCTGCGATCCCCTTCGACAATGCTCAGGTCAGCGCGGGAGCCGCAACGTATGCAGCGGCGCTTGAGACCATGAAGCGGATGCGGACGTTCGGCATCAACTTCGTCTACACCCACAACTACGACTGTAATCCCGGCTCCTACCTGAGCTTTGCGGAGATCCTGCGTGCCGCGGATGACGCCGGCATGCTGGTCGCTCTTTCGCAGCCGCACTTCGGTCACTATGACTGGGAAGTGGGCGATGCCGACAAGACGAACGGCTACGCTGAGCATGCCGCATTCTTCGCACGCGCGGCCCAAAACCACCCCTCGGTCGTGGCCTATGCTACCAGTCACAACGCCTGTGGCTACGCCGACGACATGAACCCGCAGGCAATCGACGGCCTGCAGAACCCCCGCGATCGGTGGTCCCAGGGAAACGCTGGAAAGGCGTTACGGGCCGAAGCGATCATCAAGAGCGTCGATCCATCCCGCATTGTCTATCACCACTCCTCGGGCAATCTCGGCTCGATGCACACGGTCAATTTCTACCCAAACTTCGTCCCCATCCAGGAGATGTCGGACTGGTTCGAGCACTGGGCCACCGCAGGCGTAAAACCGGTATTCACCGTCGAGTACTCGGCCCCGTTCCCCTGGGACTTTGCCATGTACCGCGGATGGTATCGCGGCACGCGCAACTTCGGTAGCGCCGTCGTACCATGGGAACTGTGCCTCGCCGAGTGGAATGCCCAGTTCTTCGGGGACAAGGCCTACAACCTAAGCAACGTCGAGAAAGCGTGTCTGCGTTGGGAAGCCGAGCAGTTCCGCTCCGGTCGGCTATGGCATCGTTGGGACTATCCGCACCAGATGGGCAGTCGTGACTTTGATGAGCAGTACCCCGCGATGGCCATGTACACAACCGATAACTGGCGCGCGTTCCGCACCTGGGGAATGTCGGCCAACAGTCCATGGTCGCACGCGGTCTTCTGGCAGTTGCGCGATGGGGTGGATAAGAGCCGTAAAGAGCTCCCGACGGATTGGGGGAATCTACAGAGACCCGGTTTCAGTCCGGATTACGTCGAAGACCGCTTCGAACAGATGGCTACCGCCTTCGATTCTGAGGACTGGGTCCCCACCGTTGCTGCAAAGGCGCTGTTGCGGAACAACATGCCTCTGTTGGCCTACATCGCGGGCAAGCCGAGCCGCTTTACGAGCAAGGACCACATCTTCTATCCGGGCGACACCGTCGAGAAGCAGCTCATCGTGATCAACAACTCGCGCGAAACAGTGTCGTGCGACGGGCGATGGCGATTCGACCTTCCCCAGCCACAGACCGGCAGGAAGGAACTCACGTTGCCGACGGGGGAACAGAAGCGCATCCCTCTGCGCTTCAAGCTGCCTGACACGATCAGACCGGGCCAGTACGCCTTGGCCATGACAGCCGCGTTCAGCACGGGCGAAACGCAGGACGACAGATTCCCCATCCGCGTCGTCCCGCGCCCGACACAGCCTGGGTCGGGCAACAGAATCGCCCTGTTCGATCCGCAGGCAGAGACGAGTGCCCTGTTGCGCAACATGGGGCTGGGGTGTGAACCCGTGAGCGCGGACACGGATCTGTCCTCATTCGACGTCCTCGTGATCGGCAGGAAAGCGCTGACGGTTGACGGTCCCTCACCCGATGTCAGCCGCGTCAAGCAAGGGCTCAAAGTGGTCGTCTTCGAGCAGACGGCGGATGCGCTTGAGAAGCGCCTCGGCTTCCGTGTCGTCGAGTACGGTCTCCGACAAGTCTTCAAGCGGTTGCCTGACCACCCCACTTTGGCCGGCATCGACGAGGATCTGCTCCGCGACTGGCAGGGCGAAGCCACCCTTCTGCCGCCGCAGTTGGAGTATGAGAAGAGGCCCGGCGAAGTTCCCCGGAAGAAGTGGTGCGGCATCGACATCAGGCGTCTGTGGCGCGCAGGATGTCGCGGCAATGTGGCATCCGTGCTGATCGAGAAACCGGGACGCGGCGACTTCATGCCGATCATCGATGGCGGCTATAGCCTTCAGTACAGCCCCCTCCTGGAATACCGAGAAGGCAAAGGGATGGTCCTGTTCTGCCAGTTGGATGTAACCGCCCGGTCAAGGCCCGATCCGGCGGCGGAAACCCTGACGCGGAACATCATGCGCTACGTGTCCGAGTTCGAGCCGAAGCCCCGACGCGGCGTTGTGTATGTCGGTCCTTCTGCCGGGCAGCGGCAGCTCGCGGCCGGCGGCTTTAGCACGGCAACGTTCACAGCGGGCACTCTCTCGACAAACCAGGTGCTGGTTGTCGGAAACGGCGGGGAGAAGGCGCTGGCGCGGAACAGCGAATCGATCGCTGCGTTTCTGCGAGATGGCGGTAACCTGCTGTCCCTCGGTCTCGACGAAAAGCAGGTGAGCACCTTCCTGCCGTGGCAGGTCGAGATGACCCGCGCCGAATACATAGCGTCCGCCTTCGAGGCACGGGGGATGGGATCGCTGCTGGCGGGAGTCGGGGCGCCCGACGTCCACAACCGCGATCCCCGCGAGCTGCCGTTGATCTCGGCCGGAGCGACAGTCGTGGGCAGCGGCGTTCTCGCCGCAGCGCGGAATGCGACTGTGGTGTTCTACCAGCTGCCTCCCTACGAGTTGACGAAGGCCCAGGGAGCGATCCCAAGTCTCAAAGCAACCACCGAGGACGCTCCGGAAGGGAAGCGCTGCGCCCTCGTCACCATGGGGACGACAACGGGACACGACGGCCAATTCGGGCAGAAGGCACAGCGCGCGGGAACCCGTGGTAAGGCCTACACCTTTGCAGCCCTGGTCAGAGCGATTGGCGAACCCGTCCGTCTTCACCTGGAGCTCGAACGCGCGGGCAGGCCGTGGGATCGCGTGGTCAAAGCCAGGAATGTCGTGGTTGGCACGGACAAATGGACAGAGATCCACACGACCTTCAAGGTGACCAAAGACTACCCCGAGGGCTGGCAGGGATACATCGCGTGCCGGCAGGATGGGGCCCGATTCAAGGCCGACAGATTCAGGCTGTATGAGGGCGCTTATGCTCCCTGGAAACCAGGAAGCGCGACGCTCAAGGAAAGACCTAACCTCTTCACCAAGGCAGGTTTCGAGGAAGGTGTCGGCAAGCCCTGGTTCTTCAACTCCCACCAAAACCGCAACCTGCGGCGGACCTATCGACGTGCCAGTTTCACACTGAACCGCCTGTTGGCCAACATGGGAGCAGGGGCGACTACACCCTTGCTCGAAAACCTGTGCACCCCACCCGGCGGCAAAGGCCAGCAGACGAGTAGTGAACTCGTCAAGAACGCGGACCTCAGCGTGGACGACGACGCTGACGGCCTGGCAGACGGGTGGGGGTGTTCGCTGACCGGTGACGGCGCCACTCGCCAACGGGAAAAGGTCAAGCCCAGTTCAGGAAAGTGGAGTCAACGGATCAGCTGCCCCCGACCCAATGCCAAAGGCAAGAGCGGGGCAATGCTCTACCAGCTCGGCGTTCCCGTGGTCGAAGGTCAGTGGTACCGCATTTCCTTCATGGCGAAGTCCAGCGGCATGGACGGCGTGAGTCCCACCATGGCGATCTCCCAGACCGGCCCGTGGCAATCCCTTCTCCCGTACCAGAAGTTCCTCCCGGAGACAGAATGGAAACGTTTCACGTTCGTGGCCAAGGGCAAGGGAACTGAACCCAAGAAGACCCGACTCCAAATCTGGCACTCCGGGATTGGCACGGTCTGGTATGCGGACGTACGCATGCAGATCATCGCCCCACCCGACCAGGGACGCTGGCTTGAGAGCTACTACATGGACACCCCGGAGGACTGGGACGATCCCTACCGGTTCTTCCGTTGGTAGGATGCTCCGGACCCTCGCTCACCGCTTGTCTGCAACTTCAGCGATTTGAGCACAAATCCGGTTGGAGAGCGGCGGTCCTCCGCCGTAACTGCACGCATGCCATACGGTCGAAGACGACCGCTCTCCAGGATATGAGCGATAAAGCAACGGGCGAAGCCCAGGCTTGTGCCTGACATCGTGCTGTTGATTGCCCCGCCTGGTGAGGGAATCTGAATAACGACGATAGATTGATCGTTGTGGGGCTCGCCAGGATTGGCGTCAGCCACAAATCGCGAAGCCAGTTGAGACGACTGGTGGCCTCGAGCGCGAATAGCGAGCCCACCCCGACTAGAAAGGACATATCTGCTCATGTCGACAGCTGCCCCCACTCCGGAGTTTGAGTCCGTGTGTGACGACTTCGTCTGTGAGTCAGCAACTGAACTGCCTGTAGCATTTGACGTTGACGTCGTGGTTGCCGGCGGGTCGCTTGCCGGAGTCGAAGCGGCTTGTGCTGCCGCGGAGAACGGCGCCAGCGTCCTGTTGGTCGAGTCCAGACCGTACCTTGGCTTCGATCTCTGCGGCACGCAGAGGCTCTGGATCGATGACGACGAGACGCCCGAGACCGAGCTTACGCAGCAGTTGTTTGGCGGAAAGAGGGTCGTTACGCCTTTCGAGGTCAAGAAGGCCTTGGACGAAGCGCTGATCCACAACGGAATTCCGTTCCTGACCGGAACGTTCGCCGGCGAGCTTCTGGTCGACGACAGTGGCGCGGTTGGCGGCATCACGATCGTGAACCGCAGCGGCAGGCAGGTTGCCAGGGCCAAGGTCATCATCGATGCCACGAAGGACGCCGTTCTTGCGCGCCAGAGCCCCGGAAGCCACAAGCCCTTCACCCCCGGCCCCAAGGAGTTCGAAATCATCGTGGTGGGTGGGGAACTGGTCAAGGGTGTGGTTGGACGACAGCTTCCTACGCCATATCGGTCGCCGACCAAGGATGGCGAACCGAGGGACTATCCGGTATTCGAATACGGCTTGGATCTAACGATGGAGTCGGATACTGTCAGCGCCCTGTCCAAGGCCTTCAACGAAGCTCGTTCCCTGGTCCACAGTCCTGACACGGGCATCGTTGACTCATCCGAGTTCCTGATCTACTACCCGGAGAACACAATCGTCCCATCGGTCCCCGTCAGCGCGACAGGCGCCGTCCCAGGCGATCTGCTCATAGGCGCATTTCAGCCGGATGGGATCGAGTCCTTGTACGTTCTCAGCGCATATGCCGGACTAGACCGCTCCTTGATGAAGAAGGTCATGCGGCCGACCTCCATCGCCGTCGTAGGCCGACGGATAGGCACCGCGGCGGCCACCGCAGCGCACAGTCTCGCTACACCTGAAGGCATCGGCTACGTGACTCCTTCGGGAAACAGCAGCGAACTGGCAGTTACAGCAGCGCCGGCCAGCTTCCGCTTCAAGAACTGTCCGAAGCTGGAACTCGACGACCACGCCCTGCCGATCTTCGGCGCCTTCAATGTCGTGGTGGTTGGGGGAGGAACGGCAGGCGCATCAGCAGGAATCGGTGCGGCCCGTGACGGAGCCAGGACACTCGTCATCGAACCCCTTGACGAACTTGGCGGCGTGGGAACAGCCGGTCTCATCGGGCAGTACTGGTACGGACGCCGCATCGGGTTCACCGCCGAGATGGATGAAGTCCTCGGGACGTCATGGGATGTGATCCGGAAATCAGAGTGGTACCGAGCCGCGCTGCTGAAGAATGGGGCCCAAGTCTGGCATGAATGCCTCGGATGCGGGACGCTCTTGAAGGGCGACAAAGTCTCGGGCGTGGTCGTGGCAACGCCATTCGGTCGCGGAGCCGTACTCGCCGATGTCGTCATCGACAGTACCGGTAACGCAGACGTTGCCGCTTCGGCGGGAGCAGCTACCCAGTTCAGCATTTCCACTCTGGGAGGCCTCTCCGTCCAACTCGCCGGCATGCCGCATCGGGACCTGGGCGACAGATGCAACAACACCTGCTTTGCCATGGTTGACGATCGAGACGTGTTCGACCGCTGGCACCTCCTGCTGTCTGCGAGACGGGGAAAGGCAGCGGAGCCGTACGACGCAGGACAGCTGATCGACACACGTGACCGCCGGCGGATCGTTGGCGATCACGTGCTGTCGACCGCGGACATCCTCATGCATCGCACGTTCCCGGACACGATCTGTCATCATCGGAGCAATTTCGACGCCGCGGCGTTCCCCGACTCGGAAATGCTCCTCATCAAAGACATGAAGGGCCCCGTCTACGATTGCGACATGCCCTTCCGATGCCTGACTCCGAAGGGCGTCGAAGGCCTTCTCGTCGTCGGGCTGGGAGCCAGTGCTGAGCGAGACGCAATGACGCTGACCCGCATGCAGCCCGACCTCCAGAACCAGGGCTATGCGGCGGGTGTTGCCGCCGCACTCGCAGCCGCGAAGACCGGAGGCATGGTGAGGGAAATCGACATCCGGCACCTCCAGGCCTTACTTGTCGAGGAGGGCTGTCTCGAGGAACGTGTTCTGACCGACAGAGATTCCTTCCCGATCGCTGCCGAGGAACTCTCGGAAGCCGTGACGACGCTCCATAGTCTGACCATCGAGGTGCACGAGAAGCCCGACGTTGACGACACCATGCCCGCACTGGCTGCGGTGATGGCTCACCCGAAGGACGCACTCCCGCTTCTGAGACGGGCCTACACGCAGGCCGATGACCGGAACGTGAGAACAAACTTCGCCAGGATACTCGTCCTTCTTGGCGATGCGACCGGCAAGGAAACCCTCATTGAGGCCGTCGAAGCCGCGGAGGGATGGGGCGAGGGATGCGGGCTCACGTCACACCGCAAGAGCGACAACACCTTTGGCCAGACCGACCGACTGGTCATCGCGTTGGGTTTCCTGCGGATTCCCCAGACCAGGCCGCTACTTGTCCGGAAACTCGAATCTCTCGCCGCGGAGAGCGACCTGTCTCACTACAAAGCGATTTGCCTGGCCTTGAGACTGAACAGGGACGCCTCTCTGGCGGAACCGCTCGCGCGTTTGCTCAACAAGCCAGGGGTCAGCGGCCATTCGCAGCCGCTGAGCTACTATTGCGCAACGGATGGAGCGTTGAGTATGCCGGGTCGCGCCACGACAAGCGGACAAGGGAGCAACGTCCTCAACAGCAAGTTCAAGGAACTCCTGATCGCAGCGCTCCTCCTGGAGTGCGGTGACCTTGACAACCAAGCACGAAACGTGCTGGATGCCTACACCAAGGACGTCAACGGGCACTTCGCCTCCTACGCCAGCTTCGTCCTGAATGGCAGAGCACGAGGTCCCGACTGATCTTCCGATATGGCTGGTACGCTTCGCACCTGAGGGGTGGCTCGTGCTCCTCGGCGTTGCATTGCCGTGGTTCCATGGCTACACTGCGCTGGAATCGTCTGTCGGGTGAACTGCGTCCGCCCAGAGGGGACTGACGTCTTTGTGCCCTACCCGCGAAACCGCCCGTGCAGGAGCGCGGGAACATCCGACACGTTACAGGAGACTGGCGAGTCCCGCCTTACTCCCATTCTACCCAGGACACCGCAATGGCCCCCACACTCCCCTTTCCCACTTGCGCCGGCGCGCGTGTTTCCAGATTTCATGCCCTGCTCCCACTTGGACTTGGCCTGTGTCTCATGCCGTCGCCTGGAGCCGCAGCCGCCGATCCCGATGCCCTGCAGGCATTGCGGGCACAACGGCGCGAGGCAACCCATCGCCGGCGCCGAATCATCTTCAACAACGATGCGGACGACGCGCTCATTCTCCCGACCAGCAGTCCCGCCACGGCCGAGAACCTGCTCAAGCTGCGCACCACGGCGCTGGCCGGCACGCAAGTGGACACAATCTTCTACTGCTCATTGCAGGGCGACATGAGCCTCCACCGAACCAAAGTGGGCGAAACGTTGATGGGCAATGCCAGCGACTACTACACGGACGGCTCCCGGGGAAAGTACTTCGCCACCCGGCGAAACGTCGTGCCCGAGCTGATCGCCCAGGGCACCGACCCCCTCCAAGTGATGGTGGACTTCTGCCGCGGCCACGGCCTCGAGGTGTTTTGCACGATGCGCATGAACGACACACACGACTCGGTTGACAGCCCGAACAAGCCCTTCTTCGGGTTCTCTCGCTTCAAGCGGGAACACCCGGAATGCCTGATGGGGAGCTTTGAGAAG
The DNA here is from genome assembly GCA_018676675.1 of Lentisphaerota bacterium. Lineage (GTDB taxonomy): Bacteria > Verrucomicrobiota > Lentisphaeria > Oligosphaerales > JABHEG01 > JABHEG01. The sequence continues at coordinate 76,971 of JABHEG010000066.1, forward strand.
AGACCGAAGTTCAAGGCGTGGACCGGCGTTGACTACAAGCGACCTGCAGTCAGAGAACGGGTGTTCCAACGCCTGGAAGAGGTCTGCCGCAACTACGACCTGGACGGCATTGAATTGGACTTCCTGCGGCATGAGTGCCTGTTCAAGAGTGTTGCCTGGGGAGGCAACGCCTCGCAGGAGGAACGGGACCTCCTAACTGATCTCATCCGCCGCATCCGCGACATGACCGAGCGAGAGGGCCTCCGCCAGGGCCACCCCATTCTCGTGGCGATCCGTGTGCCGGATTCCGTGGAGTACTGCAAGGAGCTCGGCCTGGACTTGGCGCAGTGGTTCAAGGACGGGCTGGTGGATCTCTTGACCGGAACCTGCATGGTCCAACTCAACGACTGGGACACCCTCGTTCAGTTTGGGCATCATCACGGTGTGCCCGTCTATGCCGGGCTGAGCGATACATGGGAGAAGTTCGTAGCTCCGCCATTCAAACGCCAATCCGTCGAGGCCTACCGTGGCCGCGCCATGGCCGCCTGGCAGGCGGGTGTCGATGGCATCTACCTGTTCAACTTCTTCAACCCCACAAAGCCACAGTGGCGGGAACTTGGCGATCCGGCCGGGCTGGCGCGAATGGACAAGCTGTACTTCCTCTCCCCGCTCAGCGATCACATGGGCCCCAGTGCGCCTATTGCCCCTGGCCGGCCTCATCGGCGTGCCCCCCTCCTGACGCCGCAGAATCCCTGGAGACTTCTGGCCGGCCAACCGGTCCAGACGCAACTGCGGATTGGCGATGACGTTGGCGAGACGACACGAGCCGGACTCAAGCCAGCGGTCACCTGCTACCTCAGACTGAAGGAACCGTTCCCTGTCGGCCAACTAGAGGTGCGGCTTAACGGCACACCCTTGAGCCCCGACGACTCCAAGGGTGCGTGGCTGGGCTTCAACGTCCCGCCGTCAGCCGTGAAGGCCGGGCTAAACGACATCCGGGTCACGCCCCTTTCCGGGAAACGGTCGGCCCCCGATCCGGGAAGAGACACGTGGGACGTTTCCTACGAGGGCACGAAGAGGCTGAGGGGGGCTGCGCAGTGGCCATGGCGGCGCTTGTCCGGCGGCGCCAAATACGTCGAGGAGATCCGTGATGCGGCACTCTACTTCGCGGACGATGGTACGGGCGCCGACGACTTCCCCAGTCTGGTCTACCCGTGGATGCTCAGCCGCGAGGAGGAAACCACTGTGGAGGCGCGGGTGAAGGTCGTATCGTCAACTGACCCGCTCGCCGCCTGCCTGCGCCTGTCTGATGGCACAGCTGTGGAGTACCTGACGCTGATGCCTGACCGGATTGGCCTCAAGTTCGCCGGCCTCTCCTGTCCCTTCGATTCCGCCGGCGCATTCCATACCTACCGAGTGGTGTTCCAGGGGCAGAATATCCGTGTCTATGTGGACGGCGTCCTCAGGCTGGACGGGACGGGCCAATACACGACATCTGCCAAAGACGAAGCGCATTGGGTCAGCTTCTGGAGTGGACTCGGAAGCTGGAATGCATGCAGCCTGCTGTTCGGCTCGGCCTCGGGACCGGGCACTGGCGCAGCGCTCTGGGAGTTTGTGCGTTTTCGCAGCAGTACAGATCCAATCATTCTGCAAGACCTCATGGTCGCGATCACGTACCCGCCTGCCCGGCCCACCCCAGCTAAGTGAGCGTGCGCGCCTCTTCAGAAGTCCTGCGGATAGGCTCAATACACCATGGCTACATCCTCCAAGAGAGGTCGATGACAGCCAAGAAGGAAAGAACGGTTCGAAACATGGACCTCAGAATTGCAGATCTCGAGGTACAGATAGTTGGTGATGATCCCGAGAATTATCTGGCTGAAGCGAGCATCGACATTGTCAAAGGCGATGCGGTGCTGGTCTACGTCCGGATGAGAGGGCTGGACCACCATGATGATGGCTCCATCATGTTCATGAGATCAGACGATGAAGGCGGGACTTGGGATCCGTCGAGTCTGGTAGAAGCGATGCCCGAATATGATAACTGGGGATTCACGTCAGCAAGTGTCAAGATTCTCAAGAATGGCACAATTATGGTATTGGCCCATGCCATGGTTGTGGACTCCAACCTTGTCCATGGTGCCAACTTTAGGGGCGCCTGGTCCACCATCTCAACGGATGGTGGCTGCACATGGACCACTCCAGAGCCCCTCCTGGCCTGGCCCATGCGAATTATCAGTATATGGGACAATCCTGTAGAACTTGACGATGGTAGGCTTCTTCTGGCTGTGTCTGGACATATACGCGATACGGACGTGTCTAACTCCTTCTCTGATCCTTCGCGGTCCTGTCTCCTATGCTCGGAGAACAATGGTAGGTCATGGTATTGTCGGGGCACGATTGCCTTTGATCCCGCAGGTATTCACAGGTTCTATGAACCAGGCATGACGCTCACTGACGATGGACGACTCATTGCTTTGAGCAGGCAACATTACGCGGAGTATTGCAGCAATGCTCCGGCAGGTTTCCTGTTCAGTTCAGAGTCAACTGATATGGGCGCATCCTGGTCAGGCTTTCAGCAGACCGAGATTTGGGGGTATCCCGCCGATACGGTGACACTACATAGTGGTTTCGTGCTAAATGCCTACGGTCACCGTAGAGATCCACAAAGTGTGAGAATCGCGGTCTCTAGTGACGGGAAGAACTGGTCAAACGACAATGTCTTTACGATCTATTCACCGCCTCGGATTCCCGAACTGGAAGACAGTAAGGGAAATGCTATGAATACGGGGTACCGGCACATTGGTTATCCATCAGCCGCTGTTCGTGCTGACGGCAGCGTAGTAGTCGTTTTTCATTCCTTCAATGAAGAGCGCAGACAGATTGTGTTGTCTGCATCCTTTCGAGTTGACGCGAGTTGACATAGAAGCAGGTGTTTGATGATCAGTGAGTCGTTTTGGAGGGCTCTCTACCACGATCCGGAACTGACCCACACGTCATCGCGCGACTTCTACCACATGGCGTGGGCGTAGATCGATCGGCATCTGGGGCAGGTCATGTAGAGCAGGCTCACAGGCGGCCCCGGGGCAGTACGCAAGAGTGCTATCTGCTGTATCTGCCTACGCCATAGCGGCTCTCTACCAGAGTAACGCGCATGATCGGAGACCCTCTATATGACAATGAAAGAGGCAGGAACCATCGCCACAATTGGGGTCTGCATCGTTGTTTCCATGGACCTTTCAGCGAATGAGAAACGAGGCGAGCCAATCTTCAACGAAGCGTTCAACAAGCCAACGTCTGCTCTGAAATCCAGAGGCTGGATCTTGGAGGAACACACGACGGCCGTTGACGATAACGGCGCCAAATGCCTGGAAGTGATCAATACTGATCGGGAGAGAGCGCTGTCCTGTATCTATGTTGAGGTCGAACCCGGGAAGCGCTATTCGGTCAGCTGTCAGATGAAGACTGAAGGGGTAGTCTCCGAACGTCGACGTGGCGCAACCGTCTTTGTGGAATGGGTCGACAAGGGAAAGGCGTTCGTTCCTGGGGGAACGTACCCCATGGGTAAGGGAGGGACATCGCCGTGGGAGCGGTTCGATATTCCATCCACGAACATTGTGCCGGAAAGTGCAGCGTTCGCCAGATTGTACGTCGGCTTGGAGGGAACGGGCAGAGCATGGTTCCGGGACCTTGTGATGTCAGAATATGTGAGCGGGTTGGCGTTAGCACTGGAGAGGCCTGTAGACAAGGTAGTACTTACGAGCAGTCGCCCACACTTCTCCTGGCAGGATATAGGTAGGAACTGCCAACTGATTATTGCAGGCGACACGGCTCTGAGTGAAAATCGGAGGTCCTTTTCTGTTGGACCGAACAGCAGTGTTCTGCTTCCCTGCTTTCTGGATAGCGGAACAACCTGGTACTGGCAGGTTCAGGAAAGTGCCAAGTCGAGCAATCCCTCCGGTCAGGAAATGTACCGCTCTGAAATTCGGTCATTCAGCATACGGGAGAACGCTCATAAATGGCCGCCCATTCTGGAGTCCAGATACGAATGGTCTGACGTACCCAGGCCAACGTTGGCGGCTCGGATTCTGAGCGATGAAGAGATGAAAATTGAGGTCGCTATAGACGATGAACCGGCAGAAATGGTGTCCTTCATGGACAGCGTGTTGACCTTCAAGGCACGGCAGAGCCTTTCTGGCTCAGTTCACAACGTCACATACAGCTTTGAGAACAGCCGGGGAGAGACGTTCTCCGCATCTGATCACTACAGCAATATCAGCCCCAAGAGCCGAGTTTCCTGCAGGCAAGGGATAGCATACGTTGACGATGAAGCGTTCTTCCCAGTAGGCGCCTACTGTGATCCCAGTGATGATCCCGCAGAGTTCTCGGGATTGGTGGAAGCAGGCTTCAACCTTGCACATTCATATGTGTTTGAGAGGGAAGACGCTTACGATTCCCTGATGGACACCGCGAGATTGCATCTGAACTCCGCCGAGAAGCACAATATGAAAATCTTTCTTGGGATGCCACGCGGGTGGATACGACGACAGAGTAACCAGGAAATCACAACCTACGTCGCCAGCTTGATGACATATCCGGCTCTGCTCTCGTGGTACATAATGGACGAGCCTGCTCCCCAGGACATCGGTGTTCAGGAGATAGAAAATGCCGCACAGGTGATCGAGAGGATTGATCCGTTTCATCCCTCCATGGTGGCTTTCTCAACGATGGTTGCGGGGGTGTCTCAGAACGCAAGAGACTATATCGAGCGTGTGGACATCGTGGGTTGTGATCCCTACCCGCTATTGCGCAGGAAGCCCTTTGGGACAGTTGATGAATGGGTCAGAAATTGTCGCAAAATGGGTGGGAAAGATAAGCCTGTCTGGGCAATCATAGAGGCATTTGATGCTGACTATGATTCTGGGGGCATAAAGCGTGGCAGAGTGGCACAATGTGGCCCGGTTGTGAAGCCGACCTATGATCAGATGAAGTGTCAGGTCTTTCTGTCCCTGTCGGCCGGAGCTGATGGAATAGTGTTCTATTGGATGTCGCGGCCGCGATATGATATGAAGAAGGACGCGCCTGTGGTATGGGAGTCCATCTGTAGATTGGTGAAGGAACTGCGAGCGATAGAGCCATTTATGGTTACCCCGAGAAGCCATACAAGGCTGCCCGGGAACGTCCCCGAACCATTCAGGATCTGGGCCAGAAGCAATGGAAAGGGCGAAACGGCAATTACTCTCATCAATCCGCTTGAGACACACCAAAACCTGAGGGTAAAGATGGATCTGAGCGGGAGAAGATTGCTTGATGAAGGTGAGATGATGCCAGTAAATGATGGCCTATACGAGGCAGATTTCAGGCCCTATGAAACAAAGGTATATGTAGTGGATTAGGGTTGGCTGTTCCTTCAATTGAAGCCCCTTTCGGGTAGGGTGAGGCAATGGTCCGTCCCTCCGAGGCAACGGACACGGCCCCGACCAACCTGATGCTCTACGCGGAAATATGAAGCCATGAAGATCACTGATGTTCAGACTCATCTGCTGACCGGGCCGTGCACGCTCGATCCCTACCTGTCGCAGCTGCGCAAGGTGCGAAGCGCGGCGTTCATCGAGGTCCATACCGATAGCGGAATACTCGGGCTGGGCGAGACCTACGCGGGGTACTTCTGCCCGGAAGCGGTCCCGGCGATTGTGGAGTTCTTCAAGCCTATCCTTGTCGGCCAGAACGTCGACGACATTCCCGAGTTGTGGGGGCGCATGTACCATTGCGGGAATTTCTGGTGCCGGGTAGGCGTCGGCGTGAGCGTGCTCAACGGCATTGAGGCGGCGCTGTGGGACCTGAAGGGCAAGCTGGAGAAGAAGCCGGTGGTTGAACTGCTGGGTGGCTGCCAACACGACCATCTCCCCGCCTATGCCACCGGCGGCCCGGCTAACTACCCGCATGACGAACTCGCCCGCAAAATCGAGTTCTACCTGTCACTCGGCTTTACCGGTGTGAAGGTCAGCGCGGGCGGGTACACGCCGGAGCGCGGAGTCGAGATTCCGTTCGAACCGGCCCCCGCCGCGGATTTCGAAGCCGACAAGCTGGATTTTGTCCGCCGCCGGTTTGGCGCCGGCCTTCGCGTGATGCTTGACGGTCACATGGGCAACAGCCCGGGCGTTACCTGGAACGTGGAAACGGCCATCGCGGTGGCCAAGGCCCTTGAACCGTTCGACCTGTTCTTCCTTGAGGAACCACTGCACTACACCGACCCGGCGGGGTATGCCGACCTTTGTGCGGCGACCTCCACGCCGATTGCCGGCGGCGAGTGCCTCACAGCGGCCTATGAATGGCGCGTGTTTGTCGAGCGCGACGCCTTTGACATTGGCCAACCGGACGCCTCGTTCACCGGAGGGCTGGGCGAGTTTATGCTCGTCAGCCGGATGCTTGCTGAGCGTGGCCGCAAAGTGGCCACTCATTCCTGGGGAGCTGGCGGGTCGTTCATGCAGAACCTGCACGCCGGCTTTGCCGCCGCGAACACTGTGATTTTAGAGGTCGCACCAGCCTACGGCCCCCTGCACAGCGAGGTAATCGGCGACAGCTTCGTGCTGCGCGATGGCGTCGTGTTGCCGCCGACCAAACCGGGATTGGGCATTGAGTTGACCGACGACACGAAACGACGCTTCCCGTTCGTGCCCGGCAGCGGTGAGTTCAACAGCGTTCCCGGCAAGATCCTCCCGGAGGAACTGGAGAAACGACATGCGTAAGATCCTGGTTGATCTACGGGTGGATGACGACGGCTTGCGCCGCCTGCGGGACCTGCCTGAAACAGAGGTCGTGCTGCTGGACGAGCCGGAGGAGGAGAAGGAGCGCCCACTTCCTGGCGAGCTCCTGGCGGATGTCGATGTGCTCGCTTGCTCATTGCCGCCATCAAACATCGAGGATCTGCGTGTGCTTCGCCTCGTGCAGATCGCGTCTGCGGGGTACGCACAACTGGTGGGCATCGGCCTGCCACAGCGCGGCGTGCGCGCCTGCAACGCATTGGGTGTGTTTGACGTGCCGATCGCCGAATGGAACATCGCCATGATGGACAACCTGCTGCGCGACCTGCGCGGCATGATCCGCAACCAGGCCCTGGGCGTCTGGGACCGCGACACCCGTTTCCAGCGCGAACTCCGTGGGTTGACCGTCGGCTTCTGGGGCTACGGTGGGATCGGTCGAGAGACCGCGCGGCTGGCGAAAGCGCTGGGAATGCAAGTCCATGTCCTGACCCGCTCTGGCGTGAAGGAACGGACCGATATCTACCGCGTCCCCGGCACGGGAGATCCCCATGGGGAGTTGCCGGACCAGGTATTTGGGATGGAGCAGAAGATGGAGTTCCTCAACGGGCTGGATTTTCTGCTGCTGGCCATGCCCCTCACCAAGTCCACCACGGGTATCGTGGGCGAAGCAGAACTGCGCGCGTTACGACCCACGGCATACGTTTTGAACCCTGCCCGCGGTCCCCTGATCCAAGAGCAGGCGTTGCTGACTGCCCTGGGGAACGGCTCGCTTGCCGGGGCCGCGCTGGACACCCACTATCACTACCCAATGCCGCCTGAGCATCCGCTGTGGAAGATGCCGAACGTGATCATGACACCGCATATCTCCGGTTCGAGCGGCAGTCCGTTTTTCCTGAAACGCATCTGGGACATTCTCGTGCAAAACGTCGAACGGCTGCACGAGGGGCGCCCCTTGCTGAACGAATTGCGCGAGGAGGAATTGCAGTGAATGCCGAAAGACACCTTCCGCGACCCCGAGACTGGCCGAGCATGCGAAATCCACGTAACTCTTGACGCTTCCCGAGAAAGCACCCAGATTGATGGACCCCCGCCACAGACCTCTACATGAAGGGACATATGGTGCAGACCGAGACCGACGTAATTGACCTCCGGACCGACGTGAAGACACTCCCGACGCGGGAGATGCTTAAGGCCATGTGCACGGCCGAACTGGGTGACTCCAAGGTCGGGGAAGATCCCACGGTGAACCGGCTTGAGGCAATGGCTGCGGAGCGTATGGGGACCGAGGCAGCCGTCTTGATGATCAGCGGTACGATGGCGAATCAGGCGGCGATGATGGCTCACGCCGACCGGGGCGGACGCTACATGATCGGTCACGACGCCCACATCTACTTCTATGAAGGCGGACACAGCGCGCTCTCGGGGCTGTTGCCGGTGATGGTTCCTAGCCATCAGGGACTCATTGAGCCTGACGATTTGAGAGCAACGATTCGCCGCGGCCCCAAAGCGCAGTTTCTCTGCCTGGAAAACACCCATAACCGAGGCGGAGGACGCGCGATTCCGCTTGACCGCCACACGGCGCTGTGCCAGATCGCGAGAGAGAACAACATGTCCATTCACGTGGACGGGGCACGCATCTTCAACACCGAGATCGCCACAGGCACACCGGCATCCGAGTATGTCAAACACGTCGACTCGGTTATGTTCTGCCTCTCGAAGAGCCTCTGCTGCCCGCTTGGGTCCATCCTGTGCGGTAGCAAGGAGTTCATTGCCAAAGCCACGGGCGCCATGCGACGCCTTGGCGGAGGCATGCGACAGGCGGGCGTCATCGCAGGCCCTGGAATCTACGCGCTGGAGCACATGGTAAGCCGCCTCAAAGAGGACCACGCCAATGCGAAACGCCTCGCTCGCGGGTTGGCAGGAATCCCCGGGCTGATTGTGAAACAGGATATTGTGGAAACGAACATGATCGGTGCTTGGCTCGAATCCCCCGACCATTCTGCGGTCGATTGGATGGACGCCTGCAAGACGCAGGACGTGCTTGTTGGCGCATACGGCCCCGAACGACTCCGCTTTGTGACACATCGCCACCACAATGCCGAAATGGTCGATGAAGCGACAGAGCGCATCAGAAAAGCCGCAGACACGTTGACGCGATAGCCCCCCGAACCTCATCCAGAGCAGATTACCACGCACAGGTATCTCGGAGGGGGAATTCAGGGCGACCAACACAAGCGTCTCTCCTCAGAGACGTCAATGGAAATATCGAATGAATCGACACCTTGCCCTGTTGTCCGTCGTGCTGATCATGACGGGTGCTGCCGACGCCGCCCAGAAGATTGATCTTGACACCTGGCAGCTCCGCTATAATCCGGTCGTGACGCTCGACTCGTTACCGACCAACACGTGGTGTGAACAGGACGTGCAACGACACCACATCATCACGATGTCACTGCACGCCGCGCCGGGCGCCGGCACCATCGCGAGCGTACACTTCTGCGCGCACAACCAGTCGGACACGATCAATCGTGACACACTCCACAGTTTCGAACTGCAGATCGACTATGGCGCGTCAACCTTGCGCCTCTATCGCAACCCCGGACATGAACTGACCGCCGAAGACACACGCTTCAACTTGCGCCGTGGCGAAACGTACCGCATCGCCATCGTCAAGCATGGTCGGCGCATGCGCGTTTTCGTCGATGGCGTACCTGCGTGCGAATGGTGGGCATGGGGCGAAAGCGGCAACGAAAAACTGGACTATGCCGGCGGACAGGTCGGTGTGTTCACCGAGAACGTCGATCTGACGATCAGCGATTTCCTCATCGGCCAAACGTTGTCGCTGCAGACCCGCAAGATCACCGAGCTCAAAGATCCCCGCCACGACACCGACCTGTCACGCGCGAGCATTGCCGTCGGTGAGGCCCCGGCGCATCGCGAAGCTGCCGCCATGATCGCGGATGCTCTCGCGAAACGCACGGGCACACGCCCGGACATCGTCAGTGCCGCCGCCGTCACACTGCCCAACGATCAGCCATTGATCGTGATCGGCAACATGGCGGACAACGCCGTCGTGCGTACGCTGTACATGCAGTGGTACACGCACGTCGATCGCGCATTCCCGGGCGAGGACGGTTATCTCATCCAGACCGTTGCCGATCCGTGGGGCGCAGGCGCGAACATCGTGCTCGTCGGTGCAAGCACTGCCGCCGGCACACAGCGCGGTGCCAAAGCGCTCGTCGCACAACTGGCCGACGGTGCAGTGATCGGCTGGACCTTTGATGCACAGCCGGCCGCAGAGTTCGCCCGCCTGGTCAAGTACGGGACGGACGAGTGGGATTTCTATGAAAAAGAGGTACGCCAGCGACTGGTTCTTCCCTATGGCTGGCCGCAGGCTTACGCCCTGATCGGCCCACCCGACACCAACCCGCAGACGCCCGGTCTGATTTTCCTGATGACCGGCAGCGACGCGCACATGAAGCAGTATCACGATGTGTTGCTGACGTTCGTCGACGACAACCCGATCGTCGGGCATCTCTATCAACCGTCACACATGATTCTCTGGGATCTGCTAGAGGAACACCCGATCTTCACGGACGACGAGCGGCTGACAATCACCAACTGGTTCCTGGCCAACGTGCGCAGCCGCGAAGCGATCGGCGCATCACACATCCAGCGCTGGACATGGGGCATGCCTCACCAGAACCACGGCACCCGCCCCGCGCTGGGTACGTTCTTCATGGCCCGCTACTTCGACCGGCATTACGACCTGCCGGAGATGCGGATGTACTCACGACGCATTGCGCAGTATTTCGACATGCAGGCCGACTGGTCAAAGCCGATGGAAGACTCGTCAATGCACCAATGGCTCGCGACGCTGACGGCCAAAGGCATTTACGCGATGACGTCAGGCAACATGCGCTTCTTTGAGTCTGGCGCGGCGCGGCTTGTAGCCGAACGCGCGCTACGCACCATGAACAACGGCGGTGTGTTCCCGCTGATCGGCGATACCGGTTACGGCGAAGGCGCATGCACGTTGTTGACGCAGGCCGCGCTCTACTACAACGACGGCCGCTACCTCTGGCCGATGTTCGTGCGCGCCGATTGGCCCAAGATCGCTACCGACGAACTGGCCCGCAGTTTCGTCGGCGACGTAGAGATGCGACCGCCTGACGACATCGTCGGCGTGTCCGTTTGTCCCTATGACCGCGGCTTTTGGAACGGCTGGCGCAACCTGCCAAAAAGCGCCGTGTTTCATCCCCCCAACGTCAGCTACGAGCAGGCGTTTGACAAGATCGCGCTGCGCACGGGGCTCGGCGAGCGCGACCAGTTCATGCTCATCGAAGGCATGGTCGGCGCGAGCCATGACTATGAAGACACCAATGCCATCCACGAGTTCTCCGTCGGTGACCGCACGTACATCACCACCTGTGACGGCCTCTTCAGTCCAACCATGGCGCAGCACAACGGCATCAACGTGATCCGCGACGGCCTCGCGTCGCCGCTGCCCTACTTCGCCCAGCGCCTTCACACCAACACCGTCGGTTCCGCGTTGGTCAGCCAGACGCGGCTCAACGATTTCTCCCACAGCGACTGGACGCGCACCGTGGTGTTGATGCCCGACAGGTACTTCGTGTTGCTCGACCAGGTCGAAGCACGCAAGGCAGGCGAGTTCGCCATGACCGGTCACTGGCGCACGCTCGGACGCACGCAACTATACGACGACGGTGAGCTGACCGTCCGTCAATGGCCGGAGTCGGAGCAGACCAATCGCGACAACACAACCAGCTTCCATCTTCAAGTCCTCGCCGGCCGATCAACGTGGGAGCGCCTTGGTCGGCAATACGCCATCAATGCACGGCACTACCGGTACGCGGGCACCCAGTTGAGCAATCTCGAGTTCGGCGACACGCAGCAACTGGACGCCGGCCAAAGCGCATGGCTGTACAGCCTCGGTCACGAAACAGGCCGTAACCCGGCGCGGCGCTACAACGTCGAGGCCGTGGCAGGCGGGGTGGTCGCAGTCGAAGGTGACGACGGGCGCGAACTGATCGGCGCGCCACGCGATGCGGTGACCATTGGCAGCGTCACCATCGATGCCGACGTGTTCCTCCTGACCACCGAATCCATTACCGTAGTCGGCGGGCGGCGCATTGTGGTGGGCAATGACGTATTGCTCGATGCAGACGAGCCAGTCGACCGCACACTTGCCCTGACCGACGTTTCCGTTGCCGATGCGCTCAGCGCCCTGGCCATAAGGCCTGATCGAGATAGCGCGGGACAAGCTGCTACGCCGTTGCCCGCGCAATGGCGATTCGATGCGGGCGGCAAAATCAACCAGCTGCGGACGTTCCTGGGCAATCCCGGTGCCGGCGTGATGCTTGACGATCGCCGACCGTTGCCCGATTCGCTGGGCATCGTGGCCGTGGCGACCGAAGCGGGCCATGTCATCTTCCTGAATCGCAAAGGCAACGAAGTGCATCGCGTCGAAGCCGATGCACCCGTCAATGATGTGGTCGTGGATGACATCGACGGCGACGGGACAACGGAACTCCTGCTCGCTCGGCACGACAGCACACTGCAATGCGTCAATGAAGACGGCACAACGCGGTTCCTTTTCCAGCCCGCCAAGGAACGGGCGACCAACAGCATGCTGCAACTGGCGACCAACAGCGCGACGCAGGTCTTCACGGCGAACACCGGTGATATCGACGGCAAACTCACACTGGTATCGACCGGCGATCAACGCCTGCACGCGGTCGAGCCGAACGGGAACCGGCGCTGGATGTTCTGGTCATATGCCGGGCTGTTTACCACGCAGGGGCTCTACGACCTCGATGGCGATGGCGACAAGGAAGTCATCGGTGGCAACGGCCGCGTCAGCAGCGCCGACCCGCTGTTCTTCCTCGACGATGATAAGCCACGCAATGACGGGTTTCGCGGATTCACCCGCCGCATCCTCAATGACGGCTGGGGCGCGACGCTATCCAGCATGGCCATCGCTGACTTCGATGGTGATGGCACAGATGAAATCGCCATCGGCACGGGCAAAGGCAACCTACACCTGATCGATCCACACCAAACCGACGGGCCAATCAGGAACAAGCCTGAGTATCGCTGGACACGACAACTAGGCGATGACGTTCGCGCAATGCTCGCGATTGAAGCTGCCGGCCGGCCGTTGATCGTTGCCGCGAGTCTAAGCGGTTTTGTCGTGACCTTCGACGCCAACGGCGACAAACAGTGGTCAACATCACTTGACGCGCCGGTGTATTTCCTCGATGCGTTTCGGGTCGATGGGTCGGTGCGTCTGATCGCCGCACTCAAGGACGGCGGTGTGGTCGTGCTGAACCAAGCCGGCGAGATAGTGCAGCGCGGCCATATCGGTGCGATACCGACAACAATGGCCATCGCCGATCAGCTTGTTGCTGTCGCCACCGGTGACGGCGTCGTGCATGCGTTCGCGGTCAGCGGCAATTGAGAAAGCGCTCACGGGACCAAGCACGGGATCGACTTGAGAAGATGTCCGATGACGACATCACGTTCAGCGACATGCCCGGTGTCTGATGCCGATGCCCAACTACTGATCCGGCCATGAATAGTGTTGCACATCGGGGTGTCAGGTTTCAGTGTTCAGGTGTCAGAATTCTGAGCCTGAAACCAGACACCTGACACCTGAAGCCTGATTTGGCCCAACGCACCATTGAATGTCGCCGGATCAGTAGGAACGGCAGTGGCCCGCACATCCGGATCGTAGGAGAGGATATACACCTCAAGCGGATTCAGCCCGAAAGGGATCGCTTCAGTCGCTTGCGTTGTTCCCCAGCTACCGTTCAGCAAGAGCAGTGACACCGTGTCCGGAAAAAGCTCCGTTCAGCCCCGACTCTCCCGGAATGTCACCTCTGCCGTCCCGCCCTGCCCGTTGGCGACTCAGCATAGTAGACCGTTACGCGCGGGATCATGATGGCATTGTCTTTGGTCCAGACCGCGAGACGCCCACCACTCAAAGGCGCGGGATCTTCCCAGACGAGCACCCGCTGGTCGCCCACCCACAAGCGCACAACCGCTCCCTGCTTCTCGGCCCGGACATTGATCCACTGATTGTGGGCATCGCTGAAAATGCGGTATGCGGGCTCCCGCGCCACAACCTTCCCGTTACGACTGAGGGTCGCCCCCGTGCCATTCTTGTCCGCGCCAACCACAAAGCTGTACCCGCTCCCCACATCACGCCCATCACCGCAAAGCACGACGTTGAAAGCACGGCAGATCTCGCGGGCGCGGCCATCACCATGGTCGATCGTGCGCGGACCGACATGCAGGTCAAGAGTCATATCCCCGACGAACTGGCGCTTGTGCCACAGGGCTGCGGTCTTTTTGCTGCCGCCGGCGAGCCACGACCACTCAGGGGTACAGGGCCAGCGGACCGCGAGCTCCCACGTCCCGCTGCCGACCCACCAGTCGGTCGGTGCCCGGTCGAAACAATAGTCCAGGACGTTCCCCGCCCGCAGGTGCAGGCCGGACACGCGCGGACGGAACCCCGTCGCCTGGAATGCGAGTTGCGACAGGCCCCCGGGAGACGCCACCGTAGCGCACTCAAGCACCTGCTTGCCATCCACCGCCCCCAGCAAACGCTCTCCAACACGCCGCAGAACCAAAATCGGGGCGACACCGGCTGTAACGCGACAGGTGTCGACAGCAACACCTTCCCGCGCCAGTTCCACGTCGTAGGTCGCCTGGGAAACGCCGGCTGCCCGTTGCGCAGCCTGTGACGTCGGACGCAGCGAAAGCGCGTAGCCGGTATCCCTGTCCCCTTCCGGCGTTGTCAGCAACAGAGCCATGCCCAGAGGGCCCGTAGTGCGCTCGCCAAAATCGCAGGTGAACGCCAGATCGACATCACCATGGAACACACCACGCCGTCGGAAGAGGCCCGGCTGCAATGGATCAGCACGCCACTGCAGGGCCGTCCCGGCCCAGGTATCGCGGTCCATGGTACCGGCAAACCGGGGCACCGAACCGTCCAGCTCGACGGACGTCACAGTCGGCTCCTTGGTGACAGGGCGCACCTCCACATCATCAAACTCGGCCGCAGCATCACGCAGCCAAAGCGCAATCTTGCCGCTGTGAAGCACCGTGTCTTTGGCCGTCGCCACCGTTCTTCCGTCTACAACAGCAGTCACAGCGTCCTCCTGAATCTGGACGGAGAGACGGTGCCATTGGCCCTTGACCAAGCACCCATCACCGCGGGCCAGGACAGATTCCTGAGTGCCCACAACCTGGACGATCTCAACCCCGTTCCTAGTATTGTCTTCGGCATCACTCAGGCGCAGGCGGAATAGCAGGTGGTTTGCCGAGTCGCGGAAATGAAATGCCTGCGCCAACGTGCCCCGATTTGACGTGGGTTTGACGGACACGTCAAACGTGTAATCATCCCAGAACGGCAGACCTGTAACGACCAGACCCACTCCCTTTGCCTGGCCCTGATAGGTGAAGGGATTCGCCCCCATCTTCGGATCGCCCGTGGCCCGAACAGACCACGTCCCCGCAGTGACTTCCCAAGCGCCCTTCTCATCCTTACCGCGCATGAAATCATCATTCAGGAATGCGGGTTCGATCGGCTGGTAACGCACTCTCCCCAAAGCGGCCCCAACCGCCGCCAACCTGCCTTTCCACAGCCCGCCGGCGCGGATCTCCGCACGATGCGTGCCGATCACCAGCAGGACCCGATCGCGCCGCTCCTTGATCAGGAACGGGACCGCCACTGAGTCTTCTATCTGCATCTCGGCGACGTCCACAGCACGCCCACTTTCGGTGCGGGTCAGGCGCACGGAGCCCCGGCTAAAATCGGCACTCACCAAGTCACGAGCACTCCAGTAGTTTAGTAGCAGGCGCGCTGCCCCTTGAGACGGCCGATAGGTTCCGGAGAGGTTGAACTCGGGGGCAGGCTTGGTCCGGATCGACGACGAACCAGGGGGTAACCCTCCACCCGGCGAAGAGAGCGTTACACGCTCGAAAACGGGTGCCGTTGTCACGCTTGGATCAGCCGTTTCTTCAGCATCGGTCGCGCCGCTCTGTTTACGCCCAAAGCGAGCTCCCTCCTTGACCAACTGCGGTTCCATACGCCCCATCCCAAGGCACTGAAGCAGCGCCTCGGCGAGCAGATCATGTGTGGGGCCCCAAGACAGTGTAGCGCCAAGGGACGGCGCAGAGTAAACCAGAAGACCACGTCCCAACGGCTTGGACCAGATGGTCGGTGCCCCCAGGTATCGGGTCATCGCTTTCGTTTTCTTCTTGGGCTGTCTGTCGTAACGAGCCAAAACCTGTAGCCCAGCAAGCGATTTGGGCACGAAATGGTGGCGCGATTCCCCCGGGGCAAAGCGGGTGGTTTTCCCCAGAAAAGGGATGAGTGGGTTCTGGGAGCCGGCGATGAGCATGTCGGGAAGATCCTTGACCTTGGCCTTGCCGCCCTTTCCCGGCACGACCGACGCGGGGGGGGACGCACGCCCGGAAAGGACTGCCGTGCCCCCTTCCCACGCGTACCGCATGAGGGCTTCCCGAGCCCGACCAGCGATGCTCCCTCTCACTGAACCAATCAGGATCATGTCGAATCGGCGCAACACAGTGACGTCGGCCAACTGGTAGTCAAGCAGGACTTCGTGTGGCAGTCCGTGGCGCGACAGCATCCCACGATAGCCCGTGGGGTATTCGCCACCGATGCCCACAAGCGCGCGACGACATGTGGCGTCAGGGCGGACCAACGGCGTCAGCCGGACGTAGTCCACGTCTACAACGACCTCCGCCCCACCGCCAAACGTCTTGCCCATAAAGCCAACAAAGCGGGGGGCTTCCGCCAAGATATAGCTACCAGCCGCAACCCAGTCCTTCCCATCTCGACTGAGCCGTGCTCGGAGAATACGACCGGTGCGCAACAGGCGGAGGCGCAGATCCCGGGCATCAACCGGAGTGCGACAGAAACTGCTGAGACCGGAGGGTTCCAGGCATGCTTCCGGGGTCTTGGGGCCGGTCGACAGTGTCGGAGCCTGGAGTGCGCCGAACGTGAGCAGGAAGCCGTCACTCAGTCCTGCCACCAGTCCCACGTGAAAATGATCTTTGGCGGTGAACGTCTGCAGCTGGACTCGGGCCTCCAGTTCCCAGTCGCCTGCGGGGGCCGGGAGCCGCAGTTGCGGGGCCTCATCCACAATCTTCGGCTCATTCCAGTGGTTAAAACCAGACGCGCGTTCCGGAAGACGAACACGCAGCCAGCCCGGCCGGTCGGTCAGGGACATCGTCGGGCCCTCCGCGGGCACGCGCCACTGCCAGGACGGACCGAGAGTTGTCCCCGCAAAGTCATCCTCCCAGGGCGGACCGTATGTCACCTCGGTATCCCGACCGTCCCAATGGGCATCATCTCCGAACTCCAGTGGGGCCTCGACACCTACAAGCGGGGGAGGAGCCGCCTGTTCCGCCGCCGTCGGGGGGGCACGGCGTCTATCCCTGTCCACTTCCGCCGGGGTCAATGCCCGGTCGAACATCGATACCGAACGGACCTCGCCCAACCAGGAGCGATCAGCGGTCATCTCGTTGCCGATGCCCATCCGGAACGTCTCATCCCAGTTGCTGAAGTCGCCCGGGACGCGAGCCTGGGCAACGAGTTTGTCATTGACATACAGACGGGCTTCACCAGCCCGATCACGCGTGTAGGCGACGTACGTCCATGACGTGGTGAGAACCCCTCGGGGCCCGTTGAGTGATGGGATGCCGTTGACGCTCCGAGCAGTGGTACGCAAGCGCATCACGTAGGTGTCCCCCTGCTGCCCCAACGTCAAGTTGCGCTGCCCCGTATCAGC
Organism: Lentisphaerota bacterium; assembly: GCA_018676675.1. Classification (GTDB taxonomy): domain Bacteria; phylum Verrucomicrobiota; class Lentisphaeria; order Oligosphaerales; family JABHEG01; genus JABHEG01. Next base: position 94,555 of record JABHEG010000066.1, read on the forward strand.
GGAAATGGTGACGATACGAGCGGGCCCTGTCTGGTCCAAGGCCCCGGGTCTGACCCAGGCTGTCAGGCTCAGTTCTCCGCTGCGAACACAGGCCCTGGTCACTGCAGTGGCCGCTTTGCGGGAGGCGAGAAGTCCCGGCGACGCGAACAGGATACCACTGGGGCGACAGCGCCCCGCCGGCAAAGACGTACCTTCGAGCACAATGGGCGGCCCCAGAGGCTCTGCATTCTCAACCACCGGCGTCGACCTACCGGCAAAGACCAGATGCACGATGCGTCTGCCATCAGCAGTGACCTGAGCGGTGGCGGCAGCGCAGCACAACACAACCCAGAGGAAAACGGTTCTGGACACCTGAGGAACTCCTTCGTCTTGAGTCAGTTGGCGTGTGGGCCCGCTCTGAAGTTAGTGAGGACGTCATCGGCGGGGAGCGCGCGGCTATAGATCGCGACAAGTCGAAACGTCCCGAGCCAGGGTCGGTCGTGAGTGAACTCGTCACCCAGGCCCAGGCGGTATTGCGAGTCCCAGTTCGAAAAATCACCCGTTCTCTCACCGGCGGTCCTGCTCACGCCATCGACGTACAGGCGCGTGACCCCGGCGCGGTCTCGCGTGTAGACGACGTGGGCGAGGTCTGCGGCGACCGAGCCCGCAGAAGTCTCGAGAGCTGGCATACCATTGCCGCCGGTGTCGGTCGAGCGCAGGCGCGCCATGAAGAACGTCCCGCCCGGGGGCGGCCACGCAGCAAAGCTGCCGTTCTGTCCCAGGGTGAAGTTCCGGCCAGCCGGATCACGCGACAGCGTCACGATGCGCGCGGGGCCGATCTGGTCCACGGCAGCGGGCGCCACCCACGCTTCAATGCTCAACTCGTTGGTCTGTCGACAGGCCTCCATAATCCTGCTCGCAGGCCGGGCCGTGGCGGCGAATGCTTCCGGCTTCTCGAACCGCAAACCGCCTCCGGGGATCCATGCGGCAGCCTCACCCGACTCGATGGTCAGGTCGAGCGGCGGGCCGGCGCCCGACACGTCGTGGATCAGGCTTCCCGTCCCCTTGCGGAAGGTGTAAAGGGCCTGGAGACCGTCACGCACACGCGGCGGAAGCGGCCGGCTAATCAACGCTTGTTCAGGTGTGGCAACGGCGAACAGACCGCGAGCAACGTCGACGGCTGCACCGCCCGTGCTGCGACTCAGGCCCACTTTCCCTTCGATCACGTCGAGCCGTGTCGATTCGGGTCCGGCCCACAATACCAATCGCGTCCCCAGGACCGTGGCCGTCGCCATAGGCGTTTGGATGGTCAGGGGTTGGCCTGCTGCTTGTTCAGCAACGTGTGCTGTGAGCACGCCGGCGCGCAGTTCGACGCGCTTGGCGTCAGGCATGCGGCGCGCCTTTGCGGGACACAATTGCACCTGAGTCTGAGCTCCGAGCACCAGGCGGGTACCGTCAGCGTAGGTGAGGGTCGCAACTGCCGAGGGCGCGACGGACACCGTGTCGCCGCGCTGCAACGCCAACCCCGCCGTCGCGTCGAGCTGAACGCCGGCCCGCTCCAGGGCCACTTCGCCCAGCACGTGCGCCACGGAGACGGGCGCGGACGCCTTGGGGACGGGCGCCGTAGGCAGGAACAGCTGCCGGTAGATGGACACGCCAAGCCCGATGAACAGGGCGACACCAGCCGCAACCCGCAGCCAAACCGGGACGAGCCGTCGCCGCGGTCGATCAGCAGCTTCAGTGTCCGCTACGGCGACAGAGCCGCCGGCGCCGTAGAGTCCCGCCAGTTCAGGGCACTGCCGGATTGCAGCCATGACGCGAGGCGCCACATCGAGACCAACCTGTTGACCGCGAAGTGCCGCTTCTGTCCGGCAGAGCTCGGCCAACTCTCTCCCGGCCTCGCGATCGCGGGCAAGCAACTGGTCCAGCTCTTCCGCGTCCGCAGCGTTGAGGTCGCCGTCGATCAGTCGGGCTGCAAGCTCTGCTATTCGTTTCATTGTCTTGCCGTTTGTTGGCGGATACATCGACGCAAACGTTCACGTACACGGCAGAGCAGATTGCGCATAGCGCCTGGGGTTGTGTCCAGGGCCTCCGCTATGTGCTCGAAGTCATGACCGTGTCGGTAGCGCAAGTCCAGCACGCCGCGCGTCCGTTCAGGTAGCTTGCTGACGCACTCGTCGAGCGCCTCGTGCAAGGCGTCGTGGCGCCGGTCAGCCCGGCGGTCGCTGCACCAGTCGGTCACCACGAGATCACGATATGTTCCGAGCCGGCGCGCATAACGCGCGTTACGCCGGAATTCCTCTCGTGCCGCGTTGCGGGCGATCGTGCGGATCCACGGTCCGAAGTCGCGGTCGCGCCTGAACGTGCCCAAGCTCTGGTAGGCGTTGACGAAAACACGCTGCACAAGTTCCTCGGCGCTGCTACGGTCGAACAGCATAGCGTTGATCACACGCAGTACGTCCTGCTGATAGCGCCGCACGATCTCCTCGAAGCACTCCACCCGCCCACTGCAAACCAACTCGACTAGTCGAGGGGTAGACAGGTCTTCTGAATTGTGTCCGTCGGTCGTCGTCATGCGCCCTTTCCACTTATCCTGTATGCCGACAAAGGCGGAATGTACCGGGAGGGCCGGCAGAAAACCAAGAAAGGCGTCGGGAGCGTGACACATCGACCCTGGTGTGGCATATAGAGAGTCAAGTACCGCAAACCACGGAATCGTGAGCGCCTGGGCAACGCAGATATATGGTCTTCAGTTCGCATCTATTCCTGTTTTACTTCCTGCCGCTGGCACTGCTGCTTTACTACGCGGCACCGCGGCGCGGCAAGCATGTGATTCTCACGCTGCTCAGCTATCTGTTCTACGGCTGGGCCAATCCCGCGTTTGTACTGCTGATGTTCACGTCGACGATCATCGATTACGTCTGCGGCCTCATCATTGCCCGGCAGTTCGGGTGCTCCTGGCGTGCCCCCGTCGAGCAACTCGCGCGGGGCGCAACACGCTCCCGCTCGCAGCGCGGGGCGCTCATGGTCAGTATCTGTGCCAACCTGTGCCTGCTCGGGTTCTTCAAGTACTTCAACTTTGCCGCGGGCAGCTACGACGCAGTCGTGTCTGCTCTCGGCCTGGGTAACCTGCGTTTGGACATCTGGTACCGCATCACGCTGCCATTGGGCATCAGCTTCTACACATTCCAATCCATGAGCTATTCCATCGACGTCTATCGCGGTGACGCCAAAGCCATACGCAATTTCACCGACTTCGCCTGTTACGTGGCCATGTTCCCGCAGCTTGTGGCCGGCCCGATCATCCGCTTCCAGGAGTTGGCGGATCAGCTCGAGTCGCGACGTCACACCATGGAGAAGTTCGCGCGCGGCGTGGCGTTCGTGTGCCTGGGGCTCGGCAAGAAAGTGTTGCTTGCGAACCCCTGCGGCAAAGTGGCGGACATGGTGTTCAACGCCGGCTCGGCCGAAGTGTTGGACGCGTGGTACGGAGTCACCGCCTATGCCTTCCAGATCTACTACGATTTCAGCGGCTACTCCGACATGGCGATCGGGCTGGGGCTGATGCTGGGGTTTGTGTTCCCGAAGAATTTTGACTCGCCGTTCCACTGCGAATCGATCACCGACCTGTGGAGTCGCTGGCATTTGTCGTTGTCAACGTGGCTGCGCGACTACCTGTACGTGCCGCTGGGCGGAAATCGCGGGAGCAGCGTCCGGACCTACTTCAACGTCGCCGCCGTGATGGTGATCGGCGGACTGTGGCACGGCGCCAGCTGGAACTACGTCATATGGGGCGGGATTCACGGTACAATGCTGGTACTGGAGCGGCTGAACGGCCGGCGGACGGTGTACCGCTTCCTCCCGCGGCCGGCCCGGATTGCAGTCACCTTCGTTATCATCCATTTCACCTGGGTGTTCTTCCGATCCCCTGATCTGGGCGCCGCTGTGACATTTCTCGGTGGGATGTTCGGCGTCACCAACGTCTCGTCCGGAGCGGGGCTCATCGCCGGTCTGATTTACCGGCCCTATTACCTGCTAAGCTTCCTCGCAGCGGCCACGATCGTGTGGGCTTCACCCCAAACATGGGACTTCACACGCCGACTCAGCTGGCCCAAGATCGCCTGGATCTTCGTCGTTCTGGCCGCAGCCATCGTCGCCTTGACAACACAGGGGTTCAACCCGTTCATCTACTTCATTTTCTGACCCTTGAAGCAACACGTACAGAGCGATTGACCGAGCCTGACATGACCAAACAGCGCAAAATGGGGCGAGAAGAGACTGCGAAGGTCGAGATCGGCCACACGACAGTTACGCCACGGCAGCGTTGGGTGCTGGTGCTGGGGTTCCTGGCCGTCATCGTCGGAATCCCCCTGTCTCGGCAGATTGCCTGGCAGAGCCGGTCGGGAGACGCACCTTCCCCCACTCCATGGCCGGCCATGGCAGCTGCCGTGCGGGAGTCTCTGACCGCGCTCCAAGACGCCGCGCCCGATGCGAAACAGGACGCACCGCGATCGCTGTTGCTTCGGCTCATGGACGCCAACAGGATCCTGCTCCGCGGCATGAACGCGTTCGAAACCGAACTTGAGGATACATCGCTGTTGCAGGCGACACTCATTCCGCCGACACAGGCCATGTTCACGGGCGTGCTCAATGTGGGCAATGAGCAAGTCTACAAAGGGCGTGATGGCTGGCTCTTCTTCCGCCAGGGCATCGACCACCTCACTGCGCCCGGCTTTCTTGATCCCAAACAACTGGCGACAAGACGTCGTGCCGGCAATGAGTGGCAGCTCCCCCCACAGCCGGATCCTGTATTGGCGATCCTGGACTTCCAGGCGCAGCTGACCGAGCGTGGAATCCGCCTGATCGTGATGCCCACACCAGCCAAAGCCACAATCCACCCGGACAAGATGACCGGCAGGTACGACGCTTCGGACAGCGCGGTCCGGAACGCCTCATTCGAACAGTTCCTGAGTGAGTTGCGAACGCCGCGTTCGTTCCTTGAAGGCCGTTTCACGGGGTATGACGAGGTAATCAGGAACCCCGCGAACAGGAAGACCTACGGTGACGCGCTCAAGCGTCTCACCGGGGCTCGCCCGTCCCTGGAACGCGGCGGAGTGGATGTCTGTGATCCCACAGATCTGCTTATGCGTCGGCGCACCGCAACAGGACAGCCGCAGCATCTGGCCACCGACACGCACTGGACTCCCGCGGCAATGCAGGCAGCAGCTGAACGACTGGCTGAACGCCTGAGGCGCCACCATGGCCTGGACGCCACGCCCGGAACGACGTTTGCCCTGAAACAGACCACCGTTTCACACACGGGGGACCTCACGGGCATGCTCCGTCTGCCGCCGTCGAGCGCCCTTTACGGCGCGGCCCAGGTCACTGTCAACGAAGTACGCACGAGCCCCGGCACGGCCTGGCAGCCCCAGTCGGACGCGGACGTACTGCTGCTTGGCGACAGCTTCTGCAACATCTACTCCGATCCCGCACTCGAATGGGGTGAATCCGCGGGTTTCGCAGAGCATCTCAGCAACGCCTTGGGCGCACCGATCGACGCCATCCGTCTGAACGGTGACAGTGCCCACGCGACTCGAGCCGCTCTCGCCACCGAATTGCGGCGCGGTCACGACCGCCTGGCCGGAAAGAAGGTGGTGATCTGGCAGTTCGCCACGCGTGAGCTCTCTTTCGGAGATTGGCGCCTGCTCACACTCGCCCTCGGACAGACGCGCGCACGCAAAACAGCCCCGACCGAGTCGCGCCAGGCGCTGCGGGTGACCGCAACGGTCAGTGATATGGCGGCGCTCCCAAAGCCTGGGGCCGTCCCCTACAAGGACCACATTGTATGGCTACACCTGACCGACATCCGGGCCCACGCCAACAGCACCGCACCGACGTCGGCCCTCGTCTACATGCAGAGCATGAAGGACAATCGGCTGACCGAGGTCGGCCGCATCCGCAAAGGGCAGACCGTTGAACTTGGCCTCCGGCCTTGGGAGCAAGTGCAGAAGAGGCTGGGACGCATCCGCCGAGCTGAACCGACAGACGACGAGCTCGTGCTGGAAGACCCCTACTGGGGCACGCTCGCCGCGAGGTTGCCAGGAGCCGCTGCCGGTCTTGGAGGCGGCCCCGCGCCGGAGCACCTCCCCAAGGACGCACCGGAACCACGCCCTGCGTCGAAGCACGTGCCCGCCATCGCAATTGCACCACAGCTCAGCGCCAAAGTGCGGGCCGAATTCGCCCGACGTGCGCTGTCCGCGGAAGGCACGATGACCGTCCCCGGCCGCAACGGCTGGTTCTTTCACCAGACGGAGTTACGGCAGATGTCACTGGAGTGCTTCTGGGGGGAAGCGGCTCTGGCTGTCGACCCGGACCGCAAGGCAACTCATGCGGATCCGCTCGCCGCGATCGCCGCGTACCATGAGGCGTGCCGCGAACACGGCGTCGAGCTGTGGGTACTGCCGATTCCCGCCAAATCCGTGGTCTACCCCGAGCATCTGCTGGGAACTGTCACCGTCAACAGCAAAGGCGACGTCCCGCGCATCGACAGTGCGCACCAACGCTTCTACGCGGAACTTCGCGACGCCGGCGTCCAGGTGATCGACGTGACGCCCTTGCTCCTGGCGCACCGTGCGGACGCGGCCGGGCCGGTGTACTGCCGGCAGGACACGCACGTCTCCCCCCGCGCCTGTGAGCTGATTGCGCGTGCCGTCGCTGCCCGGATACGTCTCTTACCTTGGTACCCTGACGTGGCCAAACTCGACGTGATGACGCAACCCGACAACATCACGGTTCAGGGGGACCTGACACGTGAGCTTACCCAACCGCCGCCACCTGAGGAACTCACGACCCGGCAGGTCGGAAGGAAGCCTGACATGACGCCGATAGAGCCAGACGAAGCCAGCTCGGTCCTCCTGCTCAGCGACAGTCACGGCTTGGTCTTTCACAGCGGCGGCGACATGCACACGCGCGGCGCCGGGCTTCCGGATCAGCTGGCGGCCGAACTGAAGTTCGCGGTCGATCTGATCGCCGTGAGAGGCTCAGCAGCCCGACCGGCGCGCGTCACCCTGTACCGGAAGATTCGCCGCGATCCCGACTACCTGACCTCAAAGCGAATGATCATCTGGTGCTTCACCGTGCGCGAGTTTACGGACAGCAGTTGGGGCGTCATTCCGTTGAAGAGATAGGAACACTGGCCGGAAACCGGCTGGTCAAACCACTGACCTGATTGGAGAATCCACGCATGAACAAAGTCCGACGAGACATCGCCCCCCGACGCTCCCTCCTGCCTGCCGCCGTCAGCCTGGTGCTGGCGTGGACCGTGGTCACTCGGGCTGAACAGAAGAGCAAGGAAGCGGATTGGCGTGGGGATTGGCGTGGGCTTGCAGAACAGGGGGACGGGTTCATCATCTGGGAGTCGAACCGGACCGGGCGCTGGCGCTTGTGGCGCCGACGTCTGGACGGGTCGGAGTTGCGGCAGATCAGCCCGGAGGAGAAGGGACGCGAGCACTTCTGCCCGCACATTTCGCCGGACGGCCGCCATGTGGTCTACCTCAGCTATCCTTCAAACACGAACACGTACAAACCAATCCCCAAAGGCGGCAAGTGCCCGCTTCACATCATGCGCACCGACGGGAAGGGCGATCGCATCCTGGTGCCCAGCGCCCGTGCGTACTTCGAAGATCGCGGGGCAGTTTGGCTGTCCGACACCGAGCTCATCTACATCGGCGGGGCCGGCCGTACCTACCAGCTGAACATCAAATCGGGCAAGCGCCTGTCGCTGACCAAAGCGGGGCACAAGGAGTACGGGTTCCTCCTAGACCGGGGAAAATCAGTCGCGGTCCAGGGAAGCCCGACGTTCTCGATCTACGACCGCAAAAGCCAGGCGATCTCCCCGCGCAAGAGCAACGGCGGCTGTCAACCGTATTTCTCGCATGACGGCGTCTGGGGTTTCTGGACAGGCGGGGCCGGCGGGCCGCTGAAGCGTATCCACTTGGCCACGCGCAAAATCTCGCACATCATCGAGAAGAACGACCCCCGCATGCCAACCGGCAGGAGGTACCTGTACTTCCCCATGTTCTCGCGCTGCGGACGTCTTTTCGCGTTCGCGTCGTCACCGAACCAACATGACCATTTCAAGTCTGACTACGACATCTTTGTAGCGCGCAGCGATCCCAAGACTCTCCAGCTGATCGGCAAGCCGGTACGCTATTCGTTCGACAAGGGCTGCGACCGTTTCCCGGACGCGTTTCTGGCCGACCTCGCATTGGGCCGCCATCGTGGGGAGGCGCCATTCGCAATCACGCTGAAAACGGGCGACAAGTCGGCGAGCTGGCAGTGGAGTGTCGACGGACGGGCCGTGGCACGTGGCGCCGTCCTCCGGCATCGATTCCCGAAAGCCGGGACGTTCGAAGTCACGGCGCGCAGTGGCAACGCCAGGCTCCGGGGAGAGGTCACAGTCGCACCGGCACGCGTCCCCGCCCTGGTGCAGGCTGTGTTTCGGAATACGCGGGAGATCGCGCTCACGTTCGATGAACCGGTGCAGGCGCGGAAGGCGACGTTCGAATTGGACTCGCGCACGCCTGTCGCCAAATGGCGGATCGCCCCCGGGAACACGACGCTGGTCCTGACGCTCGGATCCAAAGCGCCGACCGAGGACGGGCTGCGGATCAGCGGTATCACCGACCGCGCACAGGCCCCGAACACAATGCCTCCGAAGCACGTGAAACTGACAGCCCCGATCTGGCCGACCAAGCGCGAGGGCCTGGTCTTCGTGTGGGAAACGGCCAACAGGCCTAATCTCGTCAGCGATCCCGGAACCGGCCGCAAGCGAACGTACGCATTGAAGCCGAGAGGCCGGGCCCGACTGAACCACGATTTCGCTGCCGAACTGGCCGGCGGCGCCTACTTGGTGGAGGGCGCCGACACGTCGTTGCTTCAGGCCTGCAGGGAGACGAACGAACTCACCGTCGAGGCGCTTGTTCGGCCCGCAAACCTGACCCAGGGCGGTCCCGCCAGAATCGTGACCTTCTCCACGGACCCGGGCAGCAGGAACTTCACCCTCGGACAGCAGAAGGATGCGTTGGTCTTCCGTCTGCGGACCCCGCGAACCGGACGTAACGGGACGAACCCGGAGGCGACGCTCTGCAAGGTCGCTGCCGACAAGCTGACACACGTCGTCGTGACCTATCGAGCGGGACAGATGACCTGTTACCAGAACGGCAAGCAGGCAATGGCCACGCAGAAGGTCCAGGGCGACCTGAGCAACTGGGCCGCGGCACATCTGTTGATCGGCGACGAATGGACCAACGACCGCGACTGGTCAGGACAGCTGGAAGGAGTAGCCATCTACAGCCGGGCCCTGGGCAGTGAGGAGGTCAAAACGAACGCCGCGGCCTACCACAACAAGCTGCGCGCCAGAGCGCGGGTGCCCCGCTACACAGTTGAGGGGACGATCGTCGCTGCCTCCGCTATTCCCTCCCTGAAGAAGATCGCCCCATACCGTGAGGCGCTGGCGTGCTCTGAGGTCACGGTCACGTCCTCCCGACTGACGGCCGCGGGCGGGGACGCCGCCGCGTCGCTGCCCAAGCGCATACGGATCGTGCAATGGGTTATCCTCGACGGTCAGACGCTGCCCGCCGCCAAACTCTCCGCGGGCACGCGGGTGAGTATGGAACTGGAACCGTTCGACCTGAACCCGCAGTTGGCGCGATTCTACGTATCGGACACTTTGGAGGAAGACTTTGATGTGCCTCTCTACTTTGCTGCAGGAGAGCCGGGGCACACGTCAGTTCCATAGGTGTTCCCTTACTGAGGGGCGGCGTGGCGGAGGTTGCTATTCGCCAGGGGAGAAGAGCGAGTGCCATCGCCGATTGCGATGGAGGGTTGCCAGAGCGAGGGAGGCCTCGTCGCCGTCGATTGACTGGCACCGGCCGGTGAGTTTGAGTCGACGCTTGTACTGTGAAGAAAATCCGGGGGTCAGGGGGCGACGGGATCCAATGCGATTAAGTTCCTCGGGAAGACGGTCGCGGCATGGCAGCCCCTCCCACGTTACGGGAGCACACAATGTGGGAGGCGGTGCCACCCGGCGACTCTTTGGCCATCCGGGAATCAGAGGAACTTAATCGCATTGGGCGACGGGGTCACCTAATCTCCACGTCACAACGCCTCGGGAGCCGCGACGCGGTCGACCCGGATATAGTCGATACGGCAGGTGCCGGTCAGGGCCTCTCCTGTCGCGAGGTCGAGCCGCAATCGCTTGAGGCGGCCTGTCCATCCGGGGACGGTCGACATGTCCACTGAGTATTCCCGAGGGCCATTGTCGTTGGTGACCACGTCGAAGGTCTTGCTGTTGGCATCACTCCACGCGGGGTCAGTATGGGTTGTGAACGCGAAACGCATCCGGGTTGCCGGGGTGTGGTTCTGGAATCGGATCCTGATCGTCTCGTGCCTGGTGAGGTCGACGGTCAGGTCGTCGGGAGAGAGCAGGTGTGCGTCGGGACTGTCCTCGACAGCGACGATGTAGTACCCGCCCGAGACATGCTTGACCGGCTTCGACACCTGGTATGACTTGCTCCCCGTCTTGCGTTCACGGGTCCCCAGATCTGCCTCGCTCCACCCCTCTTTGTCCAACTGTCGATTGAACTCCCACGCGTTGAGCACTCTCGTTCCCCGCGACAACACATGCACGGCAACCCGGTCGCTGAGCCACAACTCGCCGTCATCGCCAACCAGGCGCAGCAGGTAGTCTCCGGGCTTTGCGAAGGTTGCTCTGGTTGCAGGAGCAGCTTCATTCTCAAAGACCACGTTCGCAGGCCCTTCAATGACTTCCCACCGCACGTTCAAGTTGCCGACAGCCGGTCTGCCGTCGTCACTGGCCCTGCCGGTCAACTGCACCGTGGCCTGGTCCGAGTACAGGTCGGGACCGGCATCCACTACCGGTGGATCGTTGTGTGGCATGGCGTCGCGCAACTCCTTCGCGGTGGCGTATTGGACATTGCCCTGAAGTGTCCACCAGGTCAGGTCAGGTGCCGCGTTCACGAAGAACTCCACCCCGGGAAGGAGTACGTAGCCGTTGTTGTGGATCGTCCCTGTGCTGCAGCAGACCCTGGGGTCGGGCTTCTTGTTTCCCCAGACGTAGATCTCCGCCGGTCCGTGGCTCTTCTTCACCCAGTTGTTCTTGATAAATCTCGAGTTCCGGATCTCGATATTCCTGCACTGCGGTGACTTGAGACCGAGCACTTCGACCCCAGCCCCCGCATTGTTCTCAAACGTGCATCTGTCAATCAAGCAACCGTTTCCCCCGGCCTCAAAATCGATGCCGCCCTGATCGTAGCTTCCCGAATCCGGCATATTTCGGAACGTACAGTTGCGGAAGATCAGTCCCCTCGGGGACCCGAGCATGATCCCCATCGTTCCCCGACTTGCGTGGCCGCCGGATGCATCGAAGATGGAGTTCCGCACGAGACTCCCACCGATCAAGACCGGATGAGGGGACGTATTGTGCGCGTAGCAACCGTGGCAGAAGATCCGGTCCAACACCGCCCGTTTCGCGGGCAACTGGGACACACGGAACCCCCGGGAGGTGTGGAACATCTCACAGTCGCAGATCGTTACGCCCTCGCACCGCGCACCCACAACCGCAATGCCGGCGGAACTGGCCCCGTCGCCTTCCGGCCCGGGTTGGCCGCGCCACTCAGGGATGCCGTGGTTATCTGGAAGATAGAGTCCCTCGATATGGGACGCGATGCAGTCCTCGATGAGCAGTCCGGCGTGGCCGGATTTCGTGTAGGAGACGATCAACCCCTTGGCCGCGCAGGTCACCCTCAAGCCGTGGATCCACAGGTAGTCCGGGTCACGGATCAGCGCACAACGGTCTCGAATGTCCCAGTTCCGGCGGATGGCGGGGCGCGCACCCCTGCCGTAGGGTCCGATTTCAGCCCAGCTGTCCACGGTGCCGCGGGCGGAAACCTGCAGCTCCTGATTGATGACACTGCCGCGTTTGATGCGGAGCCTTTCTCCGGGCCCGAGGGTCTTGCCGTTGATGTTCGTGAAATCCCGCCAGGCAGCGTCCGGTGACGTGCCGGCATTGGCGTTCACTCCACCAACGCTGTCGATGTAGTAGGTAACCGCCTTGGTTCCACCGGTGGTGGGAACGCTGATTGCCAATGGTGTCTCGGCCGGTCGGAACGCCAGTCTGCAGCGCTCGGATGACGGTGCGAAGTTCGCGGCCGTCAACACGACTTCAGCCGAGCCACTTGTCTCGGAATCCGCTACCACGGTCCACTCCGCGATTCTGGTCGTACCCGTCGGCATGGCCCCCAGCTCGCGAACAGTATCCCCGAGAGATCTGACGCCTGGCGGCAACACGAGGCGGGCAGCGGCTCCCTGCGCCTCCATTCCTAGGCTGTGCACGACCGCGATGATCTTCTCCTGACGGCCAACGCGGAGGATCGCTCCGCCTTGAGCCAGGTTCCGGACGTAAAGGAACGGCTTGCCCTTGGGTTTGCCGGATATCCACACGTTCTCCAACTGGATGTCGTGTGGCCGAACACCCGGCACTGAAATGGCCAGCAACTTCAGGCGACCGTGCCAGTTCGGGGCGGTGGAGAGGTCAACAATGGAGGTGCGCGCTGTGGACCAAAGCGGCAGAGGCACCATCCCATGGCCGGCATCGGTAACAAATGTCAGCGTGGCTGTCCGCGCCGTACGGCAGGACAGGTCGCAGCACACGTAGCCGCGTTGAGTGAGGTCAAGATCGAGAGCCGGGGTGACAATCATTGCGTCGGAGTCAGCCAACACTGCTTCGAGCTTGCCTCCCGATGTGGTCACATCCGCGCCGGACATTCCTACCCAACCGGGCCACCCGGCTCCTTGCCCGAAATGATCCAGGGCCTGGCTCCCGCCCGGTGGTGCCGCGGCTGCCATGGCCCGGAGTTTCTGCAGTCTCAAAGCCACAGAATTGTGGATCCGGAGTTCGTCAATTACCGCGCCGGGAGTCCCGATCTCAAGCGGGCGGTCCGCGGGTTCGGATACCCCCGAGCGACGAATCCCGCTCTTCTCGCCATTGACCTCAAGCATGGCCTCCACCCCGTCCCACTGCGCGATGAGATGATACCAGACACCGGTTTCCATCGGCGCGCTGGACCGGGCCTTGGGCCCCCATGATCCGTTCAGATTCACGAAAAAGGCGAACCGCCCCCCTTCCGGAAGTGAATCGACGCGAAGCAGGTACTCGCCGTCCTTCGTGGCGATGGGCCGGTAATCGGCTGATTCTCCGTCGAAGCGAACCCAGCACTCTATTCGCAGGTTCGGCGCCAACTGCAGGTCCGGGCTGCTCGGCACGAGGCCGGGCTCCGCCCCGGAAAGCAATGCCGATCCGGCATGCCCGGGCACGAAACGTGCCCCTACCATCTCGATATCGTGCCCCTGGCCCGAGTCGTCCCGAAGCCCGCCATCGAATGTCCAGTGTCCCACCAGCATATCGGGAGCCGTGGTATCAGGCTTCCGCATGACGGGATTCTCGATGCGAAGGTCGTCAATCATCCCGCCAAAGGCACCGATCTCGAGGGGCTTGGTCGTGGGGCTGCTCTCCCCTCCACGCGCGACCCTCGCTTCCTCGCCATTGACCTCGAGCGTGGCCTCGCGTCCGTCCCACTGCGCGATCACATGATACCAGACGCCCGTCTGCATCGCTTCCGCCGAAGAAACACGCGGCTCCCAGGACCCGCCCAGATTCACGAAAAAGGAAAATCGGCCTCCTTCCGAAACGGGATCGACGCGCAGCATGTACTCGCCATCCTTGCGGATTATGTACTGGTATCCTCTCGGTTGCTTCGCGAACGTGATCCAGAAGTCGAGGCGCAAACCCGGTGTCAGTTCCAGCTCCGGGAGGCCCGGAACTTCCACATATTCGCTGTCAACCTGCAATGCCTGTCCGCGGTGCCCGGGAACGAAGCGCACCCCCTTTGCGGCGATATCGCGGCCCCATTCCGACGCGTCCCGAAGGTCGCCGTCGAACGTCCAGTGCGCCACAACCGGGGCGTCGCCAAAAGACTGCTGGTGAGAACAACCCACAAAAGCAATGACACAGGCAAGAATGCCAACCGTACGCAGATTCACCGAAACAGCTCCAGATTTGGTCTGTCAAGTATAGGGATTCACTCGCCAATCACGGGCGTGAAGATAGGGCAATGTGGATAAAGGGGCAAATGGCGCATAGAGGCAGGCTTTGGGATCTGCACTCCAGAGACATCCCGATTGGTGATGCTTTACGCAATCAGCCGGGAACGCTAATTCCAGGGCCTACGCCCCCCTCTCTCTACATCCACGCGTCGCGCTTCGCCTCAAGTCCGTCTGAGATCTCTATCATAGCACCACCCCCATATTGGCTGTCATTCCTGTAGGATATTTGCAGCACCGTGGTCAGACCAAGACCCGCTTGCCAGGCCCAGCCTACGGTGCTATATGTGCATGGGGACAAGGAGATCCGCCGTCAATGACACGAACTCACCCCCTCCCCGACGGGGAGATGTCCAAAACTGCAGAGTCACTTGTTGGCTGCGTGAATCATAGGAGAGACGATCGTCGTCACACTGGTGTGCTGTGCCATCACTGCATGTACGAAGAGAGAAGATGCCACGTTGCCTGAGGAACGACGAATTGAGAAGAGAGGTAGTGCCTGCGATGTCTGTGGGCATGCCCTTGAAGACCACAGGACGAGCGCCTTTGGCGACCTGCCAACTGAAGGGCGGATGTGCTGCCCGACCGAGGGATGTGAGCGTCATTCCGAGAAGGGAGCCTGTTCATCCGCCTGCGACTCAGGCCGGGAATGTGGTATGGGCCACCAGGGAGGCCACCGGTTTGGAGGGGAGAGCCACTGGACGACTGTGTCAGCAAGTGCGCCCCCTCTCAAAGGTGGCATCAGGAAACACATGGAAGAAGTGCTTGATGGCTAATAAGAAACGACACAAATCGAGTGTACACAGCAGAAAAAAACCAAGGAAGGGCAAGCACCGGCGGCAATCAGACATATCCAAGATCCTTAGCGTACCAGGTGGTGCCCAACGGGTCAGGGCTGCCTATTTCACCCGCCTCTCTCCCGGTGCCATCCGCGCAAACGTGCCTCGAGTTCTTAGGCACCCGTTCTTTGACCCTCTCATCAACCTGACAGCAAAAGGTGACGTAAAGAACGTCTATGGCAACGTCGCTCCCCATACCGACATGGCATCCAGCGCCGGCTGGATTGTTGGTCTTCTCCTCCATCACAAAGACAAGCTCAGCACATTCTGCTCTCTTGAAGACCGTCTAACGGCTGCCATCCTGCGTGAACGACATGCAAAGAGCATGGCGCTTCTTGATGAAATCGATGCAGTGTGTGGCCTATCAATCTGGTCGATAGGTGTACGCGGAGCTGTGTGCAAGGCGGGGAACCTCCACGACGCTGCCCAAGCATTCCTGAGCAGCGCTCTAAACGACTGCCCAGATTCCGGCCTTTTCCAGGTGATTGCAAGGAATGTCATGAACAGAGCAGATGACAGCTCCATGTTCATCTCGAGCAGCGTCTCGCTGCGTAAGCAGGTTCTCCGCAGCTTCCATGGCGAGTTGAGAGATATTCTTATCTACAAATTGGTACCACGGGATTTCGCATTTGGCTATAGGGTCGATTTCGAGAATGTCCTGAACTTCGAGAAGAACGCCTCCATCGTTGATGCCTACAAAGCCTTGCTTGATTTGTGCTCACACGCACTTGGATCCGAAGAAGAGCAAATGCGAGAAATCGCACAGGATGCCATTACCCGGCTTGCCGGCGAAATCGCAGACAACATCACCGACGGGCTTGCGTCATGTTACGGCATCAAGAGACCTTGGCGCCATGCAGGACCGGCCTTCCACATCGTCGACTCCTATAGTGCAGGCCACTACGCTGATGTCTGCAACGCCGCAAGGCGCCGTGCCCCCGCTCCCCCAAGTTGCACGGAATTTGAGGTGATCGCCAAGGCAGCGGTCAGGACTCAGACGAATCCCTATGAAGGGTTCATGGGTGAATTGCATTCCGATCTTGTTGATGTCCTTTCGAAAGGGGCAGGCTATCTCAAGGCTCTGTCCAGACTTCTCACGATCTGCCACACGTACCGCGAAATTTCGTGGTTCCGGGAGCTCCATTTTCTCATTTCCCGTGAGAGCATCTACATCGACCGGAGTACGGATTCACACCTGGCAACCTTGTCCGCAGCGTACTCTGCAGTCAACACACCGCGCAAAGCACTCTACCTTCCGGAATCGCTCCGCGGTCCCTATCTACAATCTTGCAGAGCTGCGATTGGTCCGTCTCTCTCTCTTGACCTCCTGGCAGCAGTTGAGGGTCGGGAAGCGAGTATTCTAAACACCCCAATCTTCGACGATCTCGAGGAAGAACGTGCCAGGAAATATGAAGCCCTCATGCGGTTGGAGCAAGACGACACGCGTGCTGCCATCCCCCTGTTGATTCAGCTTTCAACCAGCGATGACGAACTCATCGCAAATGAAGCGACGAAAATGCTGACCGATGCATACATCGATGTTGGCGAGACGGAGAAAGCCATCGGCCTGTTCGTTGCCGCATCACTAAGGAATACTAACGTCGTCCCCCTTTTTGACACTCAGCGAATATGCCAAGCGGCAAGAGATGCCATTTCTGGCTTTGAGCGCAGAATTCGGTTGGATCAAGCGGTGTTCTTGAGGATGTGCAGCGCGATCTCGATTGGAGCCGGTCTTTTGCGCAGGGCAGCGCGTGTCTTTCGAGACAGTCCACTGCCCGCTTTCCGAG